>NZ_CP083349.1:0-731875 GCF_020035535.1 Ensifer adhaerens | reverse complement strand
CGTCGGCGAGGTAGGCGGTTGCAACCTCCGTCAGAGATAGGCAAAACCATCGAATATTCACAAACATTCGATGGATGACATTATGGACACGCTGCGCGGAGTGGAGAGTTTCGTCAGAAGCGTCGAAGAGGGCAGCATCGCCGCGGCCGCGCGCAAGCTGGGGATCACGCCTGCATCAGCAAGCCAGAACATCGCGCGGCTGGAGCGGTCACTTGGCAGCCGGCTGCTGAGCCGCACCACGCGCCAGCTTGGCCTGACCGAGAGCGGCCGGATCTATTACGAGCGGGTGCGCGGTATCGTGCACGAATTGGAACTAGCGGCCGCAGCCGTCTCCGCGCTCAGCACTGAGCCGCGCGGACAGCTCAAGATCGCCTCATCGGTCGCCTTCGGCCGCCATGTCGTGGCTCCGCTCGTGCCGTCCTTCGCCGCGCGGTATCCCGATGTCTCGATCGAACTCGTCGTCACCGACCGGGAAATCGACCATATCGGCGAAGGCATCGACATCAGTGTGCGCTTCGGCCTGCAACTCGAACAGGGCCTGATTGCCCGCAAGCTCGCTTCCGTGCCGATGATCATCTGCGCCGCGCCATCCTATCTGGAGCGACGCGGCCGGCCGCAACGGCCCGAAGATCTCGTCCACCACGATTGCCTTGTCTATCGCTATGCCGGGCACGGTCGCATCTTTCGCTGGGCGTTCAACCGCGACGGCCTGCGCTTCGAACCGGAACTGAAAGCGACGATTGTCAGCAACGACATCGACACGCTCGCGGAAATGGCGATCGCCGGCGCCGGCATCACCCGTCTTGGCGCCTTTATCGCAGCACCGCTGATCGAGCAGGGACTGGTGGTGCCGCTCTTCGGCGGCGTGCCGCGCGAAGGCGTGGCCAATACCGACCACGAACCTTTCGACTTCTACGCCTGCTTTGCCGACCGCCAGGCCGAGACTCCGAAAGTCAGAGCCTTCATCGAGCACGCCGTGCAATCGTTGAAGGGACGCTGGTAGGCGTCAAACGCCAGCGACCGCCGCGGGTACCGCATTCCCGTGCGCGACTTCGCTACGGAGCCGCTCAGCTTCGCGCCGCTGCTTCAGCCGATGGCCGACTTCGACGATGGCATGGATCGCCGGAATGAACTCCAGACCGAGTTCGCTCAGGCTATACTCCACCGAGGGCGGCGAAGTCGGGACGATCCGTCTGTCGATCGCACCCTTTTCCTCGAGCTCCTTCAGCCGCGTGCTCAGGACCTTTGCCGAAATGCCGGGAACATCGATCCTGAGTTCGCTGAAACGGCGCGGTCCGGCGCTCAAGGACCAGAGGATGTTCGGCGTCCAGGCGCCGCCGAGCAACACCATGCATTCGCCGACCGGGCAGGTGGGCGGCAAGGCCGCAGCCCGATTTTTCCGGACTTTCAAGCTCATGGGCAAATTTTCCAGTTACCGTCGGGAAACCGGAAAAGGAGGTAACATAAGGTTATCTGATATACAAAGGTTATCGCTTGCGCTTAGGTTCCCACGTCTTCGATAGGAGACGATGATTTCAGCAAGGAACTTGGTCATGAAGCTTTACTACGCCCCCGGCGCCTGCTCGCTTTCTCCCCATATCAGCCTGCGCGAAGCGGGCGCCGACTTCGAGATCGTCAAGGTCGACACCGCGACACACCGCACGGAAACCGGCGCCGATTTCAAGGCCATCAACCCAAAGGGTTACGTGCCCGCGCTGGTGCTGGAGAGCGGCGATGTCGTCACCGAAGGTGCAGCGGTCGTGCAATACATCGCAGATCGCTTTCCGGCAGCAAAGCTCGCACCGGCCAACGGCACGCTGGAGCGCACCCGCCTGCACGAACAGTTGAACTTCATCTCGTCCGAATTGCACAAGGCATTCTCGCCACTGTTCAGCAAGACGGCGAGCGCAGAGGCGAAGGATGCGGCCGCGGCCCAGGTGGCGAAGCGCTTCGGCAATGTCGAAAGCCTGCTTTGCGACGGGCGCCCCCATCTGCTCGGCGAGACCTTCTCGGTTGCCGACGCCTATCTCTTCACCGTCGTCAACTGGGGCAGCGTCACCGGTGTTTCGCTTGAGCCCTGGCCGCATCTCACTGCCTACATGAAGAGGATCGGCGAGCGGCCGGCGGTACGCGCCGCGATGCAGGCCGAGGGGTTGATCGCGGCATGAGCAGCACACCGAATGATCCGCAATTCTCGGCCATCATCGAGGTGCTGCAGCGATACTTCGACGGGCTCTACCGAAGCGACACCAGCATCCTCAGGCAGGTTTTCCACCCGAAGGCACTCTACGCCACAGCGACGGATGGCACCTTGCTCGAACTCGATATGGACAGGTACTTTCCGATCGTCGACAAGCGCCCTTCGCCCGAAAGCCGAGGCGAGGAACGCGCAGACCGGATCCTTTCCGTCGAATTCGCCGGGCCGGTGACGGCAATCGCCAAGGTCCAGTGCGCCATCGGCGAGAGGGCCTTCACCGATCTCCTGTCGCTCGTCTTCGTCGACGGCCGCTGGCAGATCATCGCAAAGGTCTTCCACTACGACCTCAAACCTTCCACATGAGGAGAACTGAATGCCCTACGTGAACATCAAGATCACTCGCGAAGGAGCGACCGCCGAACAGAAGGCCGCCCTGATCAAGGGTGTGACCGACCTGCTTGCGACGGTGCTCGCCAAGGATCCGGCCAGCACCTTCGTGGTGATCGACGAAGTGGCGCTGGAAGACTGGGGCGTCGGCGGACTGCCGGTCGCAGAATATCGACGCCGGGTCAGGACCAAGTCGTAGGAAGGACAAGCCCTCTCCCCGCAAACAGGGAAGAGGCAACCCGGTCGCCGGACGACGAACGCGCGTCCGGCGACCGCCTTTGCGCTTGATCCCCATCGGCAGGCTCTCTATCTCATTGTCTCCCGCCGCATTGATCCCGGAGACGCATCTTGTCCGTATTCAGCAACCTCCCCCAAGCTCCCGTCGCTGCAAAGAAGCCGGTGAGCGACACGCGCCACGGCATTGCCCGCACCGACGACTACGCCTGGCTGCGCGCGGACAACTGGCAGGCGATGTTCCGCGATCCGTCCATCCTCGACCCGGAAATCCGCAAGCATCTCGAAGCCGAAAACGCCTATATGAATGCGGCGATGGACGACACCAAGGCGCTGCAGAAGACGCTGTTTGCCGAGATGCGCGGCCGGATCAAGGAAGACGACAGCTCGATCCCGGTCAAGGATGGCCCCTTCGCCTATGGCCATGCCTATGTTACCGGCGGCGAACAGCCGCGCTACTTCCGCATTCCGCGTGACGGCGACCACAAGGACGAGACGATCCGCCAACTCCTGCTCGACGGCGACAAGGAAGCCGAGGGCAAGGCCTATTTCCGTCTTGCCGGCCTCGACCATTCGACCGACCACAGCATCGGCATCTGGGGCTATGACGACAAGGGTTCGGAATATTTCACGCTGCGGGTTCGCGATCTCTCAACCGGCGAGGACATGGCCGATGTGATCGAGAACACCGGCGGTGGCGGCGCCTGGGCGCCCGACGGCAAGAGCTTCTTCTATACCGTGCTCGACGACAACCATCGCCCTTCGAAGATCTTCCACCACGTGCTCGGCACAGCCCAGGCCGAAGACCGGCTGGTCTACGAGGAAGAGGACCCGGGCTTCTTCATGTCGGTCGGCGGCTCGCTGCTCGACGACTTCATCTACATCGACATCCATGATCACGAGACCAGCGAGTATCGGCTGCTTTCGACCAGCGACCTCACGGCCGAGCCGAAGCTCGTTGCCGAACGTGTCGTCGGGCTTGAATATTCTATGACCGAAGGCGGCGACGTCTTCTACATCCTGACCAACGCCGACGGCGCCAAGGATTTCAAGATCGTGGAAGCGCCGGTCAATGCACCGGGCAAGGAGAATTGGCGCGAGATCGTGCCGCACAAGTCCGGTACGCTTATCCTCAGCCACATGGCCTATGCCCGCCATCTCGTCTGGCTGCAGCGGCGCGAAGGACTGCCGGAGATCGTCATTCGCGACCGGAAGACCGGCGAGGAACATGCGATCGCCTTTGCGGAAGAAGCCTATTCGCTCGGTCTTTCCGGTGCTGCCGAATACGACACCGACGTCATCCGGTTTTCCTATTCATCGATGACGACGCCGTCGCAGCTTTTCGACTACGACATGGCAACGCGCGAGCGCACGCTGCTCAAGACCCAGGAAGTGCCCTCCGGCCACAACCCGGACGACTACGTGACCCGCCGCGTCTTCGCGCCATCCTGGGACGGTACCGAAGTGCCGGTGACACTGCTCTATCGCAAGGACACGCCACTCGATGGTTCTGCTCCCTGCCTGCTCTACGGCTATGGCGCCTATGGCATCACCATTCCCGCCGGCTTCAACACCAATTGCCTGTCGCTCGCCGACCGCGGCTTCGTCTATGCGATTGCCCATATCCGCGGCGGCAAGGACCGTGGCTTTGCCTGGTACGAAGACGGCAAGATGGCCAAGAAGACCAACACCTTCAAGGATTTCATCGCCGCCGCTGACTATCTGAATCAACAGAAGTTCACGTCCTACGCAAAGATCGTCGCCGAGGGCGGTTCGGCCGGCGGCATGCTGATGGGGGCGATCGCCAACATGGCTCCGGAGAAATTCACGGGCATCATCGCGGCCGTGCCCTTCGTCGACGTGCTCAACACCATGCTCGACGACACGCTGCCGCTGACCCCGCCGGAGTGGCCGGAATGGGGCAACCCGATCGAAAGCCGCGAATTCTACGACATCATCGCCGGCTACTCGCCCTACGACAATGTCGACGCCAAATCCTATCCGGCGATCCTTGCACTCGGCGGCCTTACCGATCCGCGCGTCACCTATTGGGAGCCGGCAAAATGGGTCGCGCGGCTGCGTGAGAAGACGACGGGCAGCGCGCCGATCCTGATGAAGACCAACATGGATGCGGGCCACGGCGGCGCCTCCGGCCGCTTCCAGCGGCTCGAAGAGATCGCCTTCGAATATGCCTTCGCGATCAAGGTCGCCGGCAAGATGTAACTGGAGCTGGATGAGGGACGTGTATGCGGTTTTCCGCATACACCCCCCGCTTCCTATTGTGAAAATCGACCGCGGTGATGGTTTTGGGTCCAGCCGCCAAAAATCATCGTGGTCCCGGAGGTCCCGCCATGCCCGTCCATGTCGCCTTGCTGCGTGCCGTCAATGTCGGCGGCACAGGATCGCTTCCGATGGCCGACCTCAAGGCGATCTGCGAGGGGCTCGGCTTTGCCGACGTCAAGACCTACATTCAGAGCGGAAACGTGCTGTTCCGCTCCGATCTGCCGGCGGCGGCAGTAGCCGCGATGCTGGACAGCGCCCTTCAGGAAAAGCTCGGCAAGGCGCCGGGCGTGATGATCAGGACCGGCGCGCAATTGCAGGTGATCGCCGATCAGGCCCCCTTCCCGAACGCCCGTCCCAATCTGCTGCTGGTCGTTTTCCTGCGTGAGCCGGCGCCGGCCGACGCGCTCGACAAGCTCGTGGCGCCCGATGGCGAAGAAGCCCAGGTTGCCGGAGCCGAGATCTATATCCACTTCCCGAACGGTTCCGGCCGCTCGAAGTTCAAGCTGCCGGCCGCAAAAGCCGGCACCGCGCGCAACCTCAATACGGTGCGCAAGCTCGCCACCCTGGCGCTTGAGATGGAAGGCTGACGCTCCGCAAGGCCCCATTCCGGACGGAAAACCGCTTCACCTTCTCCTGGAATTGCTCACACCGCCGGCTGGAACAGCAGCCGGACGAAGGACCGAAGCACGAGCAACTGCTGCGGCAGGCTTTCGGGCTGCTTCAGCGCCTTCGACAGGATGATGCCGCCTTCGAGCACGGTCGAAACCATATCGGCGAGCTGGTCGACGTCCAGCGGCTCGCGCGGCCGATAGACGCGCATGATCTCCTCGAACATCGCACCGAAGCGCCGGCGCCACATCAGCGCCGCCTGCCGGTTGATTTCCTGGATCTCGCGATCGAAGGCCCGCTCCTGGGTGCACATGACTGCGACCAGGCAACCTGGATGGCCGTTCGGCAAATCAGACAGAGTTTCGGACAGCAGCTTCAGGCCGAGCAGAAGAGCCTGCAGCGGATCATCGGCCAATTGATGAGCCCGACCAAAGATTTCGTCGTAGATGCGCTCGTCGTTCTCGATGTAGCGTTCGAGCAGCGCCCGGGCGAGTTCATTCTTGTCCCGGAAATGGTAGAAGAAGCCGCTCTTGGTAATGCCGATCTCGGCGATCAGTTCGTCGATCGAGGTCGCGCCGAACCCCTTCGCCAGCACCGCGGCCTCAGCGGTGTCGAGGATTCTCGCTCGCGTTTCCTCACCCTTTCGCATTAGCCGCTGCCCTACCATTGGTGCGGTTTCCGACAGCGAAGGGGTCACCAGCCGGTGACGCCGTGACGGAACCAACGCAGTAAGTGACTGATTTCACTAAAGTATGCGGATATATTAGCAATAGTATACCTTAAGTCGTCTAGTTTAGAAGACGATAAAAAGGCAGTAATTTAGCTGGTTCTGCGGGATTGGAGGTGTCCCCGGGCCTCATCAGCAAGACTGAACCGGTGGAGACCGATATGGCCAAATACCGACGGAGCCTGCCGCTCTTGAAGGGTGGACTCTTCCTAAGCGACGGCGGCATGGAGACGACGCTGATCTTCCACGAGGGCGTCACGCTTCCGCATTTCGCAGCCTTCGTAATGCTTTCCACGGCCGACGGACGGCGTCGGCTGCTGAGCTACTATGCACGCTACCTCGCGATCGCTCAGCAACACGGCACCGGCTTCGTACTCGACACGCCCACATGGCGTGCGAGTTCGGATTGGGGCGTAAAGCTCGGCTACAACGACGAGGCACTGACCGTCACGAACCAGAACGCAATCTACATGCTCACGGAACTGCGCGGCGAGTATGAGCGGCCGCAGGCGCCGATCGTGCTCAGCGGAGCGATCGGACCGCGTGGCGACGGCTATCGCTTGGGCCGGATGGTGCCCGACGAGGCCGAGGACTATCATTCGCCGCAGGTCTCAGCCTTCGCCGCCAGTGATGCGGACATGGTGAGCGCCTATACGCTGACCAGCGTTGACGAAGCGATCGGCATTGTCCGTGCGGCCCAGAGCCATGGCATGCCCTGCGCCATCTCCTTCACGGTGGAGACAGATGGCCGGCTGCCGGATGGCCGCAGCCTCCAGTCCGCGATCGAGACCGTCGACGCGGAGACCGGCGGCTACCCGCATTACTACATGATCAACTGCGCCCATCCCGCTCATTTCGAGACGAGCCTGGACGGCCGCAGTCCATGGACTGATCGCATTGCCGGTATCCGGGCCAACGCCTCGATGATGAGCCACGCCGAACTCGACAATAGCGAAACGCTCGATGCCGGCGACCCCGCCGACCTCGGGCGGCGGTACAGAACACTGACGACGCATTTGCCACGATTGCGCATCCTCGGTGGCTGCTGCGGCACCGATCATCGCCATATCGCGGCAATCTGCGAGGCCTGCCTTCCTCCGACGGCGCTGAGCGCCTGAGGTACGGGGCCTCGCCCTCCCGGCCCTCTCGCGAGTAATCGCGGGAGGGCGCCGCTTTTTCGGCGTTGACGTTTTTTGGTCGATGCGACCCAAAATCTTCGCGATCTCGTGTAGACTTAGGCCGAAAGGACGGCCCCGGGGTATCCCGGCAGACGCCGTTTGACCGCTTGATCATGAACTACGTTCCCCCCTCACCGACCGGAAACACCGAAGCCTTCGCCTTCGACAATAGCTATGCGCGCCTGCCGCAGCAGTTCTTCGCGCGCGTCGAGCCCACCCCTGTCGCCGAACCCTGGCTGATCAAGCTCAACAAGCCGCTCGCCGAGGAGCTCGGGCTCGATGTGGCCGCACTCGAGCGCGACGGTGCGCAGATCTTCTCGGGCAATCGCGTGCCTGATGGCGCCGAACCGCTCGCCATGGCCTATGCCGGTCACCAGTTCGGAACCTTCGTGCCGCAACTTGGCGACGGCCGGGCGATCCTCATCGGCGAAGTGATCGATCGCAACGGAAAGCGGCGCGACATTCAGCTGAAAGGGCCGGGACAGACACCGTTTTCGCGCCGCGGCGACGGGCGTGCGGCTCTCGGTCCGGTGCTGCGTGAATACATCGCCAGCGAAGCGATGTTTGCGCTCGGCATCCCCACGACGCGGGCGCTTGCTGCCGTCGTCACCGGCCAGCCGGTCTATCGCGAGCAGATCCTGCCCGGCGCCATCGTCACGCGCGTCGCCGCCAGCCACATGCGCGTCGGCACCTTCCAGTTCTTCGCCGCGCGCGGCGACATGGCCTCGGTGAAGATTCTCGCCGACTACGCGATCGACCGGCACTATCCCGAGATCAAGGACGAGGAGCGGCCTTATCTCGCCTTCTTCAAGGCGGTGAACGCGCGTCAGGCGGAACTGATCGCCCGCTGGCTGCATGTCGGCTTCATTCATGGGGTGATGAACACCGACAACATGACGATATCCGGCGAGACGATCGACTTCGGCCCCTGCGCCTTCATGGATGCCTACGATCCCAAGAAGGTGTTCTCGTCGATCGACCAGATCGGCCGCTATGCCTATGCGAGCCAACCCGCGATCGGCCAATGGAACCTCGCCCGCCTGGCCGAGACCCTGGTGCCGCTCTTCGATGATAACGCGGATACGGCGGTTGAACTGGCCAACGATGCGCTCGGCGAATACGGCGCAATCTTCCAGCGCCATTGGCTGGACGGCATGCGGGCCAAGATCGGGCTGGCCACGAGCGAAGAAGGCGATCTCGACCTTGTGCAATCGCTACTGACCGCCATGCACAAAAGCGAAGCCGACTTTACCCTGACCTTCCGCCGGCTCTGCGAGAGCGCACGCGATCCCGCAGCCGACGCGCTGCTGGGCTCTTCGTTCGCCTCCGCCGCGACGATTGAGCCATGGCTTCAGGACTGGCGTCAACGGCTTGGCCGTGAAACGATGACGCCCAAAGAGCGCGCGGCGGCGATGAAGACCGTGAACCCCGCCTACATCCCCCGCAATCACCGCATCGAAAAGGCGATCGCGGCAGCGACCGAGGAGGCCGACTTTTCGCTGTTCGAGGCGCTGGTTGACGTGACCGCGAAGCCTTACGAGGATCAGCCGCGTTTTGCCGCCTACCAGGAGCCACCGAAACCCGAAGAGGAAGTGCAGCGAACCTTCTGCGGCACGTGACGGCCTCCGCATTCACGCTTGCTGAAGCGGCATCGCCTTGTAGCGATCCCGCGCGGCTCCTCCAATCCTGATTCACCGAAACGCTCTATCTTCTTGTTTTTGCACGTTGCGAAGGAAGCGCCCCTTTTCGCTGCCAGCAGGTGCCGGCGACGTGCGTGTCAGCTTCGCCGTCCGACCTCTCAGCACCTTGAGCACAACCCCATCGCATACCCCTAAATTTCCGCGTTGCGGAATTGTGGCTATTGAAAGGCAGGTGCCGCGCGTTAGGTGCTAGCGGTAACGGCGCGCCAAACGCGCCGTTGCCAACCTGGCTGCCGCGACGTCGATTGCGACCGCCGACTCCGAAACCGACCTGTCTCACGCGGCCCCGAACGGGGACCAGCGTCATGGAAAAAACGGTGTCGCGGCACTGTGCTTCAATGCGGGAGTTTGCATCATGCTCATCCTGACAGCCATCGTGTTCGCTCTCATCGGCCTCGTGCTCGGCGGCGGCGGGGTCAAACTGCTGATGCTTGGCGGCAGCCCCTTTTATCTCGTCATCGGCATCGGTTTCCTGCTGACGGCCGTACTCCTGTTCAAGCGAAAATCGGCAGCGATCTGGCTCTATGCGTTCATGATCCTTGGCTCGCTCGGCTGGGCAATCTCGGAGGTCGGCTTCGACTGGTGGCAACTCGGTCCGCGCGGAGGCGTCATCGTGCTCCTGGGGCTCTGGCTGCTGCTGCCTTCCGTCCGTCGGCCGCTCGGCTTCGAGAGCCCAACGGGCGAACGCTATGCGGTGAGCGCCTGGCCCTTGGCGATTGCCGTACTCCTCGCGATCGGTGTGGCCGGATATGCACTGACGCTGGATCCGCACGATATCCGCGGAGATCTGCCAAGCAATGTCGTTGCCGCCGACCCTCCGCTCGGTGGCTCAGTGCCCCCGGGTGAATGGCACCAATACGGGCGAACCCCCTTCGGCCAGCGTTATTCGCCGCTCGACCAGATCACGCTTGACAATGTCGCCAATCTGAGGGTCGCCTGGCAATACCAGACCGGCGACGTCAAACGACCGGAGGATGTCGGCGAGACGACCTATCAGGTCACGCCGCTCAAGGTGAAGGATACGCTCTATGCCTGCACGCCGCACAATTGGGCGATCGCCCTCGACGCGGCGACCGGCGAGGAAAAATGGAAGTATGATTCCAACTCGGGCATGAACCCCGACCGGCAGCACCAGACCTGCCGCGGCGTCACCTATTGGTCCGATCCCACCGCAGCGCCCGGCAGCCCCTGCGCCGAGCGGGTCTATCTGCCAACCTCCGATGCGCGCCTGATCGCCCTCGACGCGACAAACGGCTCCGTCTGCACCAGCTTTGCCGACAACGGCGTGCTGAAGCTCGAAACGGGCATGAAGTACAACCCCGCCGGCTACTATTATTCGACGTCCCCGCCGGTGGCGGTCGCCGGCAAGCTCATCATCGGCGGCGCAGTCAACGACAACTATTCGACCCAGGAACAATCCGGCGTCATCCGCGCCTTCGACATCAACACCGGCGCGCTGATCTGGAACTGGGACAGCGGCAACCCGGATGTGACGACGCCTCTTCCCGAGGGTCAGACCTACACCACCAACTCGCCGAACAGTTGGTCGGTCTTCAGCTATGACGAAGCCCTCGGCCTCGTCTACATTCCGATGGGCAACCAGGTGCCGGACCAACTCGGCATGGGCCGGAGCGAGCACGTCGAGAAATATTCCTCCTCGATCGTCGCGCTCGACATCAACTCGGGCGCAGTGCGCTGGGTGCGCCAGACCGTGCATCACGATCTCTGGGACATGGATGTGCCAGCGCAACCGGCCCTGCTCGACATCACCAAGGAAGACGGCACGGTCGTGCCGGCGCTGGTCGGACCGACGAAACAGGGCGACATCTACGTGCTCGACCGCAGAAGCGGCGAGCCGATCATCCCGGTCGAGGAAGTCCAGGCGCCGGGCGGGGCGATCCGCGAGGATTTCACGGCGCCGACCCAACCGGTCTCCGGCCTCACCTTCATGCCCGCACCGCTGCGGGAGAAGGATATGTGGGGCGTCACGCTCTTCGACCAGCTTGCGTGCCGCATCGAGTTCCGGTCGCTGAAATATGAGGGGCGCTACACGCCGCCGTCGCTCGAAGGCACTCTGGTCTATCCTGGCAACTTCGGCACCTTCAATTGGGGTTCCGTTGCGGTCGATCCGGAACGGCAGGTGATGTTCGGCATGCCGACCTATCTCGCCTTCACCTCGCGTCTCGTGCCCCGCGATCAGGTCCCGCCGAAGGGCCAGGACGAGAAAGGTTCGGAACAGGGCCTCAACCGCAACGATGGAGCGCCCTATGGCGTCTTCATGGGCCCCTTCCTCGGACCGCTCGGCATTCCCTGCCAGGCGCCGCCATGGGGCTATGTCGCCGGCGCGGATCTTCGAGCCGGCAAGATCGCCTACAAGCACAAGAACGGCACCGTCGAGGACATGACGCCATTACCGCTGCCGTTCAAGGTGGGCGTACCCGGCATCGGCGGGCCTATGATCACCAAGGGCGGCGTTGCCTTCCTGGGCGCTGCGGTCGACGACTATCTGCGCGCCTATGATCTGACGACCGGCCGACAGCTCTGGGAAGCGCGCCTGCCCGCCGGTGGCCAGTCGACGCCGATGAGCTATGCGGTGGGCGACAAGCAATATGTGCTGATCGTCGCCGGCGGCCACGGCTCGGTCGGCACGAAGCCCGGCGATTACATCATCGCCTACACCCTGCCGTGAAGCGCGAGAGGCATCCCTAAATCTCGCTAGAGGGTTGCAAAAGCAAGCTCCGCGCAAGCCCGCGACAGCAGCTTCCCCCGGACGACAGATTCCGGGGGATTCCCATGAAGATCGACAACAGCATCTCGAACTACTACTTCTCCCAGCGCCGCCAGCAGATGGGCACGGTTTCGCCGATCGAGGAGACCGGGACAGACGCGCGCCCGCGCCAGGCCCCAACGGTTGCGCCGCCCTCGACATCAAGCGCGCTCTCCAACGCCCTGTGGGCGACCGCGACCCGCGAGGAAACCGGAACCGCCTCGATCACGGGCCAGAAAGGGGCGGCACCGTCAGGAAACTCGGTCAGCAACGAGTTCCTGAAGCGGTCGAAGATGAGCCTGGCAGAGCAGATCCGCGCTCAAATCCTGGAATCGCTTGGCCTCAACGAAGAGGATCTCAAGGCGATGGATACCGAACAGCGGAGGGCAGTCGAGGACGAAATTCGCCGGGGAGTCGAACGTGCGATGGGTGTCGAGAAACAGCGTGACAACGCAGCCACCGACATTGCCGACAGCGGCAGCGACATCGCCTGACAGAGCCTTGTGGACCTCGGGCAGGACGCACGACTTGTCCTGCCCTGACCAAGGATGGTATTCAGCGGTCCCCAAAAGAGGACCAAGACCCGTGCGCCTGATCCGTTAGCGACGCTCACCGACAGAAAACTACTGACGCCACGACCGCTTTTCGGCGGCTTTTGGCATGGCTTTTTCTGGCCGCGTGAACGCCTGACGTCGATATGACCGCTCACCGGCCACCGCTGGGATCATCTTCATGACTACGAAAAACGGATTTGTTTCCGAAACCGGAAGCCTTCGCGCCGGTCCCTTCGACCTTGGCTATACGATCGAAGGCAGCGGCATGCCGCTGCTCGTCATCGGCAGCGCCATCTACTATCCGCGCACCTTCTCCAAGGCGCTTCGCGAAAAGCTGCGCCTGGTCTTCGTCGACCATCGCGGTTTCGCACCGGCCCGGGGCGAATATGCCTCTGGCGACATCGGCTTCGAGACGGTGCTTGCCGACATCGACCGGCTGCGCGCGCATCTCGGTCTCGAGCGCTTTGCGATCCTCGGCCATTCCGGCCATGGCTACATGGCGCTCGAATATGCCAAGCGGCATCCGGGGCACATCAGCCATCTTGTTATGGTCGGTACCGGCCCGAGCCATTCTGCCCGCCATATGGCCGTCGCCGACCGGATCTGGGAGGAGACCGTATCGCCTGAGCGCAAGGCAACCTTCGAGCGGGAGATGGCCGCGCTTGGCGCGGACATAGCAGCCCGGCCGGAGGAGCGCTTCAAATCGCTGCTGATCCGGCTTGGCGCCAAGAGCTGGCATCAGCCGGACTTCGATGCCGCGCCGCTTTGGCTTGATGTCACGGTCAACAACGCTGTCTTCGACCATCTCTGGGGCGAGGTCTTTCGCGATATCGATATCCGCAAGGGGTTGAACGCGCTGACGGCGCCCGTGCTGTTGGCCCTTGGCCGATCGGACTATCTCGTTGCTCCAGCCTCCACCTGGGACGAGTACCGGGGGGACTTCGCTGACCTGACGGTGCGAACCTTCGAGGAGAGCGGGCATACGCCGCAACTGGAAGAAAGCGATCACTTCGACGAGGTGCTGCTCTCGTTCCTCGGCAAGGACCCCGGCTAGGCCGGGCCGGAATTACTTGCCGTCGGGAGGGGCCCGTGTGGGCCCTTCCCTCACCCCGCCATTGACACAATGCAGCACGCAACTATCTATTGCTCCAGAAGCTATAGGTTTGAGGCGAGCATGTATTCCATTGGCGATCTCTCCCGGCGCACCGGCGTCAAGATTCCGACGATCCGCTATTACGAGCAGATGGGGCTGATCGCGGCGCCCGAACGCTCCGAAGGCAACCAGCGGCGCTACGAGAAAAGCGAACTCGAGCGGCTGGCATTCATCCGTCACGCGCGCGACCTCGGCCTGTCGATCGATTCGATCCGCGACCTGCTCGCCCTCAGCCAGCATCCGGAGCGTCCCTGCGGCGAGGCCGACCGGATCGCCAGCGAGCACCTGGCGACCGTTCGCGAAAAGATCGCCAGGCTGAGAAAGCTGGAGCAGGAACTGGAGCGCATCGTCGCCTGCGACGGCAATCACACGGTGGGTGACTGCTATGTGATCCGGGCCCTGGCCGACCACTCCATGTGCGAGAGCGAACACTGAGGCGGCGCTCCAAAAAATGCGGGGCGCGATCGATGGTCGAAAAATCCCCGTTGACAAAATCGCGAAAACGAACAATCTAGCGCCCATGATCAAGAACGCACCCATTTGCCGCGTGTATTTTTGGCTGTTCCGATAGGAGCGGCCTGCTGATCATATTCAACAAGGCCGCCATCAGGCGGCTTTTGTTTTTCCGGCTCCTGATGGCGAAAAAAACCGAGGAGCCCAGAAATGCTACAGACCGCCATCCCTACCCTTCACCCTGTCCCGTCGACACGACCGCCGATGGTCACGATCCGTTGCGCCAAGCAGCGTGACCTGCCGGAACTGCGCGACATGATCGCCGAGCTTTCCGCCCAACACGGCGACGCCGCGCCGATCACACCGGAACAGCTTGAGCGCGACCTCTTCGGCCGCACGCCCTGGATCACCGCGCTCGTTGCCGAGGCCGGCAACCGACTGATCGGCTACGCGATCCTGGTGCCGATCTACCGGGCCGCCGAAGGCGCGCGTGGCATGGAACTGCATCATCTCTTCGTTCGCCCTGAAAGCCGCGGCACCGGCATTGGCCGCCATCTGGTTGCCAAGGCGCGCGAGCAGGCGAAGATGGCCGGCTGCGACTTCCTTTCGGTCAGCGCCGCCACGGGCAATTTTCAGGCGCATCATTTCTACGAATCCGAGCGCTTCGTGCCTCGTCCGGTGACGGGCATGCGCTATATGCAGAAGCTTGGATGAGGATCGAACGATGCGTCTTGCGATCGTGCTCTGTGAAGGCTTCGCCGATTGGGAATGTGCGCTGTTGATGGCGGCAGCGCGTACGCACCTCGGTATAGATATCGACGTCGCCACCGCCGACGGTGCGCGGGTGACGTCGATGGGCGGGCTCGACGTCTCGGCGCATCTCTCCGTCGACGCGCTCGATCCCGCAGGCTTCGACGGGTTGGTGATCTGCGGCGGATCGATCTGGGAGACGCGTGAGGCTCCCGATCTCTCAGCAACGATCCGTGCTTTCGATCGCGACAGGCGCGTGCTCGCAGCCATTTGCGGCGGCGTCAACGCGCTCGCCACAAGCGGACTTCTCAATAGCATCGACCATACCGGCAACAGCGCTGAAAGCCTTGCAGCGCTGCCCGGCTATCACGGCAGGCAGCGCTACCGCAGTCAGCCACAGGCGCTGCGCAGCGGCCATGTCGTCACCGCTGCCGGAACTGCGCCGATCAGTTTTGCCGGCGAGATCCTGCACGGCCTCGGCCTCGGCTCGGCGGAACTCGACGGCTTCCTCGCGCTCTACGGACACGAGCATCAGGTGAACGAACGCGCCAGTGTCGGCTAGGAAACGCGTCCCGGGACGCGTTTCAGAATGGCGCCTGACAATCGCAATTTCAAGCGGACCCACGGGAGGCGGAAAGATGCACTCCCATCAATGGGTTAGAGCCAGTTCGAGATTTGATCGAGCGGTTTTTTTACTTTGCCGGCGACCGGGACGGTCGCATCCGGCGCGGGATAGCCGACAACCAGGATCAGGAACGGCTTTTCGCTTTCGGGTCTGCCGCAGATCTCGTTGAGGAAATTCATCGGCGCCGGCGTATGGGTAAGCGTCGCAAGCCCGGCATGGTGCAGCGCCGTGATCAGGATGCCGGTGGCGATGCCGACGCTCTCGTTGATGTAGTAGTTCTTCTTCAGGTCGCCCGGTCTGGGGCCGCCGCGCTTTTGCGAGAAGATGACGATCAGATAGGGAGCGGTCTCCAGGAAGGGCTTGTCATCATCGGTACCGAGCGGGGCCAGTGCGTCGAGCCATTCCTGCGGTGCCTTATCCCGATAGAAGATGCGCTCCTCCTCTTCCGCCGCGCTGCGGACCTTGGCCTTGATCGCGGCACTCTCGATGACCGTGAAGTGCCAGGGTTGATGATTGGCGCCGCTCGGTGCCGTGCCGGCCGACTTCAGACAGGTTTCGATGACCTCCCGCGGCACGGCGCGATCGCTGAAAAAGCGCGTGGTCCGGCGGCGGTTGATCTCTTCGTAGAAATCGGCGGCGCGCGTCGCCATCTCCTCGGGGGTGCGCTCGATCCACTGATCATAGGGCACGGTTTCGTGTGGGCGCATTCAGTCTTCTCCTCCCTGTCCTGCTGCGTCACGCGTCCCTCTCGACGCACGAAGATCGCTGCAGCACTTTGAATTCCTGCATGCTTCCCCTCTCGATCGGCGACGATCAAGCGAAGCATTCAGGACGAGTTGAGCGCGCCTTCAAGCGAAGATCAAGGGTCAGAGCGCCGGGATTGCCTTGAGATAGCTCGCGATCGCCTCCCGGTCGGCCGGCGTCAATTTCGCCATGTTCTTCTGCACCTCGACCATGGAGCCGCCGACGGAATCGAATTCCGGCGTGAAGCCGGTTTCCAGATAGGAGGCGATGTCCGATGCACTCCAGCCGCCGATGCTCTTGGACCCGGGCGTGATGTTGGGGATGCGGCCCTGGCCTTCCGGGTTTGGCGCTCCTGCAAGCCACTGCTCGGGCTCAAAGCCGCCAATTGCATTTCGCGGCGTGTGGCATTCGCCGCAATGGCCCGGTCCCTCGACGAGATACTGGCCGCGCGTGAGCTTCGGATCATTGCCGTCGACGCCGGCGCGCGGCTTGTCGGTGAGGAACAGCAGCTTCCAGCCACCGAGCGCTATCCGCATGTTGTAGGGGAAAGGCAGGTCGTGCGGCGGCGCCACGTCGGTGCTCTTTGGCAGGGTTTTCATGTAGCCCCAGAGGTCGTTGACGTCCTTCGCCGTCATTCGCGTGTAGGAGCCATAGGGGAACGAGGGGTAGAGATGTTCGCCATTGCGCCCTACCCCGCGGGTCATGGCGTTGCCGAACTCGGCAAGTGTCCACGCGCCGATGCCGGCGGTCTCGTCCGGCGAGATGTTCGGCGCATGGAAGGTTCCGAACGGGCTCTTCAGCGGCGCACCGCCGGCAAGGACCAGGCGCGCATCGCCTTCGGCGCCCTGTTTGGCATGACAGCTCGCGCAGCCGCCCGCCCAGAAGACCTGTTCGCCATTGGCGAGATCCGGTTCACCGAGCCCTTCCCAGTGGGAGGCACTCCATGGCGCCGGCTTCGTCAGCCACCAGAAGGCTGCTCCGCCGACGACGCCCAGCACCACAAGACCTGATATCAGCTTTCTCGTGCGACGACCCATTGTCACCCCTCGTGCCCTGCCGCAAACCGACGGGCCCCAAATACAGGTAGAGGCACGCGGCTCAAAGTCGCGTGCCTCCCATATTCAACATGATGCGAAATCGACGCCCGTCAATTCTTCTTCAGGCGGTAGCTCTCATGACAGCTGCCGCAGTCCTTGCCGATTCCACCGAGGGCAGCGCCAACGGCCGCCTGGTCAGCGGGGAGCTGGGCGAGAACGGTTTCGGCATCGGTGCCGAGCTTGACGGCCTTGGCCTTGAAGTCATCCAGGTTTTCCCAGATCTTCGGGCTCGCCTCGGTCTCGTGTCCCGTCTCCGAGCCGACCGGGAAATGGTCGGGGAAGGTCTTCATCGTTTCGCTGATCGTCGTCAGCGACGTTTTCACGACTTCGGCATCGTAGGGCTTCTCGCCCTTGGCAATGCCGGCAAGCGCGCCGGTCGCTGCACCGACCTTCTTCATCGCCTGCTGGCGAACCACCTGCGGCTCGTCGGCTGCGGTCACGGCAGTAACACCCAGGCCCGCAAGTGCGGCAGCCAACATCAGTGCGCGTATTTTCATCAGGATCTCCCGGTCAATCAAATCTGTTTGGCGAATCTGCCTGGCTAGCCTTCATGTCCAATGCGCCGGCATGATGTCATCTTGATTATCCAGCGGAAGTAACATTTTTTTGATGTGCTTGTTACGACAACGGAATTTCGAACGGCCGGCTTGTAATTCCGGGATTTCGACGAGCCCGAAGTATAAACATGAATTTTATAATCATGTTTATACTTCATCTCCGACCCTCACTACGATCAATGCGCCCAGCCCTGCCAGATGGTGAAGGCCGCGACCAGAACGAGCACGACGCCGGCGGCGCGGCCGATCCACACCGTTGTGGCGGGGCTGCCGACCAGGAAATCACGACCGCGGCCGGCAGCAAGCGCCAGCCCGCCGTAGATTGCGAACTGCGTCGTCGCGATCATCGCGGCCATGACAAGGGCCTGCGACCAGATCGGCCCGAACTGCGGCTTGAGGAACTGCGGGTAGACCGCCAGCATGAAGAGATAGGCCTTCGGGTTCATCAGGCTCGTCAGCGCGCCCTGGCGGAAACTCGCCCAGCGGGAGAGCCGATCTGAACCTTCTATCCCACCGATGGTGATCGAGCTCTTGATGAGCGAAAAGCCGATCCAGGCGATATAGCCCGCACCGGCGACGAGCAGCACGTTGAAGAGACCGGGCACCAGATGCAGGATGACGCTGACGCCGAGCGCCGCATAGAGCGTGTGCAGGACGCCCCCCGCCATGATGCCGGCCGTCGCCGACAGGCCGGAGGCGCGCCCACCGGTCAGCGAGTTCGCCAGAACGAAGACCATGTCCATGCCCGGCACGATGATGATGCCGAACAGCAAGGTGAAGAAGAGCCAGAGGTTTTCCGTATAGGTCATGTCAGTTGTCCATCGCCCGATTTTTCAATTCTCAAGACGAATTGCTGTTTTTTCAATTCGTTGGCTGATGGTATAAATCCTGGCAACTGACAAGGTATTGTCAGGAGCGTTGACGGCGGGAGCGGTTTTCGATGCGCAAGGCGGCACGGCTTTTCGAGATCATCCAGATCCTCCGGCTCGCGCGAAAGCCCGTGACTGGCGCGGCGATGGCCGAGACGCTGGAGGTGACGGTGCGCTCGATCTACCGCGACATCGCCGCGCTCCAGGCGATGCGTGTGCCGATCGAAGGCGGCCGCGGCATCGGCTATATCCTCCGGCCGGGCTTCGACCTGCCGCCGTTGATGTTCTCGATCGAAGAAACGGAAGCGATCGCCGTGGCGCTGGCGCTGCTGTCGCGAACCGGCGACGAGGAGTTGAAGGCGGCCGCCGGCCGCGTAAACAAGAAGATCACGGCCGCGGTGCCCGAGCCGCTCAGGCGCGCCTTTCGTTCCCAGGCCCTGCATGCCTGGGGCACCATCGCTCCCTCGCCCGCAGGCATCGATCTCGCCTTGGTCCGCCGGGCAATCCGCGACGAGCAGAAGCTCGAGCTCTACTATCGCGACGAGCTCGGTCGTGCCACGGAACGGATGATCCGGCCGGTGGCGCTGATCTACTATTCGGAAACCGCCAATCTCGTTGCCTGGTGTGAGTTACGGCAGGCGATCCGCAACTTCCGCGCCGACCGCGTGGAGCATTGCGAAGCCGCGGACGCCTATTTCCCAGGCGAAGGCAATCGCCTGAGGGAGCTCTGGATCAGCGGCTGGAAGACACCACCGACAGCGGCCTAAGGCATCGTTCATCCGCGCGCAGCCCAAACGAAAAGACCCGGCGCAAGCGCCGGGTCCAAAGGTCATGCGTCGAAATCGGGCGACTTACTTGGAAGCCGCTTCGTACATTTCGAGCACGTAGTCCCAGTTGATCAGGCTGTCGACGAAGGCTTCGAGGTATTTCGGGCGGGCATTGCGGTAGTCGATGTAATAGGAGTGTTCCCAGACATCGACGCCGAGGATCGGCGAAGCACCGTGAACGAGCGGGTTTTCGCCGTTCGGGGTCTTGGAGATTTCGAGCTTGCCGTTCTTGACCGAGAGCCACGCCCAGCCCGAGCCGAACTGGCCGGTGCCGGCGGCGATGAAGTCAGCGCGGAACTTGTCGTAGCCGCCGAGATCGGACTTGATGGCCGCTTCGAGCTTGGCGGGCAGGCTGGTGCCGCCGCCGCCCTTCTTCATCCACTTCCAGAAGTGGATGTGGTTGTAGTGCTGGCCGGCATTGTTGAACAGCGGCTGATTGGTGCCATAGGACTTCTTGACGACCTCCTCGAGCGACAGGTCGGAGAGGCCGGCTTCTTCAGCAAGCTTGTTGCCGTTGGTCACGTAGGCAAGGTGGTGCTTGTCGTGGTGATATTCGAGCGTCTCGCGCGACATGTAGGGCGCCAGCGCATCGTAGTCGTAGGGAAGGTTCGGCAATTCGAAAGCCATGTGGGCATCTCCTCTTGGCATGGGATTTCGCGTGGGAAATCTGTGAGCGGGAACATAGGCACCGGTCCCCATGGAGGCAACCGATGCAATGCCAATTTTTCCTCAACCCACGGAATATACTTTCAACATCATTTTGAAAGCATGACACTTTCGAGCACAATCGTGCCACGGTTTGCTTGCAGCGTGGCCAGCGCTACAACCTTGCATGAAGGACCGCCCATGCCCCAGCGCCTCATCCCCGCCCTCGCTCTTTCCGCTGCCGCGGCCCTGTTTGCGTCCAACGCCGCTGCCTCCTCCGGCGATGCATGGGAGGCGTTCCGGACGGAGGTTTCCAAGAAGTGCCTTTCGGCCGCCACGTCACTCGAGAAGGCAAGCGCCGTGGTCGATCCCTTCGGTTCGAAAAGCTTCGGCCTGGCACTGGTGATCGGCACGCCGAAAGGCTCCAAAACCGCTGTCACGCAGATCTGCGTCTACGACAAGCATAAGAAGACCGTCGAACTCGGCGGCGAATTGACGCCGGAGACGGTGACCATCAAGGCACCGGCAAAGGCCAGGTAGGCAACCAATCCTGACCCGACGACCACACCAATCATTTCGTAGGTGACTGCCGACCTGCCGGATCAACCACCGGCAGGTCGATCGCTTTCCAAAGCGCCTCTCCGGCTAGGTGCGCTCGGCACTTGAGTACCGACCGACTAGTTGGTAGAACAATAATGATGGTGAGCGAGACCTACGAAAAGATCCTGGCCGTCGCGGAACGCCTGATGGTGTCGAGGGGTTATAACGCCTTCAGCTATGCCGACATTGCGCCTGAAGTGGGTGTCGGCAAGGCAACGATCCATCATCACTTCCCGAGCAAGGCGGATTTGGCGGCAATGGTGCTTGCGCGTTATCGCAAGAACAATCGCCGCCACGTCGAAGGGCTGCTGGCTGCCGTCGCCGATCCGGTTGCGCGGCTTGAAGCCTATATCGGCTTCTGGGAGGACTGCATTCGCCGACAGGACATGCCGTTCTGCATCGGCGCCTTGCTCGCTTCCGAGATCCCCTCATTGCCGGAAACCGTCGTTCAGCAGGTGCGTGGCCATTTCGCCGATCTCGCCAGCTGGCTCCGTGCGGTGATCGAGGACGGCGTCGCCCAAGGTTTGCTCAAGGCCGAACACGGATCGGCAGTGGCGGCCGATTGCTTGATTGCCTCCGTTCACGGCGCCATGCTTGCGGCGCGTGTCGCCGACTCAGATCCCGCCGTGTTTTCGGCTATCGCCCGTCGCGCACTGGATCAGCTTCTGGCCAGAATGCCGACGTGATCGAAGATCCCGCCGGCGTTGGCGTGGCGTCATCAAGGTGCAAGAATGTCGACACAAAATCGGCAAGGACTGTTCCCACGGTAACGGCGGCCAGTCTGTAGCAGCCGTAAAGTCCAACTTGAACGTACCCGATGCGCCGGCAGAAGCAGCAAGCGCATTTCTTTTTTTGAACCAACACTGACCAACTAGTCGGTCGGCAATATTCGAAGGAGCAAGATCATGGCAAATCCGCTGTCCACCCTTGGCATCATACATACGGCAATCAGCCTAGCGCCCGTCGCCGCGGGGCTCTACGGTTTCGCCCGCTATGGCGCGATCGATCCTGCGACGCGCTCCGGCAAGATCTATCTCGCCACTCTCCTCCTCACCGTTTTGACGACGGCGGGGCTGTCGAGCACCGGCGGCTTCAATGCAGGGCATGCGCTTGGCATCGTCACGCTCCTCGTGATCGCCGGGAGCCTTGCCGTTGCGCGCGTCGATTTCCTCGGACGCCTGAAACCCTACCTGACGACACTCGGCCTCTCGTTCACTTACTTCTTGCTGATCGTGCCGGCGGTCAATGAAACGCTGAGACGGCTGCCGGTCTCGCAGCCGCTCGCAAATGGCCCGGAATCACCGATCGTGCAGACAACGTTGCTCGTCTGGCTGGTGATCTTCCTGTCGGGCATCTCAGTCCAGGCCTATCTGATCCACAGGCGCGCTGCAGCGACGGCGCGCATATCCCTCTCCCGCTGATCGCGGGAGGGGAGCGACCGGACCGTGGTCGTACTTCAAGGCGCACTATCCGAGCGCAGGAACGTCGCACTCGGTGGCTCTGTTTCTCAGACGTCGCGCGCCGCGTGCGCCCAATCCATGTAAAGATCGCGCGCCTTGGCGGCGACCGGACCGGCCTGCAGGTCACGGCTCTCCAGACGCGTCACCGGCAGCACCTTGGAGTAATTGCCGGAGGTGAAAATCTCGTCGGCCGCTTCGAAATCGGCCATGGTCAACGTCGCCTCGACCACTTCGAAACCTGCTTCCCTCAGCAACGTCATGACGCGGAAGCGGGTGATGCCGGCAAGGAAGGTGCGGTTGGCAGCCGGCGTGTAGACGACACCGTCCTTGACCAGGAAGACGTTGGAAGAGCCTGTCTCGGCGATGTTGCCGAGCATGTCGCGCACGAGCGCATTGTCGAATCCGCGCGAACGCGCCTCCGTCAGGATGCGTGCATTGTTCGGGTAGAGGCAGCCGGCCTTCGCATCGGTCGGCATCGATTCCAGCGTCGGCCGGCGGAACGGCGAGAGCGTCAGCGACGAACCGCCATGGCCGTTGCCCATGGGTGCTTCGAACAGGCAAAGCGCGAAACGGGTCGATTCCGGATCGATGGCGACGACACCGGCGGCGCCGTGCTCGGCCCAGTACATCGGCTTTACATAAAGTGCCGTCTTGCCGTCGAACTTCTTTGCGCCTTCCCACGTCAGCGCTTCGATCTCTTCGGCTGTCATGGTCGGCTTCAGGCCAAGCGCCGTCGCCGAACGGTTGACGCGCTGGCAATGCAGATCGAGGTCAGGGGCGACGCCATCAAAGACGCGGGCACCGTCGAATACCGTCGAGCCCAGCCACATCGCGTGCGAAGTCGGTCCGATCAGCGGCGGGTTGCCCGAGAGCCATTCGCCATCGACATAAGTCCAGGTCACTGAGCGGGGGGATGTATCGACGGCCATCGGCGTCTCCTTGAGGTTTTTATTCCAGTCTTTCCGCATACCCCGAAAAAACAGCATCGGGGTGAATGGGTCTATCAAAAAATGTCATGGCGGCCATTCTGGCACCGGAACGGCCTCTCGCTTAGTCTTTTGCGCAAAGGAAAGGGACATCCGTGCGGATCAGGCATCTCGATCAGGACGACGTGGAAATCTTCCGCCGCATACGGCTGGAGGCACTCCATCGCGAGCCACAGGCCTTCGCCTCGACCGAAGCGGACTGGGCGCGGCTTTCTGTTGCCGAATGGCAGGCACGGCTTGCTGCCAACGCCGTCTTCGTCGCTCTCGACGGCGAGGAGCCCGTCGGCATCATGGGCTTGATGCGGCAGCGCGCCAGCCGGATGGCGCACCGGGCCACCATCATCATGGTCTACGTTCGCCGCAAGGCACGCGGGTCCGGCGTGGCGCGCCAGCTTCTCGCCCGTCTTACCGGACATGCGCGTTCGGACGGTATCCGGATGCTGGAGCTTGTCGCCCGCGCCGACAACGGAACCGCAATCCGCTTCTACGAACGCGAGGGGTTCCATGAAATCGGACGTGTTCCGGGCGGGCTCCTCGACGGAGAGGACGAAATCGACGAAATTCTTATGGCGCGGCACATCGATGGTCGCGCCGCCCCCATTCAGACATTGCAAGGAGCGCCGCGATGAAAGCCATGTATTACGACGCGTTCGAGAAGACGCCGGAAATCCGGCCCCTTCCCGACCCGACCCCGACCGAAAACGGCGTCGTCGTCAAGGTCGAGGCGACCGGGCTTTGCCGTTCCGACTGGCATGGATGGATGGGCCATGACGCCGACATCCGCCTGCCGCATGTGCCCGGTCATGAGCTGGCGGGCGTGGTCACCGCGGCCGGTCGCGGCGTGATGCGCTACAAGGTCGGCGACCGCGTCACCGTGCCCTTCGTTTCCGGCTGCGGTCGCTGTGGGGAGTGCCGCTCGGGCAACCAGCAGGTCTGCGAGGCGCAGTTCCAGCCGGGCTTTACCCATTGGGGCTCGTTTGCCGAATATGTCGCGCTCGATTTCGCCGACCAGAACCTCGTGCATCTGCCCGAAAGCATGGACTTCACCACGGCTGCGAGCCTCGGCTGCCGTTTCGCCACCTCGTTCCGCGCCGTCGCCGACCAGGCCAAGGTCAAGGGCGGCGAATGGGTGGCGGTGCATGGCTGCGGCGGTGTCGGCCTTTCGGCGATCATGATCGCGGCGGCATTCGGCGCCCAGCCGATCGCGATCGACATCGCCGAAGACAAGCTCGCCTTCGCCAGGAAGATCGGCGCGGTTGCGGCGATCAATAGCCGCGAGGTTGAGGACGTGGCGGCGGCGGTGAAGGATATCACCGGTGGCGGCGCACATGTCTCGATCGATGCGCTCGGCAATCCTGTGACCTGCTTCAACTCGATCAAGAACCTGCGCCGGCGCGGTCGCCACGTCCAGGTCGGGCTGATGCTCGGCGACCAGGCGACACCGCAGATCCCGATGGCGCAGGTGATCGGCCACGAACTCGAGATCTACGGCAGCCACGGCATGCAGGCCTGGCGCTACGACGCCATGCTGGCGATGATCGCCGACGGCAAGCTGAAGCCGCAGCAGCTGATCGGCCGGGAAATCTCGCTTGCCGAGGCCATCCCTGCGCTGACCACCATGGACCGCGCCACCGATCTCGGCATCAGCGTCATCACGCGCTTCTGATGGCCACGGCAAGCCGGAAACGCCACATCCGGCAGGCAATATGACGAGCGCCCATTCCGACTCACCGTCCGGATGCGCTAGCCTTGTCCCCAATCGGGGGCAAGGCAGATGACCATTGCGAGACGGCGAAGATTGATCAAGCGGCAGCGGACCGGCACGGCGCTCGCCATTGCCGCAACGATCTCGTTTCTCGCCGGCATGACCGACGCGATCGGGCTCTTGAGCATCGGCGACTTCGTCTCCTTCATGAGCGGAAACACGACGCGGGCGGCAATCGCGCTTGGCGATGGCGATGTCACCGGCGCCCTGCTGCTCGTCGGCGCGCTCGGTGCCTTCATCATCGGCAACGCGCTCGGCGTGATCGCGGCCGCACGCATCGGCGTCGTCGGCGTTCTCTCATCCGTCAGCTTCGTGCTGATGCTCTGCGCCGGCTTCGGCAGCTGGATGCCGAAGCCCTTCTATTTCTACGGCGTCGTGCTTGCCATGGGTCTGGTGAATGCCGCAGTCGAACATATCGAGGGCCTGCCGATCGGGCTTACCTACGTGACCGGCGCGCTTTCCCGCTTCGGGCGTGGCCTCGGCCGCTTTCTGCTCGGCAACAGGAACCGCCAGTGGCTGGTGCAGATCGTGCCCTGGCTCGGCATGTTCTCGGGCGCTGTCGCCGGCGCACTGTTGCAGCGCCACTTCGGCGCGGTCGCGCTCTGGGCGTCCTTTGCGCTCAGCACCGGGCTCGCGCTTGCCACCGTTCTCGTGCCGTCCCGCTGGTCGCGGCGCTATATCCATTCGGGTTGACGCCCCGCCCGATGGCCGCTTTTCGCCTATCCCATGATTTTGCTCTTAAGCCTCGGCCGGTTTCAGGGCAAAATCCGCATGAAAGAATCACGAGCGAGGTCCTGCCATGGCGCTTGCGGCAGCCGTTACCGGGGATGAACTCTACCATCCCGTTCTCAACGCCAATCCGGCACACCCGGCCGGCTGGCCGATACGGGCCATTGTCAGCTCGCAGACCGAAGCGCGGCACAATCGCGCGCTCTGGGCGCCGACGCATCTGATCTCCGTCCGCGCGCCCGGCAGCCGGCTGCTTTCGATGATCGAACTGCCGCCGGAAAGGCATCTGGAACTCTTTTTCGGCGACACCACCGATCCGGACGAACCGGATGCGGCGCGCCCGGAGGCGATCGACGCTGCCTTCGCTTTTGTCGACGGTCTGCCCGAAGACGCCCATCTGCTCATCCATTGCCTTCGGGGCATCGGCCGCGCGACGGCGCTGACGCTCGGCATCCTCGCGCGCTACATGCCGCCGGAAGACGCCGCCGCCGCACTGCATGCGCTGCGACCGGAAGCCAAACCGAACCGTCACGTGGTCAACCTCTGCGACACGGCGCTCGGCCTCAAAGGCAAGCTTGCCAAGCAGGCGCTGCGCTTTCCGGCAAAAGTCTGGAAACCGGCCAAAGGTTGAAGCAAGAAATCCGCAGCCGTTGTGCATCGCACAAATATTTGACATGATCCCACGAAAGAACGGTGACAGTTGGCTGCCCGATCGGGCATGATGCTGTAAGCCTTTGTTTTCGGATAGGCTTTGACGTGGCCCTATCGCCGTGTCATCCCAGCGCCGAAGACAAAAGACGGGAGGAAAAGATGTCCCACGCGGCCTATGTGTTTGACGCCTACGGCACGCTCTTCGACGTGCATGCGGCCGTCAGACGCCACGCGCAGGAGATCGGTCCGGACGGGCAAGCTTTCTCCGAACTCTGGCGCGCCAAGCAGCTCGAATATTCCTGGGTGCGCTCGCTGATGGGCAGCTACCAGGACTTCTGGCAACTGACTGAACAGTCGCTCGACTATGCGTTCGCGCGTTTTCCCTCCGCCGACCCGAAACTTCGCAAGCGCCTGCTCGACGC
Source organism: Ensifer adhaerens (assembly GCF_020035535.1). NCBI lineage: Bacteria > Pseudomonadati > Pseudomonadota > Alphaproteobacteria > Hyphomicrobiales > Rhizobiaceae > Ensifer > Ensifer adhaerens. The sequence continues at coordinate 704,906 of NZ_CP083349.1, read as the reverse complement.
CTACTGGACGCTCGACTGCTATCCGGAGGTGCCGGCGGTCCTGAAGGGGCTGAAGGAGCGCGGCGCGCGGATCGCCATCCTTTCCAACGGCTCGCCGGCGATGCTCGCATCCGCGGTGCGCAATGCCGCGCTCGACATCGTCATCGACGACGTCTTTTCGGTCGACGCGGTGAAGGCATTCAAGACGGCGCCCGCCGTCTACGATCTCGTCACCACCAGCTACCGGCTCTACCCGCACGCAGTCTCGTTCCAGTCGTCGAACCGCTGGGACATTGCCGGGGCGACGAAGTTCGGCTTCCGCACCGTCTGGATCAACCGGGCGGACATGCCGGACGAGTATCGCGATCACGGGCCGGCGCTGATCCTGCCCTCTCTCGAAAGCCTGCAATTCGGCATCTGAAGGATTTCCCCATGGTCTGGTCGCCTGCGCAATATCTGAAGTTCGAAGACGAACGCACCCGACCAGCCAGAGATCTTCTCGCCCAAGTGCCTGAGCTGCCCGAGGGACTCGCCTTCGACCTCGGCTGCGGGCCCGGCAATTCCACCGAACTCATCCGCGACCGTTTTCCCGAAGCGACGCTGTCCGGCCTCGACAGCGACGAGAACATGCTCGTTGCGGCGGCCAAGCGGCTGCCCGGCATCACCTTCGAACGGGCGGATCTTGCAAGCTGGATCCCACCCTCCGGCGCATCGCTGTTTTACGGCAACGCGGTCTTCCAATGGCTTCCGAACCACCTCGCAATCTTCGAAAGGCTGATGGACGCCCTTGCATCGGGCGGCACGCTCGCGGTGCAGATGCCGGACAATCTCGCCGAGCCGAGCCATCTGCTGATGGAGGAAACCGCCCGCAGCCTTGCCTTTGCCGAGGTCTTTGCCGGCAAGACCATCCGCCGCAATCCGATGCCGGGGCCGGCGACCTATGTCGAGTGTCTGGCGCCGCAGGCGGCGAGCATCGAGGTCTGGCACACGATCTACCACCATCGGCTGGCCAATGCCGAAGCGATCGTCGAATGGGTGAAAGGTACGGGCCTGCGCCCCTATCTCGACGCTGTGCCGGAAGACCGGCGCGACGCCTTTGTTGCCGCCTATACGAACCGGATCCGCGCTGCCTATCCTGCCATGAGCGACGGCAAGGTGCTGTTGCATTTTCCCCGAATTTTCATCGTCGCGGTGAAGGCGTAGCGCATCCGGGCCTGTCGCCGTTACATGCGATCGACCAGAAAATCGATGAAGGCACGGATACGGGCGGCGAGATGCTCATGGCCGGCGTAGACGGCATAAACCGTCTCGATCTCGCCCGATTGATAGTCTTCCAGCAACGGCACGAGCTTGCCGGCTTCGAAATCCGGCTCAACGTGGAAACGGCCGATGCGGCCAATGCCCATGCCGGCAAGACAAAGCTGGCGGACGATCGAACCGCTCGATACTTGCATGTTGCCGAAGACCGAGCGGAGTTCCGCGGCCGGCTGCCCGGGCATGCGGAACGCCCATTCGTCGACGCTGCGGCGGAAGTTGAAGCGGATGCAATTGTGGCCGTCGAGATCGTCAGGCGTTTGCGGGATCCCATGTTTTTCCAGATAGTCGGGCGATGCGATCACCACCGGCCGGCTGTCCATGAGCTTGCGCGCCTTCAAGGATGAATCACGCAACGGTCCGGTGCGGATCGCCACGTCTGCGCGCTCGCCAACGACGTCGATCATGCTGTCGGTCAGCGTCAGATCGAGCTGCACCTCGGGATAGCGAGCCAGAAATTCCGGCGCGAGCGGCATGATGTAGCGCTCACCGAAGCCGACCGCCGCATTCACCCGCAACAGCCCGCGTGGCGTCATGCGGCCACCGGCGGCGACCAGTTGTTCGGTCTCGGCGATGTCCGACAATATCCGTTGCGCCCGCTGGAGGTAGACCTCCCCCTCCGGCGTCAGTTGCAGGGTCCGGGTCGAGCGCACGAGAAGACGGGTGCCGAGCCGATCCTCGATACGTGTCACCAGCTTGCTGACGGCCGAAGGCGAAAGCGTCAGCCGCCGCGCGGCCGCTGAGAAACTGCGCGTCTCCGAAACCGCAACGAAGACCTCCATCTCACCCGCCCGGTTATCCATCTTTCACCTTTGAAGCCAATTCACAGTCACTTGTCCGATTATGCGTATTATCACGCGGAGTGCAAAGGCTCATATTCCGCCCGACTTCAACAACAACCACGCCCGGCCCTCCCAGCCGGGTGGGAAAGGTCTCGTCGTGCCCATTGCCATCCTCGCCCTGACGATCGCGGCCTATGCGATCGGAACAACGGAATTCGTGATCGTCGGCCTGTTGCCGACGGTCGCTACCGACCTCAACGTTACCCTGCCGCTCGCCGGCCTGATCGTCAGCGTCTATGCGCTCGGCGTCACCTTTGGCGCGCCGGTGCTGACTGCCCTCACCGGCCGGATCGAGCGCAAGCCGCTCCTGATCGGCCTGATGGCGCTGTTCATCGTCGGCAATGCTGCCGCGGCACTCTCGCCAAGCTATGAACCGCTGCTCGTCGCCCGTGTCATTTCCGCCTTTGCCCATGGCGTGTTCTTCTCGGTCGGCTCTACCATCGCCGCCGACCTCGTTCCGGAAGACCGCCGCGCCTCCGCGATCGCCATGATGTTCATGGGCCTCACTGTCGCGATCGTTACCGGCGTGCCGCTCGGCACCTGGATCGGCCAGACCTTCGGCTGGCGTGCCACCTTCTGGGCCGTGACCGGTCTCGGCGTCGTCGCGCTCGCCGCGATCGTTGCCCTGCTGCCGAACACGCTCTCCAAGGCGCCGCCGGCCAAGCTCATCGATCAGGTCCGCGTGCTCGGTTCCGGCCGCCTGCTGATCGTCTTTGCCATGACCGCGCTCGGTTACGGCGGCACCTTCGTCGCCTTCACCTTCCTGGCGCCGATCCTGCAGGACATCACCGGCTTTTCGGAAGGCGCCGTCAGTCTGATCCTGGTGCTCTATGGCATCGCCATTGCCATCGGTAACATTGCCGGCGGCAAGATCGCCAACCGCGACCCGGTAAAGGCGCTGATCGGCCTGTTCCTGGCGCAGGCAGCCGTGCTGGTCCTTTTCACCTTCACCGCTCCCTCGCCAGTGCTGACGCTGGCGACACTTGCGGCGTTGGGCTTCCTGTCTTTCGCCAATGTCCCTGGCCTGCAACTCTATGTCGTGCAGCTTGCCAAACAGCACCGTCCGGGCGCCGTCGATGTCGCCTCGGCGCTCAACATCGCGGCCTTCAACCTCGGCATTGCCGTCGGCGCCTGGCTCGGCGGCGTGATCGTCGCCTCGCCGCTCGGCCTCGGCATGACGCCCGTTATCGGCGCCCTGCTCGTCGCTGCCGCCCTGCTGCTTACAGTTCTGAGCGGCGCACTTGATCGGCGGGCCGGCGCGGCCTACCAACCGGCTTGAACCGCTGTCCCTGAGGACCACCTATAGATCGTTCCTTTTTCGCCCGGCCCCATGGCCGGGCGCTCGTCACGTTCAGCAGGTCATGCACAAGGAGTTACACATCATGCATTCCGTCAATTCCAACGGCGCCAACATTCCGGCGCTCGGTTTCGGCACCTTCCGCATGCCAGGCGCAGACGTGCTGCGGGTGCTGCCGGAAGCGCTCAAACTCGGCTTCCACCATATCGATACCGCACAGATCTACGGCAACGAGGCCGAGGTCGGCGAAGCGATCCACAATTCCGGCGTCTCGCGCGCCGACATCTTCCTCACCACCAAGGTCTGGGTCGACAAATATGCGCATCGCGACTTCCTCGCCTCGGTCGACGAGAGCCTGAAAAAGCTGAAGACAGACCATGTCGATCTGCTTCTCCTGCATTGGCCGGGCGGCAGCGACGTGCCGATGGCCGAGCGCATCGGCGCCCTCAACGAAGTGCACAGGGCCGGCAAGGTTCGCCATATCGGCGTCAGCAACTTCAACACGGCGCAGATGGAAGAGGCGGTGAAGCTGAGCGATGCGCCAATCGCCACCAATCAGGTCGAGTACCACCCCTATCTCGACCAGACAAAGGTGCTTGGAACGGCGCGCAAGCATGGCATGTCGATCACCGCCTACTACGCAATGGCGAACGGCAAAGTGCCGAACGATCCGCTCTTGAAGGAGATCGGCGCCCGCCACGGCAAGACGGCCGCGCAAGTTGCGCTTCGCTGGCTGGTGCAGCAGAAGGACGTGATCACGCTTTCGAAGACCGCGACGGTCGATCGCCTGAAAGAAAACTTCGCGATCTTCGACTTCGCGCTCGGCGACGGCGAAATGGCCGAGATCCACGCCCTTGCCCGCGCGGATGGCCGCATCGTCAACCCGGAAGGCCTTGCTCCCGCCTGGGACAAGGCCGCTTGATCTTAGGTTGGGGCGCGATGCGGGCGGAAAACCGCACACGCTTTTCCTAATCCCGCTCCGTCATTTCGCCGCCGGCCAATTCCCCGCCGGCGGCGGATAGGCTATGGACATCGCCTCAAGGACACCGATCAGAGGGAGGGGGAGATGTCGTTGCATGAGGCACAGCCAAGCGATTTCGCGCCCGACTGGCCGGCGATCATCGCCGTCGTTCTGGGCGTCACCGCCTTCTCGGTGGCGCAGGGGCTCACCTATCCACTGATCTCACTTTCGCTTGAAAGCCGCGGTGTTTCTGCCGGCATGATCGGCCTCAATGCCATGGGCTTTGCCGCCGGTCTCGGTGTGGCGACCCTGGTTCTCGGCCGGCTGACCCGGCTCGCCTCCGCCGACAGGCTGATCATCGCCAGTCTCTGCGGCTGCTCTATCTGTCTTGCGACGCTTGCCTATACCTCAGAGCTCGCCATCTGGTTTATTGCGCGCTTCGCCCTTGGCTTTTTCGTCAGCATGGTCTTCATGCTCGGCGAAGCCTGGCTGAATACGGCCTGTCCGGACCGGCTGCGCGGTCGTGTTTCCGGGCTTTACGGCGCCGGCATGTGTGGCGGCTTTGCCGCCGGCCCGCTGGCGATCCCGTTGCTCGGCACCAGCGGCGGTCTCGGCTTTGCGCTGCTTGCGATCTACATCGCGCTCGTCGCGTTTCTCACCGGCCTTTTGACCATGGGCGCGCGCACGCGACCAGAGCCTTCCTCGACGCGTGACCTCTTCGCCTTCTTCACGAAGGCGCCGATGCTGATCCTCATGGTGCTGATGTTCGGCTTTGCCGATATCGCGGCGATCTCGGCCATGCCGGTCTACTTCGTCAAGACCGGTCACAGCCAGGCCTTTGCCGCCCTTAGCGTTACGGCGCTGGCAATACCCACAGCCCTTGCCCAGCCCTTTATCGGCGTGCTGCTCGACCGGTTGCCGCGCCGCCGGGTGGCGATTTCGGCCGCCGCCGTCGCCGCCACCGGCTATCTGCTCGTGCCGTTCCTGTCCTCCGATATCGCCCTGCTACTCAGCTTCGCCTTCATCGGTGCGGCAAGCTTCGCGCTCTATACGGCGGCGCTCACCATGCTCGGTGAAGAATATCGCGGCAGCATGCTGGTTGCCGGCAGCGCCGCCTTCTCGCTCGCCTATGCGGCCGGCAGTGCTGCCGGTTCCGGCGCCACCGGCGCACTGATGAACTTTGTCGATCCGGTCGCCGGTCCGATCGGCGTCGGCGCGGTGCTCGTGATCTTCACCCTAACCTTCGTGATTGCCGGTCGGCGCTAGCCCGCGGCACAGAGCCGGGCAAGCGCCTCCCCGAAAACCCGCGCAGCAGGTCCGAGCGGCTCGTCGATCCGGTGAGTGAGATAGCACTCGGCGCCGATCTGGCTGTTACGGCCAAGGGCTGCCGTCGGCATACGCACGAGGCGGCCTTCATCGAGATCCCGCTGTACCTGCCAGAGCGGCAACCGGCCCCAGCCGAGGCCTGCCCGGATCATCGCATGTTTGGTGTCCTGACTGCTGACGCGGCAGGTCTGCGGCGAGAGTACGCCGAAATCCCGTCCTGCCGTTCGCTGCGATGGATCGGACTGCACGATCTGCAGGTGGTCGGCGAGCTCGGCGTTTTCGAGTACGCCATCGCGGGCGCTCAGCCCCAGGGGATGTTGCGCCGCGACGACCGCAACGAGCTGAACCGTCGCGAGTGCCTGACGGGCGATCGCCGGATCGCGGAAGTCTTCGCCGACCATGATGCCAAGGGTGAAGCGGCGTTCGACGAGACCATCCAGCGGCCCGCCGAGCGGCGAAACCGCAAGCCGGATCGAAACAGTGGGGTAGATCGTCCGCATCTCATTCAGGGCCAGCCCGATGGTCTCGATCGGGAAAAGCGTGTCGACGATCAATGAAAGCTCGAGCTCGATCCCCTCGCCAAGTCCGCGTGCTCGGGCCCGCATGGCGTCTACCCTGAGCAAGATGTCGCGGGCATTGGCAAGCAGCGCTTGCCCTTCCGGCGTCAGCACCGGCCGATGGCCCGAGCGGTCGAAGAGCGCAACGCCAAGTTCGCTCTCCAGATTGGCGATGGCATGACTGACCGCCGATTGCACCCGAGAAAGGCGGGCAGCGCCCGCGCGGAAACTCCCACTTTCGGCGACGGTAACGAAGGTCCGCATCTGATCGAGCGTCAGGGCATCCAGCATGATCGATTCCATAGATCAATTTGATGAATTTTATCTCACTTCACCAGATCAAGGAAAGCCCCCATCCTCCGAACAGCAAGTGCTCAGCAGGAGGCAAACCGATGGTCAAGATACTCGTCCTCTACTACTCATCCTATGGTCATATCGAGACGATGGCGACGGCCGTTGCCGAGGGCGCGCGCGCCGCCAGCGCCACGGTCGCGCTGAAGCGGGTTCCCGAAATCGTGCCGGAGGCCGTAGCCATCAAGGCGGGGTACAAGCGCGACCAGCATGCATCGATTGCGACCGTCGCGGAGCTGCCGGACTATGACGCGATCGTCATCGGCACGCCGACACGCTTCGGCAACATGGCGGCGCAGATGAAAAACTTCCTCGATCAGGCAGGCGGTATCTGGGCGCGGGACGCCTTGGTCGGCCGTATCGGCAGCGTCTTCACCTCGACGGGAAGCCAGCATGGCGGCCAGGAATCGACGATCCTTGCCACCCATACTGTGCTTCTCCATCTCGGCATGGTGATCGCTGGCCTGCCCTACAGCTTCAAGGGTCAGATGCGCATGGACGAAATCACCGGCGGATCGCCCTATGGCGCCTCGACCCTCGCCGACGACGGCAATGGTGGTGACCGACGACCGAGCGCCAACGAGCTGGAAGGCGCGCGCTTCCAGGGACGCCACGTCGCAGAACTCGCAGCGGCGCTGGTCGCCGGACGTGCGCGCGTGGGGGAGATCGCCTGATGGCCACGGCCGCAACCTTCCTTCGAGAAAGAACCGATTGGCCGGGTGTGATGACGGTTGTCACCGCCGGCGTGGTCGCAGCCATGCAGGTCGGCAAGGGGCTGATTGCCGGACCCATGCTGCAGTCCGACCTCGGTCTCGATCTCTCCGCCCTCGGCTGGATCACCTCAGTCTTCGCCGTCGTCGGCGTCATCGGCGGCATGGCGGCGGGTGCCTTCGTCGCGGCAGCCGGGGACCGGCGTCTGCTCGCAATCGGCATGGCCCTGCTGGCGCTCGCCTCCTTCGCGGGAGCAGCCAGCCCGGCGTTCGCGCTGCTTCTTCTGTCACGCATCGTCGAAGGTTTCGGCTTCCTGCTGGTCGTCGTTGCCGGCCCGGCTATTCTCATGCGCCTGGTGACAACGGATCGACGCGACCTCGTCTTTGCACTCTGGAGCTGCTTCATGCCCGCGGGCATGGCAATCGCCATGCTGACCGGTCCGGTCTTTGCCGATTGGCAAGCGATCTGGTGGAGCAATGGCTTGCTCACGCTGGCGAGCCTCGCTTTAGTCTTCCTGGCGGTGTCACCATCTCCGGCAACACCCGGCGGCGACACCACTTTCCGTAGCGATGCGGCCGAGACGCTCACGAGCCGCGGCCCGATGCTGCTTTTCGTGCTGTTTTCGCTCTACAGTCTGATGAGCTTTACGCTTTCGAGTTTTCTGCCGATCCTGTTGATCGAGCGCCTGCACGTCTCGCTTGGTACCGTTGGCCTCCTGAGCGCCGTCATCACGCTGGTGAACGTCATCGGCAATCTGGCCGCCGGTCATCTTCTCACCCGAGGATTTGCCCGAGGCCGGCTGGTCGCGAGCGCCGCCTTGCTGACGGGCGTGTTCGGCCTGTGGATCTTCCTGAGCCAGTCTGGCGGACATTTGGTCCTTTGGCTTTGCATCCTGTTTTCCGCGATCGGCGGCCTCATTCCGGCGACGCTGATTTCATCGGTGCCGATTCTTTCGCCGCGCCCGGCGCTTGCGCCGATGGCGATGGGTCTGCTGATGCAGGGCAGCAATCTGGGGCAGCTCATCGGGCCGGTCGCAGTCGGAACGGCGATCGAGCTCTACGGCTGGACTTCGGGGGCAGCCTTCATCGGCGGCAGCGCCCTCCTCTGCATCGTGCTTGCGCCGACGCTCGAACGGGCGCTGCGAACCAAAATGCAGCGGAGGTGATGGCCGCCTGCAGAGGCGGAGCGCAAAGAAAAACCCACCGGCGGCAAACCGGTGGGTTCGGCACTACGGAAAACCTATGTGCGGATCAGACGAACTGGCTGAGACCCGGAACCGAGGCGACCACTTCGTCGACGATGTCGTCGCCGGCCTTTTCCTTGGCAAAGGCAATCGTTTCCTTGGCGAGCCCGGTGATTTCACCCATGCCGAGGCCCTGGCTCATCAGCTGCTGGCCGAGCGCCATGACGCCGCCGCCGCCGATCGCCGACATCAAGCCGCCGAGCAGACCGCCGCCGCCCGTGCCTTCGCCATTGTACTGAGCGATCAACTCAGACGCGCCCGGGATCGCTTCAATCATCTGTGCAACCGGGCCGTCAGCGGCTTCGCGCTGCAGAAAGCCGAGAATCATGCCAACAGCCTTTTCGGCCGTTGCCGGATCGATGCCGATATTCTCCGCGACGCGCGTGACCAATTCATTCATGGACCAAACTCCCTCATTCTATTTTTGACGTTGACGTCAAGGTAAATGATCAGATCGGGAATGACAAGCCATCCACGATGCTGATCAGGGGCCGCGAAGCCGGCTGCATTCCGGTTGCAGGCGGGCACAGGCTTGTTGCCGGGCGCAACCGCACCACCTATAACATAGAGCCAGCCACATTTCGATGACGGGCCTTTGCCGAAAGACGCGAACCGCCCGCTTTCATTGATAAAACGGAGATGAAGCCCACATGTTGGAAGAAGGCAAGCTCTTTATCGGCACCAGCCGCAAGCCTGATGATTCGATCAACAAGGGCGAATATCTGGAGCTCAAATTCGGCAACCGCCACGGCCTGGTCACCGGCGCCACCGGCACCGGCAAGACGATCACGCTGCAGATCCTTGCCGAGGGCTTTTCCAACGCCGGCGTCCCGGTCTTTTGCGCCGACGTGAAGGGCGATCTCTCCGGCATCGGCGCGATCGGCGAAGCCAAGGATTTCATCCTGAAGCGTGCAGAACAGATCGGCCTGCCGACGAACCCTTACGAGTTTCAGGAATTCCCGGTCATCTTCTGGGATCTTTACGGCGAGAAGGGCCATCGGGTCCGCACCACCATGTCGGAAATGGGCCCCCTGCTCCTCTCGCGGCTTATGAACGCCACCGACGCGCAGGAAGGCGTGCTCAACATCGCCTTCAAGATCGCCGATCAGGGCGGCCTGCCGCTGCTCGACCTCAAGGACTTGCAGGCGCTGCTCAACTACATGGGCGACAATGCCAGCGCGCTTTCCAACCAGTTCGGCTTCATTTCCAAGGCGTCGGTCGGCTCGATCCAGCGCGAACTCCTGATCCTCGAACAGCAGGGCGCCGAGCATTTCTTCGGCGAGCCGGCGCTGAAAATCAGCGATATCATGCGCACCACCAATGACGGACGCGGCGCGATCTCGGTGCTGGCGGCCGACAAGCTGATGATGAACCCGCGGCTCTACGCGACCTTCCTGCTCTGGCTGCTTTCGGAGCTGTTCGAGGAACTGCCGGAAGTGGGCGATCCGGACAAGCCGAAGCTCGTCTTCTTCTTCGACGAGGCGCACCTGCTCTTCAACGACGCGCCGAAGGCGCTGATCGAACGCGTGGAACAGGTCGTGCGCCTGATCCGCTCCAAGGGCGTCGGTGTCTATTTCGTCACGCAGAACCCGCTCGACGTCCCGGACACGGTTCTCGGTCAGCTCGGCAATCGCGTGCAGCATGCGCTGCGCGCCTATACGCCGCGCGACCAGAAGGCGGTCAAGACCGCCGCCGACACCTTCCGCCCGAACCCGGAATTCGACTGCGCCACCGTCATCACCAATCTCGGTACCGGCGAAGCGCTGGTCTCGACGCTTGAAGGCAAGGGTGCGCCGTCGATGGTCGAACGCACGCTGGTGCGCCCACCGCAGTCACGCGTCGGCCCTCTGACCGAGGCCGAGCGCCAGAAGGTGATGGACGTCAGCCCCGTTCGCGACCTTTACGACGAGGATTTCGACCGCGAGTCGGCCTATGAGATCCTGGCCGCACGCGCCAAGAAGACCGCCGATGCGCAAGCCCAGGCCGAGCAGCAGACAACCGAAGCCAATGCCGGCGGCAGCCGTTGGACGCTTCCGGGCTTCGGCGACGACGATGATGCCGCGCCGGCAGGGAAACAGGCTCGCCCGCGCAGCTCCGGCTACCAGCGCGAGACGGTCGTCGAAGCGGCGATGAAATCGGTCGCCCGCACCGTCGCAACCCAGGTCGGCCGCGCACTGGTGCGTGGCATCCTCGGCAGCCTCAGCCGGCGCTGAACATGGCCGCGCCCGCGCGCATAGCTCGAGGCCGATATTCTTGCCCGCGCCCTGATCTCGATCGGGGCGCGTCGTTATTTTGAAAGGAACATACGCATGGACGTTAAAGATTCGAACGGCGCCATCCTCCAGGACGGCGACAACGTAACCCTGATCAAGGACCTGAAGGTCAAGGGCACCTCGACGACGCTGAAGCGTGGCACGATGGTAAAGGGCATTTGCCTCACCGACAATCCCGACGAAGTGGAGTGCCGGGTGGAGAAGATCAAAGGCCTGGTGCTGCGTACTGAATTTTTGAAGAAGGCATAGCTCTCCCCTGCCGCCGGCCTGCTGCGCTGTGGCTGGACGAGCATTATAGTCCCTGAGAACGCAAAAACCCGGCGGAAGAACCCGCCGGGTTTTTGTTTTGGATTGCAGGCCAGATATCAGGCAACCGTCAGCTTGACGTCGATGTTGCCCTTGGTCGCGTGGCTATAGGGGCAAACGATGTGTGCCTTCTGGACGAGGTCTTCGAGCACCGCCTTGTCGACGCCCGGCGACGAAATCTCGAGTGCGGCGTCAATCCCGAAACCGGTACCGTCCTCACGCGGGCCGATGCCGACCGTTCCCGTCACCGTCGTGTCTTCCGGAAGCTTTACCTTTTCCTTGCCGGCAACGAACTTCAGGGCGCCGAGGAAACAGGCTGAGTAGCCGGCGGCAAACAGCTGCTCCGGATTGGTGCCGCGGGCGCCGTCGCCGCCGAGTTCCTTCGGAACGGTGAGGGTAATGTCGAGAACGCCATCTGCGCTCTTGGCCTGGCCGGCACGGCCACCGGTTGCGGATGCAGTGGTGCGATAGAGAATGGGCATTGGCGGGTCTCCTTTGCGGTTCCGAGTGGATGCGAATTAGATATCGCAAAATTCAATTGCGCGCAAATCAATTTTGCAAATTGCGTTTTGGACGTGTTTTTGCGAAAATGCGACCATGGCAAACAAGGCGACACATAGCGAGACAATCCCGGAGGAGGCGCTAGCGCTCGGCAAGCAGCTCTGCTTTGCCGTCTATTCGGCGGCACATGCCTTCAACCGTGCCTACAAGCCGCTGCTCGATCGTTTCGGGCTTACCTATCCCCAATATCTCGTGCTGCTCGCACTCTGGCAACAGGACGAGATGACGGTAAAGCGCATCGGCGAGGAGATCGGGCTCGATTCCGGAACGCTGTCGCCGCTTCTGAAACGCCTGGAAGCAGCCGGTTTTGTCGCACGGCAGCGCGATCCGAGCGACGAACGACAGGTGATCGTTCGCCTCACGGAGAAGGGCCGCGACCTCAAGAGCGAGGCTTTCGGCATTCTGATGGATATCGGCAAGGCGTCAGGCTGCAGCCTGGAAGAAGCCGGTGAAATCCGGGAAACGCTGCATCACTTGACGCGGCAGCTCAATGCCGGCCACGGCGCGGACTGACTGCCGCCTCCCGAAATTGCGGAGGCGGCCACCTCATGAGATGGCGGAGTGCGCTCAACACGACGCACCGCGGATGTCAGATGACGAGGATCGGCGCTTTGCCGCGTACACGATCATAGAGATCCATGACATCCTGGTTCAGCATGCGCACGCAACCGGACGAGACGGCCTTGCCGATCGACTTCCATTCGGGCGTTCCGTGGACGCGGTAGAGCGTGTCCTGACCATTCTGGAAGATGTAGAGCGCACGTGAACCCAAAGGGTTGTTGAGGCCCGGGGCCATGCCACCGTTCTTGGCCGAATAGGGCTTCAGATGCGGCTGGCGGGCGACCATGCTGTCCGGCGGGGTCCAACGCGGCCACTTCTGCTTCCACTGGATGACACCGCGGCCCGACCAGGCGAAACCCTCGCGGCCGAGGCCGACGCCGTAGCGCAACGCCCGGCCGCCCGGCTGGATCAGGTAGAGGTAGCGGTCGCCGGTATCGACGACGATCGTTCCCGGCTGCTCGCCAAAGGGATCGCTGACCTCCTGGCGATAGAACCGGGCGTCGATCTGTCGGAAAGGCACTTCCGGCACCTGATAGCCGCCATCGCTTATGGAGGCATAGATGTCCGAGACATAGAGGCCCTGCGGCGGAAGCCCGGTCGGAACCGGTCCCGGGCCATCCTGCCCCTCATAGATGCCGCCGGCGCGCGGATCGGTAAAGCGCCCTTCGATCGCGGGATTGCGGAACACCGGCGCAGTCTCGTAGCGGAAGACATCCGTGTTCATCGAGGAGGTGCAGCCCGCAAGGCCGGCGGAGGCAACTGCCAATCCGGACGAGCGCAGAAACTGACGGCGAGAAAAGAGGACTGAAGAGGACATCGAACTCTGAAGGGCTTGAGTGCGGCCTGAGGAGTGCTGCATGAAATTGCTTAACGAAATACTACGCGCCAGCCCCTCGGAATGGGGCGATGCTTGCATTTCCGGCTGGACCGAAGCTTGCGTCGTGGCGTGAATCGGAGAGAACTCAAACGCTGTGGGCGTTGAAGCGCGGCTGGCGCATCAGCGTTTCGAAATCGGACGCGGAGAGCGGCCGACTGAAGAAGTAGCCCTGAATCTCGTCGCAACCGCTCTGGCGAAGAAACTCGACCTGCGCCTGGTTTTCCACACCTTCTGCGATGACACGCAGACCTAGATTCTGGGCAAGCGAGATGATCGCCGCGGTGATCGCGTTGTCGTCGAGATCGACAGGAATGTCGGCGACGAAGGAACGGTCGATCTTCAGGCGGCGCACGGGAAAGCGCTTCAGGGCGCTGAGGCTCGAATAGCCGGTACCGAAATCGTCGATTGCCAGATGCACACCGATCGCCTGCAGCTCGTGCATGGTGGCGATTGCGCCGGGCACGTCCTGCATGATCAGGCTTTCCGTGAGCTCCAGTTCGAGGCAACAGGGCTCAAGCCCGGTTTCAGCCAGGATTGCCGCCACATGGCCGGCCCAGTTGCGTTCGCGGAACTGACGCGCCGAAACGTTGACGCTGACGATCAGCGGCGGCAGGCCGGCATCCTGCCAGCCCTTGGCCTGGCGGCAGGCCGCCCGCAACACCCAGTCGCCGATCGGCACGATCAGCCCGGTTTCTTCGGCAAGCGGAATGAACTCGGCCGGCGAGACCGTGCCCCGCTCCGGGTGCCGCCAGCGCAGCAGCGCTTCTGCAGCAAAAACGCGGCCGTTCGCAAGGTTCATCTGCGGCTGGAACTGCAGGAAGAACTCCTCATGCGCCAGCGCCTCACGCAACTCCTCCTGCTGCCGCAGCTTCTCGTGCGCCTTGGCAGCCATCTCCTCGGTGAAGACCTGCAAATTGTTGCGGCCGAGCTCCTTGGCCCGGTACATCGCCATGTCGGCATTGGCGAGCAGTTCGCCGACGGTCTTGCCCTGATTGGGAAAACAGGCGACCCCCATGCTGCAGGTGACCTGCAGGCTCCGGCCCTCGATCTGCATCGGCGCGGCGATGGCGCGGCGAATATCCTCAAGTCTTGCCAGCACGACGTCCCGCTCGCAGGGAAGGCCATTCAAAAGCAGGATGAACTCGTCGCCGCCGACGCGCACGACCATATCCGACTTGCGCACCGACGAGCGCATGCGCGACGCGGTGATCTTCAACAGTTCATCGCCGGCCGCATGACCCAGCGTGTCGTTGACCAGCTTGAAATTGTCGAGATCGAGGAAGGCGAGCACCGCCCATTGAACGGTACCGCGCAGGGCCTCGAGTGCCTCGGCGACCTGCTCCTCGAACAGCGCGCGGTTGGGCAGGCCCGTCAGCGCATCGTGATGCGCCATGAAGCTGATGCGGTCCTCCGCCTGCTTGCGCTCGATGGCGATACCGGCCAGATGCGTTGCCATCGCAATCAGTTCCTTCTGGCCATCGTCGGGAACGCTGACCGAGCCGGAATAGAGCGCAAAGGTGCCAAGCACCTTGCGGTCGCGCGAATGGACCGGGGTCGACCAGCAGGAGCGGAAACCATAGGGACGAACGAGTTCGCGATAGTCGTCCCAGAGAGGATCGGCGAGAATATCCGAGACAATTACCTGCTCGCCGCGCCAGGCGGCCGTGCCGCAGGAACCCATGCGCGGGCCGATCTCGACGCCATGGATCGTCGCACAATAGCTCTCGTCGAGGCTCGGCGCCGCGCCGTGGAAAAGGTAGCGGCCATCGGCCGACAGCAACAGCACCGACCCCTTGATGCCGGGCATCAGGGCCTCGATCAAAAGGATCATGTCGCGGAAGAACTCGTCGAGCGGCCGACTGTTTGCGATCATTTCCAAGAGGCGAGCCTGCCCTTCGAGCAGACGTTCGGCGGCCTTGCGGTCGGAGATATCACGCGACACGCCAACGATGCCGACGATCTTGCCGAGCTTGTTGCGCAGCGGCACCTTGGAGGTCATCAGCCAGCGGTCGCGGCCCTTGCTGACGATTGCCCGCTCTTCGATGCCGAAAATCGGCTCCCCGGTTTCGATGACTCGACGTTCGATCTCGGCGATCACCTGTGCCATCTGCGGCGGATGGAGATCGAAATCGGTCTTGCCGACGATGTCCTTCAGCGCCTCGAGCCCGTTGTCGGCAACAGTCACCTGGTTGGCAATGAGGAACCGCCCCTCGACATCTTTGGCATAGATGTAGTCGGGCACGTGGTTGATCATCGTTTCCAACCAGTAGTGGCGGTCGGCGATGTCGGGCTCGGCGGGAAAGATGCGCGCAACTTCTTCCGCTAGCCGGTGGCTGGCATCGATCAGGCGACGTGTATCCTCGTTGCCGCCGGCATTCAGGGCAGCATATCGCGGATTGCGGGACGTGTTCTTCGCCAAAGAGGCCTCCCGACGTTTATCGTCACGTCGCTGGTCGATCTTTCCCCACTTCACGTTAGACGAGCAAGAGTTAGCTCTTCCTAAATAACTTGTAGAAAAATCGTGTAGAGGTTGCAATCTCGAAGTCAGCAGAGTTGAACGAAGGGTGGACAATGCCACCCCCAGGCATGTTCAGGACAGGCGCCGGCGTGCTGCCGGAAGGAGCATCAGCAATTGGTCGGCCACCACCATGACGAGGATGGCGAGGCCCGTCAGCGGAAAGGCCAGTCCAGAGAGAATGGCCATGATCCACAATCCCGCATAGACGCTGCGCCTTGGCGGCATCGGCGGCACTCCAATGCGCCCCGCCGGGCGACGCTTCCACCACATGACGATGGCGGAAAGGGAGACGAGCACGATGGACAGGCAAGCCGCGAGCATCAGCAGTTGGTTGGGGCGTCCCCACTCCTGCCCCTTGTGCACGTTGATGCTCCATTCGATCGCCTTTCCGAGTGCCGGATAGTTGCCGAAGGCAACATCGACGAGCGGCTTGCCGGAATATTGGTCGATGTGGATCGTGCGCTCACGTGCGAGTTCGGCCGGAAAGATCGCGGCCGTATAGACACCGCTCTCGTCGGCCGGAAGCGCCAGCTCATAGCCGGGCAGCATGCCGGCGTCATCGGCGATCGCCACTGCGCGGTCGATGCCGACAGGCTCGGCGGCGCTGCTGCTCGAAGTCGGGACCGGCGCGTTCTCCATCAGCCAGTTGGCTTTGGGCAGGACGCCGGTCGAGACCTTAGTCGAAGTCGGAACATCGTCCCAAAGCACCGCCGGATAGCCGAGCCCCATGGACGTCAGCTTGGCGTTGACGGTGGCGCCCCAGTAGCCGGACCACAGCAAACCGGAGAAGGCCAGGAAGACGATGAGCAGACCGGCGACGATGCCGGTCACGGCATGGAGGTCGCGCCAGAACACGCGGCGCGAAGGCGTACCGCGTACGGTCAGCACGCCGCCGGTCTGCTGGCGTGGCCACCAGAGATAGATGCCGGTGAAAACCAGCAGGATCGCAAAACCCGCAACGATCTCGATGATCGTTTCGACCGACTTGCCGAAATAGTCGAGGCTGTGCAGGTCCTCGACCACCTGATTGAACTCTTCGGTCGGCGCAATCTGATCGAGGATTGCGCCGGTATAGGGATCGACGAAGACCAGCATGCGGGCCTTGCCGATGCCGACCGTGACGCGCGCCGAGCGATCGACACCTGCGGGCGTGCGATAGGAGACCGCGGCGCTGCCGGGCACCGACTCGACGGCTGTAGCGACGATGGCCGAGGGCAGCATCCGATCGGGACCGACAGGCACGATGTTGCGATAGGCAAAAACGGTATCGTCGATCTCGTCATTGAAGAGATAGAGGCCGCCGGTCACAGCCAGGCTGATCATGAAAGGGATAACGAGCAGACCGGCAAAGAAGTGCCAGCGCCAGATGGCGCGATAGAGGGAGATGCCGCGCTCGGCGGCCACCGGCTGCGCTGTGGCGCCGGTAAAGGATGCGGTTGTCATGGGTTTCTCCAGGGAAAACCGCATTTCGCGGCTTTGCCTCACGATGGGCGGGTCGGTCGCGGCTCACGGCCGGCGACGTCGAACAGTTGCGTCGACGCCTGGGAGGCCGTAAGCCGCTCCTCAAGCGGATGTCAGGCGGAGAAACCCGATGGTGGCGCCCGTGGTCCCGTGCCGCCGCGAAGGACCACGCGGACAAGCAGAAGTTCGTTCGCAGGGATCGGCGTGCCCCAGGCGAGTGATCGCACGGGTGCCGCGATCGGAAAGGGCGCCGGCAGATCGGCGGGCGCGACGAGGCAGCAGGACTGGCATCCATGTCCTTTCGTGCTGCCCTTTCCGTCGGCATCATCGTGGCCGGTGAGGCAGAGATCGGCAAAGGTGCCATCGGGAAGCGCATAGGCGGCCGCGGCCGTTGCGACCGGCATGGCGACCGCCGGCTGCTGGACCAGAGCCGATATGACGAGAACGAGCGCACAAAGCATACGCGCCGCCAAGTTCGTCAACCGATCTCCCAGATATCGTCGTGCCAAAAATGCCCCCAAAAATCGACTGCGACAGCTAAAGACCAACGGCTGGAAAGACAAGCCGACAATGAGCCGCATGGCGCATCAAAAGATTTCATGCGTGATATCAGCCGCGCCAGCTTCCGTCCTCCTGCGCGCTTGCCGTAAGACAGGCCACGGCAACGACGGGAGGAGTTCGACATGCTGACGATCTATGGGGTCTATCGCTCGCGCGCATCGCGCAATTACTGGATGGCGCGGGAGCTCGGCATCCCCTTCACAGCCGTTCCGGTCATCCAGGCGCGCCGGGTTGCCGATCCGCTTGCCGCAGACGCACCGATCAACACCAAGTCGCCGGCCTTCCTCGCCGTCAACCCGATGGGGCTGATCCCGGCGATCGAAGACGACGGCGTCGTGCTGACGGAATCGCTTGCCAACAATCTCTATCTCGCCCGCAAGTACGGCGGCCCGCTCGCGCCCGCCAACATCGCCGAAGAGGGGCTGATGGGCAACTGGACGATGTGGGCGGCGACCGAGGTCGAGCCGCATGCGGTGCAGATCATCCTGACCTACGACTACGGCGCCGAGGAAACAGACGAAGGCCGGGCGACGATCGCCACCTGCGCCAAGTCCCTCGACAAGGTGTTTGCCCGCCTGGAGAAGCACCTCGAAGGACACGACTACCTCGTCGGCGATCGCTTCACCGTCGCCGACCTCAACCTTGCGGAAGTCTTCCGCTACGCCATGAGCCAGAAGCAGATCTTCGAGAAACACCCGCGCGTTTCGGCCTGGCTTGCCCGCTGCCAAGCCCGCCCGGCCTTCAGGGCGATGATGGAAGAGCGGCTGAAAGAGTCGGCGGATTGAGCCGCCCGGAGGGGCTTCTGAAGATCAGCTCATGGTCGCCGCGTCGAAGTGAACGCGCGGCGCCCTGATATCAAGCAAACGCATGCCCTCCTCCACCTCGTCACGAACCCAGCGCTTGAAGGCGGCTGCGGCCTTGCTTTCCCGCCGCGATGGCGAACTGACAAAGTAGTGGCCGTAGCCGGTGGCGACCCGGATACCGAAGGGCACGACCAGACTGCCCTGGGTGAGCGCAAAGCCCGCAAGCGTCTGCCAGGCGAGCATGACCCCCTGCCCCGAAATTGCCGCATCGAGCACCAGCGACGCCTCGTTGAAGGTGTGGCGCACGTTCATTTCGGCGCCGGCGAGGCCGACCTCGCGAAGCCACACTTCCCAGCTGAACATCGAGTGACCGTCGATGACGGCAGGGAGCTTTAGAATATCTGCGGGCACTCGCAAGTTCTGCGCCATGGCCGGTGAACAGACGGGAAAGATCTCCTGCTGCAACAGCAGTTCGGACCTCGCGCCCGGCCACTCACCCGAGCCCACACGGATGCCGACATCGACATCGGACGTGTCGAGATTGACGAGTTTGGTCGTGGCGTCGATGCGCAGGCGAATGTCGGGATGCCGCTCGGCGAAACGGTTCAGCCGGTAGACCAGCCAGCGGGCGGCAAAGACCGGCGCGACCGAGATCGTCAGCACCGACTCGTCGCGTCGCCGTGCCGAGGCCACGGCCTCCGCCAGTTCCTGAAAGGCGTTGCTGAGGCGCGCCAGGAAGCGCTGGCCAAAGTCGGTCGGCACGAGACCGCGCGGCGTGCGCTCGAAAAGGATACGGCCAAGCTGGGATTCCGCCTTGGCAATCTGCTGGCTCACCGCACCGGAAGTCACGCCGAGTTCCTCAGCGGCTGCCGCCAAGGAACCCAGGCGGCCAGCCGCTTCGACGGCGCGCAGCCCATTCAGATGGACGGAGTTCAGATCTCTCATATAGTTTTCCTAAACCCGTTCGGTGCCATTCTCAATTGAAAATGACGTCCGAGAGGCAGAGCATCCAAGCATCGAAAGGATGGTCCGCCATGTTGAAGCTTTTCTCGACATTGACCGCATACGCCACTTCTGAACGCCGGAAGCAGGATGCGCCGCTGGCCTGGGCCCGCGACCCACTGCAGCACCCGGATCTCGAGCGCATGGACGAGCGTGCACTTGGAGACCTGCCGTTTCCCGGCTGGCCCTGGCCGCGCGCCGCCGACTGCACGCAAGATTGCCTGCAGGCCGGGGGCCGGTGACGCGCAATGTCCGCGTGATATGCTGACGGTATGAGCGAGGGCCTCCACCGCAACTTCACACGGGTCGTCAAGCTGGCGGAAGCCGCCGGCCTGCCGGAGGTTTCGATCGGCACCTCCTACGGCGCGCCGGCGCTGCTGGTGAAAGACAAGAGCTTCGCGCGCATGAAGGATGGCGAGACGCTCGTCGTCATGTGCTCGCTCGAAGAAAAGGAAATGCTGCTGGAACTCGATCCGCAGCTCTATTTCGAAACGGATCACTACAAAGGCTGGCCGGCGATGCTGGTCAGGCTTTCTACGATCGACGACAGGAGCTTGACCGGGCGGCTGGTTGCCGCATGGCGTCAGAAAGCGCCGAAGCGGCTTGCGGCGAAATTCGCCCGGTGAACGCTTCAGCTCCGATCGCCGACCTTGTAGATCAGGCAGACCCTGCCGTCATCCATCCTCTTCACATCCTCAAGATGGACGTAGTGGCGCTGGCTGACGGTATCGAACAGCGCCTTGCCTTGGCCGACCACCAGGGGATGGATGGTAAGACGCAATTCGTCGATCAGGCCGTGGTCCATCAAGCTCGACACCGTCCTGGCGCCGCCGACGACATAGATGGATCGGCCCGGCTGGCGCCTTAACCGCTCTATCCCTTCAACTTCGCGAACAATGCTGGCGTTGGCCCATTGCACATCGGCGCGGATCTTCGTGAGAACATAATGCGGCGTGCGGAGGGCAAAATCCGCGTATTCGATCTCCTCCTGCGTCGGTGCCTTGCCGGTGAACTCCAGCGGCGCATGAGGATCGCGTTTGATCGCACTCCAATATTGTTCGTAGCCCGTATACATGCCGCTTCCGAGGACACAGGCATCGATCTCTGGCAAGAGGTCGAAGGTGTCCGACCAGGAATCGACCCAATCCGTGTAGCCATCCGGTTCGTCGATCATCCCATCGATGGACATCTGCATGCCGGCAACCACCTTGCGCATCGTCGTTGTCTCCCTGTTGGCGTGACGCAACAAGGACGTGCGCGCGGCAACCGAGCCGACACCAGCGGCAAAAATCTCTCTCCGACAGCTGGCAGCATCCGATGAGCGGCCTTCCATTTCAGAGCCGGCGCCTATACCGGTGGAAACGATAGCCGCACAGGTGCTCTTCCATGATTGTTCGCGACCGCCCCAGCCTTCTGAAACTGTTCTTCATCCTCAGGGGATCGGTCATCCAGCGGATCTTTCCGCAGGTCCTGTTCGTCTTCGGCCTTTCCGCCTTTGTCGTCTGGGCGCACCGCGCCGATCCCGGCATCGTCCCGAGTGTCAACAGCGGCCCCTTCGCCCTGCTCGGGATCGCGCTCTCTGTGTTTCTCGGCTTCCGAAACAACGCCTGCTACGACCGCTGGTGGGAGGCGCGGAAAGATTGGGGGCAACTGATCTTCACCTCGCGCGATCTCGCACGCCAGACACTGGTCCTGGTCGACGCGACAGCATCGGGGGACGCGGCGCGACACCGGCTCCTCAACATTGCGATCGGCTTCGCTCACACCCTGGTTGGTCACTTGCGGCCGGGCAATCACGCCGCCAAAGCGCTCGCAAGACTGCCCGACGATCTCGTTCCGGGCTACAAGGCGAGCCGCAACGCGCCGGACTACCTTTTGCGTGAGATGGGACGTGACCTCGCGGGCTTGCGAGCTGCCGGCACGATCAGCGACTTTCAGTGGGCACAACTGGACGGCACGGTCGGCAGGATGTCGGCGATGCTTGCGGCCTGCGAGCGCATCCGCAACACGCCGGTACCCTTCGGCTACACGCTGCTCCTGCACCGCACCGCCTATCTCTTTTGCTTCCTGCTGCCCTTCGGATTTGCCGATGCGCTCGGATGGGCGACGCCCTTCGTTACCGCGCTGGTCGCCTACACCTTCTTCGGCCTCGATGCACTCGGAGACGAGCTGGAGGAGCCGTTCGGCGTATTGCCGAACGACCTGCCGATCATGGCGCTTGCCGAAACGATCGAGATCAACCTGCGCGAAGCGCTCGGCGAAACGGACCTTCCGCCGCTGCCGCAGCCGAAGGACTACATCCTGATGTAGCTCGGAATGGCGAGGCTCAGGCCTTGAGCACCGCCAATACCCGGGCGACGGCCGGACGCGCGGTCATGCGGTTACGGTGATCCAGGATCTTCGGGAAACGAGCCGGGTCAACCCCATCTGGCTCGAGCCAGCCGGCGATGGTGAAGAGATAGGGATCGGCGACCGAATAGGTCTCTCCCAGCACGAACGGGCCTTCGAACATCTTGCCTTCGATCAGTTCGAAGCAGGCTGCCATGTTGGAGGCAACCTTGGCCTTCATGGCCTCGTGCGCTGCCGGATCGTCGGCCCAGCGCGCACCGCGACGCGCATGGGCATGGGCGACATGCACCGTCGAGCAGAGATAGTTCATGAACGACTGCACCTGCGCAAAGGCAAAGGCATCGCCCCTCGGTGCCAGGTTCGCCGCCGGATGCGTCTCAGCAATATAGGTGAGGATCGCCGGCGTTTCGGTGATGACGCCCCGATCGGTCAGGAGTGCCGGAACCCGGCCCTTCGGGTTGACCGCGAGATAATCCGGCGTGGTCTGTTCGGCCGTCGAGAAATCGACGCGGCGCGCCTCGTAGTCCGCGCCCGCCTCCTCCAGCGCAATATGCGAGGCCAATGAGCAGGTGCCCGGTGCATAGAACAATTTCAACACTTGAACTCTCCTCTGCGGTCATGCGGATCGGATGACGTGATGCCGGCAGACCCGACCCTGCCTTCAACTCTGATGCACTGAAGCGGACTGCGTAAGGCGAACTGCGGACGTCCTGCCTTTTAGTGACTAACGAAGATCGGCCGCAGAAGAAAGGATGTGACCCCGATTGACAAGCCCGAACGGATTTCAATACAACGCTGTCGTTACGTTATAACATTATTGGAGTTGCTTATGAAGACGCTCTTTTCAACCCTCATCGCCGCCGGCCTGTTTTCTGCCGCCGCCACACCCGCCCTTTCCCACGGCGCATGGATCGGCGAACGCTGGGGAACGCTTGCGGTGATCTGCGGTCATGGTCCAGCGGACGAAGCCTATGACCCGGCCAAGGTAAAATCCGTCTCGGCGATTGGCGAGGACGGCAAGATGCTGCCGGTGACGATCGTGCCAGCGGACAACCACGCCTCGCTGAAACTCGACGGCGAACCGGCCCTCGTCGCGCTCGAATTCGACAACGGCTTCTGGAGCGAAGGGGCTGACGGCAAATGGGTGAATAAACCGAAGAATGAAGTGCCGGCGCCAAGCAGGCGAGCCATTCGGTAAAATACAGCATTGCGCTGGTGCACGCGCATGGTGACCTACCAGCCTTCCCAGCTCAGCCCTTGCAGATCGTTCCGCTCGACAACCCTGTCGGCCTGAAACCGGGCGAAAAATTTCGCGTCCGCCTCCTGCTTGAAGGCAAGCCGCTCGAAGGCAAGCAAATCACCCTCGACTATGCCGGATTGCCTGAACTCGTCTCCGAAAAGACGAACGCGAATGGCGAGGCCGAGGTGATGCTGCGCAATGCCGGCGTCAACATTCTCGCCGTAAGCCACGCGATCCCGCTCGAAGGCAATGTCGCCGCCGACAAGAAGGGGCTGACGGCGACGTTGACCTTCATCGCCGAACCGCACGTGCACGAATAGCCCAACTCGTCATCGCGTGGCGCCCCTCGGGATCCCGCGATGACGACCGTTGGGCACGAACGGCGGCGCCCGACCTATTGATGAGGCCCGGCAGGTATCCCTGCCGGGCCGTTCGCGATCAGGCAACGAGCGCCTCACCGCAACCAGGTACGTCTTCCAGACTGTAGTAGACGGGAATGCCGCGCTCGCGGGCGATGCGCACGTCGTTGTCGGCGCCCTTGCTGTCGCCCGGCAGGCGCAGCACCGCGTCGCAGAGCGCCAGCAGTCGTCCGGCCACCGGGTGGAAGATTTCCTCATAGAGGTCGTCGCCGACCCGTTCGCCACCCGCCGCATTCCAGACCGGCAGCGCCACCCATTCGCCGATCATGGGCACATGGCCCGCCCGGAACAGCGCATGAGACGGCGCCTCCAGTCGCTTGAGGTTGGCAGCCATTTTCGCCGGATCGTCTCCGGTTCCCGAGCGATAGGGTCCTGCGATCAAAATCAGCATGTTTTTCTCCACATTTTTACACGAAATATCCAGATCATTCTGGAATATTCATGATAATTCGTGCAATATCGTGAAGAGTCAAGGAGGCATTGATGCTGACAACACAGAGACGGGCTTTGATTTCGGCACGGCTGTCGCGCGACGGCGAGATCGTCGCCAAGCGCCTGGCGGACGAACTGGACCTGTCTGAGGACACGATCCGACGCGATCTGCGCGAAATGGCGGCGGAAGGTTTGCTGAAGCGCGTGCATGGCGGCGCGCTGCCGCTGGTGCCGCCGCTACCGGACTTTGCCGCGCGGCAGGCGATCGCCGGCGATGTCAAACGCCGGCTTGGGCGAAAGGCCGCATCAATGATCGAGGCGGGCCAGACGATCTTTCTCGACGGGGGCACGAGCAACGCGGAAGTCGCACGGGCGCTGCCACGCCAGACGCGGCTGACGGTTGTCACCCACAGCCCGACGATTGCCGCCGAACTCGAGCGGCACGAGGCCGAGGTGATCCTGATCGGTGGCCGTCTCTACAAGCATTCGATGGTTGCGACGGGGGCTGCTGCCCTGGCCGCAATCGCCGGCATCCGCGTCGATCTGTTCTTCCTTGGCGTCACCGCCATTCACCCGGCGCACGGCGCATCGACCGGAGACTATGAGGAGGCGGCGGTCAAGCGCGCGATCCTGAAACAGGCGGCCGACATCTATGTGCTTGCTACGTCTGAGAAATTCGGTGCGGTCTCGCCGCACCGCGTGGCCGATATCTCCGACCTCAGCGGCTTCATCGTACCGGAGGAGATCGGCGACGAGATGCTCGCGCCGTATCAAAACACAAACATCACAATCATCACTGCCTGATGCCTGTGCGGGCGCTGTCGGCCGCTTCATTCGCACACCGCGGCCGGGTCTTCGGCCAGTCAGGCGGCGAAAGCTTCCGTCACTCTGACGTCGCCGACGTGGATGCCGTTCCAATTGCGCATGGAGTGGTTTGCCTGTGCCATCAGGGCGGTGTGCAGATCCGGCTCGTCACGGAAGAAGCGGGCAAGCGTTGCGATGACCATGGCTTCGGCGGCGCGCGTCGCGCCGTCCTCGCACTTCAGCGCGATCGCGATGCCCTTTTCCGGAATGGCGGCACAGAAGACGCCCTCGGCACCGGTCTTGGCGAAGATGCGGCCGGGCGCCGTCTTCATGAGCCGTGTGCAGGCGCGCTTGGTGCCGGCGACGAAGAAGGGTTCGGCCATGCAGGCTTCGATCAGCCGCTTCGATGCGCGAGCGCGCTCGGGCTCAAGACCGGCGCCGGTCGCCATCTTCGCGAAACCATGTGCGAGGCCCTTCAGCGGCACGGCATAGGTCGGGATCGAGCAACCGTCGACGCCGCAATTGTCCTTGGCGAGGATCGCACCCGTCAGGCTTTCCATCGTGCCGCGGATCTCCCGCTGCAGCGGATGATCGTAGCCGACATAGCCCTTCACTTCGGTGCCGGAGTGGCAGCAGGCGCAGATGAAGCCGGAATGCTTGCCGGAGCAATTGTTATGAAGCGCCGTCGGAGCGTCGAGGCTGCGAGCCTGGGCGATCAGCGTCTTCTGGTCGGACGACCAATGGGCGCCGCATTCCAGCGCCGAAACATCGCGGCCGGCAGCGGCAAGCATCTTGGCGGCAAGCTCCACATGCTCCGACTCGCCGGAATGGGACGAACAGGCCAGCGCCAGTTCCCTGTTGCCGAAACCGTAGGCATCCGCCGCACCGCTTTCCATCAGCGGCAGCGCCTGCATCGCCTTGCAGGCCGAACGCGGGAAGACGGCGCTGTCCGTTTCGCCCAGCGAGAAGACGGTTTTGCCGTCGCCGTCGACGGCGATCACGAAGCCGCGATGACGGCTTTCGACCAGGTTTCCACGGGTGACTTCGACGAGAACGGGATTCGACATGCCTTGCCCTCAAATTTCCGAAATTGCTCCGTGCATTTAGCAGGATTCCAGCAACAGGAAACGGAGTTTTCATGAAATTCGTCCGCAGGCTCGCCGCCGCCTTTCTTGTCATTTACCTGTTGCCGGCGCTGGCCTCGGCCGGCTGGTGGTATATGCAGGACCGGCCCCAGAGCTGGCGCGATGCGGACTGGTCTTCGGCCGGCCTCCTGCCAAAGGCGAGCGAAAGCGCGGAAGCAGCGATTTACGTGTTCTCCGCGACAACCGGCGGCATGAAGGGCGCAGTCGCCAGCCACGCCTGGATCGTAACCAAGGATGAGGGCGCTCCCTCCTACGATCGCTACGACAAGGTTGGATGGGGCAAGCCGATCCGCCGGAACGGCTATCCCGCCGACGCCCGCTGGTACTCCAACGAACCGAGGCTGGTCGTCTCAGTCAAGGGCGCCGAAGCCAGCCGGCTGATCCCGAGGATCGAAGCCGCGATCGCCAGCTATCCCTATGCTTCGCCCGGCGGCTACCGGATCTGGCCGGGCCCGAACTCCAACACCTTTGTCGCCCATGTGCTGCGCTCCGTGCCGGAACTCGGCGCAGTGCTACCGCCAGACGCCGTCGGCCGCGACTATCTGGCAGAGGGCAGGCTGTTCCAGATCGACGCCGACGGCCGCGACATGCACGCGACGCTTTATGGCCTGGCCGGCATCTCGGCGGGCGTGCGCAGCGGCCTCGAACTGCATTTCTTCGGGCTCGTCGCCGGTTTCGATTTTGCCAGGCCCGGGATCAAGATCCCGGCACTCGGGCGCTTCGGGGTATGATCTGCACAGTTCCAACATTTGAGTACGAAGGTTCTGGCGTGAAACACTGAAAATGGAAAAGGGCCGCCCGAGGCGACCCTTCCATGAGTTCTGGCCGTGTGAATGGCCCGGGCTTTCAGACCCGAAGGAAGGCGGGAATCACGCCGAGGGCTGCCTCGACACGTTCACCTCTTCCATGCCCTTCACCAAGACCGAAATCTCATTAGACATTGGACCACCTTCCTTTCTATTCGTTGCTGATGACGTCAAGGTAAGCGATCCGTCACCGATTACAAGACCGACGATGGTCGAAGATCGCATTCCATCGTCGTGCCGCAGTTCACATAGGCATGATGATCTTGCCGATCACATGGACATGATGATCTTGCCGATATGGTCGCCCTCTTCCATCAGCCGGTGACCGTCGGCCACTGCGCTGAAGGGAAGGACGGAATGAATGACCGGCGCGACCTTGCCTGTTTCCAGCAACGGCCAGACCTTTTCGACAAGGCCATCACGGATCGCCTGCTTTTCCGCCGCCGTGCGCGGACGAAGGGCCGAGCCCATGACATGCAGCCGTTTCGTCAGGATCGGCGCGATGTTCGCCGCCTCGACCTTGGCGCCGCCGAGGAAGGCGATGATCGACAAGCGGCCGTCCTTGGCAAGCGATGCGATGTTGCGATCGAAGTAACGCCCGCCGACCATGTCGAGAATGACGTCGACGCCGCGCCCGCCGGTCTCTTCGAGAACGACCGTCTTGAAGTCCTCGTCGCGATAGTTGATCGCGCGCCTTGCACCGAGCGCCTCGCAAGCCCGACATTTCTCGGCACTGCCGGCCGTGACGAGGACCTCGGCGCCCAAGGCCTTGGCAAGCTGGATCGCCGTCGTGCCGATACCGCTCGAGCCGCCATGGATGAGGATTGTCTCACCCGCCTTGAGGCCCGCCATGTCGAAGACATTGGCCCAGACGGTGAAGAAGGTTTCGGGCAAGGCCGCCGCCTTCACCGCGTCGTAGCCCTTCGGCCAGGCGAGCGCTTGGGTGGCGGGGACTGCCGCATATTCCGCATAACCGCCGCCATTGGCGAGCGCACAGACCTTGTCGCCGACCTGAAAGCCCTTGGCACCCGCGCCCAGCGCCACGACCTCGCCCGCGACTTCGAGGCCGAGGATCGGACTTGCGCCCGGCGGCGGCGGATAATCGCCCTTGCGCTGCAGGACGTCAGGGCGATTGATACCGGCCGCCTCTACCCGAACGAGGATGTCGCCTGGCTTCACCTCCGGCAACGGTCCTTTCTTCAGGATCATGTTTTCCGGCCCGCCCGGGGTCGGAAGGTCGACGAAATTCATTTCCGATGGAAGGGACATGGCATTACCTCGCGCTGGCTGATGCGCCACATCTAGCGCTGGTGATGCGCCGCGGAAAGGGTTTCTGTCGAACCGGGAGGACCGAACGCGGCCGACAGGAAGGAGAGAACATGTTCGGCCACGAGCCCGGGGCTCTCCCAGTGCGGATTGTGGCCATGCCCTTCCAGCGTGATCGAACGGATGGAAGCCAACATTGCGGCAAGCTGCTGGCGGTGTCCCGCATCGAAAAGCGGATCCTCACTGCCTGAAATGGCCAGCACCGGTACCCGCAGTTGTCGCGCATCGGAATTAAGGTCGATGGCGGCAAGGTCGTCGAGGATGGCGTGCCAGACCCGGATTGGGATTTCCGCAGCCTCGCGGCGCAGCTGGGCGAGAAATGCGGCGTCGACCGGCCGGCTGCAGGCGTGCCAGGTATCGAAGAACGGATGGTCCGGACGTAGCGGGTCCTTGAGCGCGCGGATCGCCCGCGCAGTCGGGTTACCCTCCCCGAGACTGGGCTGCAGGCTGCCGGATAGCAAACCGAGCGCCCCGATCAGATCCGGGCGCCGGGCGGCGAGCGCTATGGCGATCATCGCTCCCATGGAGTGGCCGACGATCGCAATGTCACGCAGACCGAGTCTGGCGGCCAGACAATCGATGTCCCCGGCAAGATCAGCAACCGTCAATCCCGGGCCGGCTCTCGAGCCGCCGTGCCCGGCAAGATCCGGAATGATCAGGCGGTAACCGGCAAGGAATGGAGCGATCAGCGAGAAGCTGCGACTGCTATCGGAATATCCATGCAGGAGCAGCAGCGCCGGGCCCTCGCCGCGATCGACATAGGCGAATTGGCGTCCGCCGGGCAGCTCGATCCGCCGCTTCAACGTCGTCCATTGCTGCTCGCCGATGGCGGTCACAGTCCAAGCGCGGCCTTGACCGCGGCCAACCCCGGCTGTCCATCAAAAGTCGTGACACCAGCGAGCCAGGCGTCCAAACGCTGCGGCTCTTCCTTGATCGCCTTAGCACCGGCTTCCTCCGGTGCCAGCCCATCATTCATCAAGTAACCCATGCCGCGGTTCTCGAAGTCGATATCGAACGTCAGATTGTTGAGAAGCTTGGCGACGTTCGTGCATTCCTGCAGATAGCCCTTGCGAACCTGCGTCGAGACGGTCGCCGCGCCGAAATCCGGCCCATAGAATTTGTCGCCGCCGGTCAGATACTTTATCGAGAGCGCCGTGTTCATGGGATGCGGAGCCCAGCCCTGAAACACAATGAAGGACTTGTCCCGCGCCCGGCGAGTCACCTCCGCCAACATCCCCTGCTCGCTCGATTCGACCACCTCCCAGCCATCGAGACCGAGGCTTGGATCCTTGACCGCATCAAGCATCAACTGGTTGGAACCGGGCTCGATGCCGTACATCTTCTTTTCGAACCTGTCGGCAAAGGTCTTGAGATCGGAGAAATCCTTCACACCGGCATCCCAGACATAGTCGGGCACGGCGAATGTATACTTTGCGCCAGTCAAGTTGGTTCGCACCGTTTCGACCGACCCATCGTCCTTGTAGGGCTTGTAGTAAGAGACCATCGCCGGGTCCCAATAGCCGAGGAAGACGTCGAGGTCCTGGCTTCGAAGGCTGGTGTAGATCACGTCTATGCCGAGCAGCTTGCTCTCCGGCTCGTAGCCGAGCGCCTTCAACACCGTCAGTCCTACGCCCGTCGTGAACGCCAGGTCGTTCCATCCGGGCTCAGCCAGCCTTACCTGCCGACAGGAGTCCGGGTCGCCAGCAAGGGCTGGGCTCGCGGCGGCGACAAGCGCGGCGGTGGACATCAGCAGTCTCATATTCGGCATCGCTTTCTCCCATCTTGTCCAAGCAGACTAAATATTGTCCCACGGGTCAACATTTGATCTTTCCGGAAAGATTGTCAATGTGGGAATCGTTTGGAGGCGGCCATGCGACTGACGAGAATAAGTGAAATCCGGCGGCGCGAGTTGCGCCGGGCAGCCTTCGAAGTGCTGCAAAGGGAGGGGATGGCCGGCGCGACACTCGAGAAGGTGGCGACCCATGCCGGCGCGTCCAAAGGCATCGTGCTGCACTATTTCGCCAACAAGCAGGAGCTTTTCGAGCATGCGATGCGCGAGGCAAATGCGGCGCTAAAAGAAGCCGTGGTCGAGCGGCTCAATCGGGCACGCACGCCGCGCGAGCGCCTGGATGCAATCATCGAGGCGAATTTCGAAGAACGCTTCTTCCAGCCCTCGGTCTGCCACGCGTGGCTTTCGCTTTGCGCCGAAGTGCCGCGCGAGCCCCAGCTTGCCCGAATCCAGAAGGTCATCCACGCCCGGATGCGATCGAACCTACTCTCCGCTCTGTCGCACCTTCTGCCGGCCGGTGAATGCGAGGCAGCGGCACTGGGCATCACGTCGCTTATCGATGGGCTATGGTTGCGGCTCGGATTGCAGTCGGGCGGGTTGACGCGGGACATGGCGCTCGCACAGATGCACGACTATCTGGCTCACCGCCTGCCTGAACCACATTCGCTGTAGCTCAGCCGCCGAGTGCATCCATCACAAGCCCGGTATCGCTCGCCTTGGCCCGGGATTTGATTTCGGCGATGCGGGCGCTGACGGCCTGGGCGTCGGAAAAGACGAAGCCTTCGGGCAGACCCAGGACGGCAATCGAGCAGCGCATCAACGGGAATTCCTTCGGCGCGCCGTCGCGGCCATGGCCACTGATGCGGCCGTCCGCCTGGTGTTCCGGCGAATAGAGTTGGCAGACATCGGAGCGGAAATCGTCGAGCAGACGGTTCAGAACCGCCTCGAGTTCCTCCACCGAGCAGCCACTGACGCCGACGAAGAAGTCGTCGCCGCCGACATGGCCGAGGAATTTCTCCTCGCCGATGAAATGGCGGCGCAGGAGTGCTGCAAAGAGCGTGATCGCAAGATCGCCCTTCTGGAAGCCGTAGGTGTCGTTGAAGGGTTTGAAATCGTCGAAGTCGCAATAGCAGAAGTAGCGCGCCTGGTCACCATCGAGGATCGCGTCCTGGACATAGTCGCGGATGGCGCGGTTGCCGGGCAGACCCGTCAGTGGGTTCTGCTCCTGTGCCATCTTCAACTGTTTTTCGTTGATGATCTTGAGGAGCGACGAAGCCGAAAGCGTGCCGGCGTAACGCATGTTCTCCGTCAGGATCAGGCAATCGCTTCCGTCCATGCCGGCGAAAATCTTCAGCATCTCGTCCGCCGGCGTGTCGAGGTCGGCGATCGGTGCCGGGCTGGCAAAATGCGAGATCCGCCGCTGGTAGATCCTGTTCTTCAGGAGATCGCGGCCGAAGGGGTGATAGATCAGTTCCTTGACGTGATACTCATGCAGGATGCCGCGCGGTTCGCCATTGGCGTTCAAGACGGGAAAGAAGCCCTGGCGCGGATTTCGCCGGAAGAGATCGAAGACGGAATCGAGCTCGTCACTCTCACGCACCGTCGGCAGCTGCTCGATCTGCTTGCGGATCAGGATACCGTCAAGCGAAGAGGAGGTGCGTCTGCCGCTGACACTTTGATCGAGATGCGGATAGGCGGGAAGAAGCTCGCTGAGATGGGTCGTCGGCCGGGCGACGTAGTATCCCTGCACGAGATCACAGCCGAGGTCACGGCAGGTGAGAAACTCCGCTTCCGTCTCGACGCCTTCGGCAATGACACGCGTGCCAAGCACATGGGCGGTGTTGACCGTGTGGCGCACGAGGTGACGCTTGCGGGCGTCGGCCTCGATGCCCGAGATGAAGTGCCTGTCGATCTTCACATAATCGACCGGTTGGTCGCAAAGCAGCTTCAGCCCGTTGAAACCGGCGCCGAAATCATCGATTGCCAGCTTGAAGCCGGCGAGCCGGAGGTCGCGCACCAGCGCCGAGAAATCCGGCATCTTGCCGCCGTCGAAGCGCTCGGAAAGCTCGAAGCAGAGCGACGACGGGGCGATGTTGGCGCGCTTCAGGTGGTTGACGAGGCGCTCAACGATATCCCCCTCGCCACCGACGAGGCGCGAGTCGAAATTGAGGAACAGCGTGCGTGCGGAATGATCGGGCAGCGTCGCGAAACCGGCGACGGCGCGGCTGTTGATCATGTGCTCCAGTGCCAGCAGCTGTCCGGCTTCTTCGGCCTTGTCGAGCAATTCCAGCGGCGAGGCGAAGCCGAGCTTGTGGAAGCCGCGCATCAAGGATTCGTAACCGAAGACGGTACCGGTCGCGGCTTCCGCGATCGGCTGGAAGGCGCTCTCGATCACGAGCTTCGCAAGCGTGACGATCTGGTCGTCGCCGAACCGGCGCAGCGAGAGAATTTCGGCGGGGGCGGCGGACATGCCGGGCTCCAGAAATGTGGGAACGGACGATCAGACGCCCGCAACATGGCCGCCAACCGTCAAGGAAGTCTTTCCCCATTATGAAGCTTTGATGAAAGCTATGTGACAACCGCAACTGTGCCAGTCGGCTGCAAACGCTCTAATGAAATCAGTGGTTTCATGAGCAATCGCTGAGACGAGCCACAGCGCTGAGGCCGGCACTTGCGCACCGACCGTCACTGCGCTCGCAACTCTACGGATCGAGGGCAGATCACCCCTTTGCCAGCACGCCAAAGGCGATCAGCGACAGGCCCTGCATCACGAGGTCGACGGCGAGGAACAGGCCGAGGATCCAGAGGCTGTTGACTGGCCAGCCGGCGGCGATAATGAGGCCGGCCACAAGCGTGACCAGTCCGCCGAGGGCCACCCATCCCCAGCCCTGCACGGGCCGGAGCTTCAGCCCCACCCAGATGCGGAAGCAGCCGGCGACGATTAGCGCGATCGCCATCACGAAGGTGAGGAAGGACGAGGCGAGCACGGGATTGATGAAGGCAAAGAGACCGGCGATCGTATAGCAGGCGCCGCTCAGCCCCCAGTAGAGCACGCTGTCCCAGCCCTTGACCTGGAAGGCATGGGCGAGGTTGAAGAGCCCGCCGACCAGCATGATGATCCCGACATAGTAGACCGAGGCGACGGTCGCCATCAGCAGATTGCCGAAGGCAAGACCACCGCACATGATCAACAGCACGCCGAGTGCTACGAACCATCCCCATTTGCCGGCAATAGCAGTCTTGTCGCCATGATCGAATGCATGGGTCATTTCAACCTCCAGTCTTTCGAGACTCAGGATCGCTACCGGAGGATTGAGCCGGATTTCTTCGAAAAAGGAAAGCAAAAACACCGAAGATTTTTATTGATTGATGAGTCAATCAAAAATAAACTGACCACCGTCAAGGGAGAGACGGATGCCGAAGGTCGGGATGGAGCCGGTGCGCCGCAAGGCGCTGGTGGACGCAGCGTTGCGCGTGATCGGCGACCAGGGCACGCTGACCGTCACCATGTCCGAGATCGCCCGCCAGGCCGGCGTCTCCCCTGCCCTTGCCCACCACTATTTCGGCAGCAAGGAACAATTGCTGATCGAGACGATCCGCAGCCTTCTAAGGCAATTGCGCAACGACACGGTGACAGCGCTTCGCGCAGTCGTCAGCCCGCACGAAAGGCTGAGCGCACTCATCCGCGTCTCCTTCCAGGCAAGCCAGTTCGCTCCCGATACGATTGCCGCATGGCTCGCCTTCTATTCGGAGGCGCAGCGGTCGGAAGAGGTGCGGCGGCTGCTCGTGGTCTATGCCCGGCGCTTGCGCTCCAATCTCATGGCAAGCCTCAAGGCTCTTTGTGCCGACGATGACGCGGAACGCATTGCCGAAGGCGCTGCTGCGATGATCGACGGGCTTTATATCCGCCAGAGTCTGCGCTCCGCGCCCATCAGCATCGAAGCCTCGATCGCACTCACGGAAGACTACGTCACCTCGCACATCGATCGGCTCAAATACCGGGGAACGGCCGCATGACCGCAAGACCGAACATCCTGATCATCATGGTCGACCAGTTGAACGGAAAGTTCTTTCCGGACGGACCGGCCGCGTTCCTGCATGCACCGAACCTGAAGGCGCTCGCCGCCCGCTCGGCCCGGTTCCGCAACAATTACACCTCGTCGCCGCTCTGCGCCCCTGCCCGCGCCTCGTTCATGGCCGGGCAATTGCCGAGCCGCACCCGCGTCTACGACAATGCCGCCGAGTACCAGTCCTCGATCCCGACCTATGCGCATCACCTGCGCCGCGCCGGCTACTACACGGCGCTGTCGGGCAAGATGCACTTCGTTGGCCCGGACCAACTGCACGGCTTCGAGGATCGCCTGACGACCGATATCTACCCGGCCGATTTCGGCTGGACGCCGGACTATCGCAAGCCCGGCGAGCGCATCGACTGGTGGTATCACAATCTCGGTTCGGTCACCGGCGCCGGCGTTGCCGAGATCACCAACCAGATGGAATATGACGACGAGGTTGCCTTCCTCGCCAACCAGAAGCTCTACCAGCTGTCGCGTGAAAACGATGACGCCGAGCGCCGCCCCTGGTGCCTGACGGTCTCGTTCACCCATCCGCACGACCCCTATGTGGCGCGCAAGAAGTTCTGGGACCTCTACGAGAACTGCGAACACTTGCTGCCCGAGGTCGGCATGCTGCCGGAGGATCAACAGGATCCGCATTCGAAGCGCATCATGCATTCCTGCGACTACGGCAATTTCGACCTGACGGAAGACAATATCCGTCGCTCGCGCCGGGCCTATTTCGCCAACATTTCCTACCTCGACGAAAAAGTCGGCGAACTCGTGGACACGCTGACCCGCACCCGCATGCTCGACGACACACTGATCTTCTTCTGCTCGGATCATGGCGACATGCTCGGCGAGCGCGGCCTGTGGTTCAAGATGAACTTCTTCGAAGGTTCAGCCCGGGTGCCACTGATGGTCGCCGGACCCGGCGTCGCGCCCGGCCTGCACCTGGCGCCGACCTCAAACCTCGACGTGACGCCGACGCTTGCAGACCTCGCCGGCATTTCCATGGACGAGGTCAAGCCCTGGACCGACGGCATCAACCTCGTGCCCATGATCAACGGCGAGGAGCGCTCAGAGCCGGTGCTGATGGAATATGCGGCGGAAGCCTCCTACGCGCCGCTCGTCGCCATTCGCGAAGGCAAGTGGAAATACATCCACTGCGCGCTCGACCCGGATCAGCTCTACGATCTCGAAGCCGACCCGCTGGAACTGAAAAACCTCGCGGCCAATCCGGAAACGCCGGTGCAGGCGGCAACCTTGCAGGCGTTTCGCGACATGTGCGCCGCCCACTGGGACATGGACGCCTTCGATGCGGCTGTACGCGAAAGCCAGGCCCGGCGCTGGGTGGTCTACGAGGCGCTGCGAAACGGCGCCTACTACCCCTGGGATCACCAGCCGCTGCAAAAGGCATCCGAGCGCTACATGCGCAACCATATGAACCTCGACAATCTCGAGGAATCCAAACGCTATCCGCGAGGAGAATGAGATGAAAGCCCAACCACAAGCCTCGCACTTCATCGACGGCGAATATGTCGAGGACATCGGCGGCACCGTCATCGAGAGCATCTATCCGGCAACGGGCGAAGTCATCGCGCGGCTGCACGCGGCAACCCCTGCGATCGTCGAAAAGGCGATCGCCGCGGCCAAGCGCGCCCAGCCGGAATGGGCGGCGATGAGCCCGACGGCCCGCGGCCGCATCCTGAAGCGCGCCGCCGAGATCATGCGCGAGCGCAACCGCGAGCTCTCCGAACTCGAAACGCTCGACACCGGCAAGCCGATCCAGGAGACGATCGTTGCCGACCCGACCTCGGGCGCCGACAGTTTCGAGTTCTTCGGCGGCGTCATCGCCACCGCGCTCAACGGCGACTACATCCCGCTCGGCGGCGACTTCGCCTATACCAAGCGGGTGCCGCTCGGCGTCTGCGTCGGCATCGGCGCCTGGAATTATCCTCAGCAGATCGCCTGCTGGAAAGGCGCGCCGGCCCTTGCCGCCGGCAACGCCATGGTTTTCAAGCCGTCGGAAAACACGCCGCTCGGCGCCCTGAAGATCGCCGAGATCCTTGTGGAGGCAGGCCTGCCGAAGGGCCTCTACAACGTCATCCAGGGCGATCGGTCGACGGGCCCGCTGCTGGTCAACCATCCTGACGTCGCCAAGGTGTCGCTGACCGGCTCGGTGCCGACCGGCAAGAAGGTGGCGGGAGCGGCCGCCGCCGAACTCAAGCACGTCACCATGGAACTCGGCGGCAAGTCGCCGCTGATCGTCTTTGACGATGCCGACCTTGAAAGCGCCATCGGCGGCGCCATGCTCGGCAATTTCTATTCGACCGGCCAGGTCTGCTCGAACGGCACCCGCGTCTTCGTGCAGAAGGGCATCAAGGAACAGTTCCTCACACGGCTGAAAACCCGCACTGAAGCGATCGTCATCGGTGATCCCATGGACGAGGCGACGCAGCTCGGCCCGATGGTCTCGGCGCCGCAGCGCGACAAGGTCTTCTCCTATATCGAGAAGGGCAAGGCCGAAGGCGCACGGCTCGTGACCGGCGGCGGCATCCCGAATGCGGTCAACAGCGAAGGCACCTACATCCAGCCGACGGTCTTTGCCGACGTCACTGACGGCATGACGATCGCGCGCGAGGAAATCTTCGGGCCCGTGATGTGCGTGCTCGACTTCGACGACGAGGCCGAGGTGGTCGCCCGCGCCAATGCCACCGAATTCGGCCTTTCGGCCGGCGTCTTCACCGCCGACATCACCCGCGCGCACCGCGTGGTCGACCAGCTCGAAGCCGGCACGCTCTGGATCAACACCTACAATCTCTGCCCGGTGGAAATCCCCTTCGGCGGTTCGAAACAGTCAGGCTTCGGCCGCGAGAATTCGGTGGCGGCGCTCAACCACTACAGCGAGCTGAAGACCGTCTATGTCGGCATGGGGCCGGTGCAGGCGCCCTATTGAGATTGAGGCTAAGGCCGCCCCTCACCCTAACCCTCTCCCCGCAAGCGGGGACAAGGTGCCGGCAGGCGGATGAGGGGCGCACCCGCCTCACCGCGCGGATGAGGGGCATGCCGAGGGGCAACGATTACAAGAAAGACCACGCTTATGCAGGCAGATTACATCATCATCGGCTCCGGCTCTGCCGGTTCGGCGCTCGCCTACCGCCTCTCCGAAGACGGCAAGAATACCGTCCTGGTACTGGAATATGGCGGAACGGATGCCGGTCCGTTTATCCAGATGCCGGCAGCGCTTGCCTGGCCGATGAGCATGAAGCGCTACAACTGGGGCTATCTCTCCGAGCCCGAGCCGAACCTCAACAACCGGCGCATCACCGCGCCGCGCGGCAAAGTGATCGGCGGCTCGTCCTCGATCAACGGTCTCGTCTATGTGCGCGGCCATGCGGAGGATTTCAATCGCTGGGAAGAGCTCGGCGCGCGCGGCTGGGCCTATGCGGACGTGCTGCCCTATTTCAAGCGCATGGAACATTCGCACGGCGGCGAAGCCGGCTGGCGCGGCACAGATGGGCCGCTGCACGTCAAGCGCGGCCCGGTGCACAACCCGTTGTTCCATGCCTTCATCGAGGCCGGCCAGCAGGCCGGTTTCGAACTCACCGACGACTATAACGGCTCGAAGCAGGAAGGCTTCGGGCTGATGGAACAGACCGTCTGGCAGGGCCGGCGCTGGTCGGCGGCGAACGCCTATCTGAAGCCGGCGATGAAGCGGCAGAACGTGTCGCTCGTGCGTTGCTTCGCCCGTCGGATCATCATCGAAAACGGCCGGGCGACAGGGGTCGAAATCGAGCGCGGCGGCAAGATCGAGATCGTCAAGGCGAACCGCGAGGTGGTCGTCTCGGCATCCTCGTTCAATTCGCCGAAACTGCTGATGCTCTCGGGTATCGGCCCGGCCGAGCACCTGAAGGACATGGGCATCGAGGTGAAGGTCGACCGACCCGGCGTCGGGGCGAACCTGCAGGACCATATGGAGTTCTATTTCCAGCAGATTTCGACCAAGCCCGTGTCGCTCTATTCCTGGCTGCCATGGTTCTGGCAGGGCGTCGCCGGGGCGCAGTGGCTGTTCTTCAAGAAGGGCCTCGGCATCTCCAACCAGTTCGAGGCCTGCGCCTTCCTGCGCTCGGCCCCCGGCGTCAAGCAGCCGGATATCCAGTACCACTTCCTGCCGGTGGCGATCAGCTATGACGGCAAGGCGGCCGCCAATACGCATGGCTTCCAGGTGCATGTCGGTTACAACCTCTCGAAGTCGCGCGGCAACGTCACGCTGCGCTCTTCCGACCCGATGGCCGACCCGGTCATCCGCTTCAACTACATGAGCCACCCGGAGGACTGGGAGAAGTTCCGCCACTGCGTGCGCCTCACCCGCGAGATCTTCGGCCAGAAGGCCTTCGATCACTATCGTGGTCCGGAGATCCAGCCGGGCGAGAAAGTCCAGTCGGACGACGAGATCGACGCCTTCCTGCGCGAGCATCTGGAAAGCGCCTACCACCCCTGTGGCACTTGCCGGATGGGCGCCAAGGACGATCCGATGGCGGTCGTCGATCCGGAGACCCGCGTCATCGGCGTCGACGGGCTTCGTGTCGCCGATAGCTCGATCTTCCCGCACGTGACCTACGGCAACCTGAACAGCCCCTCGATCATGACTGGCGAAAAGGCGGCCGACCACATTCTCGGCAAGCAGCCGCTGGCGCGTTCCAACCAGGAACCGTGGATCAACCCGCGCTGGCAGGTCAGCGACCGGTAAGCGCGACTATCCGACGAAACCGACCCAACGACCGGCGAGCAACGCACTTGGCCAAAGGATCAGGGAGCCTAGTGCCTGCACGCGCAGGCGCGGGGCGATTGCGCCTCCGGCAAGAGCGGCTGACCAGCCAGGACTCACGCGGACAGTAAGTGCGTTCAAAGTGCCGAGCGCCAGCAAAGCGAGCTTGGTCAGGAACGCCGGATTGGCGAGATAGGCGGACGGCCGGACGCTGAAGAGGCAGATGCCGGTCAGAACAGCCAGCACAAGACCGATGACCGCCGCGAGGGCGAGAAACGGGCCGAGCACCGCAATGGGCGTTTGACCAACGAGGCCGATCAGTCTGAGGTCCAGCGGCAAGATGGCGCCGATCAGCAGGCCAATCGCCAGGATGTGGGCTGCATTGACGACGAGATAGAGAAGCGCCGAGCGCCTGAGCGCCACCCCCACCGGCCAGCCGGCGATCCATTCGACAAGATCGGCTGCGCTCATCCTCTAGTCCGGATCCGTTCCGGGTAGATGTCATAGGTCTTGCCGGCGAGGGTGATGCGCACGGCCTTCATTCGCTTTTCGCCCGGGTCGAGCGAGCGGTTGCCGAGAACGACGACGGCGTCACCGACCTTGGCCGTTCCCTCGACAAAGCCTGAACGCTCCGTCTGCCGGGGATTGCCGAGCTCGACATGCCACATGCCATCCGCGACCGATTCCACCTGCAAGGTCGGGTGCGGCGGTGCCATCGATATTTCGCGGATGGTGCCCTTGAGCTCGATCTGGTCGGCTTCGGCCCAGGACCAGCCGTGATGGGCATAGGCGCCAATGACCAGAAGTCCGGTCAGGATACCCGCTGCAATGCCACGGCGCGAAATGGCCTTCAACATGTGCCTGCTCCTTCGCCTGTTTCGGAGAACCGGGAGCTTGAACCGGAAGAACGGTTTGCGAAAGCACAAGATCTTCAAGACTTCTTGAGCATGCAACCAACCGCCGCTTAGAGTTGCGA
The DNA here is from genome assembly GCF_020035535.1 of Ensifer adhaerens. Lineage (NCBI taxonomy): Bacteria > Pseudomonadati > Pseudomonadota > Alphaproteobacteria > Hyphomicrobiales > Rhizobiaceae > Ensifer > Ensifer adhaerens. The sequence continues at coordinate 665,290 of NZ_CP083349.1, read as the reverse complement.
TGACCAAGGGTTGCGCGAACACTAATCAACAGCTTAAAATTTAGCCATTCTTAATCTCCGGTTGTTATGTCTATATGAGACGGAGTGAACGCTGGGCGAACGCCATGACGGCAGTTTCGCCGCGAGATGTCGCGTGCTCCATCCCAACATCGTCATCACTCCCCTGCCAAGGCGAGCTCGCTTCCCGACGTCCTTGCGGTGCGCCCGCGGTCGCCGCCCGAGGATGATTTGCCTTGCGGGTAACCGCGGAGCGTTATTCATGACAATCAAGGCACGCCTGCTCGTGTGTTTGTCCCTGCTTGCCGTCGCCATGCTGGTCACGATCGTCATGGCCTTCAATGCGATGACATCGATCTCCAAACGCACCGAATCGATCGTCGCCGACCGGCTGCTGCCGGTCGATCACCTGAAAACCGTCTCGGACATGTATGCGGTCGAGATCGTCGATACGACCCACAAGGTGCGAAGCGGCGCGCTTGGCTGGGCAGCAGGGCGCCAAGCGATCAACGCCGCCCTTTCGACCATCGACACGCGATGGCGCACCTATGAGGCAACGCGGCTCACGCCTGACGAAAAGAAACTCACCGAGGTTTTCGACAAGGCGCGCGTGGCGAGCGATACCTCCATTCGCAACCTCGTCCAGATCATGGAGCGCGAGGACAGGCCGGAGCTTGAGCGTTTCGTCGACACCAAACTCTACGCCTCCGTCGACCCCCTCGCCGCGCCGATCAGCGAACTGATCAAGCTGCAGCTTTCCGAAGCCAACGGCGAGCTTGAAGCGGCCAAGGCAGAGAAGGACAGCCTGACGCTCTGGCAGACCGTCGTAGCCGGTTTCGCTCTGACGACCTTGGCGGCAACTGTGTGGTTTGTCATCGCAGGCCTCCTTCGGCCACTGGCGAAACTGCGCGAGGCCATGCGGCAACTCGCTATCGGCAATCTCAAGGCCGAGATCTTCGGAGAGAACCGCCGGGATGAAATCGGTCAGATGGCCGGTGCCGTCGCGGTCTTCCGCGACAATGGGCTGGAACGCCAGCGGCTGGAGCAGGAGGCAGAGGCTGGCCGTACACTTTCAGAACGTGAGCGTGAGCAACGCGAGGCACAGAAGGCCAAGGAAGAAGCCGAGATTCGGACGGCGGTCAATGCACTCGGCCACGGCCTCGACCGGCTGGCCGAAGGCGACCTCACCTTCCGGATCGAAAGGCCGCTTGCCGAACGGCTCGACGCGCTGCGCACCAATTTCAACAGCTCCGTTGCCAATCTCGAAGATGCGCTGCGCTCGGTCGGCGACAACGCCCGCAGCATCAATGCCGGCGCCAGCGAAATCCGCGCGGCCGCCGGCGACCTTTCCAAGCGCACGGAGCAGCAGGCCGCATCGGTCGAGGAAACGGCGGCGGCGCTCGACCAGATCGCGACCACCGTGGCGGATGCCAGCCGGCGTGCGGCGGAAGCAGGCATGCTTGTGACCCGCACCCGCGATGCTGCGGAGAAGTCCGGCGAGATCGTCGGCAATGCCGTCACCGCCATGAGCGGCATCGAAGCCTCATCGCGGGAGATCTCCAGTATCATTGGTGTCATCGACGATATCGCCTTCCAGACAAACCTCCTGGCGCTGAACGCCGGCGTCGAGGCGGCACGGGCCGGCGAAGCCGGCAAGGGCTTCGCCGTCGTCGCCCAGGAGGTGCGTGAGCTCGCGCAGCGCTCGGCGCAGGCCGCCAAGGAAATCAAGGTGCTGATCGCAACCTCCGGGCAACAGGTGAAGTCCGGCGTCACGCTGGTGCGCGAAACGGGCACGGCACTCGAAAGCATCATCACCGAGGTCCAGGAGATCAGCAGCCACGTGACCGCGATCGTCGAAAGCGCACGCGAACAGGCCGTCGGCATCCAGCAGATCAACACCGCGGTGAACGCGATCGACCAGGGTACGCAGCAGAACGCGGCAATGGTGGAGCAATCGACCGCAGCAAGCCATAGCCTCGCTCGCGAGGCTGGCGCGCTCAACGATCTCCTGATGCGCTTCAAGACCGGTGGCGGCCGCCCGGCCGCAGCCCACCTCGTGGCAAGCGCGAGCAAAGAGACTGCCGCCCCTTCGCCCGCCCGCGCCTTGAGCCGCAAGCTCGCCAGCGCCTATCGCGGCGCGGCGCAGCCACAGGAGGACGGCTGGGCGGAATTCTGACGGCCGGCTTGGCCCACCCGTAGCGAGGGCGCGTACCGCCTGGTTCGCGCCTTTTCCTATTGAACGATGTTTCCGACAGCAATTAAAGTATAAAATCTAGTAATTTACTGGTCTATATTCGGTTTTTCGCTGCCTTTCATTCTGAGAGGCAGATTTGCTCCAAACAAAGAGCATTAGAAACCGCTATTTCTGTCCATTGTCGCATTGGGCTGCGATATTCCGACCAAGTTGGAACAGGACGCAGCCATGACCACGTCATCCCTCGAAACCACCGCCAAGGCACTGAACGAGACCCTCGAAGGCCTGGATCTCGCCGGCCGGCTGGCGCTTGTCGCGAGCCTTGAAGGGCAGGCCGTCTTCACGACCTCGCTCGGCATCGAGGATCAGGTGATCACCGCGGCGATCGGCGGGAACAAGCTGTCCATCGCAGTCGCGACACTGGAAACCGGGCGCCTGTTCAACGAGACGGTCGCCCTGATCGACAAGACCGAGGAAACCTACGGGATTCTGATCAAGCGCTACCATCCGGAACAGGCCGATATCGACGCCTATGCGGCGCGCTACGGTCTCAATGGCTTCTATGAGAGCGTCGAAGCCCGGCATGCCTGTTGTGACGTGCGCAAGCTGAAGCCGCTTGCGCGCGCACTCGAAGGGGCAACCTTCTGGGTCACCGGCCTGCGTCGCGGCCAGTCGGGCAATCGCGCATCGACGCCCTTCGCGGAAGCCGATGCCGAACGTGGCCTCATCAAGGTCAATCCGCTGGCGGATTGGGACATCGAGACCATCCGCGCTTACGTCGACGCCCATGCCGTTCCGGTCAACCCGCTGCATGCCCGTGGCTATCCGTCGATCGGCTGCGAGCCCTGCACCCGTGCGATCAAGCCCGGCGAGCCGGAACGCGCCGGCCGCTGGTGGTGGGAAAACGACGAGAAGCGCGAATGTGGCCTGCACGTGCCAGAAGCCGCTGCGAGTTCCACCATCCCGAATCCGAGCAGCGCCGCCTGAGGCTGGCGCGCTCGTCTTTAAGACAAATCCTCCCGGAGACTGAAATGCCCCATATCCATCCGGAAACGGAACTGCACAACCCGCAGAGCGCCAAACCGCCGCTCGACCCGCACCTGAAGGCGCTGGAAAACGAGGCGATCCACATCTTCCGCGAAGTGGCCGCCGAGTTCGAGCGCCCTGTCATGCTCTATTCGATCGGCAAGGATTCCTCCGTTCTGCTGCACCTGGCGCGCAAGGCCTTCTATCCCGGCCGCGTTCCCTTTCCGCTGCTGCACGTCAATACCGGCTGGAAGTTCGCCGAGATGATCACGTTCCGCAACGAGATCGTTGAGCGCTACGACCTCGACCTGATCGAGCACGTCAACCCGCGTGGGGCTGCCGAAAACGTCACGCCGTTCACCCACGGTTCGGCGCTCTATACGGACATCATGAAGACTGAGGCGTTGCGCCAGGCGCTCGACGCCGGCCAGTTCGATGCTGCCTTCGGTGGCGCGCGGCGCGATGAAGAGGCGAGCCGCGCCAAGGAGCGCATTTATTCCTTCCGTACGCCCGACCACCGCTGGGACCCGCGCAACCAGCGTCCGGAACTCTGGAACGTCTACAACGGCATGATCCGCAAGGGCGAAAGCGTGCGCGCCTTCCCGCTGTCGAACTGGACCGAGGTCGACATCTGGCGCTACATCCAGGCTGAAGAGATTCCGATCGTGCCACTCTACTTCGCCGAGAAACGCCCGATCGTCGAACGCGACGGCATGATGATCCTCGCCGAAGATCCGCGTCTCGAACTCTTGCCGGGCGAGACCAAGCGCGAGGAAGTGATCCGCTTCCGCACGCTCGGCTGCTTCCCGCTGACGGGCGCCATCCGCTCGAACGCCACGACGCTCGACGACATCATCTCCGAACTCGAAACCGCGACCGTTTCCGAACGCCAGGGCCGCGCCATCGACCGTGACCAATCCGGCTCGATGGAAAAGAAGAAGCGCGAAGGATATTTCTGATGACTGCTCCCGCAACCGCGAATGCCGTTGAGCACGTTGCTGCCGGCGAGGTTCTGGCCTTTCCGACACAGGAGCCGGCGCGCGCCACGCGCGACAGCCGCCCGCTTCGCCTGATCACCTGCGGCTCGGTCGACGACGGCAAGTCGACGCTGATCGGCCGCCTGCTCTGGGATACCAAGGCGGTCAAGGAAGACCAGGCCGCGACGCTGCAGCGCGATTCCAACGGCAAGCAGAACGATCTAGGCCTGCCCGACTTCGCGCTGCTCCTCGACGGCCTGCAGGCCGAGCGCGAACAGGGCATCACCATTGATGTCGCCTATCGCTATTTCTCGACCGACAAGCGGTCCTTCATAGTCGCCGACACGCCCGGCCACGAGCAATATACCCGCAACATGGCAACGGGCGCCTCGACCGCCGACCTCGCCGTGCTGCTCGTCGACGCCCGCGTCGGCCTGCTCGAACAGACCCGCCGGCATGCGACGATCGCAACGCTGATGGGCATCAAGCAGTTCGTGCTGGCGGTCAACAAGATCGACCTGACCGACTACGATCGCGCCCGCTTCGAAGAGATCAACCACGAGTTCCGGGAACTGGCGTTGTCGCTCGGCGTGCGCCAGGTCACCTCTATTCCCGTCTCCGCTCTGAAGGGCGAGAATGTCGTCTATGACGGCCGCGCCTCCATGCCCTGGTATGACGGCCCGACGCTGATCGAGGTGCTGGAACTGGCAACCACCCGTTCGGCCCAGACCGTCGGCTTCCGCCTGCCGGTACAGCGCGTCTCGCGTCCGGGCGAAAGCTTCCGCGGCTATCAGGGCACGGTTGCCGGCGGCTCGGTGAAGCCGGGCGACAGCGTCGTCATCCTGCCCTCCGGCATGGTGGCCAACGTCACCAAGATCGTCACCTTCGACCTGGTGCGCAATGCGGCCGTTGCCGGTGACGCGATCACGCTGGTGCTCGACCGCCAGGTGGACGTCTCGCGTGGCGACATGATCGTGGCGATCGACAGCCAGCCGTTGACCGGCCTCTCCTTCGACGCCCAACTCGTCGCACTGCAGCCGGAAGGCATCCAGCCCGGCAAGCGCTACTGGCTGAAGAGCGGCAGCCGCCGCCAACGCGTTCAGGTGCAGCCGGCCAACCAGCTGGACCTCAAGACCGGTAAGTGGAACCATGCCGATCAGCTGCCGATGAACGCGATCGGCAAGGTGCATCTCGCATTCGATGAGCAGGCGATCTTCGACACCTACGAGCAGAACCGCACCACCGGTGCTTTCATCCTGATCGATCCGGACACCAACAACACGGTGGCCGGCGGCATGATCACGGCGAAGCGTTCGGCACTCGGCGGCATCCATACGGAAGACGCCCGCGTTATCCTCTCACTGCCGGCCGACCTTGCCGACCAGCTGATGGCGACCGAACTCTTTGCGGGCCGTCGCGAGGAAGCCGAGGTCCGACGCGTGAGCGCCGGCAGGGCGATCGAGATCATCGACGATATCGACGGCTGAACGATAATCGCCGCAGACAAAAGAAGGGGCCCGATCAGGCCCCTTTTTCGTTGTTGAAACGACGCGGTGGAGTTTGGCCTTTGCAAAGAATTCTGTCGCCCTATCTCCCAGCCGCAAGGGAGAAGCGTCATGAAAACGGAACATCAGGAAGAAGGCGCGAGACAGCACGGCTTTCACGGACGCACCGTATCGATCGAGGCATTTGCCAGGAAGTATCGCCTCGATGCGGAGGAAGCCGAGCGATTGGAGAACCAGTTCGGCCCGGTCGCCGGCGAAATCGAATTGCTGCAGGCGGCCCGGCGCAACGGCATGCCGGAGGAGTGACCTCCTCCCGGCATTCATCGTCAAAGCTGCTGTTCGATTGCCGGAAGGACCATCGTCAGCGGAGCGGGTTCGGCGTGCTGCCAAAGCTGATAGCCGACGACGCTGCCGAGTATGGAGGTCCATATGGCAATCTCGCGAAAGGTGAGTATCGGTTCCTTCAACATCTTCGGCTCTCGGGTAAGAACAAGTGTTGAATGCAATATCGCCCCCATTGTTCACCTTGATAAGGCATCGTTCGGTGAACACGGCGTTTCGAAGTGAACAATAAAGCCGTGGCGCGTTGATGATGCTGCGTCGCCGTCGGCGATGCGAGGACCGCCGTGCATCCGCGGCCAATCCGCTTCCCTTCGGAAAGCTCTTCACCTCGCGTCATCGTTCCAAAACGGGACAGAACTGGCAATCGCTTCACCTTGACCCGAAATCGCACAGATCGCACCTTTTCATCCGCCTCCGCATTCGTAAGTTGGCGCGTCGATCATGAGGATCGATAGGGCTGTTTCACCGTTTCTGGACGCTGTGGGACAGTCCGCCTGACCGTGGACATCAACGGAACATCACCCGGCAAGGCAGGCCCCGTCGCCCTCCTCCCAAATGCGATCCTTCTCTCCCGCATCGGCGGTACCGATGGACAGAAGCAACCACTCCGGCGTATCTGGACGACTTTCGCGCAACGATGCGCCGAATCAGGGAGACGAGAAGGTGAGCACGGACAAGCAACCGGAAACCACCGTGAAGGTCGAGAAGCGCGTCAACGGCAAATGGTGCTTCGTCATCAAGTTTCGCGGTGTCACCTATCCCGCCCAGGGCAACTTTACATCGATGCTGCAGGCCCAGGCAGCTGCCCAGTCGGCTCTCACGACGCTCGAGAGGCAGCGCTGACAGGCGGATGGAGCGTTGCCATCGATGATGGAAACGCTCTCTTGCCTCTACCTGGACGTCGCGCCCGCCCGGTCCCTACTCGACTGCGGAACGGATGATGTTGCAGAGCCCCTCCTGCACCACCTGTTTGGTGGCCACCTGCCCCACCTGAATATCGAACATCGCATCAACCCGCGTGCCTGAACCACGCTTGCGGGCAACGACGCGCAACGTCTGCAGCCGTCCGGAGCCGGCGGTATCCTGATAGGCCTCGATGGTTCCGAGCGACTTGTTGATCTCGATTCCGGAAAACCCTTCCGCCGCGACCCCCCGCGCCATCCGCTGCAAGGCGGCCTCGGGCTTCAGCTTCGGAAACTCCTGCCAGGTCTTGTAATAGACCGGCGTTACCAGCGGAACGCCCGACGCCTTGAAGTTCTTCTCGCAGTTCTGCGCCGCCGCCACGGAGTGGCCGGTCATTAGCAGAACGGCGGCAATGGATAGGTGCTTGATCGACATTCCCGTTCCCAATCGTTGATGGACTGTGGCGGGAACCTAGAACCTTCGCGTGCACGCAGACAGGCCACCCGGGCGCGAATGCACGGCTATTCGACCAACGGCTCATAGGAGGCGACGAATGACAGAGCATCGAACGTGAAGAGGACCACGGCTGCCCCCCAGTGCCCCCTCTTGAGGGGATCAGGCGGCTCGCCTGCGGTCTCGTAGGTCCTTCAGAGGCTTCTCGATGTACCTGTACGAGACCGCGGCGATGAGTGTCGCCAGCCCACCCACCACGATTGATGTGGTGAAGGGATCCAATTGGTCCCGGAGCGCCAGGGCAATGGGGTAGTGCCAGAGATATATCGAATAGGACAGCAGGCGAGATAGCGCGGCCCTTCTCTTGAGAGGAAGCGAGAAATCGCCGTCTCGCCCGAGACCAACGATAAGGCCAAGCCCGCGGCCGCCAAATCGACGGCGATGCCGCCCCAGCCGATGAACCAGATGTTGCGGAACCGGAAGAACAACAGCGCCACAAGCAGCATGTAAATCGATATCCGTCCTATCAGCAGAACGCGCTCCCCTTGCAGCCGCCATGGCATGACGGCGATCAGCGCGCCAAGGATCAGGCCGCTCATGCGCGTATCGAACCGAAAATAAGTGCGATGCCAATCTTGCCACACATGGGCATCCACGATTCGCCAGGTCGTCGCGACGACAAATCCAACCGCCAGCAACCACATCAGCGGCCGCACAGGAAGCCGTCGAGTTGCCAGAATGACCAGAGGCCAAACGAGATAGAAATGTTCCTCGACGGCAAGCGACCAGGTGTGACCGATACTCAATGGCTGATACCAGAAGGCCATCGTGTAATCGGACAGATAAAGCCCTGCCAGCAGGACGTCGAAGACTGGATTGACCGTCGGGAACACCAAGGGTGCGAAAGCTGCATAGGCAGCCAGCATCAGCAACAGCGGCGGATACAGGCGGGTCGCCCGGCGCCAGTAGAATTCCGGCAACCCGATGCCGCTGCGGAGGATCGTGGTGATCAGATAACCGCTGAGAACGAAAAAGACATCGACCCCGATCATCCCGCCTAGAGCAAACGGAAAACGGCAATGGAACGCGACAACGGTGAAAACCGCCACCGCCCGCAATCCATCAAGAGCTGGATTGTAGTGCAAGGATTACGCCCCCACGCGCTGTCCCAACAACCCTATAGAAAAATGCAAGTGGCTGCCAGCATCTGCCGTCAGCGTTCACGCATCGAAAGTTCACCGCGGCGCAACGGCATCTTATCTTGCAGGTTGCATGTCGAACTGGTCGAAAACAGTGGGAAATCTTCGTCGCCGTCGATGCCATGGCGACAACGGAACATGCCGCCAAAACGAAAAAAGCCCGGATTTCCGGGCTTTTCGGCTGGTCGGAGTGGCAAGATTCGAACTTGCGACCCCCACGTCCCGAACGTGGTGCGCTACCAGACTGCGCTACACTCCGTGACCAGCGGCGCCTCTATAGAACAGGCATTTTGATTTCACAAGCGCCTATCTCGAAAAACCTTGCGCCTTTTTTTCAAAAAATTTGTGACGGTGGAAAACTCGTGCGGAGATTGCCGTTTGGCGGGAGCCGCTGGCGTCTGGAAGCGCGCCCGATAGGGACTTTCTGCAACGCTTCATATTTTCCTCAAATCGAGGGTGCGGCGTGGATTTCCTTTCTATTGGTTTGGCGCTAGAGGCACAACGGAAAGCGCGGAAAACCAGGGGATACGGGCTTCCGCGCCACGCCTATTTCAGAACGAGAGCCAAAGGGACAGAAACATGAACTTCCGCATGATGACGGTGGCGGGCCTCGCGCTCGTGCTCGCCGGCTGCACCACGACCGGAACGGGGATCTCCAGAAACGCGGTCGAAGCGCGTTGGCTCGGCCAACCGGCCGGCGGCTTCTTCGCCCAATACGGTCCGCCGATCTCCGACGTCGAAAGCGGCAGCTCCACTGTCTATAGCTGGAAGGGCGGCTACAAGACCCGCAAGGTCCCGGCCCAATACGAAACCACCAAGGACGGCAAGCGCGGCAAGCGCATCGCCTCGGCCCGCACGGAATATCTGAGCTGCTCCGTTCAGCTCACCGTCTCGTCCGACTATGTCATCCGCTCGATCCGCATCGCCGGCGACCACAAACGCGCGGAAGGCCCGAGCTGGTGCGAAGAGTTCCTGGGCGCCCCGGCCCAGACCAAGCCGGCAGTGACCGCAGGTTAAACCTCAAGAAACAAAAACCCGCCGGTGAAAATCGGCGGGTTTTTTCTAGGAGATTGTGTCGAACTCAGCTGCTGCTGTTGTCTTCGACGGGTGCTTCGGGACCGTTCTTCTTGATCGAGTCGATGGCGTTCTGCGCGCTGGCCTTGGTCTTGTAGCCCTCGGTCGAGAACATCACTTCGCTGTTGTACTTGAAGCGCACCCGGTATTCACCAGCCTTGTCTTTGTAGATTTCGAATTTGTGAGCCATCTTCTCCCTCATACAAGTAGGAATCAACGCAGTTAGCGTGTCAGTTGCAGAGTGACTTGACAAGAGTGCAAGTAGAAGCCCGGCCCACGGCCGGGATCGGCCGTTTCGGATCGAGTGATTGAAAGCAGGCCTCGACAGGCTCGACGCTTCACCCCTGTTCCGATTGGATGCCGCCTGTTCTCACGTGGCCAACCACCGGCCGGCTCGGCGCTCAGCACGCAGGGTCTCCGTTGACTGCGGAAGGAATGATCTCAGCGGTCACCCTGTGGGATACCAGGAAGCTCGGCATCATCCACAAACAGACGCGACGTGAACCGATCTATATCGGCGCCGCATCACAATCATATCCTTCCACAAAACCCTCCTCGCGAAATATCTAAGTATTACAGAAATAGTTCCACCAATTGCATCCCTTAAAAATGCTGTTAACATAACCATGTTGTTTTAACTTAATTATTATTAGGTGGATCATGTCTAGAAATAACACAAAAGAATTAGAACAAATTCCCGAAGGACTGACATCAGAAGCTGAAGCTCGCCGCAATTTTCTCATGAAGGCTGGGCGTTTCGCCGCGGTAACGCCTCCCACCATAACCCTACTGCTTGGTACAAGCCTCAGTTCCCGCGCGATTGCCAAATCCGGCGGGGGAGGCACGCACGGCCAGGTAGGGGGAGGCAAGAGTAACAATCAGCCCGGCATTCCCGGTGGCTTGAGCATTTCACCTCCCGCTTCCACGCCGATCACCTTCAAATCGCGGATTTGGATGCAAAGAGAAGACCGCTTTTCTCGCGAAAACAGCGATAGCAAGTCATCGCACAGCCGGTGGTAGGGACTCGTAGATGTCTCCGATCTCTGCCGTCTTGTGGCCGCAGAGGCGAACCATTGAGCAAAAAAGACCGAGCGCACCTACATGAAGCGCGAGCCTTCATGTAGGTGATTGAAGTTATCGACTTGAAATAGATGGCTGGGGCGCCAGGATTCGAACCTGGGAATGCCGGTACCAAAAACCGGTGCCTTACCGCTTGGCGACGCCCCAACAGAACTGACGGAAAAGATGTCCGCCAAATCGAGCGCCTGATTACCAAAGCTCGCCGCCCGTCACAATGATTAAGTTGGCACCAAGTTGAAATTTCGGCGGATTTGTTGATGCCTTGTGTAAAAGGCGCTCCGGCTCCTCGAAGGGGGCCAGCGCATGCGCCCTTCCCTTCCCTGACAGCACCTCCTATTGTCCCGGCAAATGGAGAACCTCATGAGCCAGTTTCGCGCCCGTCCCCCTGCCGTTCCGAGCGTGCTCGTCGATGACGCCGTCGTCAGGGTCACCCGCTGGGATTTCGAGCCCGGCGCCGATACCGGGCACCATGTGCATGGTCTCGGCTATGTCGTCGTGCCGATGACGGATTGCCAGTTCCTGCTCGAGGAGGAAGGCGGCAGCCGGCGGGTCGATATCGCCAAGGGTGCTGCCTATCGCCGCGAGGCCGGCGTGGCACACAACGTCGTCAATGCCGGCAGCGAGCCGATGTCGTTCATCGAGATCGAGTACAAGTGAAGGCCAGGAAGAGACGTATGCAGGGGCCAGACTTCGATCTCGAATTCAAGCCGGCCCATGGCGAGGCCGTGACGGTCGCGGACGATGTGCAGCGCATCACCGTCAACAATCCGGGTCCCTTCACCTTCCATGGTACCAACAGCTATATCGTCGGAAAGCGTTCCGTTGTCGTGATTGATCCGGGGCCGGACGACGAGGCGCATTTTCAGGCGCTGATGGGCGCCCTTGCCGGTCGCCAGGTCACTCACATCGCCGTCAGCCATACCCATCGCGACCACTCGCCGCTTGCGCGCCGGCTGAAGGCTGCGACCGGGGCGCTGATCGTTGGCGAAGGGCCACACCGCTCTGCCCGCCCCTTGCATGCGGGCGAGACCAATCCCTTCGCCGAGAGTTCGGACATGGAGTTCGCCCCCGATCTCGTGCTTGCGGACGGCGGGCGCATCGAGGGCGATGGCTGGAGCCTGACGGGGCTGACCACGCCCGGCCATACGGCCAACCACATGGCCTTCGCGCTCGACGGCACCGGCATCCTCTTTTCCGCCGATCACGTCATGGCCTGGGCGACGACGATCGTCGCGCCGCCGGATGGTGCCATGGCGGATTACATGGCCTCGCTCGAAAAGCTGCTCACCCGCGACGACCATCTCTATCTGCCGGGCCACGGCGGGCCGGTAACCGAGCCGTTGTCCTTCCTTCGGGGACTGCGCGCTCACCGCAAGATGCGCGAGCGCGCCGTGGTTGAACGCATCCGCGCCGGCGACAGCCGGATCCCCGATATGGTCAAGGTCATCTATGCCACCACCGACGTCCGGCTGCATGGAGCGGCCGCGCTCTCGGTGCTTGCCCATCTCGAAGACCTGATCGAGCAGGGACGCGTCGAGACCGAGGGGCCGCCCTCTCTGCTCGGCGCCTACCGGCTGACGCCCGGCGGAGCCGGCTGACCATGCGGCGCGGCGCCTACAGCTATCGCAACGATGCCTCGGTGCACGCCTTTGCCGACGACAAGCCCGTGGTGGTCTTCGACGGCGAATGCATCTTCTGTTCCGGCTGGGTGCGTTTCCTGCTTCGCCATGACCGGCGGGCGCAATATCGCTATCTCACGGCACAGTCGCCGATTGGCCAGGCGCTCTATCGGCACTACGGGCTCGACGCCGTCAGCTTCGAAAGCAATATGCTGATCGAGGACGATGTCGCCCGCTTCAAATCCGACGGATCGATCCGGACGCTGGCGCGGCTGGGCCTGCCATGGTCGCTCGTGAACCTCTGCCGTATCCTGCCTGCTATCCTTCGCGACCCACTTTATGATCTCGTAGCGAGAAACCGCTATCGCATCGCCGGACGGCGCCAGACCTGCATGGTGCCGACGCCGGACGAGCGCGGGCGCTTCATCGCATGAAGGCGCAATGCAACCAGCAGAAGAGCCTCTATCGGCAGATCCTCGGGCGTGACTGGGATCGCCTGCCCGGCTCGATCCGCGTCCTGCATGAAAAGTCAGAGGGGCATGCCATCTTTCGCGGGCGCGCAGTCGTCGAGCGGGGCGGATCGGTATGGGCTCGCCTTGTCGCCTCCGTCCTCGGCTTTCCTGGCGCATCTCCAGATGTGCCGGTCGAAATCCACTTCGCATGCCGGAATGGCCGGGAGGTCTGGACCCGGCGCTTCGGCGCGAAGGTCCTGCGCAGCGCGCAGCACAGGATAGAGAGACCGAACGAACAGTGGCTGGCGGAGGAGTTCGGACCGTTTCGCATCTTGTGCGCTTTGGAGCCCACAGAAAACCGGCTGTATCTGTCGGTTCGCGCATGGTCCTTCCTCGGTCTTCCTCTTCCCCTGGTGCTTGCGCCGGGCGGCCGCACATTCGAGGAGGATCGAGATGGTCTGTTTCATTTCCATGTGGAGGTCGAAAGCCCGTTGACCGGCATGATCGTGCGCTATCGCGGCTGGCTGCGACCAGCGGACGAGCCGACGTCGTCGCACACCGCCGCGCCGGAAGCCGAAACCGCCAATGATTTTGATGGTCGCGGTGCGCTCATAGACGACTGACGCCTTCTGGCGTACCGATCAATCGCCGGCGATACCGAGCAGCTCGGCATCGAGCGACCGCAGGAACTGGTCGGCGAAGGCGGCGCCCATGCCGAGGTCATGCGGCCCGTAGCGGGACGCGACGCGCAAATCGACGAAGGTCGTCTCGGCCTCTTCGCGCAGCCGGATCAACACATCGAAACGGAAGCCGGCAATCAGCGTGCGCCACTCGCCCTGGAGAACGACGTCGCTGGCGCGACGTCCCGCGATTGCCCCTTCGAGCGACAGTTCCGGCCGGGCCGCGGGCACGGGCACGTTTTCCGGCTCGGTGGTCGTGTCTGCCCCGGCATTCGGCCGAACGGCCAGATCTTCGAGATCGGCGCGGGCGTTTTCGACGCCAAGCTCTTCGGTGATGCCGACGCGATTCTGTTCGATGACGGTGCGCACACCCTGGTAAACGCGGTCGAGCGCGCCATCGTAGCGTCGGCCGGTGAGCCCCGGATAGGCAAGGATCTGCGCTTCCCGGTCCTCAGGCGTCACGGCATCCTTGCGTTTCAGCCAGCTCTGCTCGGCCTGCGGCACCTTGAGCCAGGGCGGCGGCGTCACCGTATCGGTGCTGACATCGTAGATCGCCGGGCGCGTGAAATACTGCACGGCGCCGAAGCCAATGAAACCGAGCGCCGGCGCCGCATAGACAAGCGCCGCAGCGGACGCGAGGCCACCGATTGCAGCGACCTGCCAGAGCCGCGCAAGCCCGACGACGGCAAGCAATACGCCAAGCAGCGCGAAAATGCCCGACAGACCGACAAGAGCCAGGAAGTGCGGTGTCGTCAGCGGTCCGAAGCGGTGCGCCAGCAGCGAGAGCGCGAACAGCAAGAAGGAAATACGGGCGAAGCGACGCGCCCAGTGGGCGGCATAGGAATATGGGCGCTCGTACCGGACCATCATGTAGTTGAATCAATCCCCTGCCGCGAAACAGACCGCATTCTTAGACCATGCCCCGTGCCGTGGAAACAGGCAATGCGCCAGTCTGCCGCCCGGTCACAGGCCACGCCGGAGGCTTCGCCGCAAAATCGCCATTCTCGTTAACCACCTATCAACACATGGGAATGTGCCCGCGCGCCCAGGAATCGACCGGCTCGCGGAGTTTCAATCGGAGGCAACGGCCGCGCACGGCTTCATGCAAGGGTGCACGGCGATCGACGGAGAACCGACATGGGCGCATCGCAGGCAGCCGTGGTCAATGCCACCCCTACCCCCCTTCCCCCGGGCGACGGCGGCATTCCAATGGGGCTCCTCGAGCTCGAACTCTCCCTCGATGGCTTTTCCGGAAACAAGGAAGATTTCACCGGCTTTGTCCGCACCGTTGCCGACAGCGCCGGCGGCGAGTTTCTTTTTGCCTTGCCTGCCTCGGAACTGATCGAGGATTGCCTGAGCATCGCTGTGCTAAGGCTTGGCGAGCAGGACAGCGAGCCATCAATCCTGTTTGCCTGTCTCGATGAGAAGGGCGCGACCATCCGCATCGAGCACCCGGGCGATGACACGCGGGATCTCGAGCGCTTCGCCGGGTCCTTCGTCGGCGTGCTCGAGCGCATCGATCGCGACAGGCCGGCCGCAGCGTAAGCTGACTTCCATCGACAAGACCTATCCGTCGACACTCCGAGACGGTTCGGCGACTGTTCTTCCGCAGCTTCGCGTCCGTGCGGGCGCGCTGATTGCTTAGCAACGCTCCCGAAAATCAGTTTTCAGGACGACTTCAGATAATCGTCTGGCATCGCCTGCGCGCGACCACGCGCCTGCCACGGAATTGGCGCGGTCCGCTTCGATTTCCGGCGCAACTCCCTATATTAATTGCGATTCGAGAAATGAATCCGCAGACGGCGCGCGCCGGCTCTCTGGAGGCACGAAGACCATGACGACCCGATTGACCATCCTAGTCGCAGCCGCGCTGCTGCTGACGGCGTGCCAGACGATGACGCCTGAGGAACGGCGCGTCGCCGATGGCAACACCTGCGCTTCCTACGGCTTCCGCCGCGGCACCGACGCCTTTGCCACCTGCCTGCAACGCATCGAGCTCGACCGGCGCGCTGAATCGCGCGCCTTCCGCTACCAGAACGACATGATGATGTGGGGCTGGGACCGCCCCGTCGTCATCATGCGCTGACGGTCGTCCAACCGAGGCGGCCGGTGGTGTCACGACTCGGCAACCGGCGTATCAACGCGACCCGGGCGCAAATACCCGGGTCGCCAAGGAAAGCTAAAGACGGAAGG
The DNA here is from genome assembly GCF_020035535.1 of Ensifer adhaerens. Lineage (NCBI taxonomy): Bacteria > Pseudomonadati > Pseudomonadota > Alphaproteobacteria > Hyphomicrobiales > Rhizobiaceae > Ensifer > Ensifer adhaerens. The sequence continues at coordinate 649,596 of NZ_CP083349.1, read as the reverse complement.
TCTTTGCCGCGTTCCCTCGCTCCAGCTCCTTGCTCGCCATGAACAGGGCTGCCTTTTCCTGCTGCTCGTGCCCGGCGGCAATGAGGTCCAGGATGGCCTGAAGCCTGCGGATTGCAGTTGCCTTGTTGCGGTGCTGCGACCGCTCTTCCCGGCAGACCACCGTGTGGCCCGTGGGTATATGGGTCGCCCGCACCGCGCTGTCGGTTGTGTTCTGGTGTTGGCCACCGGGACCGCCGGCCCTGAGGGTTTCGAAGCGTAAGTCCCCCGGTGCAATCGTCGGAACGACGCCTGAACCGGAAAGGTCCACTTGCCGGACACCAACAAACCAGTTTTGCCGCTGATGCCCCCGTCTGACCGGGCTCTTGAAGACAAACCGGATCGTCCCGCAATGGGCTTTTGCCACCTCTTCGGATCGATTGCCCGCCATCGTGACGATCGCGGATTTTGGACCGAACGCGTCCGGTTGCCCGCCAAGGACCAGGTCAAAGCCGCAACCGTTGGCCTTGGCCTCCTTGCGCAAAATGTCGATCAGCGCGGCAACGGCGACGCGGCATTCCACCGGGCCGTTGCCGGAGGTCAGAAAGAGCGTTACCTCATTCACCGCTCCTGGCGAGCCATTCGACGGTTGCATCCGAGCCGGCAACCAAGCCGTCTCGCAGATGTTCATCTCCGCCGAGCGTCTGACCGAAAAGCTCTGCGCCGAGCGAACGCGAGCCGGAATGTACCAGCAGGTAGAGCTTCTGCCTGTCGGCGACGCCCTCCGCCTCGCTCTCGAACATTTCGTCCACGGCCTGCAGCTCGCAGAAATGATTGCCGCCACCGATCGTGCCGAGAGTATGCGAGCGCATGTCGGGCGAAAGATCGTACTCCGCAAGGCGGGCCGTCATATCGCCGAGATCGATCTGTTCCAACCCGCGCAATTGCTCGGCCGCCTTCTCCACCCCGAACTTGCGCAGCGGCAACGAGAGTTCGAAGAACGACATGCCACAGCCGATGTCGCTGCCGATCAGTTGCGGGTAGAGCCGCTGCGAGAGCGCGACCATGCCGACGGGGCCATACTTGCCCGGATGCAGATCCGGAAAGCCGGCAACAGAGATCATACCGGGGAGACCAGCGATCTCCTCCAGTTGTTGAACTGCCGCGCCTTCGATCCAGCTGCCGGCAGTGAAGTAATGCGTGACGGCCGCCTTGCGCGCACCATCATCGTCTTCTGGGACGACGTCCCCGGAAGAATGATTGCCCATGAAAATAATCCAGAACAGGGTCAAACAGCCGGCACACCACAGCTCCGCGCGTCTTTCAATCGCGCTCAGGTCGCTGCAACACTTTAGATTTTCAGCGTAGCCGGCAGGACGGGCTCTCTCAGCGCATCAACACTGATCAGCCGCGAAGCCCCAAGGGGCGTGTGGAAACGCACTGCGTCATTTTCCGCTCCCGTTCTGAACAAACCGCCATGCATGCATGGCCAACGATCGCCCGCGCCGATACGGCGCGAACGAGATGCTGATGCACCATCCGCTCTCCGCTCGCAACCAGGAATGCAGTGCGTCGAGCTATCATCGCCCACGCGTTGCATCACTGCAACACGCGGGCGCGAGACCTTAGCCCTTGCCGTTTATCGCCGCCTGGGCCGCGGCAAGCCGGGCGATCGGCACACGGAAAGGCGAGCAGGAGACGTAATCGAGGCCGGCGTCCTCGCAGAAGCGGATCGAGGCCGGGTCGCCGCCATGCTCGCCGCATATGCCGAGCTTGAGACCGTTTTTTGTCCGCCTTCCGCGCTCGGCGGCGATCTGGATCAGCTCGCCGACGCCATCGAAATCGAGCGAGACGAAGGGGTCCTGCTCGATGATGCCCTTCTGCTGGTAGGTCGCCAGGAACTGCGAGGCGTCGTCACGCGAGATGCCGAAGGTCGTCTGCGTCAGGTCGTTGGTGCCGAAGGAGAAGAAGTCGGCCGCTTCGGCGATCACGCCGGCGCGCAGAGCCGCGCGCGGCAACTCGATCATCGTGCCGACGAGATAGTCGATGCCGATACCGGCCTCGCCAATCACGTCCTTGGCCACCATGTCGATACGCTCCTTGACGTAATCGAGCTCTGCCCGAAGGCCTACGAGCGGCACCATGATTTCGGGAACGACGGCCGCACCGGTTTCGCGGGCAGCCTCGACGGCGGCTTCGAAGATGGCGCGTGCCTGCATCTCGGCGATCTCGGGATAGGAAATCGCCAGACGGCAGCCACGATGACCGAGCATCGGGTTGAACTCGTGCAATTCGTCGACGCGCTGGCGCAGTTCCGACGGGTCGAGCGAGAGCGCGCCGGCGACATCGGCGATCTCCTCGTCGGTCTTCGGCAGGAACTCGTGCAGCGGCGGGTCGAGCAGGCGGATCGTCACCGGCAGCCCGTGCATAATCGAGAACAATTCGGCGAAATCCGAGCGCTGCATCGGCAGCAGCTTGGCGAGCGCCAGACGGCGGCCGGCCTCGTCGTCGGCAAGAATCATCTCGCGCATGACGTTGATGCGGTCGTCCTCGAAGAACATGTGCTCGGTGCGGCAGAGGCCGATGCCCTCGGCGCCGAAGGAACGCGCGGCACGCGCGTCCGCCGGGGTCTCGGCGTTCGTCCTGACCGTCATGCGGCGGGTTGCATCCGCCCAGGCCATAATCTTGCCGAAGTCACCGGAGAGCTCCGGCTGCAGCATGGCGATCGAGCCCTTCAGCACCTGGCCGGACGACCCGTCGATGGTGATGATGTCGCCCTTTCGCAGCGTCACGCCGCCGGCGGTCAGCAGTTCGTTGCGCAGATCCACGCGGATGCTGCCGGCACCCGAAACGCAAGGGGTGCCCATGCCGCGGGCAACGACAGCCGCGTGGCTGGTCATGCCGCCGCGGGTCGTCAGGATACCTTCGGCCGCATGCATGCCGTGGATGTCTTCCGGGCTGGTCTCGACGCGCACCAGGATGACCTTGCGGCCTTCCTTGTCGGCTTGCACCGCCTCTTCGGAGGTGAAGACGATTTCGCCGGTGGCCGCACCCGGCGAAGCCGGCAGGCCGGAGCCAATGATGTCGCGGCGCGCATGCGGATCGATCGTCGGGTGTAGCAACTGATCGAGCGAGGCGGGATCGATACGGGCGACGGCCTCCTGCTCGGAGATCAGCCCCTCTTCCGCCATGTCGACGGCGATCTTCAGTGCCGCCTTGGCGGTGCGCTTGCCCGAGCGGGTCTGTAGCATCCAGAGCGTGCCGCGCTCGATGGTGAATTCCAGATCCTGCATATCGCGATAGTGCCGCTCCAGCGTATCGCAGATCGAGCGGAACTCGGCGAAAGCCTCGGGCATCAGCTTTTCAAGCGACGGCTTGTCGGAGCCGGAGGCGATGCGTGCCACTTCAGTGATGTTCTGCGGCGTGCGGATGCCGGCAACGACGTCTTCGCCCTGGGCGTTGACCAGGAACTCGCCGTAAAGCTCGTTCTCGCCGGTCGAGGGATTGCGGGTGAAGGCGACGCCGGTCGCCGACGAATTGCCGAGATTGCCGAAGACCATCGCCTGAACGTTGACCGCCGTGCCCCAGGCAGCAGGGATAGCATGCAGGTGGCGGTAGGTAATCGCGCGGGGATTCATCCAGCTCGAGAACACAGCGCCGATCGCCCCCCAAAGCTGCACTTCCGGATCCTGCGGGAAGGGTTCGCCGAGCGCCTCCTCGATCGCTTCCTTATAACGGGTGATGACATGCTGCCACTCGACCGCGGAAAGCTCCGTGTCCTGCTCGTGGCCAAGCCGCGCCTTTTCGTCTTCCAGAATTTCCTCGAAGACATCGTGGTCAACGCCCATGACCACATCGCCGTACATCTGGATGAAGCGGCGGTAGCTGTCCCAGGCAAAGCGCGCGTCGCCGGCATCATGGCCGAGCGCATGCACCGACTGGTCGTTGAGGCCGAGGTTCAGAACCGTATCCATCATGCCCGGCATCGAGGCGCGGGCGCCGGATCGAACCGAGAGCAGCAAGGGATGGGTCATATCGCCGAAGACGCGCCCGGTCACCTCTTCCATCCGGCTGATCCCCTCGCGCACCTGGTCGCGCAGGCCGTCCGGCATCTGCCTGTCATTGTCGAAGAAGCTATTACAGGCATCGGTGACGATCGTCAGGCCGGGCGGCACCGGCAAGCCGAGGTTGCACATTTCGGCAAGATTGGCGCCCTTGCCTCCCAACCGCTCACGGTCACCTGCACGTCCCTCGGCCTTGCCCCCACCGAAGGTGTAAACCCATTTCGTCATGCCCTGCTCTCCACCCAGAAACAGTGTTTTATGACGATTTACAGTATATGTATCGGGCTGAAAATGCACCCGGCGAAGATTTATGCTGCACCGCATCATTTTCTGTAACATTGCAACATATTGGCACGTTTGGGAGCCTGAGCCCGGACAATATGGGCTTCGCGGGCCTTTATCGCACCAGAAAGGCCCGCCTGAAGCCCGCGGCCAACATTGCCCGTTCAATTATAAAATTCTAATATAAATGCACGCGATGGGGCGCATCCAAGAATATCCCGTCATGGCATCCGTTTCAGTCCCGAGGGCTTGGAGGGTAGGTCATGCAATGGCTTGCGAAACTGAGATCCTGGATCCTCTCGGTTCTTATGCTCCTGCTCGTGGTCGGGCATGGCTTCGCCGAGGAGAATGGCAAACGACTTGCGCTCGTCGTCGGCATGACGAACTACGTCGCGGCGGGAACGCTTCCCAATGCCGCTCGCGACGCTGAAGCATTCGGAATCTTCCTCAAGGGACAAGGATTTGAAACCGATCTTGTGCTCGACGCAGATCGCAGGGGACTTGCTGGCGCGCTTTCAAACTTTTCCCGCAAGATCGGGCCCGATGATGTCGCCCTGTTCTACTATGCCGGACACGGCATGCAGCTGCACGGAGAAAACTTTCTCATCGGCACGGACGCGAAGCTCGAGAGTGAGTTCGACGTTCCCGCCGAAACCATAGCCCTGTCGGAGATCATCAACGCGCTGGAGAAGCGCGCCCGGATATCGATGGTCTTCCTGGATGCCTGCCGCAACAACCCTCTCGCCAATCGGCTGAACACCGAAGTCGAAGGTGCCACCCGCGGTGGCGCAACCAGAGGCCTGGCACCGATCGAGACCCAAGGCGCCGGCACGCTCGTCGCCTTTGCGGCCGCACCCGGCCAAGTGGCAGCCGACGGAACCGACGGACATTCGCCGTTTACCCGCGCGCTGATCGCCAATCTTTCCGGCGCTGGCCTTGAGGTCGGCACCGCTTTCAAGCGGGTCGTTCGCGACGTGCGCAAGGAAACGCAGGGCAAGCAGCAGCCGCAGATCCTGTCGTCGCTGTCGCTGGAGTTCTATTTCGGTTCGGAAACGGCAGCGCCACAGACCCCGGGGTTGCAGGCGGCGATGCCGCAGGCCGTGGCGGTCCAACCGGCACTGGCGGTACCGGCTATCGACCCCGAAGCGCTCGAAGCTGAAAAGGACTTCAAGAAGGCTCTGAAGATCGGAACGGCGCGCATCTGGCACTTCTTCGTCGAAAAGCACCGCACCGGCGAGTATGCCGATCTTGGGCGGCAGGCGCTGGCCCAGATCGAGCCGGCTGCCGTGCGCAACGAGGCACATCTGCCGCAATCCGTCGAAGCGCAGCTCTTGCCGGACAAAGAGAAGCGGCGAAATGTCCAGCTGGCGCTTGCCTCGCGGGGATTTGAAGCGGGCGCTGCCGATGGCGTCTTCGGTGGACAGACCAGGGACGCGATCAAGCGCTTCCAAAGCACCAACCAGCAGCCGGCGAGCGGCTTCATTACCGAGAACACAGCAGCAGCCCTCGGCATAAAGGTCAACGCGCGTGCTGAAGGCGTCTACAGCGCGACGAAAGCGCGACGCTACGACGTTGCCAACCTCGAAGGGCTGGAGACCGACCAAACCGTCCTGCGGGCGCTGACCTGTCTGCGCCACTTCGATACCGTCTATGGCGTGTTCGGCGGGCACCTCTATGTCGCCGTTCGCACGGGTACGATTTTGGCCGTCTATGCGCGCGGGATCGCCGGCGGTTGTGGCGCCCACCTCGCCGCGATTTCCTCTCCGGAGGAGAATGCGTTCGTCGCATCGCTTTTCAACGCCGATCCGAGTTTCTTTGAAACCGGGTACGATCCCTCCGGGAATGTCAGCTACAAGATGGGCCCCTGGATTGGCCTGACCCAGGATCCGCAGGGCAAAGAGCCGAAAGGCGGCTGGCACTGGGACAACGGCGCACCCATGACCTACACGAAATGGTTCCAGGACATGCCGAACGAAAACAAGAAGGGCGACGACATCGGTATGTATTACGCCCATCGCAACGGCAAGGCCGATACCAAATCCCTCTATGTCGACACCTGGGACGACATGGGATCAACCGACGGAACGGGCGGTCTCATTCTCGAATTCGAGTGACGGGGCCACACCGCCTCGCGCAGCATTTGAGAATGTCCCCTCATGGCATTCCGCTTCAGTCTCAGAGGCGCGGAGTAACTGGCTTGGATTGTCCAACCCGAGCGGCGGCGCCGATGGCTGGCGCTGGGCGACCGGCACGCTCATGACCCACAGCAAATGGTTCGGCCACGCGCCGAAGAAGGCCGATGCCGCGATCCTCTCGCCACCTATCGCGCCAACAAGGTGCCGCTGAGGGCCCATGCCGATCGCTGCGGCCGACGCGAAGGCATGCTGCGTGCAACAGGTTTTCATCGCAGCGTTCGAATAGCACTCCGACACTGACCGCGGTCGGGTCGGCGAACGATCAGACCACTTCTCTCAGCCGCTCCGCCGTCTGCAGGTCGACGGACACCAGCTGTGATACCCCCTGTTCAGCCATGGTCACACCGAACAGTCGGTTCATGCGAGCCATGGTGATCGGGTTGTGGGTGATGATGATGAAGCGGGTTTCGGTCGAAGCCGCCATCTCGTCCATCAGGTTGCAGTAGCGCTCGACATTGTGGTCGTCGAGCGGCGCGTCCACTTCGTCGAGCACGCAGATCGGGGCCGGATTGGTGAGGAACACCGCGAAGATCAGTGCCATCGCCGTCAGCGCCTGCTCGCCGCCGGAAAGCAGCGTCATCGTCTGCGGCTTCTTGCCGGGCGGGCGGGCGAGAATTTCGAGACCCGCTTCCAGCGGATCGTCGCTCTCGATCAGTTGCAGTTCGGCCGTGCCGCCGCCAAAGAGGTGGGTGAACAGCCGCTGGAATTGCACGTTGACGACGTCGAAGGCAGCGATCAGGCGCTCGCGGCCCTCGCGGTTCAGGTTCTGGATGGCACTTCTGAGCTTGCGGATCGCCTCGATGACGTCGTCGCGCTCGCGGAGAATGAGAGCGAGCTTATCGGAAAGCTCCTTCTGCTCCTCTTCTGCACGCAGGTTGACGGCGCCGAGGCGTTCGCGCTCGATCTTCAGCCGTTCGAGCTCCCGCTCGATATTGCGCATGTCCGGCAGCGCCTCGTCGACGGCAAGCCCGGTCAGCCGCATCACCTCGTGCGGCGCACAGGAGAGCGCTTCGTGAATGCGCGCTTCGATCTCGACGCGGCGTTCGCGGGCAGAGACCAGCCGCTCTTCGGCGCGGCCGCGCTTCTCGCGCGATTCGGCAAGCTCAGAGAGCGCGGTTGCCGCCAGACGGTCCGCCTCGCGCTGGTGATCTTCCGCCTCGGCGAGAAGGTCGGCCGCCTCGCGCCGGGCTGCTTCCGCCTTCTGCAACTCGTTCATCAATGCGCGACGCTTGTCCTCGAACTCATCAGGCGCATCGATCAGTTCTTCCACTTCGTCGCGGGCTTCCGCCTCACGATCTCGCAGCGTCGCGATGTGTTCTTCGGCGCTGTTCGCACGTGCCTTCCAGGTCTGCCTTTCCGCGCCAATCGCGGTGATGCGCCGTTGGCGGACCTCGTTCTCGCGCGCCAGACCGTCATGAGCGGCGCGCGCTTCGGCAACGGCGGCACGATCGGCAGCGACATCGGCCGTCTGCGTGCGCAACTTCATCTCCAGTTCCGAGAGATCGGGCGCATCCGCCAGCGCACCATTGGCCGTTTCGATCTGCTCGGCCACGTCCTCGACCTGCGCCTCGATCTGGCTGCGGGTTTCCGCAAGTACCGCGCGCCTGCGGGCAAGATCACCGGAGGCACGCTCGGCAGCCGCAAGCGCGTCGCGGGCTTCGCCGAGTTGCCGCGAGATCATGCGCTGCGCGTCGCGCGATAGCCGCAGCCGCTCGTCCTCGGCGCGGATGCGCGTGCCGGCAACAGCGAGTTCAGCCTCAGCGCGTCGCAGCGCCTCTGCGGCACCATCAGCCTCGGCGTCGAGTTCCGCCAACCGGTTTTTCTGCGCCAGACGTAAGGCCGCAGCACTCGGCGCCTCGGAGCCGGTCACGTGGCCGTCCCAGCGCCAGACGGAACCTTGCTTGGTAACGAGGCTCTGGCCGGGCTTTAGCAGCGGCAGCAGCCGTTCCGCGTCCGCCTCGCTTGCGACGATGCCGATCTGCTTCAGCGCGCGGGTCAGCGCATCCGGCGCCTTCACATGAGCGATCAGCGGGCTCACGCCTTCCGGCAGGTCGGCGTCGCCGACGTGGTCTCCCGGCGCACGCCAATGGGCAGGCGCCGCCGGTTCGAGCGGCGAGTCGAGATCGTCGCCAAGTGCTGCGCCGAGTGCCGTCTCGAAGCCGCGGTCGACCTTCATGTCCTCTACGACGGCGGGATAGGCGCCGCCGGCCACCGCTTCCAGCATACGCCGGATCGTGCGCGCCTCGGTCTCGATGCCGTTGAGGGTGGCGCGTGCCCGGTCGACGGGTGGACGCGCCTCGACCTCCGCGCGCCGCGCCTCGGCCAGTGCCTCCTCGATCGCCAGCACGTTGGCTTCGGCTTCTTCCAGCGCAGCCTCGGCGACCTCGACCTGGCCCTGCTTTTCATGCGGGTCGGGAAGTGCTGACATCTGCCGGTCGAGCTCATCGAGATCGCGCGACTGATCGGCCAGTTGCCGGGCGAGGCGCGCCTGTCGCTCGGAAAGGTCGCGCAGCGTCCGCTCCAGCTGGTTGCGCCCGGCCTGCGCCTCGGCGCGTTCGGCGGTCAATCGAGCCAGAAGCGCTTCGTTGCCGGCAAGCTTTTCGTTCGCCTCCTCCAGCCGCTCGCGTGCTTCCGTCGCACGGTCGTCTGCCTCGGCCAGCATGTCGCTGAGTTCAGCTTCTTCTTCGTCGAGCCGCGACAGGATGCCGGCATTGTCGACGACGAGGCGCTGTTCGCGCGCGATATCTTCGGCAAGCTGTGCCAGACGGCGTTGCAATTCATCGCGCCGCCTGAGGATACGGCCGGCGTCCTCTTCGAGCTGCGAACGGGCAATCTGCAGGCGCTGAAGTGCCGCAGCGAACCGCGCTTCATTCTCGCGCAATTCCGGCAGCTTCAGGCTGGCAATCGCCTGATCCTTCGCCGCCTGCATCTGCACCTGCGCCTTTTCGGCGACAAGCACTGTGATCTGGTTGAGCTGACTGGTCGCCTCGGCTTCCGCCTCCTTGGCCTGCACCCAGCGGATATGGAAGAGGATCGCCTCGTGCTTGCGGATATCGGCCGAAAGCATCTTGAAGCGGTTGGCCTGACGCGACTGGCGCTTAAGGCTCTCGATCTGGCTTTCGAGCTGCGAGGTTACGTCGTCGAGCCGCTCGAGATTGGTCTCGGCTGCCCTGAGGCGCAATTCGGCTTCATGCCGACGCGAATGCAGGCCGGAGATGCCGGCCGCCTCTTCCAAGAGTTGGCGGCGGGCCTGTGGCTTAGCAGCAATCAGTTCGCCGATGCGCCCCTGCCCGACCATCGACGGCGAACGCGCGCCGGTCGAGGCATCGGCAAAGAGTAGCTGCACATCCTTGGCGCGCGCCTCCTTGCCGTTGATGCGATAGACGGAGCCCTGCTCGCGCTCGATGCGGCGCGTCACCTGGATTTCGTCGCTATCGTTGAAGGCGGCCGGTGCGGTGCGATCGCTGTTGTCGAGATAGAGGCCGACTTCGGCCGTGTTGCGCGCCGGACGGTTGCCGGATCCGGAAAAGATCACGTCGTCCATGCCGGAAGCGCGCATGTTCTTGTAGGAGTTCTCCCCCATCACCCAGCGCAGCGCTTCGACGAGGTTCGACTTGCCGCAGCCGTTCGGCCCGACGACGCCGGTCAGGCCGCGCTCGATGATGAACTCGGTCGGTTCGACGAAGGATTTGAAGCCCAGCAGGCGAAGCTTGTTAAACTTCATGCGGCGGACACTGGGGTGAGATTCCCCCCTCTACCGCACGGCAGAACGAAAAAAACGGGCACACGGCTGCTGCCGTCGCCCGTTTTCAGGAAAAGCGAAGGATCAGAGCTTGCTGTCGATGAGGGCCGACATAACGTCAACCGACATGTCCCCCGAATAGTGTTCACCATTAACGAAGAAGGTCGGCGTCGACTGTACGCCGAAATCCTTTGCGCCCCGCTGCATCACAGCGTTCACATCATCCAGAAGTTTTTGGTTCGTCAAGCAGGCCTCGAAGCTCTCCTGTGTAAAACCGGCGAGTTTGGACATCTGCAGCAAGGCGTCGCGGCCGTTTTGGGCTGCGGCCCACTGCTGCTGCTGCTTGAAGAGCATGGAGATCATCGGGAAGTACTGGCCCTCCGGGGCGCAGCGCGCCAGCATGAAGGCGGCCGCCGCGCGCGGGTCGAACGGGAATTCGCGCACGATGAAGCGAACCTTGCCGCTGTCGATGTACTTGGTCTTGATCGCTTCGAAGGTGTTGTTGTGGAAGGCCGCGCAGTGCGGGCAGGTCATCGACATGTATTCGACGATCGTCACCGGCGCATTGGCTTCGCCCAGCGCCATTTCCGGCAGGGCGCCCGGCTCCATGAGCTTGGCCGCATCGACGGAACCTTCCGACGACGGGAGCTCGACCTTCACGGGAGCGGTCGTCGCCTGAGCGACTTCAGTGCCTGTGGCCGGCTTCGCCTCGGTGTTCGCCGGCGTCGCGGACGTCGATGCCGTAGTGATGGCGTCAGTCGCGGGCTTTGCCGCCGTCTCGCTCGCCTGGGTCGGCGCGGTCGATGCCGTTTCCTTCTTTTCGTCGCTGCAGGCAGCAAGCACCAGGGCGACGGTTGCGATGGCGGCACCGCTGAGCAGGCGTTTCGTAAGGTTCATTGCGGAAGCGGACATGATTTGACCCGTGTTCGGAGGGAATTGTGGTGCGGATTCGATATCTTGCCGCGCGCAGGGCGGCAAGTGGCCGGGCGTCAACAGAATTCAAAGAATTGTGACCGGCTGATGGCCCTATCGCCGACGCGGCGCCAGAACGGCCGTCCCGAGGCGGCGTAAAGCTGCCTTCAGTTCTTCGCTCTCGATACCCTCCACCATCGCCTCCAGCCGACGCGCGGGCTCGCCCGAAAGCTGCTTCGGCTTGCCGCGGTGTTTCGGCTGTACCGAGACGGGTTTCTGGACGATACGCAGTTGCCCGATGGCATAGAAGCCGAAGAAGCCGTTGATGCGCTGGATGAGTTCTCCCTGAGCATGGGTCAGGAAAAGCGCACGCGCGCCTTCGCACGCGACGGTCAGCACGCCCGGCTGGTAGCCACCCTCCCCTGCGATTTCCGAGACACGTCGCGGCCAGGCGATCTTCTCGGGCCGCGTGCAATCGGAGAAGTCTTCGCCGGCGATTTCGTCCCACGAGCCGAGCAACATGGTGTTGATGCCAGCCCGCTTGGCGAGCACCGGGTCGATCAGGCCGTTGGCGACCTCACTGATCTGGACGACACCCTTGCGGGGCTTCTGCTCACTCACGAATGCGACTTTCTGTATGCAACGTCGATTGAGCCTTGATGCCGCGGCTCCGCTTCGCCAAGTATAGGCCGGAAACAGAACTCCCGGCAAATCATGCACGATACAATCCCGGCGGCCGACGCCGCTCCCCTGCTTTTGGAATGGTACGACAGGCACCACCGCGACCTGCCCTGGCGTGTCTCTCCACCTATGGCCAGCCAAGGTATCGTTGCCGATCCCTACCACGTCTGGCTGTCTGAGGTCATGCTGCAGCAGACGACGGTGCAAGCGGTCAAGGCCTATTTCGTGAAGTTCCTGTCACTGTGGCCGACCGTCGAGGACCTGGCGCGCGCGGACAATGAGGACGTGATGAAGGCCTGGGCCGGGCTCGGCTACTATGCCCGCGCCCGCAACCTGAAGAAATGTGCCGAGGTTATCGCCAGGGATCACGGGGGTCGGTTTCCCGACACGGAAGACGGGTTGAAATCCCTTCCCGGCATCGGCGACTACACCGCGGCTGCGATCGCAGCGATCGCCTTCAACCGCAATAGTGCCGTGCTTGACGGCAATGTCGAGCGGGTGATCTCGCGCCTCTATGCGATCGAAACGCCCCTGCCCGCAGCGAAGCCCGAGATGCGGGCGCGTGTCGCCATCCTCACGCCTGACGATCGTCCAGGAGATTTCGCCCAGGCGATGATGGACCTCGGCGCGACGATCTGCACGCCGAAGCGGCCTGCCTGCTCGCTCTGTCCTTTCCGCGCGCACTGTCGCGCGCTGGTCGTTGCCGATCCCGAAACCTTTCCGCGCAAGGCGCAGAAGAAAGACAAGCCACTTCGGCGCGGCGCCGCCTTCGTCGCGATCGATGCCGACAATGCCGTCTATCTGCGAAAAAGGATCGAAACCGGCCTGCTTGGCGGCATGACAGAAGTGCCCGGAACCGACTGGACATCGCGACAGGATGGCGACACCACGCTCGCCTCCCAACCCTTTGCCGCCTCCTGGGAAGACTGCGGCACCATCAGCCACGTCTTCACGCATTTTGAGTTGCGTCTCTCGGTCTATCGCGCCAAAGTCGCGCGCGCCGGAACGGAGGGCAACGGCTGGTGGGAACCGGTTCACTCGCTGAAGGCCCAGGCGCTGCCAACCGTCATGAAGAAGGCAATCGCCCAGGCGATCCCGCATGCCTTCAAGACCGAGCGCTAGAGCGGCATGAGAAAAGAAAGCGCGGTTTTCCGCCCGCATCCGGCCCAACTCCTGATCTAAAAGACCAAGCAAGGAATACGTCCATGAGCAGCATCGACATCCGCCACATCGTCTTCGACATCGGTAAGGTGCTGATCCACTATGACCCCAACCTGCCCTATAGCCGCATCATCCCGGACGAGGCCGAGCGCGAATGGTTCTTCGCCAATGTCTGCACCCATGACTGGAACATCGAGCAGGACCGCGGCCGCTCCTGGGAAGAAGCCGAAGCGCTGCTGATCAAGGATTTTCCCGAGCGCGAGGTGCAGATTCGTGCCTTCCGCAAGCATTGGCAGGAGATGGTGCCGCACGCCTATGTCGAAACGGTTGCGCTGCTGGAACGGCTGATCGCCGAAGGGCGCGACGTGACGATGCTGACGAACTTCGCCTCCGACACCTTCCGCGAAGCGCAGGTGCTCTATCCCTTCCTGACGCTGCCGCGCGGGGTGACCGTTTCGGGCGACGTCAAGCTCATCAAGCCCGATATCGCCATCTACCAAACCCATACGCGTAACTTCGGCCTGACCCCGTCGGCGACGCTCTTCATCGACGACAGCATGCCCAATGTCGAGGCTGCGCGGATGGCCGGCTGGCATGCGGTGCACTTCGTCGACCCGGAAAAATTGAAGTCCGACCTCGCCGCCTACGGCGTCCATCCGTAGGCCGAAATTTCGCTCTTGGCCGCCCCCGACAGCACGATTTTCGCCACGATTCATCATCACTACCTGAGATTGTGATCCGAGGGAGTGATGTATGGATAGTTTAGAATTGTGTGTGATACGGGACGGTGAGGCCAAGGACGCCATGGTCGCGGAAATCTACGCGACCACCGATGCGGGATATCGCGAAGAGGTGACTCTGGACGAGTTCAGGGAACACCTTTCCGAGAGCCGGACCGTTGTCGCTCGCAAGGACGAACGAATCGTCGGCTGGGCTGGCTTTTATCGCGAACGCGACACGGACGAGACGACCTCACTGCCAGGCGCGGCCGTCACGTTCCACGCCGACCAAGACGACATCCATGTGCTCTCCCGGCTGCTGCACGCCGCTGCCAAGGAGGTCCGCCCCGACGGGGTTGTGTGGCCTTCGCGCATAGGCGAATTCCATGAACAGCTTGCCGGAGAAACCGGAGCCGTCGCGCATCGAGAACTGTTCAGGGTATGGCAGGCGCCGCGTGAAGCTTGGCCAGTCACCTCAGATTTTCCGCTCGCCGGAACATCGGCCATCCGCACACCACTGGCTGACGAGGTTCTAGGCCGATACGCTGATTTCTTCACCAAAGCCAAGGTCACGCGTTGCAGCGAGGAGAGCTGCACCACGACCTGGGACACGACCACGGTTACCGAGGAGCTTGCTCAACGCGAAGGTCACGGGCTGACTCAGGTACTGGAAGAACAGGGATGCATTACAGGCGAAGCCTTCGCCTTTGCCGGCGGCGATGAGATGATGCTCGTGATTACCCGGCATCAGGCAACCACGAAGGGCTTGACCGCGCTCATTGCCGCATTGCTGGAGCGCATCCGTGTCACGCATCCGCGGATCGGGATCGTCACGATCGAGGCGGAGCCCGACGAACTGGGACCGCTTGTGCCGGCGCTCGCAGCGTGCGGCTTCGAAGACAAGGGTGCCCGTGTTCTCTACCATTTGCGCCCACAGGGAGCGTCGGACCTCTAAAGGCACTGTGCCAACGCTTCGCGGCGGCACCGATCGCCGCGAAGCCTCTTCATTGCTTGGCCGAGAGGTAGCCCCAGGCCACCCAGGCCGCAACGGCTGCGACCACAAACCAGATACTCAGGATCGCAACAAAGCCGCCTCGGCTGGAGGGGCGCCCCTCCTGTGCCGTCGCCCGTTGCCGGAATTCATCCATGAGCGCCGGCGGCACGAGACGCACCGCCAGAAGGATGCCGAGCGGAACGAGGATCAGATCATCAAGGTAGCCGAGTATCGGAATGAAGTCGGGGATCAAGTCCACCGGCGACAGCGCGTAGGCCGCCACCGCGCCTGCAACAAATTTCGCCGAAATCGGCGTTCGAGGATCTCGTGCGGCGAACCAGAGTGCGACGACGTCGCGTTTGATTTGACGTGCCCATTGCTTGGCGCGCTGGAGTCGACCGGGCGAGGTCATGC
The DNA here is from genome assembly GCF_020035535.1 of Ensifer adhaerens. Taxonomy (NCBI): domain Bacteria; kingdom Pseudomonadati; phylum Pseudomonadota; class Alphaproteobacteria; order Hyphomicrobiales; family Rhizobiaceae; genus Ensifer; species Ensifer adhaerens. The sequence goes on along the minus strand of NZ_CP083349.1, from coordinate 634,456 downwards.
GGATGGCAACCCTTGTTCGGGTGAAGACTGGTTACGTCGAACCCTATTTCCCGACGCAAGAATTGGCAATCAGGTGCCGCTTCTTTGCCTCTCCTTGTCAGCCGTTCCGGCAAGAAGACCGACAACATACAAATGCCCGGAACCCTCACGTCGAGGATTCCGGGCATTTAGAGCTCTCCTTCCGGGACTGAAGGTACAAAAACCGGTTAGAGCGCTTTTCGAAGGATCTGGCGGAACTGGTTGATCAGTTCAGTTTTGCCAGATCATTTCGAATGACGGTTCTGAGTTCGTCGATGGGCTTCAGGGTGTTCCCTTCTTCGAAATGCCAGAATGTCCATCCGTTGCATGCATCAAGCCCCTGGACCTTGGCGCCCAGGCGATGAATTGAACCGGCCTCGCCGCCGGAAGCGACCGTGCCGTCGGCCCTGACGATTGCGCTGTAACGGCGCTTGGCGTCCGTCAGAACCGTGCCGGGCTTGATCAGCCCGCTCTCGATCAAGGTGTTGAAGGCGACGCGCGGCTCGGCCTTCTTTCCGGTCATGACGGAAAGCATCGCCTTGCCAAGCGGCTCGACAGCGTCGATGCGCGCCGATGCCGCGTCGATATAGTCCTGTTCGCGCTCGATACCGACGAAGTGCCGGCCGAGGCGCTTGGCAACGGCACCGGTGGTGCCGGAGCCGAAGAACGGATCGAGGATGACGTCGCCCGGCTTGGTCGATGCCATCATGATGCGGGCGAGAAGCGCTTCCGGCTTCTGCGTCGGGTGCACCTTCTTACCGTCGTCGCCCTTGAGGCGCTCGTGTCCGGAGCAGATCGGGAACAGCCAGTCGGAGCGCATCTGCACGTCGTCGTTGGCGGCCTTCATCGCATCGTAGTTGAAGGTGTAGCCCTTGGCATTGGCGTTCGGCGTCGCCCAGATCAGCGTTTCATGGGCGTTCTGGAAACGGCGGCCCTTGAAGTTCGGCATCGGGTTGGTCTTGCGCCAGATGATGTCGTTGAGGATCCAGAAATGCAGGTCCTGCAGGATGGCGCCGACGCGGAAGATGTTGTGGTAGGAGCCGATGACCCAGAGGGTGCCGGTCGGCTTCAGCACACGGCGGCAGGCGAGCAGCCAGGCGCGGGTGAAGGCATCGTAGGCCTCGAAGGAGGCGAACTGGTCCCATTCGTCGTCGACGGCATCGACCACCGACTGATCGGGACGCGTCAGCATTCCGCCGAGCTGGAGGTTGTAGGGCGGGTCGGCGAAAACGACGTCGACCGAATTGTCGGGAAGCGCATTGAGCGCCGCAACGCAGTCACCCTTGATGATGCTGTCGAGCCAGCCCAGCGGACGGGAGGAACGGGAGACTTCGGCAAGCGAAACAACTGAAGACATGGACAACTCGCAAATACGCTTACTCGGAACGGATCATGGAGCTTATGGTTACCGAAGATGGTTACCAAAGCCTGAAGGCCGTTCCGAAAAAGTGCGTAGTCACGCTATGTTAGCGATATCTGATCTCAGAGATTCACTAGGCGTCGTGAAAGGCGCGGCTGTCGGCCGGCGCTTCGTGGCGCTCGTTCAGCCCGTAATCACGAATGACGGAGGCGATGCGCAGCCGATAGTCGGCAAAGACGCCATGGCGTCCCGCATCCTGGGCGGCACGGTGTTCGCTACCGTTGCGCCAGGCCTTCACTGCCGCCTCGTCGCGCCAGAAGGATAGGGACAGGACCTTGTCGGGATTGGAGAGACTCTGGAACCGCTCGATCGAGATGAAACCATCGATGTCGTCGAGCAGCGGGCGCAGATCGGCGGCGATGCCGAGATAGGTGTCGCGCCGGCCCTCGGCGGGTAGGACTTCGAAGATGACGGCAATCATGTTTCACTTACCTCCAACGGGGGCGGACACGTTCTTCAGGAAAATCCGGTCCTCCCTCAGGATAAACCGTTCGCGGCGGGCGAAGGCATAATTCTCGCGGCCGAGCGGATCGGCAGCAAGCCGGGCGCGATAGGCCTCGTAGGCCGTGAGATTCTCGATGTTGTAGACTCCATAAGCCGTCGTCGCCGAACCCTCGTGCGGTCCGAAATAGCCGATGAGATCGGCACCGCAGCGCGGGATCGCCTCGCCCCAATTGCGAGAATAGGCGGCGAACTCTTCTCTTTTGAAGGGATCGATTTCGTAGCGGATGAAGCAGGTGATCATCGTCGTCTCCTTGTGGCCCGGCACGGCGCCCGGCTTTTGATGGGATGACTATGCCTGCTTGTCCGACGGGAATGCTTCGACTACGATCGAAGTATGAAGGAAGGCCCCGACATCGCCCTCATCGGATCGCTGATCGGCGATCCAGCCCGTGCCAACATGCTGACGGTGCTGATGGGCGGTCGCGCGCTTACGGCAACCGAGCTTGCCACCCATGCCGGGATAACGCTTCAGACCGCCAGTTCCCACCTTGCCAAGCTTGAGGCCGGCGGCCTGCTGACACAGCGCAAGCAGGGTCGGCATCGCTATTTTCAACTCGCAGAGGACGAAGTCGGCCTGATGCTCGAGAACCTGATGGGCTTTGCCGCCAGCCGCGGCATGAACCGTCACCGCCCGGGCCCTAAAGATCCGGCGCTCCGGAAGGCGCGCGTCTGCTACAACCATCTTGCCGGCGACTATGGCGTGCGCATGTATGACAGCCTGATCGCCGAAAAGCAGATCGAGATCAACGGCGACGACCTAGCACTAACCCCGGCCGGCCAAGTTCGGATCGAGGCGCTGGGCATCGACTATTCGGCACTGAAGAAATCGCGTCGCCCGATCTGCCGCACCTGCCTCGACTGGAGCGAGCGACGGACGCACCTCGCCGGCTCGCTCGGTGAGGCGCTGCTGACGCTCTTCATCGACAAGGGTTGGGCGAAGCGGGAGGCCGACAGCCGCGCCATCCGCTTTACCTCCAGCGGTGAGAAGGCCTTCTCCGAACTGTTTCCGCAATAGCCAAGCGATGTGCCTCAATCGGCGCAAATCCGCACGGAAAACCGCGACGCATCTTTCCCGCATTTGCTCTAGCCGACGATCGAAAACGCCTCGCGCGTTTCGCCGGCGGCTGTTCTCACCGGCGTCTTGCCGATCCAGCCCACATGCCGCTCGAGGATCTTTGCAGCCTCGTCGCCACGGCCTTCGCGCAGAGCCGCAAGAATTGCGCGATGGTCATGGTCGGTGCGCGCTTCCCAGCTCGTGCGCCAGGCGGAGAAGAGAAAACGGGCGCTTGCGGCATGCAGATCGTCGATGGCGGCAAGCAGCCGCGGCATGCCGCAGGGCTGCAGGATCAGACGGTGGAAGGTGCGGTTTGCCGCTTCCCAGGAGCGCACGTCGCGCGAAGTGTCTGCCGCCATGGTGGCGGTCTCCGCCCGGTCGAGGATCGCCGGCGTCAGATGCGGGATCGCATGGCGAAGCGCCAGCACCTCGAGAACGGCGCGCATCTCCGCGACCTCCCTCACCTCCTTGAGATCGAAGGACGCGACACGGACGCCACGGCGCGGTTCGCTGACGGCAAGCCCCTGGGCCTCCAGCCGCCGAAAGGCTTCGCGAACGGGGACGTGGCTCGCACCGAATTCCTCGGCGATGTGATCCTGCCGCAAGCGCTCGCCGGGCATCAATATGCCGGAGATAATCCTCTCGGCGAGTGCCCTGCTGATGCGACTTGCAAGTGTGTCGTCCTGTTGCTTTTCCATCGCCTACAGATAGAGCCGCGAAACAATACTGTCGAGCAAGCGCAGCAGCGGTTTCGATGATTTCCAAAGGTTGAGCTTTCGGCTGCCATCGTATAAAGCTCTGCCGTACGAAGCCCCGCGCCGCGCGAGCCATTCTCCCCCGCCTGCGGCGCCTTCTCCTCCCAGGGAACTGTTCCAAATGACCGGTATCGATCTCATCATTTTTGATTGCGACGGCGTTCTCGTCGATTCCGAAATCATCGCCTCGGAAGTCGAAGCGGCACTGCTGACCGAAGCGGGTTACCCGATCAGCGTCGAAGAAATGGCCGAGCGCTTTGCCGGCATGACCTGGCACAACACGCTGCTCGAGATCGAGAGGGAGGCGAGCATTCCGCTTTCCGCATCGCTGATCGGCAAGGTCGACACCATCCTCGACCAGCGCCTGGAACGCGATGTCAAGATCATCGACGGCGTCAAGCCGATGCTGCTGCAGCTGACGCTGCCCCATTGCATCTGCTCCAACTCCACCTCGGCGCGCCTGGCGATGATGCTCGGCAAGGTCGGCATCAAGGACCATTTCGGCCCGCGCATCTACTCGGCGCGCGACCTCGGCCCCGATCGCGTCAAGCCGAAGCCGGACATCTTCCTGCATGGCGCCAAGCAGATGGGCGTGGACCCATCGCGGGTACTCGTTATCGAAGACTCGGTGCATGGCATCCATGGCGCGCGCGCCGCGGGCATGCGCGTCGTCGGCTTCACCGGCGGCTCCCACACCTTCCCGTCGCATGCCGACAAGCTGACGGAAGCCGGCGCCGAAACCGTGATCTCGCGCATGACGGCGTTGCCGGGCGTGATTTCAGCGCTTTCGGAATGGTCGGAATCGTTGACGGCCTGACGCCGCTCAACGGTCCCATCCGGCCCCACCCCTTTCGCCCCTGCCTTCCGGCCGGAGTGAGAAAAAAGCCTTCGGCCACCACGGCAGGCGTCCGATTAGACGCCGAGGGACACGATGACACATTGAAGTGGCGCCGTGTCCCTTAGAAAATCTCCCCGGTTTTCGAAAAAGCCGCGCACGAGGGCCATATCAAGCAAGCCCCATCAGGGCTATTTCTAGGAGGAAACACTATGCGTCTTTCAATGTTGACTGGCCTGACCCTGGCCGCCAGCGTCGCCTTCGGCCCGCTCGCCTTCGCCGATATCACCGTTGGCGTCATCACGCCGCTCACCGGCCCGGTCGCGGCCTATGGCGAGCAGGTGAAAAACGGCGCGGAAACGGCCGCTGAAGAGATCAACAAGGCTGGCGGCATCAACGGCGAAAAGATCGTTCTGAAGCTGCTCGACGACGCCGGCGACCCGAAGCAGGCCGTTTCGGTTGCCAACCAGGCAGCCGGCGAAGGCATCCGCTATGTCGTCGGCCCGGTGCTTTCGGGCACCTCGATGGCGGCTTCCGACATTCTCGCCGAAAACGGCATCCTGATGGTAACGCCGACGGCAACGACGCCTGACCTCACGACCCGTGGCCTCTGGAACGTGCTGCGCACATGCGGCCGCGACGACCAGCAGGCCGAAGTCGCCGCTGCCTACGTGGTCAAGAACCTCAAGGACAAGAAGGTCGCCGTCCTGCACGACAAGGCACCCTACGGCAAGGGACTTGCTGACGGCTTCAAGAAGGCGATCAATGCAGGCGGCATCACGGAAGTCGTCTATGAAGGTCTGAACCCGGGCGACAAGGACTTCAGCGCCATCGTTACGCGCCTCAAGTCCGAGAACGTCGACGTCGTCTACTTCGGCGGCTACCATCCGGAAGGCGGCCTGCTCGCACGCCAGATGCACGACCAGGGCGTGAAGGCACAGATCTTCGGCGGCGACGGCCTGTCGAACACCGAGTTCTGGGCGATCGGCGGCGAAGCTGCTACCGGCACGATCTACACCAACGCCAGCGACGCGACCCGCAACCCGGCGTCGGCTCCGGCCGTCGAAGCGCTGAAGGCGAAGAACATCCCGGCCGAAGCCTTCACCCTCAACGCCTATGCCGCCGTGCAGGTGCTGAAGGCCGGCATCGAGAAAGCCGGTTCTGCCGAAGACGCGACTGCGGTTGCCACCGCGATCAAGTCCGGCGAAGCAATCGACACCGTGCTCGGCAAGCTGACCTACGGCGAAGCCGGCGACCTGACCTCGCAGGCGTTCTCGCTCTACAAGTGGGAAGGCGGCAAGAGCGTTCCGGCCGAGTAAGCCAGCGCAGGATGGAAATGAAAACGCCGGGGCAAGCCCCGGCGTTTTTTTGTGCGGTATGCGCCGCAGCCTACTTCTTCTTGCCCTTGGCCGGCGGGCCCTCGTCGAAGCCGACATAGACGGTGACGTTGGACCCGGCGCCAGCCGGCAGCGCCACGTTCGCCTTGGTGAAGACGAATTGCGCCGAGCCGGTGGACGGGATTTCCACCGCCTGCTGCGTCAGTTCGGAGTAGAGCGTCTTGTCGTCGTCGGTGGCAGCGACACGGATCGGCATGGTGATCTTGCCGGGGCCGCCGGCCGGACCGCTGACCACGCGTCCCTGCACCACGACGGTTATCGACAATGCGCCCTCGCTCTGCACGCACTGGCGCGTGGTGTCGGCGAGTGAGGCCTGGTAAACGACCTTCGTCGGGTCGTTCTTGGCACCCTTAGCGTAGCTGGTGAACACCGACGTGCCATCACGCAGGACGACCTGCGGGCACGCGGCCTGGACGACGGCTGGCGTCGGAGCGGTGGCGCTGCCGCCCGCCTCGATCGCTCCGCCGGATTGCGTCTTGTTACAGCCGGCGAGGACCGCGAGAAAAGATATTGCGAGAACAGGCCGGGATACTTTGCCAAACACGTTGAACAACCTCTGCTGGACCGGTTGAAACTCCTTGACCGAAATCTCGGCCGGAAGACCTTTCATGGCCTTCGGGCATCGTCTATAGCAGCGACAAACTGAAAAATCGATTGGGTCGGCGTGTCCCTACCGAATTTTCCGAAGCCTGATTTACGGCCGGAAATTGCGTTGGTGACAAGAATAGATGCAGACTTTGTCAAGGACTGACGCAATAAGACGGGCATGCCGCGGCGGCGTTTCCCAGGGTCGCGGCCATCCTTGAGGTGGGACGAAGGACAACCATGGTGAAGTATATCTCGACGCGCGGCGAAGCCGCTCCTCTCGGCTTCTGCGACGCGCTGCTTGCCGGTCTTGCGCGCGATGGCGGTCTTTATCTCCCCAAGGAATGGCCGAAGTTTTCCAAGAAGGAAATCCGGGGCTTGCGCGGCAAGTCCTACCAGGAAATCGCGTTCACGGTGCTCGAGCCCTTCATCAATGGCGAGATTCCGGCGGCCAAGTTCCGCGAAATGGTCGATGAGGCCTACGCCACCTTCCGCCACCCGGCCGTCGCACCGCTCGTGCAGACGGGTCCGAACGCCTTCGTCATGGAACTCTTCCATGGCTCGACGCTCGCCTTCAAGGATGTGGCGATGCAATTGCTTGCACGGTTGATGGACTATGTTCTGGCCGAGCGTGGCGAGCGCGCCACCATCGTCGGCGCGACTTCGGGCGACACCGGCGGTGCGGCCATCGACGCTTTTGCCGGCCGTGAACGTACCGACATCTTCATCCTCTTCCCGCACGGCAAGGTTTCGCCGGTGCAGCAGCGGCAGATGACGACATCGAACGCATCCAACGTTCATGCCATCGCCGTCAAGGGCAACTTCGACGACTGTCAGAACCTGGTCAAAGGCATGTTCAACGATGCAGCCTTCCGCGACCGCGTCAAGCTTTCGGGCGTCAACTCGATCAACTGGGCGCGCATCATGGCCCAGATCGTCTACTACTTCACCACGGCAGTCGCGCTCGGCGGACCGGACCGCAAGATCTCCTTCACGGTCCCGACCGGCAATTTCGGCGACATCTTCGCCGGCTACGTCGCCAAGCGCATGGGCCTGCCGATCGACAAGCTGGTGATCGCTACCAACGAGAACGACATTCTCGCCCGCACGCTGAAGACGGGTCGCTACGAGATGCGAGACGTCAAGGCGACGACCGCACCGTCGATGGACATCCAGATTTCGTCGAACTTCGAGCGGCTCCTGTTCGAGGCGAACGACCGTGATCCGGGCGAAGTGCGCTCGGCGATGGACGGCCTCAAGCAGTCCGGTTCCTTCACCATCCGCGAAAAGGCTCTGAAGGCCATCCGCAAGGAGTTCCGCTCCGGTCGCGCCTCGGAGAAGGACGTTGCCAGGACGATCGCCAAGACGCTGGAAAAAACCGGCTATCTGCTTGATCCGCACAGCGCCGTCGGCGTCTTCGTCGCCGCCAAGCACGAGAAGCCGTCTGCTCCCATGGTGACGCTCGCCACCGCCCATCCGGCGAAATTCCCGGACGCTGTAAAATCGGCAAGTGGTATTGACCCGGCGCTTCCGACGTGGCTTGCTGACCTCATGAACAGGGAGGAGCGTTTCGATATCCTGGATCCGGACCTGAAGAGCGTCGAGACCTTTATCGGCGAGCGCACCCGTCTCCGGGGGTAAGAACGAGAAGAAACGTATGATGAAAGTTGAGTGCACCCGGCTCCCTTCCGGGTTGACGGTGGTAACCGAGCAGATGCCGCATCTCGAAAGCGTGGCGCTCGGGGTGTGGATCAAATCCGGTTCGCGCAATGAAACCCTGGGCGAACATGGCATTGCCCACCTGCTTGAGCACATGGCTTTCAAGGGCACCGCGCGGCGCACCGCCCGCCAGATTGCCGAAGAAATCGAAAATGTCGGCGGCGAAGTCAACGCTGCGACCTCGACCGAGACGACGTCCTACTATGCCCGTGTCCTCAAGGATCACGTGCCGCTGGCAGTCGATATTCTCGCTGACATTCTTACCGAATCCAGCTTCGACGATGAGGAACTGCGGCGCGAGAAGCACGTGATCCTGCAGGAGATCGGCGCTGCCGACGACACGCCGGATGACGTCGTCTTCGACCGTTTCGCCGAGACCGCCTATCGCAACCAGACCGTCGGCCGGCCGATCCTCGGTACGCCGGATACGGTCATGTCGTTCTCTGCCGACCAGATCCGCCAGTATCTCGGCCGCAATTACACCACCGACCGCATGTTCGTGGTCGCAGCCGGCGCCGTCGAACACGACGCCTTCGTGCGCCAGGTGGAGGAGCGCTTCTCGTCGCTTCCGCGTACGCCGATCGCAACCCCGGTGCTCGAGGCAGCGCGCTATACGGGCGGCGAGAGCCGCGAAACGCGCGACCTGATGGACGCCCAGGTGCTGCTCGGCTTCGAGGGCAAGGCCTATCACGCCCGCGACTTCTACTGCTCGCAAATCCTCGCCAACATCCTCGGCGGCGGCATGTCTTCCCGCCTCTTCCAGGAAGTGCGCGAACACCGTGGCCTCTGTTATTCGGTCTATGCCTTCCATTGGGGCTTTTCCGACACCGGCATCTTCGGCGTGCATGCGGCAACCGGCGGCGAGAACCTGCCGGAACTGATGCCCGTCATCGTCGACGAACTGCGCAAGTCCTCGATGAACATCGAGCAGCAGGAAATCGAACGGGCGCGCGCCCAGATTCGTGCACAGTTGCTGATGGGGCAGGAAAGCCCGGCCGCCCGCGCAGGTCAAATCGCCCGCCAGATGATGCTCTATGGGCGTCCGATCCCGAACGAAGAACTGATGGAGCGCCTCTCCGGCATCACCATCGAGCGATTGACCGACCTTGCCGGCCGGCTGTTCTTCGATACGACGCCGACCCTTTCGGCCATCGGCCCGCTGGAGCAGCTTGCTCCCATGAACGATATCCTGTCGTCATTGACCGGCAAGACCGCCGTTCAGCACGCCGTCGCCAGCTAACCGGCTTCGATCATTTCATTGTTTCATTGAAACCGTGAAATGATCGTGCCTTTTGGGGACTGTGCAATTCCTGGCAGAGACCATCCGAGCCCAAGCCTGGATTAGCCTTGGGCCGGCGAACGCGTCGCTGGCGCAAACGTCGTGCTCGAATGGTGAAGTCTTTGCGTCTTTTCGCAAAATCGGATTCGATTTGCGCGCAAAGTTGTGCAAGGTTTCGGTTTGTGACAGCGCAAAGGCGCGCTGCCGGGCGGATGATAAAAGGTCCCCGCACGCAAACTGGACGGCCTCGGAGGCAGCTATGACACGATCGGTTTTTCGGTTCCTGTCGCGGCAGCCGGAGACGATCGAAATCGCCGACCAGAATTATCTGCTGCGGCTCCCCCGCTATGCCGACTATCGCCAATGGTATCAGCTCCGAAGCGAGAGCCGCGCCTTCCTGGAACCGTGGGAACCAACCTGGCGCACTGACGAGATGACCGAGAGCGCCTATCGCAGCCGGGTCATCCGCAACGAGCAGGAATACTCCTCAGGGCAAGCGGTGCCGCTCTTTCTTTTCCACAAGCCAGACGAGATGCTGCTCGGGGGACTTACGATCGGCCACATCCGCCGCGGCGCCGGGCAAAACTGCATGATCGGCTACTGGATGGGCGCGCGCCACGCCGGCAAGGGCCACATGCATGCGGCCCTGAGACTCGCTATTCCCTACATCTTTTCGACCCTTGAGTTGCACCGTATTGAAGCAGCCTGTATTCCGGACAACTCAAGAAGCATCCGGCTCCTTGAAAAGGCCGGTTTTGCGCGTGAAGGCTACTTAAGACAGTACTTGAGAATTAATGGCCAGTGGCGCGACCACGTGCTCTTTTCTCTCCTGTCCGACGATGCCCTACCGAACAGGAATATGCCCCTTTGATGCCCCTAGCCCGCTCGCCCTTCGCCTGGTCAGCCTCGAAGCTGGCAGCGTTTCTGATTACGCTCACAACGTTTTTCTGCGCGCTCGGCGGTGCGGCCCAGGCTCTGGAGCCGGTGAAGATCTCGCGCGAGGACACCGCGCTCGACCTGACGGCAACCACCGAAATCTACAGCGGCCGCAACGAAGCCTTCCAGGTCTCGACCGCGCCCGGAACCGACGGCATCGTGCGCCGCATCGAAGTACGCTCCAGCAGCGAGGACCACCAGGGCGACTGGGCGGTGTTCGCGCTTGCCAACGTTTCGGCCGAACCGCTCGACCGCGTGATCGTCGCACCGCATTTCCGGCTGGTGAATTCCAAGCTGTTCTGGCCGGACCTCGGCTCCAAGCGCATCCTTTCGATCACGCCCAGCGAAGGTTTCGCGCTCAGCCGCGAGCCGAGCGACGAAGCGGACGTCTTCCGCATCACGTTGGCGCCGGGCGTCATCATCACCTTTGTCGCTGAACTCGCGACACCCGAACTGCCGCAGATCTACCTGTGGGAACCGGACTCCTACAAGGACACGGTCAACGCCTTCACGCTCTATCGCGGCATCGTGCTCGGCATTGCCGGTCTGCTTGCGGTGTTCCTGACCATCCTCTTCGTCGTCAAGGGAACCTCGATGCTGCCGGCGACGGCGGCGCTCGCCTGGGCGGTCCTCGCCTATATCTGCGTCGATTTCGGCTTCCTGTCGAAGCTCATCAGCGTGACGGCCGGAGACGAGCGAATATGGCGAGCGGGCACCGAGGTCTTCCTGGCGGCGGGCCTGGTGATCTTCCTGTTCACCTATCTCAATCTCAACCGCTGGCATCAGCATCTCGGATACGCAACGCTCGCCTGGATCCTGGGACTCGGCCTGCTCTTCGGCGTCGCCGTCTATGATCCCGCGATTGCGTCCGGTATCGCCCGACTCTCCTTTGCGCTGACAGGAACGGTCGGCATCGTGCTGATCGCCTATCTCGGCTTCAACCGATACGACCGGGCGATCCTGCTAGTGCCTGCCTGGCTGCTCATCCTCGTCTGGCTCTTCGGCGCATGGTTGACCGTCACCGGCCAGCTTGCCAACGACATCGTGCAGCCGGCGCTCGGCGGCGGTCTCGTGCTCATCGTGCTCTTGATCGGCTTCACCGTCATGCAGCATGCGGTTGCCGGCAGCGGTTACCAGCAGGGCCTGTTCTCGGATCTCGAGCGCCAGTCGCTCGCGCTCACCGGCTCCGGCGATACCGTCTGGGACTGGGACGTCGCCCGCGACCGGGTGGTGACCATGCCGGATATATCGACCCAGCTCGGCCTGTCGCTCGGCAGCATGCACGGACCCTTGCGCAACTGGTTGCCGCGCCTGCATCCTGATGATCGCGACCGCTTCCGGGCGACGCTCGACGTGCTTCTGGAGCGCCGCCGCGGCAAACTCAACCATGAGTTCCGCGTACGCGCCGAAGATGGCCATTATCACTGGCTTTCCATTCGCGCCCGGCCGGTGCTCGGTGCCAACGGCGAAATCATCCGCTGCGTCGGCACCATTATCGACATCACCGAGCAGCGCAATTCCGTCGAGCGGCTGTTGCACAATGCACTGCTCGACAATCTGACCGGCCTTCCCAATCGGCAGGTGTTTCTCGATCGGTTGCAGGCAATCCTGCTGATGGCCGACGGCAGCAATTCGGCGCGCCCGACGGTGCTCGCAATCGACATCGACCGTTACAAACAGGTTAACGATCTCCTGGGCATTGCCGCCGGCGACAACATCCTCATCGCGCTCACGCGGCGACTGCGCCGACTGCTGCGCCCACAGGACACGCTTGCCCGCCTCGGCGGCGACCAGTTCGGCCTGATCCTGATGTCCGAGCGTGACCCCGCCAAGGTCGCGGATTTCGCCGACGCGGTGAGCAAGGCGATCATGGTGCCACTCAACTATGGCAATCGCGAAATCAACCTGACGGCATCGATCGGTCTCGTCTCCTGGCTCGATCAGGAGCAAAGCGCCGCCGGCCTGCTCGACGACGCCGAACTCGCCATGTTCCGGGCGAAGAAGGAAGGCGGCAACCGTGTCGAACCGTTCCGCCCTGCCTTCCGCACCTCCGGATCGGACAGGCTTCAGCTTGAAGCCGATCTCAAAAAGGCGATCGAGCGCAAGGAGCTTTCGCTGGTCTATCAGCCGATCGTGCGGTTGAACGACGCGGAGATCGCCGGCTTCGAGGCGCTGATGCGCTGGGACCATCCGAAACGCGGCAACATCTCGCCGACCGAGTTCATTCCGATCGCCGAGAATTCCGACCTCATCAACCAACTCGGCATGTTCGCCTTCGACAAGGCGACGAGCGACCTGACGGAATGGCAGCTGCAGTCCGGCGACCTGCCGATCTTCGTCTCGATCAATTTGTCGAGCGCGCAGTTGCTCAACAACGAGCTCTATGACGACGTTCGCGCGATCCTCACCAAGAACCGCTGCGATCCGGGCAAGGTGAAGATGGAACTGACGGAATCGCTCGTGATGGAAAATCCCGAGCAGGCACGCCTCGTTCTCGAAAAGCTGAAGGAAGCCGGTCTGAAGCTGGCACTCGACGACTTCGGCACGGGCCATTCGTCGCTGTCTTACCTCACCCGCTTCCCCTTCGACACGATCAAGATCGACAAGGCGCTGGTGCGCGACCCGAGCGACAAGCGCGGCATCCTGCTGCGCTCGGTCATCACCATGGCGCGCGAACTCGATATGCAGGTGGTGGCCGAAGGTATCGAATCCGAGGACGACGCGATCCAGCTCTCGCAGATGGGCTGCGACTACGGCCAGAGCTTCCTCTTCGGCCCCCCGATTGGCTCGGAATCGATCCAGCGGCTGCTGAAGGAGCGCTTTCCCCTGATGAAGCGGGCGTAAACGCGGCTTAACGCCGCCGCGCAGCGACCAGAGCCCGTCGGCGACCGCTCGACGGGCTTTTTTGTTTCAGCATGAATGAGAGCCGGTGGCTAATCCGGCAATCAGGCGTGGCCCGCATCCACGGACAGCATCGCGGCCGATACGCCCATCAGCGCCAAGGCCCGGTCGTACTTATCGTCCAGCGCCTTGTCGAAGATCAGTTCCTCACGTGCCGGGCATGTGAGCCAGCCGTTCTGGGTGATTTCCGCTTCGAGCTGGCCTGGGCCCCAGCCGGCGTAGCCGAGCATCATGGTCGCCCTCACCGGCCCCTCGCCGCGCGATATGGCGCGGACGATGTCGAGCGTTGCCGTCAGGCAGATGTCGTCGCTGACAGGGATGCTGGAATCGCTCAGGTAGTCGTCGGAATGCAGCACGAAGCCGCGGCCCGTCTCGACCGGACCGCCGGCCTGAATCTGGAAATCCCGCGTCATCTGCGGGAGCCGGATCGCCTCGTCCTCATCAAGAATATCAAGGTGAAGCAGCACGTCGGGAAAGGTCAGTTGCTGAGGCCGGTTGAGCACGAAGCCCATCGCGCCATCGCCCGAGTGGGCGCAGATGAAGATGACCGTGCGGGCGAAATTGGCATCAAACATTCCCGGCATGGCGATCAGGAACTGACCGTCAAGGAAACCTCGCTCCCGTCTCTTTTGCGCCATCGGAGTCGACATCATGGGAACAGCCTATCAATTCGCCGCGAAATGAAAAGCGCCTCTGCGTCGCGGCCTGGAAATATTGCACGCACGACGTTCACTTCGCCGTGTCCGATCAAGTGATTATGATCGTTGCTCTCTTTGGAGCGTCTGGAGCCTCACCGGCAAAAGCGATATTGCTTCCGGCATGACCCAGTGCCCCACACACCACAACATGGCCCAGTTGATTGGCGCGGCAAGCCTCGTCGCCGGATTTTTTCTTGGCCCCGCCGCAGAGGCCGCCACCAGCGAGTGGGTCACCTCCCCCGGCGGCATGATCCGCCTCGTCGCGGCGCAGCCCAGGCAGGATGGCACGATCCCCGCAACGCTCGAAGTCAAGCTCAATGCCGGCTGGAAGACCTACTGGCGTGAACCGGGCGCAAGCGGCATTCCCCCGCAAGTGACGATCGACCCGGCAAGCGGCGTGGTGCTCGAAAAGGTCGGGTTCCCGGTGCCCAAGACGTTCGACGATGGCGTGGTGCGCTATGTCGGCTACGACAAGCCGGTCGCTTTCCCGCTGACACTGAAGCGGGTCCAAGGCACGGGCGACGTCACGCTTCGCGCCTCCGTGTTTCTCGGCATCTGCGAGGACATCTGCATCCCGGTTCAGGGCGAACTGACGCTGGCGCTGAAAGAGGGCGACTTCGACAATCCGCTCGACAGCGCGCGCATCGAAGACGCCGTCGCTCTATTGCCGGAAGCGCCTTCCAAGGACTTTGCCGTCACGGCGAGCCACTATGATGCCGAAAGAACCCTGCTGCGCCTCTCTGTGCATCTGCCGGGTGGCGCGGACCATCCGGAGCTGTTTTTGGCCGGCCCCACCGGGGTTTCCTTCGGCAAGCCCGAGATCGCGGTCGAGGGCGAGGCGAGCCTCAGCGCTGCCGTTCCTGTCCGCCTTTCCGGCAAGGACAGGGAACTCAAGGGCAAACCGATCGTTGTCACAATACGCGCCAAGGGCCGCAGCATGGAGACGACCCTTGCCTTTGATTAGGCCACATCTATAGTCCGCCGAGTTCTCCGACGCGTGCGGAGAAGCAAGGACGCAAGCAACGCAAGGAGAGTGCCGTGACCATTGCCGTCGGAGACAAACTGCCAGCCGCAACCTTTAAGGAAAAAACCGCCGACGGTCCGGTGGAAGTCACGACCGATCAGCTCTTTTCGGGCAAGCGCGTCGTGCTCTTTGCCGTTCCCGGCGCCTTTACGCCCACCTGCTCGCTCAACCATCTGCCCGGCTACCTCGAAAACCGCGACGCGATCCTCGCCCGCGGCATCGACGATATCGCCGTCGTCTCGGTCAACGACCTGCATGTGATGGGCGCCTGGGCGACCGCGTCCGGCGGCATGGGCAAGATCCATTTCCTGTCGGACTGGAACGCCGCCTTCACCAAGGCGCTCGGTATGGACATCGACCTGTCGGCCGGCACGCTCGGCGTCCGCTCGAAGCGCTATTCGATGCTGGTGGAAGATGGCGTCGTGAAATCGCTCAATCTCGAAGAAAGCCCCGGACAGGCGACCGTTTCGGGCGCTGCCGCCATGCTCGAGCAGATCTGAGCGCAGAAGTAGCCGCAAACGAAAAACGGGCCTCAACCGGCCCGTTTTTTTACTTCACGAGAAGAGAGTCCGAACGGCGCCCCTTCTTGTAGGGCTCCATACCCTTGCGGGCGAGCTCGTCGGCGCGCTCGTTTTCCGGATGGCCGGCATGGCCCTTGACCCAATGCCACGTCACCTTGTGGCGGCGGTTGGCTTCGTCCAGCCGCTGCCAGAGCTCGCCGTTCTTCACCGGCTTCTTGTCCGCGGTTTTCCAGCCGTTCTTCTTCCAGCCATGGATCCACTTGGAGATGCCGTCCATAACATATTTGCTGTCGGTATGCAGGTCGACCTCGCAGGCGCTCTTCAGGGCGTCGAGCGCCGAGATCGCTGCCAGAAGCTCCATGCGGTTGTTGGTCGTTTCCGCCTCGCCGCCCGAGAGTTCCTTTTCCACCTCACCGTAACGCAGCACGGCGCCCCAGCCGCCCGGCCCCGGATTGCCGGAGCAGGCGCCGTCGGTAAAGATATCGACATGTTTCATGCCCGGCCCTCTTCGCGTCTCAGGCCGTATTCCGCGCTCGAAGCGATGGCGCGGTGGAAGCGGATCTTCGTCAGATATTCGAGCGGATCCTTCTTGACCACGAGCGCGCCGGCAGGCGTCATCAGCCAATCGTAGAGCCGCGTCAGGAAGAAGCGCAGCGCCGAACCGCGGCAGAGCAGCGGCAACGCATCGACCTCGGCCGGCGTAAGCCGGCGCACGCTCTCATAGCCCGAAAGCATCGCCATGCCCTTGGTGATGTTGTAGGAGCCGTTCTTTTCGAAGCACCAGGAGTTCAGGCAGACGGCGACGTCATAGGCAAGATAGTCGTTGCAGGCGAAATAGAAGTCGATCAGGCCGGACAACTTGTCGCCGAGGAAGAAGACGTTGTCCGGGAAAAGATCGGCGTGGATCACTCCGTCAGGCAGGGATTTCGGCCAATGGCGCTCCAGATGCTCGAGTTCCGCCGAGATCTCGTCCTTGAGACCCGACTGCACCTCGTCCGCGCGCGCCTCGGAATTGACCCAGAGGGGCCGCCAGCCACCGACCGAGAGCGCGTTGGCGCGCTTCAGCGCGAAGCCTTCACCGGCGAGATGCATGGCGGCAAGCGCCCTGCCAACCTCATGGCAGTGTTTTGCCTCGGGCTTGCGCAGCCACATGCCCTCAAGGAAGGAGATGACGGCGGCCGGGCGGCCGGAAAGCTCGCCAAGCAGTTCGCCATCAGCACGCGGCAGCGGCAGCGGGCAGGACAGCCCTCGCTCGGCAAGGTGATGCATCAAGCCCAGGAAGAACGGCAGGTCGCCGGCGTTCACCCGCTTTTCGTAAAGCGTGAGAATGTAGGCGCCCTTGGTCGTGTGCAGCAGGAAGTTGGAGTTCTCCACGCCCTCGGCGATCCCCTTGTAGGAGGTCAGCTGGCCGACGTCATAGGCGGTGAGAAAACGGGAGAGATCGTCTTCCGTGATATCGGTGTAAACTGCCAAGGTTTTCCACTCTCAAGAATATGCGGGCAAGGAATATGGTTATTCGCCGTTGACGAAGGCCATGTCGGCGGCGGTCAGCGGCACATGGCGGATCTCGCGATTGACGAGGAAGTTTTCGTTTTCCTCGACGGTATCGGCAAGTTCGACCTTTGCATCGTAACGCTCGCGGAAGGCCTCGATGATCTCGTTGACGATCACCTCAGGCGCCGAGGCGCCGGCCGACAGGCCCACCGTTGCGATTTCGCCCATCTCGTCCCAGTCGATTTCCGACGCACGCTGTACCAGCACCGATTTCTTCGCGCCGGCTCGGAGCGCCACTTCGACCAAACGCTTGGAATTGGACGAGTTGGGCGCACCGACGACGAGGAACAGGTCACAGCCGGGCGCTGCCTGCTTCACCGCTTCCTGGCGGTT
Organism: Ensifer adhaerens; assembly: GCF_020035535.1. NCBI lineage: Bacteria > Pseudomonadati > Pseudomonadota > Alphaproteobacteria > Hyphomicrobiales > Rhizobiaceae > Ensifer > Ensifer adhaerens. The sequence continues at coordinate 616,923 of NZ_CP083349.1, read as the reverse complement.
TGTGGTGGCGTAACAGATCGAATCGGCAGCGGGTGCCGTCAGGTTCGGGAAGCGCTCGTGCAGCCGCTTGATGACGCCGGCGGTGTCATCGACAGAGAGCGTCGTCTGGGTGACGAAACCGAGATTGTCCGGATCCGGCGGCTGGTACACATCGGCATCCTCGACCGTTTCGACCAGCGACACGGCGCCTTCGGGCAACTGTCCCATGGTGCCGATCACTTCCGGGTGGCCGGCATGGCCGATCAGCACGACGTGCCGACCGAGGCGGTTGTGGCGCATTGCCTGCTTGTGGACCTTGGAGACCAGCGGGCAGGTGGCGTCGAGATAAAAGAGATTACGGGCATCGGCATCCGCGGGCACCGATTTCGGCACGCCGTGGGCCGAGAAGACGACCGGCTGCTTGCGGTGCTCCGGCGGGATCTCGTCGAGTTCCTCGACGAAGATCGCGCCCTTGGCCTCGAGGCCCTCGACGACATAGCGGTTGTGCACGATCTCGTGACGGACATAAACCGGGGCGCCGAACTCCTTCAACGCCAGGACGACGATCTGGATGGCCCTGTCGACGCCGGCGCAGAAACCGCGCGGACCGCAGAGGCGAATGGTGATCGGGGATTTTTCTGCCGCTGATGATGTCATGGATCAGGATGCCACTAGAAGGAAAACAAGCGCTGCGATCGCCGGGCCGCCCTGGATGAACAGGATGCGCAGCTTGACCGACCACGCGCCATATATAGCGGCAACGACCACGCACACAAGGAAGAACACCTTCAGCTCGACGGCAAAGGACGGTTCCGACTGGATCAGGGACCAGAACAGGCCAGCGGCAAGGAAGCCGTTATAGAGCCCCCTGGTTTGCCGCCAGCACCCGTGTTGCCTCCGCCTGCTCCGGCGTCATGCGGAAGACGGCATCCCCTGGGGCCCGGTCCACAAGAACATCTCGAGCACGAGGAAGCCGACATGCAGCAACCCCGTCAAGCCAATCAGAACGTTTGCGAAGATCGCCATCCCTGTTCCCCGCTGTCATGCTACCAGCAGGGTTAGCACGGTGCCCCCGCCTGGGCTATCGCCCGCGACGCAGCGCGTAAAGACCGCTGACCAGCACCAGTGCCGCCGCAAGACCATACCAGGTCAGGGCATATTGCAGGTGGTTGTTGGGCAGGTCGAACTGGGTGACACCGCCAATCGGCAGGCCGCCGGGATTGGGCGTGGCATCGGCATCGACGAACAGCGGCACGACCTTATCGGCGGGGAGGCCGACAGATGATGCCATCGTGTCGAGGTCCTTCCAGTAGAAGATGTTCTTGGCGAGATCATTATCCGGAACGAGCGACGACGGTTTTTCGGTGAGCTTGGGCCGTGCAAGGCCGACGACACCGACGAAGGCGGGAAGCTCACCGGCAAGACGGGTCGACGCATCCTTCTGCTCGAATGGCACGAAACCGCGATTGACGAAGAGAAAGCGGTCGTCCTCCAACCGGAGCGGCGTGAAGACGTAATAGCCGGTGCGGCCATTGAACGTCGCGAAGAAATGCCGCTCCTTGGTGTGGTCGAACCTGCCGGTCACCGTGACGGTGCGGTAGTCGATGTCACCGCCCTCGGCGAGCATCTTCTCGATGTCGGCAAGTGGCACCGGTGGCGCCGACCGATGCTCCTGAATTGCGGTCAGCAGGCCTTCCTTCCAATGCAGCCGCTGCATCTGCCAGGTGCCGAGCGAAACAAGGATGGCGAAGACAACGGCGAGCAAAAGGAAAGCGCCGAGGCGTCCGAGAAGGCTGCGCTTCTTGACTTCGATCTCAGCCACGGTCGATCTCGCCCGGGCGCGCATTGTTGCGGTACTGCAGATTGATCAGAACGCCCTTGAGCATCCGTGTCAGCCCAAGGCTGAGGATGACCGCAAGCGGGATCCACAAGATGAAATGCAGCCAGAGCGGTGGGTTGAAATTGACCTCCGCCCACAGCGCCGCACCGACGACGACGAAGCCGACGATCAGGATCACGAACACCACCGGGCCGTCGCCGGAATCGGCAAAGCGATAGTCCAGGTCACAGCTCGCGCAGGTCGGCTTCACCTTGAGGAAACCGTCGAACACCTTGCCCTGGCCGCAGCGCGGGCAAAGTCCCTTGATCCCTGTCATCACCGGGTCCACCGGCGGGAAATGTGCCTTGTCTTCGCTCACGGTTTGATCTCGATTGGCGTGTTGTTGGGAACCATTGCCCAGATTTCTTCCATTTCGGCATTGGTAACGGCAATGCAACCGTTCGTCCAATCGAAGCGCTGCGTCAAAAACGCCAGCCAACCGAAATAATTGGGCTGGCCATGGATCATGATCATGCCGCCCGGATCGACACCGCTTGCAGCAGCGGCAGAGACATCGACCGGCGCCGGATAGGAGACGTGGATGGACTTGTAGTAGCCGCTGCCGGGATTGCGCCAGTCGAGGGAATAGAGCCCTTCCGGCGTCCTCTCGTCGCCCTCCTGCCGCTTGTGGCCAACGGGGTTGCCGCCAAGCGCCACCGTGTATTCACGGATCATCTGCGCACCTTGGAAGAGCTGCAACAGCCGCCTTTCCTTGTGAACTACGACCCTGTCGACAACATCGGCCGCCGCGGCCGAAACGCATCCGACCAGAACCGCCATGCCTGCGATCGATGCAACCCGCACTGCGCGCCTCCCCGGCGTGTTTCCTTCGTGCAGACCACCAAAAGAACAAGGCGGCTGCATGGCTGCAACCGCCTTGTTCGAAGACTTACAGGCTCACGAAATTAGCCGTGAGCGATCGGCGCACCCCAGCTACCCCAGATGTAGATGGAGAAGAAGAGGAACAGCCAGACGACGTCAACGAAGTGCCAGTACCAGGCCGCTGCTTCGAAACCGAAGTGCTGCTTCGGCGTGAAGTCGCCACGGAGCGCACGGACGAGGCAGACGAGAAGGAAGATCGTGCCGACCAGAACGTGGAAGCCGTGGAAACCGGTCGCCATGAAGAAGGTCGCGCCGTAGATCGAGTCCTTGAAGGCGAACGGAGCGTGGGCATATTCGTAGCCCTGGACGAAGGAGAACAGCACGCCGAGAGCGACCGTCAGCGACAGGCCAGAGATCAGGCCCTTGCGGTCGTTGTGCAGCAGCGCGTGGTGTGCCCAGGTGACCGTCGTGCCCGAGAGCAGCAGAATGACGGTGTTGTAGAGCGGCAGGTGCCACGGATCGAGCACTTCGATGCCCTTCGGCGGCCAGACGCCGCCGGTGAAGGTGGCGCGTGTTGCCTGGATGGCTTCGCCCGGGAACAGGCTCGCATCGAAGAAGGCCCAGAACCAGGCCACGAAGAACATCACTTCCGAAGCGATGAACATGATCATGCCGTAGCGCAGGTGCAGCGACACGACGCGGGTATGGTGCCCCTCGTGCGCTTCCTTCACCGTGTCCGACCACCAGCCGAACATGGTGTAGAGAACGATGATGAGACCGGCGAGCAGAATCCAGACGTTGGCAAGCTCGAGGCCGAAGATCTTCAGCGAGCTGCCCGCGAGGTAGCGCATGTAGCAAATGCCGCCGAACGCCATGACGAAGGCGCCGATCGAGGCAAGCAACGGCCAGGGGCTCGGGTCGATGATGTGGTAGTCGTGATTCTTCTGATGCGCACCGGCCATGTCAGTAATCCCCGATATGTCTCTCTCTTGTCGCCTTTCCGGCATAGCCGAAAAGGACCTCCAGTCAAAGTTTGTTCTCTTCCGTCTTCACCTGCGCCACCGGTTTCGACGGTTCGCGCGGGTAGAAGGTGTAGGAAAGCGTCAACGTCTTGATGTCCTTGGTCTCCACCGCCTTGACGATGTCCGGATCGACGAAGAATACCACCGGCATCTCCATCTCCTCTCCCGGCTGCAGCGTCGTCTCGGTGAAGCAGAAGCACTGTACCTTGTTGAAGTAGGCACCGGCCTGCATCGGCGTGACGTTGAAGGTCGCCTGGCCCGTCGTCGGCTTCGACGACAGGTTCTTCGCCCGGTACATCACCTGCACGGTTTCGCCGATGCGGATATCGATATCGCGCTGGACCGGCTTGAACTCCCAGGGCAGGCCACCCGAGGTGTTCGCGTCAAAGGTGACCTTCACCTTCTCGTCCAGGATCACGTCCGAAGCCTGCTCGACGCGCTGCGTCGTACCGTTGTAGCCGGTAACGCGGCAAAACATGTCGTAGAGCGGTACGGCCGCATAGGCCATGCCGACCATGCCAGCGACGAAGGCAAGGCAAGTGCCGACGACGACGCGGTTCGAGCGCTGTTTGGGCGTGGTTTCCGGTGAATTCGTCATGCCATCCCGCCTCAGTTGACCATGCCGTTGCCGAACTTGATCAGCGTGACGATGTAGAACAGGACGACGAGCCCTGCGAGGACGAAGCCGAGCGCAATATTGCGACCGCGGCGCGACTTCTTCTGGGCTTCAGTGAGCTTGATGGTTTCCATCAGGCAATACTCCCGGCATTCAGCCAGATATTGACGATCAGGTGATCCGCCATCAGGGCGGAAAAGATCACGAACAGATACATGATCGAGAAGGCAAACAGCTTCTTGGCCGGCAGCATGCGCTCATCTGCCTCCGGCATGCGCAGCACGCCGATCGAGTACCAGATGAAGCCCAGACCGAGACCCGTTGCGACGGCGCCGTACCCGATGCTCGCGAAACCGAGCAAGGTGGGACAGATACCGATGAGCGCAGTCAGCACGGCATAGATGACGATCTGCTTCTTGGTGGTCGCCTGGCCGCAGACGTTCGGCATCATCGGCACGCCGACGGCGCCGTAATCGCCCATCTTGAAGAGGGCAAGCGCCCAGAAATGAGCCGGTGTCCACAGGAAGGTGATCAGGAAGAGAACGATGCTCTCGATCGATACGGCGCCGGTGACGCAGGCCCAGCCGATCATCGGCGGGAAAGCACCGGCGGCACCGCCGATGACGATGTTCTGCGGCGTCGAGCGCTTCAGCCACATCGTGTAGATGACCACGTAGAAGAAGATGGTGAAGGCGAGCAACCCGGCTGCGAGCCAATTGACGGCGAGCCCGAGGATGATCACGGAAAAGGCCGACAGCGTCAGCCCGAAAGCCAGCGCTTCCTGCGGCAGGATCTTGCCGGCGGGGATCGGGCGCTTGGCGGTACGGCTCATGACCGCATCGATATCGGCGTCATACCACATGTTCAGCGCGCCGGACGCACCTGCGCCGACGGCAATGCAGAGAATGGCGATGAAACCGATGAAGGGATTGATATGGCCCGGCGCAAGCACCAGCCCGGCGAGCGCCGTAAAGACGACGAGTGACATGACACGCGGCTTCAGAAGCTCGAAATAATCGCGCGCAGAGGCCTCGGACAGGCGTGCTACGCCTTCCATGCCGACTGCTTCGTGATTGTCGATGACCGTCATGTCCTGTCCCTGCTTTAGTCCCGGCCGCGATGGCCGTGTGTCGCCGGTTTCCCGGCGGGGTGAAGCCGCCGGAACCGGCGGCTTCTGTTCGTTGCCCGTCACTTGATGCGCGGGAGCTGTTCCCACTGGTGGAACGGCGGCGGCGAAGACAGCTGCCATTCCAGAGTGTTCGCGCCCTCGCCCCACGGGTTGTCGCCAGCGACGCGCTTCTTGGCGAAGGCTTCGAAGACGCCGAAGAGGAAGATCAGCACACCGACGGCTGCGATGTAGGAGCCGTAGGACGAAACCATGTTCCAGCCGGCATAGGCATCCGGATAGTCGATGTAGCGGCGCGGCATGCCGGCGAGGCCGAGGAAGTGCTGCGGGAAGAAGATCAAGTTCACGCCGATGAACATGACCCAGAAGTGCAGCTTGCCGACGAACTCGGAGTACATGTAGCCGGTCATCTTCGGGAACCAGTAGTACCAGGCCGCGAAGATGGCGAACACGGCGCCGAGCGACAGAACGTAGTGGAAGTGAGCAACCACGTAGTAGGTGTCGTGCAGCGAGCGGTCGAGGCCGGCGTTTGCGAGCTGAACGCCCGTGACGCCACCGACGGTGAACAGGAAGATGAAGCCGATCGCCCAGACCATCGGGGTCGTGAAGCGGATCGAACCACCCCACATCGTCGCGATCCACGAGAAGATCTTAACGCCGGTCGGAACAGCGATGACCATCGTCGCGAAGACGAAGTAGCGCTGCGTGTCGAGCGACATGCCGACGGTGTACATGTGGTGTGCCCACACGATGAAGCCGACGGCGCCGATCGCGACCATGGCGTAGGCCATGCCGAGGTAGCCGAAGATCGGCTTGCGCGAGAAGGTGGAAACGATGTGGCTGACGATGCCGAAGCCCGGCAGAATCAGGATGTACACTTCCGGGTGACCGAAGAACCAGAACAGGTGCTGGAACAGGATCGGGTCGCCGCCGCCTTCAGGCGCAAAGAAGGCCGTGCCGAAGTTGCGGTCGGTGAGCAGCATGGTGATGCCGCCTGCCAGAACCGGCAGCGAGAGCAGGAGCAGGAAGGCGGTGATCAGAACCGACCAGGCAAAGAGCGGCATCTTGTGCAGCGTCATGCCCGGAGCGCGCATGTTCAGGATCGTGGTGATGAAGTTGATCGCACCGAGGATCGAGGATGCGCCGGCGATGTGCAGGCCGAGGATCACGAAGTCCATGGCCGGCCCGGGCATGCCCGCTGTCGAGAATGGCGGATAAATCGTCCACCCCCCGCCTGCACCATAGGCGCCGGCCGGTCCCTCCACGAACATCGAAAGCAGAACCAGCAGGAATGCCGGAATGATCAGCCAGAAGGAGATGTTGTTCATGCGCGGGAACGCCATGTCCGGCGCGCCGATCATGATCGGCACCATCCAGTTGGCGAAGCCGCCGATCAGCGCCGGCATCACCATGAAGAAGATCATGATGAGCGCGTGAGCGGTCGTAAACACGTTGAACATGTGCTTGCCGCCGTCGATGGCAGCATCACCTTCGAAACCGTAGACCATCTGCGCCAGACCGTGGAAGATCTGGATGCCAGGTTCCTGCAGTTCGGCGCGCATGAACACCGAAAGCGTGCCGCCGATGATGCCCGCGAAAATCGCGAAGATCAGGTACAGCGTGCCGATGTCCTTGTGGTTGGTCGACAGGAACCAGCGCTGGAAGAAGCTCAGAGGCTTGTGCGCGTGGTCTGCGTGGCCATGATCGGAGTGATCATGGCGTTGATCTTGATGAACGGCTGTTCCAGCCATGGGTCGAGCTCCCCTTCCGAATTACTGTGCGGCGTTAGCGGCGACATCGACGGTCTTGGCCGCATCGATGGACGCCATGAGCGCCTTGTTCGCATTGCCGAGGTTGGTAGCGGCGGCTGCGAGCCAGGTGTCGTATTTTTCCTGCGAAACCACGCGGATGGCGATCGGCATGTAGGCGTGATCCTTGCCGCAGAGCTCGGAACACTGGCCGTAGTAGAGACCCTCACGGTCAGCCTTGAACCAGGTTTCGTTGAGGCGGCCGGGAACGGCATCGATCTTCACGCCGAAGGCAGGCATTGCGAAGGCATGGATCACGTCGGCGGCGGTGACGAGGACACGGACCGTCTTGCCGACCGGAATGACAACTTCGTTGTCGACGGCGAGCAGGCGCGGGTATTCCTTCTTGTCTTCCTTGCCGAGGGCGGCGCGATCTTCTTCCTTCATCAGCAGGCTGTCGAAGGAGAGCGGGCTTTCGCCGACTTCATACTCATAGGACCAGTACCACTGGTTGCCGGTCGCCTTGAGCGTCAGGTCCGGATTGGCCGGCGGCGTGAGCTGCGCGGTCAGAAGCTGGAAGGACGGAATAGCGAGGAACAGAAGCACGACAACCGGACCGACGGTCCAGACGACTTCGATCGCGGTGTTGTGGCTGGTCTTGGAGGGAACCGGGTTGGCGCTCTCGCGGAACTTGACCACGACGATGACCAGCAGGAGGAGAACGAAGAGGGTGATCGGAATGATGAACCACAGGGTATAATGTTCAAACCACGTGATTTCTTCCATGATGCCCGTAGCAGCCTGCTGAAAGTTCGTCTGCCATTCGACAGGCTTGTCAGCAAAGGCGCTCGAAGCAAAAAGCAGACAGGCAAGCGCTGCCAGAACTGCATAAGCCTTGTTTTTCACAATGTGTCTCCCCAATGCGCTTGATCAGGATCAAACCGGAACGCAGAATCCCTGCGATACTGCTGCGCTTCAAACCACAGTTTGTCCGATGCCGCAACATCTGACCAATCAACCCCATGCGGCATTTTTGCACAAACGCATCTTTTCACACAGGCACCCCTTAGAAGCCGTCGCGAATCGACTTATATGACGTCTTCTTCGCCTCCAGCGGCGTGATTGCATGCGGCTCGCCCGGCAACACACAGGATAGGGTGTTTAACGCGCCCAATTTCCGCCATATGACGCTGGAATGTGCCCCGCAGGGCTTTTCATTTATTCCCACGCGCTTCAAGAATAGCCCTGATGATTCGACGTTTTGAGGTTTACATGGGCCTGCCCCTCTTTTCGCGACTGTCGGCCTACGCCGCCTTCGGCCTTGCCGTTCTCGCTCTCCCCGTTCAGAGCCTGGCCCAGCAACCCGCCGGAACACCCGGCACGGTCAAGTCAAATCACGGCGCATGGTCGATCGTTTGCGATCAGCCGGCGGGCGCATCCAGCGACCAGTGCGCGCTGATGCAGAACGTCATCGCCGAAGATCGGCCGGAAGTCGGCCTCTCGGTCGTCGTGCTGAAGACGGCGGATCGCAAGGCGAAGATCCTGCGCGTGCTCGCCCCGCTCGGCGTTCTGCTGCCGAACGGCCTCGGCCTCAACGTCGACGGCAAGGATATCGGCCGCGCCTATTTCGTGCGCTGCTTCTCCGACGGTTGCTACGCCGAGGTCGTGCTCGAGGACGAGCTGCTGAAGACCTTCCGCTCCGGCGCGACGGCGACCTTCATCGTCTTCCAGTCGCCGGAAGAAGGCATCGGCATCCCCGTCGACCTCAAGGGCTTCGGCGAAGGCTACGACGCGTTGCCCTGACCGGACTGCGATTTCCATTAAAAAAGCCGCGCCCAAAGCGCGGCTTTTTTAATGGCCCGGTACCAACCCGGAAAAGGAAAGCCCGGATCGACGTTCCGGGCTTCGTGTTCTCAGATGAGATCGGTTCCGGCGATCTTGATGCCGAAACCTTCAAGGCCGACATAGTGCCGCTCGCGCGAAGCCAGCAGGCGAATCGAACTGATCCCGAGGTCTTTCAGGATCTGCGCGCCGAGGCCGATTTCCAGCCACTCGTTCTCGCGGGCCTGCGCCTCGTCATGCGCTTCGCGTTCGTGCTTGCCCTTGCGGGCGGTCTGCGACACGCCGACACCGACTGATCCTTCGCGCAGGTAGACGATGACCCCCCTGCCCTCTTCGGCGATGCGCTTCATGATGCGATCGATCTGGCAGTCCTTGCCGAACACATCGGCACCGACGTTCTCGAGATGCAAACGAACCGGAATATCGACGCCGTCGCGAATATCGCCGAAGACGACGGCGAGGTGCTGCATCGGATCCCAGGGCAGCGAATAGGAATGTCCCTTGGCCGGACCATAGGGCGTTTCGATATCGAAGGAGCCGCCGTGTTCGATCAGCGTTTCCTTGCGTTGGCGATAGGCGATGAGATCGGCGACCGAAACCTGCTTCAGGCCGTGGATCTCGGCAAAGCTTGCCACCTGGGGCCCACGCATGACAGTGCCGTCGTCGTTGACGAGTTCGCAGATCACCCCGATCGGCGGCAGGCTTGCAAGCTTGCAGAGGTCGACGGCGGCTTCCGTGTGACCGGAGCGCATGAGAACGCCGCCTTCGCGCGCGACCAGCGGGAAAATGTGGCCCGGGCGGACGAAGTCCGTCGGCCCGACATTGGGATTGGCGAGGTTGCGCACCGTCAGCGTGCGGTCGTCGGCGGAGATGCCCGTCGTCGTGCCGTGCTTGAAATCGACCGAGACGGTAAAGGCCGTCGTATGGGCGGAATCGTTTTCCGCGACCATGGCGTTGAGGTTGAGGCGTTTTGCCTCCTCGCGCGGCATCGGCGTACAGACGATGCCCGAGGTATGGCGCACGATGAAGGCCATCTTTTCCGGCGTGCAATGCACCGCGGCGACGATCAGGTCGCCTTCGTTCTCGCGGCCGTCGTCATCGGTTACGACGACGATTTCGCCGGCTTCGAAGGCGCGGATGGCGTCGACGACACGCTTCTGATCATAGGACATAGTGCTCTTCCCGATTTGCGCTAGGCCGAATTGCTCGGGCCCAAATTACTTGAGACGGCCGGTCTGGCCGCGGTCACGCAGGTAGTGATCGGCGATGGTGCAGGCAAGCATCGCTTCGCCGATCGGCACCGCGCGGATGCCGACACAGGGGTCGTGGCGGCCCTTGGTGCGGACATCGACTTCGTTTCCGTCGCTGTCGACCGAGCGGCGCTCGGTGAGGATCGACGAGGTCGGCTTGATGGCGAAACGCGCGATCACCGGCTCGCCGGTGGCGATGCCACCGAGAATACCGCCAGCGTGATTGGAGAGGAAGACTGGCTTGCCGTCGGCGCCGATGCGCATCTCGTCGGCATTTTCCTCGCCGGTGATCTCGGCCGCGCCGAAGCCGTTGCCGATCTCGACGCCCTTGACGGCGTTGATCGACATCAGGTTGGAGGCGATGTCCTGATCGAGCTTGGCATAGATCGGCGCGCCGATGCCGGCGGGCACGCCCTCGGCGACCACTTCGACCACCGCGCCGACCGAAGAGCCTGCCTTGCGGATGCCGTCGAGATATTCTTCCCACACCGGCACGATCTCCGGATCCGGAGCGAAGAAGGGATTGTTGTTGACCTCGGCCCAATCCCAGTTGGCCCGGTTGATCTTGTGCTTGCCGATCTGGACCAGCGCGCCGCGCACCACGAGGCCCGGAACGACCTTGCGGGCAATGCCGCCAGCGGCAACGCGCGCGGCAGTCTCGCGCGCCGACGAACGTCCGCCGCCGCGATAGTCGCGAATGCCGTATTTCAGATCGTAAGTGTAATCGGCGTGGCCCGGGCGGTAACGCTTGGCGATCTCGGAATAGTCCTTCGAGCGCTGGTCGGTGTTCTCGATTAGCATGGAGATCGGCGTGCCGGTCGAGATCATCGTCTCGCCATCCTCGTCGAACATCACGCCCGAAAGGACCTTGACGAGATCGTCCTCGCGGCGCTGCGTCACGAAACGCGACTGTCCGGGCTTGCGCTTGTCGAGCCAGGCCTGGAGTTCGGCAAGAGTGAAGCGAAGGCCGGGCGGGCAACCGTCCACCACGCAGCCAAGCGCCGGCCCGTGGCTTTCGCCCCAGGTGGTGACACGGAAGAGATGACCGAAAGTGTTATGCGACATGAAGGCTACCGAACCTTAAGCAAGCAATGTCGTACGTTTCGTACGCGGATGCCCTCTCTTAGTGGAAAGCCGGGGACGGGGAAAGACTTTTGCGCCTGCCGCCGTCGCTTCGTCACGATGCCAGGCGCAGGCCGCGATCGGTCGCAAAGGCGAGAAACTTTTCCGCGCTCAACGGCCGGGAGAAGGCATAGCCCTGCAGGACGTCGCAGCCAAGGATGCCGAGCATCTCCGCATGCGCCATCGTCTCGACGCCTTCGGCCACGGTCTCGATGTTCAGCGAGCGGGCGATCTCGATGATCGAGCGCACCAGTGCCTGCTCGCGCCGGGCGCTCAGCACCGGAACGACGAGCTGACGGTCGATCTTCAGCCGCTTCGGCTTGATCTTCAGCAGGCTGACGATCGAGGTATGGCCGGTGCCGAAATCGTCGAGTTCTATATCGATGCCGAGCTTCTTGATGCCCTCGATGTTGGTGGCGACGATATCGTCGCTCTCGTCGAGGAAGATCGACTCCACCAATTCGAAACAGATCTGGCCGGGCGCGATGCTCAAGCCTTCGAGCGAGGACAGCAGGTCGTCGTCTTGAAGCCGTTTCGCCGAAACATTGACCGAGATCTTGGGGACCCTTAGGCCAGCGGCAGCCCAGCGCATGTGGTCGATCAGCGACTTCTCGAGCACGAGGCGATCGAGTGCGGCCGTAACATTCAACTCCTCTGCGATACCGAGAAAGCGATCCGGCGTGAGGACGCCCTCACGCGGGTGGTTCCAGCGCACCAGCGCCTCCACCCCGCAGAGCGCAAGCGTCGTGGCATCGAATTGCGGCTGATACCAGGGCTCGAACTCGTCCCTCTCAATACCCTCGAGAATCTCGTCGGCGATCCGTTTGGCGGTCACCACTTCGGCCTGCAGCACCTGGGTGAAGAACTGATAGCGATTACGGCCTGCCTCCTTGGCGCGATAGAGCGCGATATCGGCATTGATAAGCAACTTGCGCGCGTCGATCTCTGCGCCACGCCCGACGGCAACGCCGATGCTGACCCCGAAGCGGCAGGGAAAGCCGTTGTAATCGACCGGCTGTCGCATAGCGGCGATGATCCGGTCACAGCGCGCCGCCAGCGCCCCCTCGCCCGGTGCACCGGTGACGGCGACCACGAACTCGTCGCCGCCGATGCGGGCGATGATATCGCCCGGCGACGTATTTGCCCGGAGGATTTCGGAGGCGTGGATCAGCATGGCGTCACCGGCTGCGTGGCCGAGCGTGTCATTGATCTGCTTGAAACGGTCGAGATCGATGTGGAGGATGGCGATATCCTCGTGATCGCCGGCCCTCGCCAGCCGCTCCAACGCCTTGTCAAGCATGCGGCGGTTTCCGAGACCGGTGAGGGGATCGTGCAGGGCGTTGTGTTCGATTCGCACCCGCGCCTGTTCCAGTTCGGCGTTCTTCGCGTCCGCCATGGCTTTGGCCGCCCGCAACTGCTCGGTCATGAGCACGTCTTCGGTGACATCGAGCGCCATGCCGACGAACTTGCGGGCACCATCCGGCGCCACGTGCAGCTTGCCGACAGAGCGGATGTGGCGGACGCCGCCGGCGGGCAGAACCACACGCGCCTGGTGAACATAAGTCTCGTCCGCGGCAATGGCACGGTTGACAGCGTCCAGCGCCGGCGTCCGATCATCGGGATGAAGTGCTGTGAGCCACGTCTCCTCGTTGGTGGTCCCATCGGTGTAGATGAGGCCGTAGAGTTGGTGCATGCGGTCGTCCCAATAGGTCAGTCCGCTGTCGAGATTCGCCTCCCACATGCCACAGCGGTAGGAATCGAGCGCCAGATCGAGGCGGCGCGAGAGCAACTCCAGATCCTGCTCACGCTCGTAAAGACCCTTCAGCGCCTGCTCAAGCTCGAGGTTCTGCTGGTCGACTTGTGCCTTGGCCGCTGTCAGTCGCTCGGTCTTCATGACATCGTCGGTGACATCCCAGCTGATGCCGGTCACCTTTGCGCGACCGTCGGCGCCGCGATGGCTGGATCCTACGTTGCGGATGTGGCGCACGGCGCCGCCTGGCAGGACGACCCGATATTGCGAGCGGTACTCCAGTCCATCGTCCAGGCTGCGGAACAGCGCGTTGGCGGCGATGCCTATGTCATCGGGATGAACGGTCGCACGCCACTCTTCGTAGGTCGGTTCCTCCAGGTGGGCCTCGAGCCCATGCAGGTGGAACATGCGATCGTCCCACGAGCGCTGCTGCGTTTCGACGTCGATCTCCCAGATGCCGATCTTGGATGCGTCGAGCGCGAGGTTCAGCCGGTGAGACAGCGTCATCACCTCCCCTTCCCGCGCTTTCAGCTTGGCAATATTGCGCTGTCGCTCGTTGAAGAGCCCGCCGGTCAAAAGGATCGGGATCACCACGATGGCGACAGCGGCGGCGATCGCGAGGCGAATGCTCTCGATGTTTGCGGGCAGCTGTTCCCAGCCGCCAACCGGCATGGCCGCGAGTTCCCATGCGCCGCCCGCCAGATCCAGCCGGCGTGTCACCGGCGCCTTGCGAAAGAGCGCGTCCTCGCCGAAGAACGCATCCTGGATCCGCTCCTCTTCGGAGATGTCCCTGATCGCGAGGTGGACGTCGACGTGGCGATGATCCTTCGTCAGTTCCGGCGCTTCAGTGCCTGCCTCCAAAAGGCGCGCGGCGCGGTAAAGCGCATTCTCGTCAATGATGGCCTCGACGTAGCCCCAGCGCTCCATCCGCCCCTGGATCTTGGAGAAGACCGGCAGGAAAAGCTCGAAGCCGTTGCGGCCACTCGGCAGGCGAATGGGGCCGATCATCACCGGCCTCACCGTCGACGATGCACGCTCGATGGCGTGCCTCGTCGCGCCGAACCTGTTGAAATCGGTGCCAACGAACCATTGCTGGCTTTCACGCGGAAAGGCGATCCATACCACGCCGGCAGGCGCCGCCGAAGCGCGAACCATCTGTGGGTTCTGCAGAAGAAGCTTCGTTGCCATGACGGTAAAATCGTCAGCCGTCATCGCCGGGTGCACGCCGATACTGTTGGCGAATCCGTTCAGCGCCGCAATGTTGGTATTGACCTCCGATTGCAACCGATTGGCGATGAGGTTCAGTTCGTTCTCGACGTCGATCCGGAGGTCGTTCTGGAAGTTTTCGAGATTCTGCCGCTCATAGATATAGCCGCCGGCAAACACGACGAGGCCGGCGATCGCCGCTGGTATGAGCGACGGTTTCGCAAATCTGGCTGCCGCCCGAATGCGCTGGCGCAGAACGTCGATGATCTTCAATCTTTTCCCCTCGATCCCCAACCAAAGGTAGCGAGCGAGTCTTAAGATTGGCTTTCGTCACAAATCCTTGGAAAACACTATGATTCATGGGGAAATCGCCATTCCGCGTCCCGCACTTCGGCGTACCCCCGCTTGAAAAAAACGATGTCGCCGTCCAGTCTTTCGGCGTCGGACAGGTCACCAAAAAACCGGGGCCTGACGGCCAAAAGCCAAGTTACAAGGCAATTTTTGCCACAATCGGGGGCCAAGGGTGATGACAAGAATGTTCGCAGAATCGTTGAAGAGGGCAAGAAAGATGCGTTTTGTCATTGCCGCGCTCATGGCCACCGCCGGCTTGCTTTCGCCATTGTCCGCTCTTGCGGAAAGCGCCGACGTGGAAGCTACCATTACGGGTGTCGACACCGAACGCCTCAGCCTCCAGCTCGATGACGGCAAGAGCTACCAGGCACCCGAAGAATTCAACTTCGAAGGCTTGAAGGCGGGCGTGAAGGTTCTGGTCTTCTACACCGAAGTCGATGGCAAGCGGGTCATCAACGACCTCGAAATCGTACAGTAAATAAGCGGTCCGCCCTTCGGATTGCGCAATGCCGAACAGAAAGGCGTTTCAAACTTTTCCTGGCATTGCTTTGGGGCGGGTTTTATTTTCGGCCGTCAGATCCAGCCGATAGTGCGGCCTGAAATGCGCAGAAGGCGATCCTGCGGGATCGCCGCAGACGCCGCCTCCTCAGCCTCCATCTCTCCAAACAGCTTGAATAGCGATCGGATGACGCCGCCGTGGCTGACGCAGACGGTCGGCTTCGCTACGTCCTTCAGCCAGGCTGCAACACGCCAGGACAGGATCTCGTAACTCTCGGCATCAGGTCCCGGCGGGATAAAGTCCCATTTCACCGCGCGCCGTTCGGCGATCCTTTGCGGCGCCGAGCGTTTGAGCTCGGGAAGCGTGTGTCCTTCCCAGTCGCCGAAGGAAACCTCCTTCAGCCGTTCGTCGGTCCGGTAGGCGGTGGGTTCGAGCCCCATCGCCAGCCGCAAGCGCTCCATGGTCTCGCGCGTGCGGCCAAGCGGGCTTGCGACGAAATCGAAATGTGCGGCGTCGGCGCCGAGAATGCCGGCGAGCGCAACACCGTTGCCGGTCGCCTGCTGGCGACCGAAATCATTGAGCGGGATGTCCTTCTGCCCCTGGAGCCGGCTTTCGGCATTCCAGTCGGTCTGTCCGTGACGGATCACATAGATCAGCACAACATGCCTCCGGGCAGCAGGCCGTCGAACCGGTAGCGGAGGTTCGATCAGTCCTTGATGACGGAGATATCGGGCGCGTCCACAGCCTTCATGCCGACGACATGGTAGCCGCTGTCGGCGTGGTGGACTTCACCGGTTACCGAACGCGACAGGTCCGAGAGCATGTAGAGGCCGACGTCGCCGACTTCCTCGATCGTCACGGTACGGCGCAGCGGTGCGTTGTACTCGTTCCACTTGAGGATATAGCGGAAGTCGCCGATGCCGGAGGCAGCGAGCGTCTTGATCGGGCCGGCGGAAATCGCATTGACGCGGATGTTCTTCGGGCCGAGGTCGACCGCGAGGTACTTCACGCTGGCTTCGAGCGCAGCCTTGGCGACACCCATGACGTTGTAGTTCGGCATGACCTTTTCGGCGCCGTAGTAGGTCAGGGTCAGCATCGAGCCACCATCGGTCATCAGCTTTTCAGCGCGACGGGCAACCGAGGTGAACGAGTAGACCGAGATCTGCATCGTCTTGGCGAAGTTGTCGGGAGAAGTATCGACGTAGCGGCCGGTAAGTTCGTCCTTGTCGGAGAAACCGATGGCGTGCACGACGAAGTCGATCTTGCCCCAGTGCTTTTCGAGCGTATCGAAGACGGCATCAATGCTGGCTTCGTCGCTGACGTCGCAATGGCCGGCCATGAAGCCGTCGATTTCGGCGAGCAGCGGCTCGACGCGCTTCTTCAGCGCATCGCCCTGATAGGTCAACGCGACTTCACCACCCTGCGCGTGGATGGCCTTGGCAATGCCCCATGCGATGGAACGGTTGTTTGCAACGCCCATGATGACGCCGCGCTTGCCCTTCATCAGACCGGATGCCTGAGCCATGGTAAGTCCCCAATACTATTTCCAGCAACGGCCGGCGCCGGTGCCAAAGTTCACAAATGTCATAGACACCCCACCGGAACGGGTGCGGCAGATTGTCGAGAATTGCCTATGGCATAGTGGCAGGGGTGGTTCAAGCGCGCCTGAGATCAGGAACTGTTAGTCCCCGTAATATTGGTTCAAAGTGTCAGCGAACTGTCACAAATAGACCGTCACAGATAGAGTCCGTCGCGCTGCGACTTCATCAGATCGGTCACTTTCTCATCCGGCGCGTCTTTCAGGACCAGCCGCAACTCCACCAGGAGATCGCCGTGGGTACCGTAGGTTCCAGGCAGGCCCTGGCCGGTGAGGCGGATGACCTTGTCGGATCCGGACCAGGCCGGCACGACGACGTTGACCGGGCCCACCGGCGTTTCGAGGCGCTCTTCGCAGCCGAGGACAGCGCCCTGCAGATCAATCGGCAGGGTCGTCAACAGATCGAGGCCGCGGGTGCGGAAGGCGCCGCCCTGATCGACCCGGAGCGTGACGACGACATCGCCGCGGCTCATGCCGGTGACGCGATAGCCCTGTTCCGCAAGGCGAATGGTCTGTCCGTCGACGGCACCCGGTGGAACTTGAACCTTCAGACTCTCGCCATCCGGAAGCTCGATCGTCAAGCGCTGGCGATTGATCAGATCCTCGATGCTGACAGTGAGATCGACGGCAAGATCAGGCACCTTCTCTGCAGTTTTTGCCGCGCGACCCCGGATGCGCCGGACGATGGCTGCCACGAGTTCGGCTGCGGGCGCCGCGGCGCGCTGCATCAGCGGCGTTTCCGTCCTGGCGGTAGCTTCCTGCTGTGCTTCGGCCACAGGTTCCGGCTTTGCGTCGGCAGCTTGAGCCGGCCGTTCCGGTTCCTTTGCGGCTGCCGGTTTCGGCGCGGGCTTGGGCGATGGGTTCGACGCCGGCTTCGGCGATGGCCGGGCCGACCTGGCACGCGCCTCGGCGCCAAATATCTGCGAGATGGCGTCTTCGGCCGTCTCCGCATCGACAGGCGCCTCCTCTTGCGCATTGCCGCGCATCTTCGCCTTCATCGCCTCCATGCGACGAAGCTCGGCCTCGCGGCGCGCATAGTCGTAGCGGCTTCTAAGCTTCGGATCGCGCAGAAGCTCGTAGGCCTTGCCCGCCTCGGCAAAGCGCTCAGCGGCGGTCGGGTCGTCCTGGTTGTGGTCAGGATGCACGGCCTTTGCCAGCGAACGCCAGGCCGCCTTGATTTCGTCCAGCCCGGCATTGCGCCGGACACCGAGGATCGCATAGGGATCACGCATGGCTTCTACCATCTTCTCTGATCGGCGGCCTCTCCCTGACGCCCGCCTTATGCCCCGATTGAAGGCGTCATTGTCGCCCGTCCACTGAGCACCGATGATCCAAAGAACTTGCTAAATAGTGGTTAGCCGCGACCGTGCGCGCGGCGCCGGAATGAGATCTGCGGGCGATCACGCGCACTTTTAGGGATTTGTGGTTAATCGCCGATTTCCAAACCCCGCTTCAGGCGCGCGGGCCGAAGCTGGTCAGATACCAGGCGCCATCTCCGCCCTGGCAGGTGTTGCCATCGAACTTTGCAATGCCCTCGTAGGAATGGCGTGTCGTGGTGAACCGGCGGCAGAGCATGCCGCTCGCACGGTCTTCCTGAATGCTGCTGATGACACCGGCACTGCCCGAAGTCGCGTTGGCCCAGGGGATCGGATTGATCGAGCCGCTGCCGAGTTCGGCCGAAGTTACGGCATTGCGGACCATGACCGCATCGGAGAGACCATCGGAGGTTTTGGCGAGAGGAACGGTGCCGGTCGAGACGGTGCGGTCGACACCACTGCCAAAGAGATCGAGACTCGCGCCCATGCAGCCGGAAAGCGCCAGGACCGGCAGGCAAATTGCCGCGCTACGCAGCAAGGCGAAGGAAAACCCCTTCTTGGCGTCGATCCACTTTGCTATGTCTTGCACGGCAATCCTGTCAGACTCGCTGGAGCCGCACGTTGCTCGAGTGGTCAACATACAGGCTCCGACATTTTCGATGCGGAAACACCGGTCGGGTTCATCCCGAAGTATTTCCGCGCCAGACATCACGGCATTGGAACGCAATAATGGCGGCGAATGAGTTAACAAGCGGTGACTTCACCGAATCAAATGAGCCCTTTTCCCTGTTTGGCGCATGGCTGAAGGACGCGGAAGGCAGCGAGATCAACGACCCTAATGCCGTTGCACTTGCCACGGTCGACAGCGACGGACTGCCGAATGTCCGCATGGTGCTGCTCAAGGGCTTCGACGAACGCGGCTTCGTTTTCTACACGAATTTCGAAAGCCAGAAGGGCCAGGAAATCCTTGGCGCCCGCAAGGCGGCGATGTGCTTCCACTGGAAATCGCTCCGGCGGCAGGTGCGTGTGCGCGGACCGGTCGAGATCGTAACCGACGAAGAGGCGGACGAGTATTTCAAGAGCCGCCCGCGCGGCAGCCGCATCGGTGCCTGGGCCTCGAAGCAGTCGCGCCCACTCGAGGGCCGATTCGCTCTCGAAAAGGCCGTCGCCGAGTACACGGCCCGCCACGCACTCGGCGAGATCCCGCGTCCGAGCCACTGGTCGGGTTTCCGTATCCTCCCGACCTCGATCGAGTTCTGGCACGACCGTCCGTTCCGGCTGCATGACCGGATGGAGTTCCGTCGGGCGACACCTGAAGGCGGATGGGAAAAGGTGCGCATGTACCCCTGAGGCGCTAGGCCTCGGCGCCCTATCCCTTCGTCAGCCGGAAAGGGACGCCCGAGGCCAGTGCCGACACGTAACGTGCCTGCTGGAAATGGCCGTTCAGAGAGATGCGTGGCAGCGCATGAAGGCGGGAGCGTGCTCGTTCCACAAGCGTGCCGGGCTGGGTGGTGACCGCGAGGGCAAAACCGAGATCGGCGACGATGCGATGATCGCGCGCCGACACCGCGGGTGCATCGCCATAGGGATAGGCGAAGGTCGTCGGCCGGCGGCCGGCAATCGCCTCAACGCGCTCCGCCGACTGGGAGATCTCTCTCCTTGCGTCTTCGCCGCTGAGGCGCGCAACAGAACGATGGCTGATCGTGTGCGCGCCGAGGCCTGCCAGCGGGCTTTCGATCAACTGCCGCAACCCTGCCTGATCCAAAGTCAATCGCTCGGTGATCGCCAGCGGATCGACACCATGCGCGATCGCTGCAGCATTGAGTGAAGCAATCGCCGCCGCTTCATCGCGGCCATGAATGAAGGCCGCGACGCGACTAAAGGCGACCTGCTTTTCCGCAGCCGCCTGCGTCGGCAGCGTCTCGGCGCCGCGGCCGAAGTCGAAGCGCAGCGCCTCGTTCGTCGCCAGTATGTCGGCGAGCGTTTCCCACCAGAGCGTGTGAGTGCGATCAACGAACCCGCCGGTGACGAAGACAGTGAAGGGCGCGTGATGGCGTACGAACACCGGCAGAGCGTGTTCCAGATTGTTCCGATAGCCGTCATCGAGAGTGAAACAGGCGATCGGTGCGCCTCCCGCCTCCAGGGCCGCCGGCAACTGGTCGAGCGCGACGAAGCGGTAGCCATCATGCGTCAGTGTGGCCAAGGCCGCATCGAGGAATTCCGGCGTGATCTCCAGATGGGCATTCGGATCGAAGGCGCGGCCCAGTTTCGGCCGGACATGGTGCAGCGTGAAGATCGCACCCTGCCCGCGTGCGCCAGCCATCAGCCCGGCGCGACTCAGCCCTCCGGCAACCTCCAGACCGCCGGCGATCGCGGCGCGGCGAACAACTGTTCTGATCGTGTTCCTGATGTTCGGTCCCCAAGCTGCCTCGTACGCTCCCATCCGGGCGTAGAGGCTGGAAGGTTAACGGCGAGGGCGTTAAACCTTGTTGAACGGAAGGATGTTCATCAGCCATTTACCACAACCCGGAAAACAGCGTAGAAATGTTACATTCCGCCGTAAAGTTGCAGCAAAGCCACGGATCTTGTCACAAAACGAAACAGCATCGCGCCTGTCCAAAGGCGCTCTTTGACGGGGACCAACATGAAAACCTTGCGCTGCCTCCTGCTGGCGACCTTTGCTCTCGCCCTTGGGTCTGCAACCGCCATCGCCGGAACCGCCTCCCTGGTTCTCGACGCACGCACCGGCAAGGTTCTCTCGGCAGAAAACCCTGACGTCCTCAATCACCCGGCTTCACTGACCAAGATGATGACCATCTATATGGCCTTCGAGGCACTCAAGCGCGGCGAACTCTCCTGGGACAGCAAGATCAAGGTGTCGAAGGCGGCGGCAGCAAAACCGCCAATGCGCCTCGGCCTCAAGTCGGGCATGACGATCACGGTCCGCGAAGCGGTGATGGGGATGATCGTGCGCTCGGGCAACGACGCGGCGGCAGCCATGGCAGAAAAGCTCGGAGGCTCGGAAGCGAATTTCGCCCGAATGATGACAGCCAAGGCGCGTCAACTCGGCATGAGCAAGACCATGTTCATCAATGCCTCGGGCCTGCCGGCGAGCAAGCAGGTGACGACGGCGCGCGAAATGTCGACGCTCGCTGTCGCGCTGATGCGCGACTTCCCGCGCGAGTATCAGCTCTTTGCGACCGAGAGCTTCAATTTCCGCGGCCGCAAGGTCCGTGGCCACAACAATCTGATGTATCGCTACGAGGGCATGGACGGCATCAAGACCGGCTATACGAACGCCTCCGGCTTCAATCTCGTCAGCGCCGTCAAGGATGGCAATCGCCGGGTGGTCGGCGTCGTGCTCGGCGGCAAGACGGCGCGCAGCCGCGATGCCAAGATGGCCGCACTTCTCGATCGCCATGTCGGCAAGGCGGCCAAGGGCGGCAGGCAGCTCGTGGCGTCGGCGCGCGGTGGCAAAGTGGTTGAAGCGCCGGTCGAGGTTGCAGCGGCCAGCACATCGGACGTTCCGATGCCCTACACCGCGCCGCAGAGGGCGAAGCAGGATTCCGTTGCTGCCCTGATTGCGGCCACCGCCACGACCGCCATCCCTGCGGAACGCCCGACCGAGGTTGCCGAGATCGAAACGACGGCCGCGGTTCCGGCTACGACCGGCGGCTGGCAGATCCAGATTTCAGCGGCACCGTCAGCGGAGGCCGCGCGCATGCTGCTCGCCCAGGCACGTTCGGAAGCCGGTGCGCCGCTCGCAGGGGCCACACCCTACACGGAAGCTGTCGGCAAGGGCGCCAATGCGGTGTACCGCGCCCGCTTCGTCGGCTTTTCGAGCCGGGACGCAGCAGCGGCCGCCTGCGATGCGCTCAAGCAGCGTTCCTATGATTGCATGATGCTGCCGTCGCGCGGCTGACGGCGGCGGCGCGATTTAGACAGTTCCGCCCAAGGCGGCGGAACTGTCGGCTGTTTCTGAAGCCAAGCCCGCTCGAAGCTACGCCTGCGTGCCGCCGACCGTGACCTGGTCCATACGCAGGTGCGGCTGGCCGACGCCAACCGGCACCCACTGGCCGGCCTTGCCGCAATTGCCGATGCCGGTGTCGAGCTTGGTGTCGTTGCCGACCATGGTCACCCGCTTCATCGCATCCGGGCCATTACCGATCAGCATGGCGCCCTTGACCGGCGCGCCGATCTTGCCGTTTTCGATCAGATAGGCCTCGGTGCAGCCGAACACGAACTTGCCGGAGGTGATGTCCACCTGGCCACCGCCGAAGGAAACGGCATAGATGCCCTTTTTCACCGAGGCGATGATTTCGTCCGGCGTCCTGTCGCCCGAGAGCATGTAGGTGTTGGTCATGCGCGGCATCGGCACATGGGCGTAGCCCTGGCGACGGCCGTTGCCGGTGGGCTGCATGCCCATCAATCGGGCGTTCTGTCGGTCCTGCATGTAGCCGACGAGCTTGCCGTCCTCAATCAGCACGTTGTAGCCCGACGGCGTGCCCTCGTCGTCGATCGAGATCGAACCGCGGCGCGCCTCGATGGTGCCGTCGTCGACGACGGTGACGCCCTTGGCAGCGACCTGCTCGCCCAAAAGGCCGGCAAAGGCCGAAGTCTTCTTGCGGTTGAAGTCACCTTCGAGGCCATGGCCGACCGCTTCATGCAGCATGACGCCCGGCCAGCCGGAGGCGAGCACCACGTCCATGGTACCGGCCGGCGCATCTATCGCTTCGAGATTGACCAGTGCCTGGCGCAGCGCCTCGTCGGCGCCCATCTTCCAGTTCTCCTCGGTGACGAAATCGCCGAAACCACGGCGCCCGCCGGTGCCGAATGAGCCGCTTTCCTGGCGATCGCCATCGCCGGTTACGACCGAGATGTTGATGCGCGTCATCGGCCTGACGTCGTGCACACGATGGCCGTCGGCGCGCAGGATATCGACGACCTGCCAGCTGGCGGCGATCGACGCGGTGACCTGGCGGACCTTCGGGTCCTTGGCGCGCAGATAGGCGTCGATCTCCTGCAACAGGGCAACCTTCGCCTCGAAGCTCGGTTCGCCGATCGGGTTCTCATCGCCGTAGAGCTTCTTGTTGGTGCGCTGCGGCGCGGCGGCATAGGAGCCGGCATAGCCGCGCGTCACCTGTGCCACGGCGTCGGAGGCCCGGCGCAGCGCAGACAGCGAAAGCTCGCCGGAATGGGCATAGCCGACCGCCTCGCCGGCAACGGCGCGAAGACCGAAGCCCTGGTCGGTGTTGAAGCTGCCGCCCTTGAGACGGCCATTGTCGAAGGACAGCACCTCCGCCTGGGCATGTTCGAGGAACAGTTCGCCGTCGTCGGCACCGGCGAGCGTTTCCGAGAGAACCTTGCGGATCGTTGCCTCATCGGCATCGAAGAGGCTCATCAGATCGGTGTTCATGTGCTGCGCTCCCGCATCGAGATATCTATTGCCTCCATTTAGGAAGGCCGCGGGTTCAAGCCAAGGAAAATATCATGTGAATGACGTGTTCCAGCCTTCGAGGCGTTCGACCCGCTCGACGCCGGCGAACCGGGCGACCCGCTCAAGCTCCGCATCGATGCGCTCCAGGCGCCCCGCCGAGGCGCGGACGCCCGTTTCGAGCCAGAGCTTACGGACATCAAGGCTGCCCCGCTTGCGGTCCGCCTTCATGTCGATGCGGCCGATGAGCCGATCGCCCTCGATAAGCGGGAAAACGTAGTAGCCATATTCGCGTTTGGCTTCGGGCACGAAGATCTCGATGCGATAGAAGAAGCCGAAGAGCCTTTCCGCGCGGTTGCGATCGCGCAGCAGCGGGTCGAAGGGGCTGAGCACCCGAACACGACCGGGGGGTTCGGGAATATCGCCCAGCGTTTCTGGAAAACCGGTGAAAGCGAAGGCGGCGCGCGGGCGTCCGCCGTCGATCGCCTCGATCTGCACCTCAACGAGTTCATCGCGATGCTCGGCGACCCAGGTCTTCGCTTCATCCGGGGAGACGAGATCCCAGAAGGCGGCGATCTCGCCGTGGGTGGCAAAACCCAGGCGCTCAAGCGCGCTGCGGCAGGCCCAGTCGATGAATTCCTGGTGGCTGACGTCGCCGTCCTGGTGATGCGGCGGGATCACCCGCTCAGTCAGGTCATAGACCTTCTGGAAATTCTCGCGCCTCGCGATCGCAAGCTTTCCCGTGCGCCAGAGCACTTCGAGCGCGGTCTTGGAGGGATGCCAGTTCCACCAGCCGCCGGATTCGTGCTCGACTTCCTTCAGATCGCGGGCCAGCACCGGGCCACCCTCGGCGATCCGTGCATAGGTGTCGTCGCAGCCCTTCTCAAAACCTTCGCCGCGCCATTTCTGCCAGCGCTCGACGATCGTCTCGCCTTCCCATTTGAAGCGATGCTTCCAGTAGCGGAAGAAACTGCTCGGAATGATCGAAGCGTCGTGCGTCCAATGTTCGAACAGATCGCGATCGTCTTCCAGCAACGCCGTCAAATGCTCCCGACGATAGGTCTGGTTGCGGGCAAACAGGATTTGATGATGGGCGCGTTCGACGGTGGCGATGCTGTCCACCTGCACAAAGCCGATGCCGTGGATGAGCTTCAACAGGCCCTCCTTGCCGAGCGCACGGTTCGGCGCGCCGGAAAGGCCCTGCTTGGCGAGGAAGATGCGACGGGCGTCGCTGTTGGAAAGGCGAATCGTCATGGCAACAAGAATAGGCTTTTATTCCCATAATTCAAACGCGGGATCCGGAGGATCACCCGCATTGCCCTTGTTGGCGGACTTGGCCTATAGAGCAACCCGAAAAAGGCGCGAGCCGGAGACAGCGAGGAACGGGATGGACATCCGCTTTACCGATTGCGCGGTCCGCTTCGGCGAGCGGGTGGCATTGCAGCCCCTGACGCTCACACTTACCGAAAAGCGCATCGGCATCATCGGGCTCAACGGTTCCGGCAAGACCACTTTTGCCCGGCTGATCAACGGCCTGGTCAAGCCTTCCTCCGGCAACGTCAGGGTCAATGGGCTCGATACGGTCGCGGATGATCGTGCCGTACTTTCTGAAGCCGGCTTCATCTTCCAAAATCCACAGCACCAGCTGATCATGCCCATCGTCGCCGAGGACATCGCCTTCGGATTGAAGAACCGCGGGCTCTCCCGCGAAGAGATCGACCGCCGAATGCAAGGCGCACTGTCACGCTTCGGCATCGAGCACCTGGCGCGTCGGCGCGTGCACGAGCTTTCGGGCGGCGAAACGCAACTCGTCGCCATGGCGAGCGTCGTCGTCACCGATCCGAAGATCCTGATCCTAGACGAGCCGACGAACCAGCTCGACCTCAGGAACCGCCGCCGTGTCGCCGCCGCGATCGATGGACTGCCGGAAGATACGGTGGTGATCACCCATGATCTCGGGCTGGTCGAAAATGTCGACCGGCTGCTGCTTTTCCACGAAGGCCGACTTGCCGCTGACGGCGATCCAGGCGAGACCATCCGTCACTATCACGAGATCGCCGGATGCTGACGAGCCTGCATATCGAGGGCAACAGCCTGCTGCACCGGCTGCCCGTGCGGGCGAAACTTGTCGCGCTGCTGGTGCTGAGCATCGGCCTCTTCCTCAGCTCGTCGCTCGCCCTTCAGACGATCGCCTTCATCATCGCCGCCGGCCTCTATCTGTCCGTCGGGCTGTCGCCGAAGGACGCGATCAAGCGTGTCGGCTTCGTGTTCCTGACGATCTTCTTTTTGGCAGCGGTCAATCTTTTTTATCTCTCCTTTGCCGAGGTCGCGACTTTGACATTGCGGCTGATGGCGCTGGTGTTGTTTGCAGCCGCAGTGACGGCGACGACGACGATCAGCGCCTTCATGGATGAGGTCACCATCCTGCTGACACCGCTCGAGCGCCTCGGCCTGGTGCGGGCGGCCGACGTCAGCCTGGCGCTCGGGCTCGTGCTGCGCTTCGTCCCGGATATCTTTGCGCGCTACGAGGCGATTCGCGAGGCCCATCGCGCCCGCGGGCTGCCCGTCAGACCGTTGACGATCATCGGGCCGCTGATCATCCTGACGCTCAAGGACGCCGATACGATTGCCGCAGCGATTGACGCGCGCGGATTTCGCCGCCAATAAATTCGCGCCTACTAATAAATAAGGGAACCGGATCCGCATGAACACCAGAGACCTCGTCCTCATCGCCCTCTTCGCAGCGATCGTTGTCGTGCTCGGCCTCATCCCGCCGATCACGCTCGGCTTCATTCCGGTACCGACCACCGCGCAGTCCATGGGCGTGATGCTCGCCGGCTGCATTCTCGGCGCCAAGCGTGGGGCGCTTGCCTTCCTGCTGTTCCTGCTTCTGGTCGCGATCGGCCTGCCGGTACTTTCGGGCGGCCGCGGCGGCCTTGCGGTCATCGCCGGCCCTTCCGGCGGCTTCATCGTCGGCTGGGTTGTCGCCGCTTTCGTTACCGGTCTCATCGCCGAGCGCACCGTGCGCGAAGGCCAGGCCGAAACGCGCCAGTTCATCGGCTTCTTCCTGGCGTCCGTCCTCGGCGGCATCGCCGTGCTCTATGCGATCGGCGTGCCCTGGGTCTCGGTCGTCACCGGCACGCCGCTGCTGGCGGTTGCCACCGGCTCGCTCGCTTTCATCCCGGGCGACCTCTTGAAGGCTGCAATCGCGACGCTCGCCGCGCGTGCCGTCTACGCCGGCTATCCGCTGCTGCCGGTTCGCACCTGAGCCGATGCCGTTTGCCGCCGCGATCAATCGCCACGCGGAAGACCGTCCGCATGCCCCGGCCTTCCAAATCGAGGGCCGGGTTTTCACTTTCGGCGAACTCGCTTGCATCGCCGGCGCACTTGCCGAAGCTTTCGACGATCTGGTTGGGATTGCCGAACGCCGTAGCGTGCTGGGCGACCGCACCCGCCTGATTGTGCTGGAGGCCGGCAATCACCCGCTCTTCGCAGCCGCCTTTCTCGCCGCCACCAGCGGCGGCAACTGCGTCGCACTGATCGACCCGCATCTGCCGGAAGCGGCGCGCCAAGCCATGCGCGATCGCCTGTCTCCCGATCTCATCATCGTCGCCGATGGCGCCGCCTTGTCGCTCCTTGCCCCGGCAAGCGGCAAGACGCGAACCTTCCGCGAGACCAATGGCAAGGAACGAGAGCCGCTCGCGGTCGGCAAAGACAGCGAGCCCTTTCTGATCGTGTTCACCTCGGGCACGACAGGAACGCCCAAAGCGATCGTCCGCGATCGCGGCTCGTGGCGAAGGAGTCTGGCGATCGGCGAGCACTTCTTCGGCATCGACCGCAATACCCTGACCTTTGCCCCCGGTCCGCTCGCGCACGGGCTGACACTCTATGCGCTTGCCGAAACCCTTGTCGCCGGTGCTCAGTTCATCGGGGCCGCGCATTTCGAAGCGACATGGGCGGTTTCCATCATCGAGACGGAAAAAGTCCAGCGTCTGGTGCTGGTGCCGACAATGCTGCGGCGGCTCTGCGTGGCAGCGACGGACAGGTCACAGGCATCGGTCACCCAGATCACGGTCGCCGGTGCCAAGCTGACGGCGAGTGATCGTGCCAGCGCCGTGCTTGCTTTTCCGAAAGCAAATATCATCGAATACTACGGCGCCTCGGAGCTCGGCTTCATCAGCGTTGCGACCGAGAGCGACACCGCTTCGGCTACCGCCGTCGGCCGCGCCTTTCCCGGCGTCACGCTCAGCATCCGCAGCAACAAAGGGAGCGCAACGCCAACGGGCGAGACGGGTACGATCTTCGTCGACAGCGCCCTCATCTCCGACGGTTATGTCGGCGACGCCGACGGAGCCGGCTTTCGCCGCCTTGGGTCGCTTGCAACCGTCGGTGATCTCGGCTTCCTCGATGAAGACGGGACATTGCACCTTCTCGGCCGCGCCGGCGGCATGGTGCTATCGGGCGGCAACAACATCTACCCGCAGGAGGTGGAAGTAGTGCTCGTCGCTGATGCCGGCGTTCACGCAGCGCTTGTCCTCGGGCTCGATCACCCGGATCTCGGCAGCGAACTCGTCGCCGTCATCGAGCCGGAGGGCCGTATATTTGATAAAGAAGCGCTTGACCGTCATCTCGCCGCCCATCTGCCGCGCTACAAGCATCCCCGTCGCTTCTGGCTTTGCCGGAATATGCCGATGACGCAGTCGGGCAAGGTGGCGGCGGGCACGCTCAGACAGTGGATCGCGGATGGAAACGATGCTCTCGAACTCATCGACTGACCCCGCACGCATACCGGTGATCATCGCCGCGCTCCGGACGCCGATCGGCCGCGTCAACGGCGCGCTTCGCGATATCGAGCCGTCGCGGCTGGCAGCACCGTTGATCGCCCGCATTCTCCGCGATACCGGTCTGAAAGCGACCGACATCGACGATGTCATCCTTGGAAATGCCGCCAACAGCGCCGGAAATCTTGCGCGGCTCGCCGCCCTTGAGGCGGGCCTGCCGGTCTCGACACCGGGCGTCACCGTTGATCGCCAGTGCGGATCCGGGCTGGAGGCGATCACGCTTGCCGCGCGAATGATCCAGGCGGGTGCCGGCCGCTTCTATCTGGCCGGCGGCACCGAGAGCGCCAGCCGCGCGCATATCCGCCTGAGGCCGCCGCTGGAGCGCGGCGGCGAACTGGCACCGGTCAAACGGGCGCGCATGGCGCCGGACGAGATCGGCGATCCGGACATGGGTGTGGCCGCCGAAAACGTCGCGGCCGCCTGCGGGATCTCCCGCGAACGGCAAGACGTCTTTGCGCTACAAAGCCATCGACGCGCGGTCGAGGCGGCCCTTGCCGGCCGTTTCACCCGCGAAATCGTGGCGATCGAAACGGCGGCAGGCTCGGTATCGAACGACGAGTGCCCGCGCGCCAATGCTTCGATAGAAACCCTGCAGCGGCTGAAGCCGGTCTTCGTCGAGGGTGGGACGGTGACCGCCGGTAATGCCTGCCCGATCAACGACGGCGCGGCTATGGTACTGGTCACGAGCCTTGCCGAAGCGCGCCGACTTGGCGTTCCCTTCGCGCTCGAATTCGTCGATGCGGCGACGGCGGGCGTCGATCCCAACCTGCTCGGGCTCGGCCCTGTTCCGGCGATGCAGAAGCTGAAAGCGCGACAACCCGCGCTCGATCCGGCAAAGACCAATTTTATCGAATTCAACGAGGCCTTCGCCTCCCAGGTGCTCGGAAGCCTCGAACAGCTCGATATCCCGGCGGAGAGGGTCAATCTCGACGGTGGCGCTATCGCGCTCGGCCATCCCTATGGCGCCTCGGGGGCGATCCTCACCGTCCGGCTCTTCTCGCAGATGCAGACATCGCCGAAGGGCGCGGAAGGGTTGGCAATGATGGGCGTCGGCGGCGGCATGGGCATCGTCGCCTTGTTTCGCGCGGCTTAAGAACGCCCACGAAAACGCTTCGCACTTTTCCTCGAATTGGTCTCTCAGTCCGCAATTCCGGACGGAAAACCGCTTCGCACTTTTCCTGGAATTGCTTTGGTTAAACGGCGTAGGCCGCCAGCCATTCGCGCGTTGCCGTCGGCAGCGGTAGCGGTGTGTGCCGTTGAGGATCGACCGCCACCCAGACGACCTCGACTTCTGCCGCCAACTGCCCCCGCGCTTCGACCTTCACGGCAAAGCTGATCGAGCTGCCACCGACCTTCGCAACGTTGACCGTAAAACGCGCGGGCTCGTCATAGCGCAAGCCGCGGTGATAGACGCAGCCAGAGCGGCGAACGAGATAACTCGGTTCGTTGACCACATGGGGGCGATGGCGCCACAGACTGGAGAGCGCGGCCTCGGCATGGGCATAATAAGCGGCATTGTGCATGTGGCCGTGCATGTCTATATCGCGAAACGGAATGCGGATTTCCGTGACGTTCTCCAGCTCCCTGCCGTCCATGCGAGGCTCCCTGACGATGCGCTCCACCCTCGTTAGCCAGTTCGGCGATCCCCGGCAAGTGATTGCGCTTGTCGACGCGAACCGCGCAGCGCCTGGACCCGGCGAAGTCGAAGTGGCGCTGTCGCTCGCCGCCATCAACCCGTCCGATCTGATCCCGGTGACCGGCGCCTATAGCGCCCGCACAACTTTGCCCTTCGTGCCGGGTTTCGAGGGCTTCGGTACGGTGACGCGCATAGGCACCGGCGTCACGACGCTAAAAGTCGGCGACCGGGTGATCCCGATCGGCGCCAGCGGCCTGTGGCAGGAGTATCTGATCAGGCCGGCCGAATGGTGTTTCGCCCTGCCCGAGGACATCAGCGAGACCGATGCGGCGACCTGCTACGTCAATCCGCTGACCGCGCTGCAACTGACCGAGGCGCTGCGTGCGCATTTCGGTTCGCTCGATGGTCGCCGCATCGGCGTCACGGCGGCCGGATCGGCGATCGGCGGCATGCTGATGAAGCTGCTCGCCGGCGAAGGAGCCGATGCCACCGGCATCGTCCGCAGCCAGCGCAGCGCCGAGCGGCTGGCAACCGAGGTTCCCGGCCACATCATACTTGGCGACGAGAGCCACGTGCCGCAGCTTCGCCTCGACGCAATCATCGACGCAGTTGGCGGTGCCTTCGCCGGCGATCTCATCCGACGCGCGCTCGAACCGGGCGGCGCTTTCATCCAGTATGGGGCGCTGAGCGGCGTTCCGGTGCCGCAGGCGGCGATCCAGGCGCGGCCGGATATCCGCTTTTCCTTCCTGTGGCTGCGGACCTGGGTGCATTCGGCCGGGCGGCCAGCGATAGAAGCGGCCTTTGCGAAAAGTTTCGAAGGTCTGCGAACCGGCCTTTTTTCCAGCCGCATCGCTGAGATCTATCCGCTGAGCCGGCTCGACGCGGCGCTTGCGCATCAGGCGGATCCGGGCCGCGACGGCAAGCTGCTCATCGATCCGCGCTGTTGAAAAATCTGTCTTTCGGCTGCGCCACCATGGACCTTGCGGGGTGGGCGCACTAGGTTCCGGGCATGACCACGTTCCTCTATGAAAATCCGGTCTTTCTGGAACACGAGGTTCCGGAGGGGCATCCTGAACGGCCGGACCGGCTGAAGGCGCTGAACCTCGCGCTCGAACATCCGAACTTCGCCGATCTCAAGCGGATCGAGGCGAAGAAGGCGAGCGAAGATCTCGTGATGCTCGCACACCCGGAAGAACACTTGCGTGAGGTCAAACGCGCCATTCCGGAGGAAGGCCTCAATCATTTAGAGGCGGATACCTATGCAAGCCCGTTGAGCCTGGAAGCCGCGTTGACGGGCATAGGCGGCGCGGTTGCGGCCGTCGATGCAGTCTTTACCGGCGAGACCGACAACGCCTTCGTTGCTGCGCGGCCGCCGGGACACCACGCCGAAAAGAACAGGGCGATGGGCTTCTGTCTTTTCAACACGGTGGCGATCGCCGCCCGATATGCCCAGAAGGTCCATGGGGCCGAGCGCGTCGCGATCGTCGACTGGGACGTGCACCACGGCAACGGTACGCAGGACATCTTCTGGAACGATCCATCGGTGCTTTTCTGCTCGACGCACCAGATGCCGCTCTATCCCGGCACCGGCGCCAAGGACGAGACGGGCATCAAGGGCAACATCGTCAACGCGCCACTGTCGCCGAACATGGGCAGTGAGCATTTTCGCGAGGCGTTCCGCAGCCGCGTGCTTTCGGCGCTCACCAATTTCCGGCCGGACTTCATCCTGATCTCCGCCGGCTTCGATGCGCATCACCGCGACCCGCTGGCGCAGATCAACCTCGTCGCCGAGGATTTCGACTGGGCGACCGGACGCCTGCACGAGATCGCCGATCGTAGCGCCGGCAACCGCATGGTCAGCCTGCTCGAAGGCGGCTATGACCTTCAGGGCCTGGCCGAATCGGCCGGTCTGCACATCTTGAGACTGATAAGAGGGTAACCATGAACACCACCACGCAACCGGACGTTTCCGCCCTCTCCTTCGAGCAGGCCGTAGAGGAACTGGAGCGGATCGTTTCGGCGCTGGAGCGCGGTGACGTCGCCCTCGACAAGTCGATCGAGATCTACGAGCGCGGCGAAGCTCTGAAGAAGCATTGCGAGGCACTGCTGAAGGCCGCCGAGGACCGCATCGAAAAGATCCGCCTTGACCGCGCCGGCAAGCCGCAGGGCGTGGAACCGCTCGACGCCGATTGATCGTTTCATCGCAATTCCGGACGAAAACGCTTCACGCTTCTCCCGGAATTGCCAAGATCGGATTGATCGCTGCGCGGAAACACTGCGTCCTTGCTTCGCCCCTACCCGCCTGACGTCATAGGCGTTAGTACTTGATGCGACAGCAAAAAACGGGAGCACGCGCATGTCCTTCTTCCCAGGCCCCGATCCGCTTGCCGGCGACAAGCCCGCCTGCGACGCCATCGAACATCTGATCGTTCCGCGCACCAGCGATATCGGCGGGCTGCAGGTGCGCCGTGCCCTGCCCTCCGCAAAACGCCGCCTTGTTGGCCCCTTTATCTTCTTCGACCGGATGGGGCCGGCACTCTTGCGGGCCGGTGAGGCGATCGACGTGCGTCCGCATCCGCATATCGGCCTTTCGACCGTCACCTATCTCTTCGACGGCGAGATCAAGCATCGCGACAGCCTTGGTACGGAAATGGTCATCCGCCCCGGCGACGTGAACCTGATGACCGCCGGACGCGGCATCGTGCATTCAGAGCGCTCGCCGGAGAACCAGCGCGGACATGCGCGCTCGATCTCGGGCCTGCAAACGTGGCTGGCGTTGCCCGACCACAAGGAAGAAATCGACCCGATCTTCAGCCATACCGAAGAGCAGATGCTGCCGCATATGAGCGACGACGGCATCAAGGCGCGGGTGGTGATCGGCAGTTTCGAAGGCGCTAAGTCGCCGGTCTCGGTTTTCACCGACACGATCTATGTCGACCTCAACATTGCGCCGGGCAAGAGCGCGCCTTTCGCCGCGCAATGGGAAGAGCGTGCGCTCTACATCCTCTCCGGTGAGGCGATCATCGCCGGCGACCATTTTGCCGACAACCAGCTGCTTGTCTTCCGTCCGGGCGACGAGATCACGGTGACGGCAGGACCTCAGGGCTGTCACGTCATGCTCTTTGGCGGGGCCGCACTCGGGTCTTCCCGCCACATCTGGTGGAATTTCGTTTCGTCTTCGAAAGAGCGTATCGAGAAAGCCAAGGAAGAGTGGCGCACCGGCCGCTTCGACATCGTGCCCGGAGACGAAGAGGAATTTGTTCCGCTGCCCGAGGGCTGACTGCGACCTGAAGTGGCACAGGCTGGGTGCGGAAAACCGCGCAACATTGCCTCATGACGCTTGAATCGATTTCGATTCACAGAATCATGCGCTAGTCTCTTGGTTGACGACGCAGGAACGCCTAATTTTGCATTCAGCAACGATTGCGTCTAAAGAGCCGCTTCGACGGTACCACCAACTATCGCGCGCCTGATCCCACGGCGCGCATGAGGCATGCAGCGTGACACAACTGCCAACCAATCCGATGCCGGCTACTCCCTTGCTCGACAAGGTGACCTTTCCCGACGATCTGAAGAAGGTCGACGACAAGGATTTGCCGCAGCTTGCCGGAGAAGTCCGGGCAGAAATGATCGACGCGGTATCGCGCACCGGCGGGCACCTTGGCGCGGGCCTTGGCGTCGTCGAGCTGACGATCGCCATCCACAAGGTCTTCAACACACCGCATGATCGGCTGATCTTCGACGTCGGCCACCAGTGCTATCCGCACAAGATCCTGACCGGCCGCCGCGATCGCATCCGGACGCTGCGCCAGGAAGGCGGCCTCTCGGGCTTCACCCGCCGCGCCGAGAGCGAATACGATCCCTTCGGTGCCGCGCACTCCTCGACATCGATTTCCGCCGGCCTCGGCATGGCGGTCGCCGCCGACCTCGACGGCAAGAACCGCAACGTCATTGCCGTCATCGGCGACGGTGCGCTTTCGGCCGGCATGGCCTATGAGGCACTGAACAATGCCGGCGCGCTCGATGCGCGGCTGATCGTCATCCTCAACGACAACGACATGTCGATCGCGCCGCCGACTGGCGCCATGAGCGCCTATCTCGCGCGCCTTGCCTCCGGCCGCACCTATATGGGTATCCGCGAAGTCGGCAAGAAGCTGACCGCCTATCTCGGCAAAACCGTGGACCGGGCAATCACCCGTGCGGTCGAGCATGCCCGCGGCTACGTCACCGGCGGCACACTGTTCGAGGAGATGGGCTTCTACCATATCGGCCCGATCGACGGGCATTCGTTCGACCATCTGCTCCCGGTGCTACGCAACGTGCGCGACAACGCCAAGGGGCCGGTGCTGATCCATGTGGTCACGCAGAAGGGCAAGGGCTATCCGCCGGCGGAAGCTGCCGCCGACAAGTACCACGGCGTCAACAAGTTCGACGTCATCACCGGCGCCCAGGCAAAAGCCAAGCCGAATGCGCCGGCCTATACCTCGGTCTTTGCCGATGCGCTGACGCAGGAAGCCGGCTTCGACGACAAGATCGTCGCTGTCACCGCCGCCATGCCCTCGGGCACCGGGCTCGACAAGTTTGCCAAGGTCCATCCGTCGCGCTGCTTTGATGTCGGCATTGCCGAACAGCACGCCGTGACCTTTGCCGCCGGCCTTGCCGCCGAAGGCTACAAGCCGTTCGCAGCGCTCTATTCCACCTTCCTGCAGCGCGGTTACGACCAGGTCGTGCACGACGTGGCGATCCAGGGCCTGCCGGTGCGCTTCCCGATCGACCGCGCCGGTTTCGTCGGTGCCGACGGCCCGACTCATGCGGGCTCCTTCGACACGACCTATCTCGCGACTCTTCCAGGCTTCGTGGTGATGGCCGCCGCCGACGAGGCGGAACTGAAGCACATGGTGCGCACGGCCGCTGCCTACGATGCCGGCCCGATCTCGTTCCGCTATCCACGCGGCGAAGGCGTGGGCGTCGAAATGCCCGAGCGCGGTCAGATCCTCGAGATCGGCAAGGGTCGCGTCGTCAAGCAGGGGTCGAAGGTGGCGCTGCTTTCCTTCGGCACCCGCCTCGCCGACTGTCTGCTGGCTGCAGAAGATCTCGATGCCGCCGGTCTTTCGACCACGGTCGCCGATGCCCGCTTTGCCAAACCGCTGGACCATGATCTCATCCGCCAGCTCGCCCGCAACCACGAAGTGCTGATCACCATCGAGGAAGGCGCCGTCGGCGGCTTTGCCAGCCACGTTCTGCAGTTCCTCGCCGAAGACGGCCTGCTCGATGGCGGTCTCAAGGTGCGCCCCATGGTCATGCCGGATATCTGGATGGAACAAGCCAAGCCCGAAGCGATGTATGCCGCCGCCGGCCTCGACCGCGCCGGCATCGTCTCGACCGTTTTCAAGGCGCTCGGCCAGAAACAGGATATCGGCATCGGCGCCGCAGGCTAAGGCTGTACGCGCACTGCTCGAAAGAAGAAACCCCGGCTCCATCACCGGGGTTTTTTGCTTTTCCAGATGGATTTGCAGAAAGGGCTCCATGGCTGCGGCCGCCGGGGCTTGCCAATACGGCGGCGAGTCGCCATGAGAAACACATGTCAGAAGAACGCCAGAACGAAGAACACAAGAACAGGGTCCGTCTCGATCAGCTGCTGCTGAACAGCGGACTGGTCGCCAGTCGTGCGCGCGCGCGTGACGCCATCCAGCGCGGCACCGTCAAAGTCGATGGCCGCACCGTCACCAAGGCAGCGTCGATGTTTGCCGAGAGCGTCACGATCACCATCGATGACCCGGCGCAGGACTATGTGTCGCGCGCGGCGCTGAAGCTGGTCGCGGCGCTCGATCATTTCGGGCTCGACCCCGCAGGCGAAAGCTGCCTCGATATCGGCGCCTCGACCGGCGGCTTCACCGAGGTGCTGTTGAAGCGCGGAGCCGAGCACGTGGTCGCGATCGATGTCGGCCACGGCCAGATCCATCCGCGCATAGAGGGCGACGAACGCGTCACCAGCATCGAGGGCCTCAATGCTCGCGCGATGACTGAAGAAGACATCGACGATCGCGAGATCACCTTCATCGTTTCCGACGTCTCCTTCATCTCGCTGAAACTCGCTTTGCCGCCGGCGCTCGACATGGCGCTTCCCGGCTCGCACTGCATCCTGCTGGTGAAGCCTCAGTTCGAAGCCGGACGCGACGCGATCAGCAAGGCGGGACTGCTCAAGGATCCCGACAGCGCACCTGATGTCGCCGCCGAACTCGAGCGCTGGCTCGTCGAAGATATGGGCTGGCAGAGCCTTGGCCTCATCCCCTCGCCGATTGCCGGCGGCGACGGCAACGTCGAATATCTGCTTGCGGGCAAGAAGCCCGAGGAAGAGCAATGAGCACAGAGACGGTCACGATCGCTCGCCTCGGCGCCCAGGGGGACGGCATTGCCGAGGGCGAAGAAGGCCCGATCTATGCGCCGTTTACACTGCCCGGCGAGAGCGTGGCTCTGGCTGTCAACAAGTCGCATGGCACCCTGATCTCCTTGCGGGAAGCCTCCCCTGAGCGCGTCGAGCCGCTCTGTCGTCATTTCGGCCCTGACGGTGTCAACGGCACCTGCGGCGGCTGTACCCTGCAGCACGCGTCGGACACGCTCTATCACGGCTTCAAGCGCGATCTGGTGATCGCTGCCCTGAAGTCGAAGGGGCTGAAGCCGGAGGTGGCGCCGCTCGTCACAGCCGAGCCCGGCCAACGCCGGCGCGCGGTCTTCACGGCGCGAAAAACCGAGAAGGAACTGCTTCTCGGCTTCAACCAGGCGGAGAGCCACCATATCGTCGCGATTTCGGAATGTCCGGTCGCGAGCCCGGGTATCGTCTCGAAGCTCGCAACCATCGCCAAGATCGCCAGTGCCATAGCCGTCAATGCCGAGCCGTTTCGTATCAGCGTTCTCGAAACTCTCGCCGGCCTCGACCTCGCCGTCGATGGCATCAAGAAACTTGACGACCGCGAGCGCCGCCGCACCGTCGAAGCGGTGCTTGGCGAACGCGGCATTGCCCGCGTCAGCCTCAACGGCGAAATCATCGTAGAGCCGGCAAAGCCCGTCATCGATTTTGGTGGCGTTGCGGTCTCGCCGCCGCCGGGCAGCTTCACCCAGGCAACCGCCGAGGCCGAAGAGGCCATGGTCGATCTCGTGCTCGAGCATCTCGGCAAGGCAAAGCGCGTCGCGGACCTCTTTGCCGGTAACGGCACCTTCGCGCTGCGTATTGCTCGCAAGGCACGGGTGCATGCGGTCGAAGGCGAAGACAAGGCGCTGAAGGCGCTCGATTTCGCCGCCCGCAACACGCAGGGCCTCAAGCCCGTAACGGTCGAAAAGCGCGACCTCTTCCGCCGCCCGGTCATGGCGCAGGAACTGAAAGTCTTCGACGCCATCGTCTTCGATCCGCCGCGCGCCGGCGCAGAAGCGCAGTGTCACGAGATCGCCCGCTCCGGCGTCAAGAAGATCGTCGCCGTCTCCTGCAATCCGGTGACGCTGGCCCGCGACCTTTCGATCCTGACCGCCGCCGGTTATCGCATCACCTCGGTGACGCCGATCGACCAGTTCCTCTGGTCCGCCCATGTCGAGGCAGTGGCGACGCTGGAAAAATGAGAAAAGGCCCGGTTTCCCGGGCCTTTATCATCTCAGGTTTCAAGCACTTGCCATACTGATTCACGACAGCGGCTTACCGCCTTGTTGTTACAGCGTTCTCTCGACCCGCTCGCACTCAAGCCGCACGACGACGGCCACCACCGACCATCCGAACGTCACCAAGATTGAACTGGGCGAGCAGCGCGTTGAGCGAGGCGGCCTCGGACGCGAGGCCATGGCTCGCCGCCGTCTGTTCCTCGACCATC
Organism: Ensifer adhaerens; assembly: GCF_020035535.1. Lineage (NCBI taxonomy): Bacteria > Pseudomonadati > Pseudomonadota > Alphaproteobacteria > Hyphomicrobiales > Rhizobiaceae > Ensifer > Ensifer adhaerens. Next base: position 579,031 of record NZ_CP083349.1, on the reverse strand, counting down.
GCCGCGTTCTGCTGCGTGCCCTGATCCATGGTGTTGACGGCCGTGTTGATCTCCTGAAGCCCGGTCGACTGTTCGCGCGTCGCCGTCACGATCGCGCTCACGTGTTTGTTGATCTCCTGCACTTCGGCGACGATCGTCTCTAGCGCCTTGCCGGTGTCGCCAACGAGCGTCACACCGTTGCGGACCTGGTTGCCCGAGGTGGTGATCAGCGCCTTGATTTCCTTGGCGGCATTCGCCGAGCGCTGCGCAAGCTCGCGCACTTCCTGGGCGACGACGGCAAAGCCCTTGCCGGCCTCGCCGGCGCGTGCCGCCTCGACGCCGGCATTCAGCGCCAGCAGGTTCGTCTGGAAGGCGATGTCGTCGATGACACCGATGATGTTGGAGATTTCGCCCGAGGACTTCTCGATGGCATGCATCGCGTCAACAGCGTTGGCGACCACTTCGCCGGACTTTTCCGCACCCGCACGGGTACGGGCGACGAGCGCACCGACTTCCTCGGCCCGACGAGCGGAGTCCTTGACGGTCGTGGTGATCTCTTCGAGTGCTGCGGCGGTTTCTTCGACGGAGGCTGCCTGCTGCTCGGTGCGGCGGGCGAGATCGTCGGCCGCCGAGCGGATTTCGGTCGCGCCGGCATCGATGCCGCGGGCGTTGGCCCCGACAGCGCAGAGTGTGTCGTGGAGCTTGGTGACCGAATTGTTGAAGTCGGCGCGCAGACGATCGAGGCGATCGGCGAAGGGATTGTCGATGCGGTAGGCGAGATCGCCTTCAGCCAGACGACCGAGGCCGGTCGCCAGGCCATCGACGGCCTGCTGGATCTCGGCCGCGTCACGCGCCTTCTGCGCCTCGCGCTCCAGGCGCTCGCGTTCCGACAGCGAGCGGTTCGCATCCGCTTCGCTTTCGAGCTGCATCTTGGCAATGGTGGCGTCGCGCAGAACCCGCAGCGACCGGGCGAGATCACCGATCTCGTCCTTGCGTTCGGCCTCGGACAGGTCGACATCGGTCTCGCCGGCGGCGATCTGGCCGGTAACTCCGATGACATTGGCAACACGCTTGCGGAAGCGGCTTGCAAGCGTCCAGCCGACAATGATCATGATCGCGGCGGCAAACGCGATGACGGCGATCGAAATCATTGCGAGCTGCGAGAGGCCGGCAAACACCGTCGCTTCTGGAACCGAGACGACGACGTACCAGACAGTGTCCGGCAGCAGGTTGACGGGCACGGCGACCGCGAGATGATCGCTGCCATCGGTGTGTTTCAGGGCGAAAGCGTGTCCGGTGTTGGCGAGCAACTGTCCCCAGCCCTCCCCTTGCAGGGGCGTGTCCTTCAGCACCTTGCCGAGCACGTCGGCATCGGGGTGACTGATGATGCTGCCATCCTTGCTGAGCAGCGACACGAAGCCGGTGCCGAAGGGCTTCAGCTTGCCGAGTTCGGTGGAGAGTTCACCGAGCGCCATGTCGACACCGACGACACCGATGAAGGCACCATCCTTCTTCAGCGGCACCATGATCGAAGTCATCAGCACGTCCTTGCCGTTGATCGGATAGACATAGGGCTCGGTGACCATGTCGAGGCCGGTCTTCTTCGGGATCTGGTAGTAGTCGCCGGGGCCGGGCTTGTCGTAATCGGCGAGCGCCTCGTGGATCACCTTGTCGCCGGAACGGGCGATATAGGGAACGAAGCGGCCGGTCGCATCATGGCCGGGTTTGCCGACGAACTCGGCATCCTTGCCGTCGAAGGCGTTCGGCTCCCAGCCGGTGCTCATGCCGACCGCAAGCGGATTATCGACGATCCAACGTTTCATCAAGGTTTCGATCTCGGCACGCGACGGCGCACCGGTGCCCATCACCGCGTAGAGCGCCGAGCGGATGTTGTTCGCGAGTGTCTTTCCTTCGGCGAATTTCGTCTCGACGCTGCGGGCGCTGGCGGAAGCGGCATTGGTCATCTCGGCGATGCTGCGCTCCCGCAATTGCTGGTAGGACAGCCAGAAGACGACGGCGGCAGTGACCATGCAGGTCAGCAGGCCGGTCATCACGATGGCGAACATGTTTCTTGCGGTTGCAGTCTTTAGGATCACCGTATGTCTCCCCTCGCGTCTCCGCCGTTCCGGTCGTGCGCGGCCAAATCATCGATCGCGTGGCGGGTTCGCCGTCACGCTGAGCATTGGGACAGGTGTCTGGAACACATCGCGATGATGAATGCCTGGGGGCGACGTGCGGGGCGAAGTCATTTCGCGGCGAAGAAACGGTATGCGCGACCGCTTTATCAAAGCTTAAGAAACAACGTGATGGTTAGCGATCCTGCAGTGAAAACCGAAATTCCCGATGCAACGCGCAAAGAAAAGGCCCGGTCTCCCGGGCCTTTTGCGTGTCGAATAGCGGCAAAGACTATGCTGCCCGGCGGCGATGGTTGGTCGCCGTCGCGTATACGCTCTGCGTATCGCCAAGATTGAACTGGGCGAGCAGCGCGTTGAGCGAGGCGGCCTCGGACGCGAGGCCATGGCTCGCCGCCGTCTGTTCCTCGACCATCGCCGCATTCTGCTGCGTGCCCTGATCCATGGTGTTGACGGCCGTGTTGATCTCCTGAAGCCCGGTCGACTGTTCGCGCGTCGCCGTCACGATCGCGCTCACGTGTTTGTTGATCTCCTGCACTTCGGCGACGATCGTCTGCAGCGCCTTGCCGGTATCGCCGACCAGGGTCACGCCGTTACGCACCTGGTTGCCCGAGGTGGTGATCAGCGCCTTGATCTCCTTGGCGGCATTCGCCGAGCGCTGCGCAAGCTCGCGCACTTCCTGGGCGACGACGGCAAAGCCCTTGCCGGCCTCACCGGCGCGTGCCGCCTCGACGCCAGCGTTCAGCGCCAGCAGGTTCGTCTGGAAGGCGATGTCGTCGATGACGCCGATGATGTTGGAGATCTCGCCCGAGGACTTTTCGATCGCATGCATCGCCTCGACGGCGTTGGCGACCACTTCGCCGGACTTTTCCGCACCCGCACGGGTACGGGCGACGAGCGCACCGACTTCCTCGGCCCGACGAGCGGAGTCCTTGACCGTCGTGGTGATCTCTTCGAGCGCTGCGGCGGTTTCTTCGACGGAGGCTGCCTGCTGCTCCGTGCGGCGGGCGAGATCGTCGGCCGCCGAGCGGATTTCGGTCGCGCCGGCATCGATGCCGCGGGCGTTGGCCCCGACAGCGCAGAGTGTGTCGTGGAGCTTGGCGACCGAATTGTTGAAGTCGGCGCGCAGACGATCGAGGCGATCGGCGAAGGGATTGTCGATGCGGTAGGCGAGATCGCCTTCAGCCAGACGACCGAGGCCGGTCGCCAGGCCATCGACGGCCTGCTGCACTTCGGCGGCATCCCGCGCATCGCGGGCCTGGCGCTCCAGACGCTCGCGCTCCGACAGCGAGCGGTTCGCATCCGCTTCGCTTTCGAGGCGGGCGCGCTCGACGGCATTCGCCTTGAAGACGGCAACGGCGGCAGCCATCGAGCCGATCTGGTCGCGGCGTTCTTCGCCGGGGATCTCTACGTTGTGGTTGCCGGCGGCGAGCTTTTCCATCGCGCCGGTCATGTCCGTCACCGGACGGATGACGAGGCGATTGAGGAACGTCGCGAGGAAGACGAGCATGACGCCGACCGCAAGGATCGTGGCAATGGTGGCGGCAATGCGGAACTGGTCGATGGCGGAATAGGCGGCATCGGCGTCGATGACGAAGCCGACATACCACTCGACCGACGGCAGGCCCTGGACCGGAACGAAGCTCACCAGCATCGGCTTGCCGTCGAGCTCGGTGTTCATGATACCGGATCCGATCGACGGCGTGTCGATCGGAAAGGCATCGGCGAGCGACTTGGTAACGAGCTTGGCGTCCGGATGGACGAGGATCTGGCCGTCCTTGCTGGCGAGGAAGGCAAAGCCTTCGCCGCCGACATCGACGCCCTTGATCATCGAGACCAGCGTGTCGAGCGAGAAGTCGCTGGCGGCAACGCCATAGAGCTTGCCGTCACGCTTGACCGGAACAGCGGCGCTGATGATCAGCGCGCCCGTGGAAGCGTCGACATAGGGTTCGGTCAGCACGCGTGCGTCGGCCTTCACGGCCTGCTGGTACCAGGGCCGCTGGCGCGGATCGTAGCCGGCCGGCATCGGGTTGTCCGGCCAGGTGATGAACTTGCCGCTTTCGTTGCCGACATAGGTCGACATGAATTCGCTGGTCAGTACGTCGTTCTTCAGGATCGGCTGGATGGCGCCGTCGTCCGCGACGCTGCCGGTGGCATCGGCCACCATCGCCGTCAGCGTGACGCGGCCGTTCAGCCACTTTGCGACACTCTGCGCTGCCTGCGTGCCGGAGGAGGCAATGTTCTCCTCGACGGCCTTGGTCGTGGTGCTACGCTGCAGCGTGTCGATGTAAACGGAAAAGCCGGCAAAGGCGCCGACGACAACACAGGACGCGGCAACGAGAATCCGCGTCATGAGGTTCGATCGCTTGGACAAGATGGGCTCCCAATGGATGCCGGCGCTACCTACCGCCGGACATGAGCTCTCGATGATTTTCGCGCAGCATCCTTCGTCCGCCGGAAGGACGGAGCGATAACGCTGACGGGAAAACGTTGAACATGCCAGAAGGCGAGGCCAGCCATGCTTCATGCGGCCGGGGCCATCCGAAAAGAGGATTGGCCTATCGCGCCGCACGCTAGCGATCGCTATTTAAGAACAAATTAAAATTGGTCTATGCAAGTTCGCGATGCCAGCGGCAACGCGATCTTTACGTTGCGGTGGGTAGAACGCCGCCCCGAACGCAAGAACGGGTGCGCAGCGGCACCCGTTTATCTTTCGCTCACAAGGCCTGCAGACTGCCTAGCGGCGCATGAAAGCCTCGAAGGCAGCCCGCGCTTCGGCACTCTTCAACTGCGCGGCAAAGTGTTTCGCTTCCTCGTCGATCCGCGCCAGCACGTCGCCGCGGTCACCGCGAACGAGATCGCGGGCGATGCGAAGCGCCTCCGGCGGCTTCTTGGCGAGACGACCGGCAAGCGCCAGGGTTTCTTCCTGCACCGCATCCTGCGCCACGATCTTCCAGATCAGCCCGGCATCCAGCGCCTCGCGGGCGGTCAGCGGTTCGCCGGCGGCAAGCAGCGCGAATGCTCGCTGGTGGCCCATGATGCGCGGCGCGATCAGGCTCGAAGCCGCTTCCGGCACCAATGCCAGATCGACGAAGGGGGTCTTGAACAGCGAGCGATCGGACGAGATCGTCAGGTCGCAATGGAGGTGAATGGTGGTCCCGATGCCGATCGCCAGACCATCGACGCCCGACACGACCGGCTTGGTGGCGGTCGCAAGCGCCTTCAGGAACGCGATGACTTCCATGCCCATGGCGCCGCCCATGGCGAAGGCAAGGAAATCGGCCATGTCATTGCCGGCGGAAAAGCAGCCATCGGTTCCGAGGAAGGCAGTGGCGCGCACGGCCGGGTCGCTTGAAGCGACCGTCAGTGCATTGGTCATCTTCGCGTACATGTCGCGGGTGATGGCGTTTTTCTTTTCCGGCCGGTTGAAGCGGATTACCTGGACGCCGGGGTGGGCTTCCGGCCGCTCGACGAGCACGTGATCGGTCATGATAGCTCCTCTCAAGCCAGAACAGAGCGCGCGAGGGCGAGGCTATTGGCGCCGTTGACGACACGATCCTTAAGCGCCGCAGTCTCCGCCAGCAGGTTTTCCGCGGTGAAGCGGGAAAGCGCGATGCGCTGGTCTTCCTTGCCGTCGGCCACTTCAGCCAGACCACCCTTGGCCAGATAGGCGCCGGTCAGCGCCAGTCCGAAGAGGCGCTGATAGGCGGTGGCACCTGCCAGCGCTTCAGCTAGCTGGCCGCCGGCAACTGCCGCGATCAGCCACTCGGTCGCGGCCGAGAGATCGTCCAGCGCCGCATCGAGGCGCGCAGCCGTCTCGCCGAAGCCGTTGCGGTTCGAGGCGCGCACGGCCGACGCGATTTCGCGCAGTTCGCCGATGAAACCGCGCACGTGGAGGCCGTCAGACAGCGGCAGCTTGCGGGTGACGAGGTCGATCGCCTGGATGCCGTTGGTGCCCTCGTAGATCGGGGCGATACGGGCATCGCGCAGGTAGCGGGCTGCACCCGTTTCCTCGATGAAGCCCATGCCGCCGTGGACCTGGATGCCCAGCGAGGCCACATCGACGCCGGCATCGGTCGAGAAGGATTTGGCGATCGGGGTCAGCAGGCTGGAACGTTCCTGCCAGAACTTTGCCTTCTCGCCTTCGGCCGCGTGCCCCATGTCGACGGCGTGGGCGCAGGCGTAGGAAATCGCGCGCGATCCTTGCGTCAGCGCCTTCATCGTCAGAAGCATGCGGGCGACGTCGGGGTGCTCGATGATCGGGCTCATGCCCTGACCGGTCCAGCCGGGTGCCTTGCCCTGGGTGCGTTCCTTGGCGAAGGCGATCGCCTTTTGCGTGGCAGCGTCGGCGATGGCAACGCCCTGCATGCCGACGGCAAGGCGAGCGTTGTTCATCATCGTGAACATGCAGGCAAGGCCACGGTTTTCCTCGCCGATCAAATAGCCGATCGCGCCCTTCTCGGCGCCGAACTTGCCGTCGCCGTAAATCATCGTGCAGGTCGGCGAGCCATGAATGCCGAGCTTGTGTTCGAGCGAATGGCAGAAGAGATCGTTGCGCTCGCCGAGCGAACCATCCGTGTTGACCAGGAATTTCGGCACCAGGAAGAGCGAGATGCCCCTGGTACCTGCAGGCGCGTCAGGAAGCCGCGCCAGCACGAGGTGGACGATGTTGTCGGTGAAGTCGTGCTCGCCCCAGGTGATGAAGATCTTCTGGCCGAAGATGCGGTAGGTGCCGTCGTCCCTGCGCTCGGCGCGGGTTTTCAAGACGCCGAGATCGGAGCCGGCATGCGGCTCGGTCAGGTTCATGGTGCCGGTCCATTCGCCCGAGACCATCTTCGGCAGGTAGGTGGCCTTGAGCTCATCGGAGCCGTGTTTCTCCAGCGCCTCGATCGCGCCCATGGTGAGCGTCGGCCCAAGCGCGAAGGCCATGGAGCCGGCGTTCCACATCTCCATGGCGGCGACGTGCAGCATGTGCGGCAGATTCTGGCCGCCGAAATTTTCTGGTGCGGTCAGCCCGTTCCAGCCGCCGGCGATCCAGTTGTGATAGAGATCACGCCAGCCGTCCGGCGTTTCGACCTTGCCTTCAACCAGACGCGAGCCTTGCCGGTCGCCGATATCGCCGAGGGGAGCAACCTCCTCCGTCGCGAACCGGCCCGCTTCCGACAGGATGGCATCGACCAGATCTTCGCCAAGGTCGCCGAGCGCGCCGGACTGCAGTGCCTCGCCCATGCCTGCCACGTGTTTCAGCGTAAACGCGATCTCGTCGACGGGTGCCTTGTACATGGTGATCCTCCCAGATAGCCAGGTTGCGCAGGGTGCATCCTCGTTGCGCCGAACACTATTGATTTTTACGTAAACGTCAACGTCAATTGCCGCGCTCCGTCGCGACGTCGCGCCGCGTAACAAAACTGTCATCAACGGCGCATAGAAGCCAAGGCATACGGCGCCGCGCGTCCTTATGGAGTGCCCTGAGGCCGCCGCAGCACGTTGAACGGCCGCATGTTCTTTCCCTCACACCGGCAGCAGTTTGAGGAACCATGTGGCAGGCCCTTGCCAAGGCGTACCGATGAACCTGATTTCCCCCGAAATACCCGGTATCGTCTGGGCCTATCGTTTCCTGCCGGGCGAGAGCCGCTGCCAGCGCATCGCCACCGACGCCTCTATCGACAGCCTGCTTAGGGGCGAAGGATGGGTCTGGGTTCATCTGGCGCTCTCCGACGCACGCACGCCTGCCCTGATCGAGCGGATCAGCAACCTGCCGCCGCTCGCGGTCACCACGCTGACCAGCCACGACACGCAGGCAGCGATCACGGTTTCGGACGATATCGTACACGGCACGCTCGTCGACTTCGAGCGCACCTTCGACGCGGTGACCAAGACGATCGGCTGGCTGCATTTCGCCGTCAGTGACCGGATCATCATCACCACGCGCCTGCATCCGCTGCGCAGCATCGACCGCGTCAAGGCGGCGGTGGAAAAGAGCACCAAGTGCGCAAGGCCGATCGACCTCTTCGAGATGATCGTGATCGAGTTCCAGCGCACGCTGATCTCGCTGGTCCTGGAATTGACCGAAGAACTGAACGTCATCGAGGATCATGTTTATGGCGAGGCCGGACATCGCCAGCAGCCGGGGCTTGCGCCGCTCCGCCGCACGGTGGTGCGGCTTCACCGGCATCTGCGCACGATCCTCGCGCTGCTGAGGCGGGCCGCCGCCTCGGATGACGACGAGGTTCCGCCCGGATTCATCGACGTTGCGGAGCGGCTTTCCGACCGGCTCGAGACGGTCGACCGCGACGTCTTCGCGCTACAGGAACGGGCGCGACTGCTGCACGAAGAAATCGACAGCAAGATCTCCTCGGAGACCAACCGCCACCTCTACATCCTGTCGCTGATGACCGCCTTCCTGCTGCCGCCAACGCTCGTTACCGGGTTCTTCGGCATGAACACCGGGGCGCTCCCCTTCTCCGATGGCACCGGCACGCTCTATGCGGCGCTGTTCATCGCGCTTTCCATGGCCTTTGCCTGGTGGATCCTGCGGCGGATCGGGATTCTCTGAGCTTAAGATTGGGCCGGAAGCCCCGGCCCTGCCCTACCTTCAGCTATAGGGCGAGTAGCACTGGCGGCGCGGGCCGCCGTAGGGCTGATAGGTATTGTCGTAGGCCCTGTAGGAGCGGTAGCGGTCATAGCACCACTGCACATGGCGATTGCCGTAACCGGGCGCGGGACGCGTGTAACGGGGCGGCTGGGCGATCGCCCCACCGATGATCACACCGGCACCGAAGGCAGCCATCGGATACCACCAACCATTGTAGTAACGATATCCAGGGCGCTCGTAGCGATAACCGCGATAGCCGTTGTAATAATAATAATTGCCGCGGCGTTCATAGCCCGGCCGGCGATACTGAACATTCGTCGCGTCATTCTGCTGTTCGACGCGCGGCGGCGTCGGCATGAACGCCTGTGACGGGGCCGCGGATGTCATCAGGACTGCCGCGGCAATGATCGAAGAAAACCACCGGCTCTTCCCGGTCTTCAGCAAAGCCTTCATCAAAACCTCCATAACCTATCCACGCTCCGCAGGCTGCGAAAAAAAAATCGCGCAACCACGGGAACTTCAGCCTCTGCATGATTTCACCCGGGTCGCTGCAGAACCGGGGATGACCCTCAGCCGGGAAACCTGAAACCGACCAGAAACGCATAAGCCACCGGTTTTGTTCCATCTTCAGGCATCGCGGCTGGTGCGGCCGCATAGCGACAGACGCGTGCAAGTGCCCGCTTCCATGAATTCGTTCATCCGCATGTGGGTAGTCACGGCACCGTGGCGACATACCAAATTATGAAAGACATTGCTCATATGCAGCCGGAGGTCGGTATACATTCACGCGCCGCTCCAGCACAGTCCCGGTCGGGGGCTGGGATTTACGATGCATTAACGATACTGTCGGCAATCTCAGAGAATGGCAAAGCGGTATATCTCCACCACAGGGATGATTCTGCGCCTCGCGACCTTCCTGGGTCTGGCATTCGCGGCGACGATCGTACGCGCCGGTGAACTGGAGCCCTGGAAGACCAAGTCCAACGCCATCATCGTCGACGCCTATGAGATGAACAGCATCGATTGGGAAACGATGCTTGCCGACAAGCGCATCTCCGGCTTCATCGCCAAGGCCTCCGATGGCCTGCCCGAAAGCTTCTCCTGCACCGGCGATCACAACGGCGACACCTTCAACCACTGCAAGACCATGTGGCGCAAATACGCCGTCAGCCGCGAACTCTACCAGACCCGGCGCATGATCGCCCGCACGCACGGGCTGCTTTGGGGTGCCTACCATCTCGCCCGTCCCGGCAATCCCGTGGACCAGGCGAACCATTTCCTCGACTACGCCGATCCGCGCGCCGACGAACTGATGGTGCTCGACCTCGAAGGCATCGATCCGGAAAAATACATGTCGCTCGAGGATGCCGCCATCTTCGCCGGCCATATCAAAACCCGGACGGGGCGCTACCCGATCCTCTACACCAATCACATCACCGCCAAATACATCGCCGCGCACCGTGCCAAATACCGGCTGCTGTCGCGCCTGCCGCTTTGGTACGCCCGCTACAAGCCGGATATCCGCCAGGTCTTCCCCATGGGCAATTGGGACAGCTACGCGCTGTGGCAGTTCTCGTCCGGCATCAACTGCGGCAAGCGGCGCTGTCCCTACCGCGTGCCCGGAACGCTCGACGACATCGACGTGAATGTCGCGGCGATGTCGCCGCTGGCGCTAAAGGCGATCTGGGCTCAGGGCGCATTGCTGGCTGAAAAGCCGTTACCGCTCACCCTTATCGCCCGAGCCGAGCAAGGAGCGGGCACGCACGTAGTCGCACGAGCGACCGCAACGTTTAGCGAGCCGCTGCTCATTAGCCGTGCCGGTGCCACAAGCGGGGCCGGCAGCGGCGTCGACATGCTGGTGACCGGCTCCATCGACTTCGCTCGCCACGAACGCGCCATGCAGGTAGCCGTCGCTGCCGATGACGCCGCACAGGGCGGATGCTCCAAGCCATCGGCCGTTACCGGCGGCGCGGGGCCCACGACCGTCCAGCCGCCGCCCTGCAACACGCCCTGATCCTTCAAGCTTCGATCTGGACATCTCCCAAGGGCCGCGAGCAGCAGGCGAGGATGTAACCCTCGTCGATCTCGTCATCGAGAATACCGCCATTGTGGTTCATCTCGACGTCACCCGCGACCTTCATCACCCGGCAAGTGCCGCAGATGCCGCCCTCGCAGGCAGCACCGATCCGCACACCATTGGCACGCGCCGTCTGCAGGATCGTCTGACCTGGCTTCGCCTCGACCTCCTTGCCGCTCATGGTGAAGGCGACCTTGGCGGCAGCGGCCTCGCTGTCGCCCGCCACGCCGGCGCGGACGGCGATCTCCTCCGCAGCAGGCGCTGCCGCCGGCTGGAAGCTCTCCTCGTGATAGCGGGCCATGTCGAAGCCGGCCGCCTTCAGCATCTCGCGCACACCGCGCATGAACGGTTCCGGACCGCAGCAGAAGACAGTGCGCTCCATGAAATCAGGGGCAAGCAGCGGCAGCTTGGCGCCGTCGATGCGGCCGCGCAGGCCGTGCCAGCCGTGGCGCGCCTCGTGGCCCTCGACGATGAAGCCGAGGCTCAACCCGGACATCTGCGTCGCCAGCACCTCAAGCTCGGAACGGAACAGGAGGTCGTCCGGCCGGCGCGCGCAGGAGATGAAGGTGACGTCCGTCTCCGGCACGCAGTCCGCCATCCATCGCGTCATCGACATCATCGGCGTGATGCCGGACCCCGCCGAGATGAACAGGTACTTGTCACCGGAGTGGCGGACGAAGCTGAAATCGCCGAGCGGGCCGAAGGCTCTCAGTTTCATGCCGGGCTTCAGATGGTCGAACATCCAGCGCGTGCCGATGCTGTCGGCCTGCGCCTTGACGGTGACGGCAATCGACAGCGGCCTCGATGGCGTCGACGACAGCGTATAGGTGCGCATGACCGGTTCGTCGGCGACCGGCAGTTCGAGGGTGACGAACTGGCCGGGCAGGTAGCGAAACCAGGCCGGCTTTTCGGCGCGGAAGGTGAAGGTCATGACATCTGCGGTTTCGACGACCGCCGAGGTGCATTCGAGCATCTGCTGCCGGTCGATCCAGACATGCAGCTCGTCGAAATGGTGGAAGGAGGATGCCATCTGCATGTCAGGCGACCTTTGAAAGCGGAGCCGCATCGCCTGCAAGGCGCTGCTCCATGAACTTGCAGTACCATTCGACGAACTGCATCACGCCGCCTTCATGGTCCGGCGAATAGGGGCCAGGCTCATAGGCCGGCGAGCGGATGCCGAAGGCGTTTTCTTCGACGATCTGGCGGTCCTGGTCGTTGGTCTCGGTCCAGACATGGGTCAGGTCATCGAGCGTGTAGTCGACGCCCTCGACCGCGTCCTTGTTGACCAGCCACTTGGTCGTCACCTGGGTGAGTTCCGGCCCGAGTGGCAGAACACGGAAGGTGATGGCATGGTCGGAAAGCACATGGTTCCAGGTCGTGGGGTAATGGAACATCAGAAGCGTGCCGATCTGCTTCTGCCTGACATCGGCCGACAGCGCCCTTTTGACGGCAGCCGCACCCGACATGGTGTAGCTTTCGGCATTGTCGACCAGCGGCATGCGCGCGGCGCGGAACTGGCCGGTCGGAGACATCCGGAATTCGCTCGGCAGGCCTTCGGCCTCGCACTTCGCCCAATGGGCGGCAATCACCGGATCATCCTTGGCGCCCTGTACCCCGGTAGCAGTCGGCGCCTCTGGATAGGTGCGGCAGAGCTCCGGATGATTGGCGGCGCAATGATAGCACTCGCGATTGTTTTCCCAGACGAGCTTCCAGTTGCCCTTTTCGATGATCGTGCTTTCGAAGGCGACTTTGGTCTCTCCCAGCCGGTGCGGCGCGAGATAGGGCGTGGCCAGCTCACGGAAGGCCGCAAAATCTGCCGGCGTCTCCGACAGGTTGATGAAGATGTAGCCGCCGACCGTTTCGCAATGGATCGGCTTCAGGCTGTGGGCCGCCTTGTCGAAATCCTCGCCCATCTGGCGTGCGAAGAGCAGCGAGCCGTCGAGTTCGTAGGTCCACTGGTGATAGGGACAGACGAGCTTTGCCGAAGAGCCCTTTGCTTGCGTGCAGACGCGGGAACCGCGATGCCGGCACGAATTGTGCAGCGCGCGGATCGTGCCCTGGCGATCGCGGGTAACAACAACCGGATAGTCGCCGACCTGGACGGTGAAATAGTTGCCAGCCCGCGGAATTTCGCAGTCATGGCCGATGAACAGCCAGTCCTTGTACCAGATGTTTTCCAGGTCCTGCCGGTAGTAGTCGGGGTCGGTGTAGAAGGCCCGATCGAGGCTGTAGCCGTCACGCCGGCCCTTCAGCTTGCGAAGCATATCGGTCTTGGTATCCATGTCCTGTCCTCATGCGCCATGTTTCGGAGAGGCAGGACAGGAACCCGCACGGGCATACGCCCACACGTTCTCGGCTCCGATCCGGCTGCCCGCCGCAACCCGTTACGGTTATGTGCGTCAAGGCTGGTTTCCGGGCTCAGGAGCCGTCCTTGCGGACCAGCCCGGCGCCTTCCCGGACGGAACCGTCCAGTGGCCTTTTGCCGAGACTTTCGCTCCACCACCGTTGCGGGGGCAGCGCCGGGATTTGACCGGCTTCCCAATTCTCCGCCTTCCCTTTTGGAAGACGACACCTTGAGTGAGGATATGTAAGCGCGGAAGGCGCCTCGGCAGACGCCGGATAGCGACATCCAATTCCAGAATGACGACACCATCAAAACTGCCTTCCGAAACCAAATACGCAAATTTTTCACTTTATAAACATATAGATAGATCAAAAATTGGGCATATGCCATCTTTTGCGGCCGGCATGGCGCAGGCACGGAAAAGCTTCGCCCGTTTGCGACATTTCCGTGACTGGGCACAGGCATGTTCCGCTAGCGAAAGGAAATGCTTCGTTAACCATAAGCCACTAGGCTTGCCGGCGGACGAGGATGTCCGGCAGGCAGATGGCGCGCTGACGATCATGGCAAAGCTTAGATATTACGACGCAGCGGCAGAGAAGCCGCCGGCGGTCACGTCGAAGACGGCAGTTCACACCGAGTTTCTGCGCACCGGCCGGATCAACCGCCGGCAATGGATGCCGACCGAGCGACGCTACCTGAGCTATGAGGAAGTCGCTGACCGAACCGGCAAGAAGCTTTCGACCGCCGGCGACACGACGCACAAGCGGATCAACGGCTTTCATGCCTCGATCCAGTTTCCGAAGTTGATCTTCCACCGTACGCTCGTTGGCAAGCCGCACCTCGGCTATTGCCATGTGACGGCCGCTCGGACGGCGGTCACACCTTCCAAGGACATCACCTGGTCGTTCTATTTCGCCAATTTTTTCAGCGACCTTGGTGACGAGACGCATTTCTTCGACCGCATCCAGGCCGGCTATTCCCGCATGTACTTCGCGGTCGCGATCGAGCCGAACGCCGAAGACGGACAGATGGTCATCAATCGCAACGTCCGCGACAACGGGCTTCTCTTCCGCACCGACGACCCAAAGGTCGCTCTCAAGAACGTGCTGATGCTGGGTGCCCGTGACGACGCGCTACGCCGTATCATCCGCAGCCTCTGAGCAAGCAGCCCGCTCCCTGCAAAGAAAATCGTTCTGTTTTCCCGGCGCGTCCGTTAAGGAAGCGTCGGAAAGGAACCGGCATGGCAGAGATCATCGACACGGATAAGGAACCGGACCGCGCGATCGATCGCGCCTGCGCCGTTCTCGCCGAGGGCGAACCGGTCGCCATCCCGACCGAAACCGTCTACGGCCTTGCCGCCGACGCCACCAATCCCGATGCGATCAGCCGCATCTACGAGATGAAGGGCCGGCCGCGCTTCAATCCGCTGATCTCGCATGTTTCCGACGTGGCGATGGCCGAGACCCATGTGCGCTTCGATCCCCTGTCCCGACGCCTGGCGAAAGCGTTCTGGCCCGGCCCCCTGACGCTGATCCTGCCGCAGCGACCCGAGAGTACAGTGCATGCCCTCGCCTCGGCCGGCCTGGACACACTTGGCATTCGCATGCCCGACGGGTTTTCGCGCCGGGTGATCGCCCGTTTCGGACGACCTCTGGCGGCACCGAGCGCCAATACCTCGGGCAAGATCAGCCCAACCAGTGCCGCCCATGTCGATGCCGATCTCGGACAAAAGCTGAAACTGATCCTCGATGCCGGTCCGGCGCAAATCGGGCTCGAGTCGACGATCATCAAGGTCGATGGCGACGAGATCCGGCTACTCCGGCCGGGTGGCCTCGATGCCGCCGAGATCGAACGCCTGCTCGATCGTCCGGTGATCAGGGCGGAAACCGCGGGTGCGACGATCGAGGCGCCGGGGATGCTGGCCTCGCATTATGCGCCGGGTGCAGCCGTCAGGCTCGAAGCCACCGATGTGCGGGCGGGCGAGGCCCTGATCCGTTTCGGCGGCGGCCGGGTCCTCGGCGAGGAACAGGCGGCTGTCGTTCTCGATCTGAGCCCGACCGGAAACCTGCGCGAAGCGGCCGCCAATCTCTTCGACTATATGAAGCGGGCCGACGCCAGCGGCGCTGCAACGATCGCCTTCGGCCCCATCCCTTCGGAAGGATTGGGAGAAGCCATCATCGACCGGCTGCAGCGGGCGGCGGCACCACGAGGGTAAGATCGCGTGCGGTTCCGCACCCACCCTCAGCGAGCGGCTGCGATTGCGGTTATGATCGCAGGCGATACGAACCGAGGATCGCGTCTTCAGATCGACCGATCCGATAGCGCGCGCAAGCGCAATGCGAAGGCTGACCCATGACGACGCTTCCCTCTCCCGAACTCATCGCCTCCTTCGTCGAGATCGTCGGCAGCGCCAATGCCCTTACCGCGGAAGCGGACAAGGCGCGCTATCTCGTCGAATCCCGGGGGCTTTATCGCGGCACGACGCCGATGGTACTGCGTCCCGGCTCGATCGACGAGGTCTCACGCATCATGAAACTCGCCAGCGCGACCCGCACGGCGATCGTGCCGCAGGGCGGCAATACCGGCCACGTCGCCGGGCAGATCCCGCGGGACGGCAAGGCGGACATCGTGCTTTCGCTCGAACGGCTGAACCGGATCCGCGACATCGATCCGGTCGGCAACGTGATCGTTGCGGATGCCGGCTGCATTCTTGCAGATATCCAGAAGGCGGCGGACGATCACAATCGCCTGTTCCCGCTGTCGCTCGGATCGGAAGGCTCCGCCCGGATCGGCGGCAATCTCTCCACCAATGCCGGCGGCACCGCCGTGCTCGCCTACGGCAACATGCGCCAGCTTTGCCTCGGCCTCGAAGTCGTGCTGCCAACCGGCGAGATCTGGGATGGTCTGCGCCGGTTGAAGAAGGACAATACCGGCTACGACCTGCGCGACCTCTTCATTGGCGCGGAGGGCACGCTCGGCGTCATCACCGGCGCGGTGCTCAAGCTGTTCCCGAAGCCGCTCGGGCATCGGGTCGCCTTCGCCGGCGTGGGCAGCGTCGAGCACGCGCTCGCCCTCTTCGAAAAGGCCTCCAGTCTTTGCGGTCCGGCGCTGACCGGTTTCGAGCTGATGCCGCGCCTCGGCGTGGAATTCACCACGAAACACATTCCCGGCGTTCGCGACCCGATGGAAACCGTCCATCCCTGGTATGTGCTGATCGACATCTCGACCGCGGATTCGGCCGAAAGCGCCGAGCGCATGGTCAACGATCTTCTAGAACAGGGCCTTGCCGCCGGTCTCGTCGAAAACGCCGTGATTGCTGCAAATGAGGCGCAGGCGAAGGCGCTGTGGCATATGCGCGAAAGCATGTCACCAGCGCAGAAGCCCGAGGGCGGCTCGATCAAGCACGATGTTTCGGTGCCCGTTTCCAGCATTCCCACCTTCATGAAGGAAGCGGACGCCGCTGTCATGAAGGCGATCCCGGGAGCGCGCATCTGCTCCTTCGGCCACATGGGCGACGGAAACATCCACTACAACATCTCGCAGCCGGTCGGCGCCGACAAGCAGGCCTTCCTCGACCGCTGGCGCGAGATCAACGCCATCGTCCACGGCATCGTTCTGAAATATAACGGCTCGATCTCGGCCGAACACGGCATCGGCCAGTTGAAGCGCGACGAGCTTGCCGAGGTCCGTCCGCCGATCGAGATCGAACTGATGCAACGGATCAAACACGCGTTTGATCCTGCAGGCGTCATGAATCCGGACAAGGTGCTGCGCGCAGACCGGTGAAGCGGGCGCGCCTCAGCCGCAGGCCCGCGCCCTTCCGCAGCGACTCATACGTTCGGGTTGAGTAGCGTCAGCGTCCGCCCGCGCGCAGCTGTGAAAGGGACAGGAGCGTCTCGGCGCTGACACCGCCTCCACCGCTACCGCTGAGAATGGCCAACCCCGGTGATACGTCCGTGTTGTTTTCGACGTCATAAAGCGCCGTGAACCGCTGCAGAAGCTTCTCGAGCTTTTCAGGGTCCTGCAGATCCTTGATGTCGACGACACGCTCGATATAAGCGGCCTGCGCCTCGATCTTGGCGTTCTGCAGACCCTCCGGCATGCTGTAGGCCGTCTTGATAACCTGGAACAGGGCGGTCTCGGCCAGGATGTCGTAAGCGGTGTTGATCTCAGGAGCCTTGCGCTTGAAATAGAGCGCAAGACGGACGCCGCCGTTGTCAGCGCCTTCCGTCTCCTCAAGCGACTGATTGAGATAGAGGTCGACTGTGGTGACAAGTCCGCGCCGGGTCTGGATCTGGCCCGCCTCGCCCCTGATGATCTTCCCCTCCTGGTCGAAATTGAAGGAGGCAACGATTTCGCGATACCTCAGCCCGTTCGGATCGGTATTGATGAAGCTCTTGGGATCGTCGAGATTGGACGTGAACATGTCCTTGAGGTATTCGGTCTTGACTGTTTCCGGATCGATGCCGGCGCCGACGAGAACGAAATCGACCAGACGCCGGTTGGCGAGGAAGGCGTCGAGCGTCTCCACCTTTTCGATCTCGGCGGTGTAGTACTTGGCTTCCTCCTGCGCCTTCTCCTTGGCGACCTTCTTTTCTTCATCCGTGCCGAAACGCGACTTGGCAATCACGTAGGCCTTGGCCGTGTTCATGATGTCGGCTTCGCTCTGCGCCAGCTTTGGTGCGCCGAGCGTGCCGTCCGGATTGAAGTTGAACGCTTTTACGAGCTTGACGTAGCGCTCATCGCGCAGGGTATTGGCATAGCTCTTGGGGTCATTGAGATCGCTGGTCAGAATCCGCTTCAGCGTTCGCGTGCTCAGATCCTCATTTTCGAGGCCGAAAGCGCGCAGCATGAATTTCTTCATGTCATTGTTGGCAAGCAGATCGTCGACCGATTTCAACGTACCGATCAGCAGCTTGAAGCGCTTGACCAGAGCTTCGTCCTCGGCATCGCTCTTGTCGTTATAGCGCACCATGTACTCGTCGGATGTCGTCTTCATCTGGGCCGCATCCTGCGCGGTCTTGCCCGCTTGCAGCGTACCGTCAGTCTGGAAGTTGAAGGCGGCGAGCATCCTCTTGTAGGCGGCGTTGTATTCGCCGCCATATTTGTTGACGTAGCTCTCCGGGTCGTTGATGTCGCTGGTGAGGATGTTTTCGACCGTGGATGGCATCGTCGTCGCAGACGGCAAGCCGAAAGCGGTGATGACGTAGTTGAGCAGGCGATTGTCGGCAATCAGGTCCGACACCTTGGTAATGCTGCCGATCTTCTGCTCGTAATATTCCTTGTTGAGCAACGCGCCAGCACCGGTCAGCCGTGTGCCGCCCGAAGGCGTGGCGCCAGGCCGCTGGAAGACATAGGCCTCGTTGAGCAGCGTCTTCTTTTCGTCGCTGATCGCCTTCTCGCCGGCCGGCACGCTGCCGTCGGCATTGAAATTGAACGTCGAGGCGAGCTGGATATAGACATCGAGACCGCTGATCTGCCTGGCAAGCGTGTTCACCTCCAGCGACAACTGCGCCTTTAGCGCCGGCGCCTGGTCGCGCGGCGGCAGCCGCGCATCGAGGTCGCTGACGATCGCGTTTTGCTCATCGATCTTCGTCTGGATGGCAGGCTTGTCGGCATCGGGTGCGGCAGCCAGTTGGGCTGTCAGGCTGGTGATCTGGGCCAGCGCCGTGTCGCGTGCGCCGAGGTCCGTCAGTTGCTTGCTCGCTTCGGTCAACCGCGTCTTGGCTGCCGTCTGGTTGGCGGTCAAGGTCGCGGGATCGCTGGTCAATGCATTGCGAACTTCTGTGTACGAAAAGGTCTTCGGGTCCAGTCCAAACACGGTGAAGGCAAAGGAGCGCAGCTTTTCGTTGCCCAGAAACTGGTCGACGTCAGTCACCAGATCCATGGCCGCGCCAAAATAGGCCATCTCCTGCCGCATGACTGTATCGAGATTCGTGATGCGGTCGTTGTAGAGGCCGATCAGCGCGTCCTGCTGTGCGTTGGTTTGGGCCACCGCAGTGGCGGAACTGAAATTGAAGGCCTGCGCGAAATTGCGGTAGCGTTCATCCGTGAGACGGTTGGCAAAACTGTTGTCGTCCTTGAGGTCGCTCTCCAGGACCTTGCGCATGAAGGCCTTGGCATAGGTCATGTCCTCCAGGCCATGCGCCTTCATCGCGTAGGAGTAGAGCCGGTAGTCGTCGAGGAACTCGTCGACGGATTTCACGCTGCCGATGTTTTCCCGATAGTACTCGGCTTCGCGCGCGATCTGCGGCTGCTGGGCAACGCGATTGAGGCTGCTGCGCAAATCACGTGTGATGCGACTGTAGTCGAGATAGGTCGATACCATGCCTGGCCCCGTCGGTTACCCATGGGGCGGCCGATCCAACCCCGAAACAGAATTCTGACGCGTCATGATTGCAGCACTGGCTTGTGTGTGGCTTTTCGCCGGCGGCCGGCACGCCGCCTGTTGCGCCCGATCGGAACAACACCGCCGAAGCCGTTGACGAAACGGAAACCCTGAGCGGTCGGCTTTTGCTAACCATCGAAAAACGCAAAGTTTTCTTAACCGCGATTCTTAAGCCGTTCGGAAAGGGGGGCGCCTATTCTCCAGCCCATAGAGGACGAAAAAGTCCCGACGAGAAGACCGGAAACCGGCTCTCAAGGAAAAACAAGGGCGATTGAAATGCGCAACACACTCTCTCAACCCGCATGGGTCGAAAACACGCTCCGTCTTGATCCGAAGCGCTTTCCACAGCAGGCAAGCTACGCTTTGCGCGGTCACACGGGTAATGTCACGATCAGCCTGGACGAGCGTGGCGCAGTTCTGCGCAAGGTGCTACCATCGAGCGGCCTGCCGCTTTCGATCGCATTGCCGGCGCGGGCATTCAAAGGGGTCGCGGCTCGCGCGATCGATCACGGCGACGGAGACGTTACAGTGACGCTGGAACTTCATCACGACGACCCGGACCTCTGCGTTCCGCTGCTCGTCGCACACGACCTGTCCGACATCGCCGCCGACTGGCGCGCCTGGGCGGAGGCCTATCGCATTCCGATGCTGATGGTCGAAGCCGACGGTGTCGCACGGCCGCTCGAAGAGCATCTCGGCGACGTGCGCACCGCGCCGGTCAAGCCGCGGCGCCGCCACTCCTTCTTCGCAGAGCGCCGGCCGCGCTTCCTCGTGCGCCGCTCCACCGGCACGCTTGGCGTTCACATGAAGATCGACGGGCGCGAGATCATCGCCCGCAGCTAATTCCGCAGCAGTACCTCCAGCGCAACAGCCGGCCGTTCCCTGCGGCCGGCTGTTGTCGTTCGATCTCCGTCCGCCGGCTCTTTGGGGGCGCTGCGGCCGACAAGCCACCGCACAGATTTTCCGGGATCGTTTGCGATGTTCCCACGGAAACAGCTCGGCCGCCTTCTTCGTGCCATATCGCGTTCATAGCCCAGAACACGAAAGAAGGAGAAACCCGATGCGCAAGCATATCGCCGCCGCCGTTGCCGTCATTCTGTCCAGCTTCCGTGCGCGTCACGAAGCGAAGAAGCGCAAGGCCGCCCGCGACATCAGCTGGGCCTGAGACTTTCCCGCCCCGCCACTACAGCGCCGCGCGTCTTATCAGACGTGCAAAGGTCGCTGTAGTACCTTCATGGCCGCATGTTTTTACCCTTAAATCGGCTAGGATCTAAGGAAACATGCCGGAGCGGGACGGACCGAATGCGTGAAGACGAGATCCTCCGCCGCGACGGAGGATTTTTCACATCAGGCGAACGAGAAACGCCAGCACCAGGCCGACAAAGATGATCAGGCCGACCACCCCATTGAACTTGAACAGCGCCAGGCACTGCGCCGGGTCGTGGATATTCAGGACCAGAATCTGGTAGGTCAGCATCGCTGCCGCGATCAAAAGTCCGATATAGGCAACGGCGCCGGCACCGGCAGCCGCGAAGGACAGAAGCAATAGCAGCGTCGCGATGCCATAGAGGCCGATCAGCCACGGCCGCGGGTTTTCCCCGAACCGACGCGCCGTCGAGCGCACGCCGATCAACTCGTCGTCTTCCCGGTCCTGATAGGCGTAGATCGTGTCATAACCAATCGTCCAGGCAATCGCCGCGCCGTAGAGCAACACGGCGGCCAGCGACAGCGTGCCGAACTCGGCCGCCCAGCCCATCAGTGCACCCCAGGAGAAGGCAAGGCCAAGGAAGAATTGCGGCCAGTCGGTAAACCGCTTGGCGAAGGGATAGATCGCCACGATCGCCAGCGACAGGATGCCGAGCACGATCGAGAAGGTGTTGAACTGCAGCAGCACAAGGAGACCGACGAGCGCCTGCAGCACCATGAACACCTTGGCCTGGAGCCGCGAGACGCGTCCCGATGGCAGCGGCCGCGAGCGGGTGCGGGCAACTTCCATGTCGATGTCATGGTCGACGATGTCGTTGTAGGTGCAGCCGGCACCGCGCATGGCGATCGCGCCGGCGGTGAACAGGAAGCAATGAAACAGGAAGCGACCGAACGAGAACTGATCGGTGCCAGCGGCTGCGCCCGCGGCCAGGGCCACGGACCAGAGGCAGGGCAACAGCAGCAATTGCCAGCCGATAGGGCGATCCCAACGGGCAAGCTGCGCATAGGGCCAGAGCGCACGCGGCAGCACGCGATAGACCCAGTTGTTCGACGGTGCGTCCTGGACGCGGCCGGAATCGGCAGAGATCGTGTTCATGTCCCTGTTTGACGCCACGCATCCGGCCGGTCAAGCGGCGAGATCGCCGCAGACCTTGGGACCAAGCACCCGATCAGGGAAGAGTGAAGTCGAAGCGGTAGGTTGCCGACAGGCCGACGAGGACCTGATTGCGACTGCCGCGCTCCT
Organism: Ensifer adhaerens; assembly: GCF_020035535.1. Lineage (NCBI taxonomy): Bacteria > Pseudomonadati > Pseudomonadota > Alphaproteobacteria > Hyphomicrobiales > Rhizobiaceae > Ensifer > Ensifer adhaerens. Next base: position 557,067 of record NZ_CP083349.1, on the reverse strand, counting down.
GAACGAGGCTGGAATCGGCAGCAGGACCAAGCAGGCGCCGGTACTCGGCATAGGCGCTCGTCTCGAGCTTTTCGGTTGCCTGCCAAGTGATCGCAGCACCGACGCCGGCGGAACCGACGCCGCCATGGGGGCTGTAGGTGTTGAGCCCGGATGCTGCCGATTCGCGATCATTGACGCCATAATAGGCCGAATAGTAGCCGCTCGTGGCCGCGCTCAGACGCGGGCCGCCGGAAATGCGGACGTTGCTGCTGACATCGGTGAAAGCGTCAGCCGCGACGTCGGCAACGACACCATGGTGGCTGCGAATGCCCTGGCGCACTTCGGCGCGAACGCGCAGCCAGTCCGTCGGGTAGACTTCAGCGAAACCGCCGACTTCACCGCCGAACTTGACCGGATCCAGACCCTTGAGGTCGCGGGAAGTGCCGGAGTCGCGCTCGAAGATCAGCTTGCCGACGAGACCGGCACGGAAGCTTCCCTGGTCGACCAACGCATAGGACATGTTGTCGTTACGCGAGGAAAAGCGGACGGTGCTGCCGGCCTTTCCAAGGGAGATCAGGGGGGCTGCCTGGAACATGCGCTTGGAGGCGCCTTCGTATTTCGGTCCATAAAAGCCGGTGGCGCCGACCTTCAGATACCAGTCACCGGACCAGAAATATTGGCCGTCACCGGCAGAGGCGGCATTCGCCGACAACAAAAGGGTTCCAGAAAGGAAAGCGAGATAACGGATACGCAAGAAACAACTCCGGAAGAATCATTCGCCGGGGCGAAGTTTGACCGTGCCGGCAGGCCGAGGGAGGGAGATGGACTGGAACGGCACCGGGCGACTTATTGCGGCTTGTTCCTACGATTCCGTTAACCAGGTCAATTCAACATTCTTTTGCCATACCCGTCCGGCCGACGTGGATCACTGGCCGAGATAGGTCTTGAGATAGACGCTCGGCGGGCTGCCGAGCATGCGGCGAAACATGGTGGTGAAGGCCGCCACATTCTCATAGCCGGCGTCGAGCGCGACATTGGTGATCGGCTCGCCATCGGCCAGGAGCGGCAGCGACGCGAAAATGCAGGCCTGCTGCCGCCAGGTGACGAAGCTGACGCCCGTCTCCTTGCGAAAGAACCGGGTGAACGATCGCCGGCTGAGGCCCATCCGATCTGCCCACTGATCGATGCTTGAGGCTGCCGACGGCGCCTGCAGGAACTGCCGGCAGAGGGCCGCAAGCCTCTCGTCGCGCGGGAAAGGCAGGCCGAGCGGGCGCTCCCGCAACCGTCCGATTTCCTCGAGCAAGAGATCCGTGACCAGTTGTTCGCGCCGCTCCGACATCGCCTCGTTCTCGACGCTGACGAGCGCATCGACGAGGCTGCCGGCAAGCGGGTTGATTTCCATGACCATCGGCCGCTCGGCGCGCAAAAGGTCCGGCGCGAAATAGATCGAATGCATGCGCACGTCGCTGATCATTTCGGCCGAGTGCTCCATACCGGCCGGGATCAACAAGGCGTGGCCGGGCGGAACCATCCACCGCCCGCGTTCGGTGCGCATCAGCACCACGCCGCCGCGTGCCCACCAGAGCTGCGTGCGCGTATGGCTGTGAAAAGGAACCAGGAGGCCGGCGCTGTAGTCTCGCCCAAGCGCCAACACCGGGGCATTTCCCGTCTCGACCCAGTCGAGGTTCCGGAAGTGGTCGTCATCGGGAAGCTGCGGCAAGGGAAATCGGCGGATCGGCATTTGGCCCACTCACGAAAGAAATCGACCAGATCACAAAAGCAGGCCAACCGCAACCTCAGTACAGATAGCCCACGCCGCATACAACCTTCGAGACGGCAAGGAATCACCCATGTCTACCGTGACTTCAACTTCCGGGATCTCCCCGGAGAAGACGGCTTTCTCCGTCATCCTGGCCGTCAGCTTCTGCCATATGCTGAACGACATCATGCAGTCGCTGCTGACGGCGCTCTACCCGCTGCTCAAGGCGAACTATTCGCTCGACTTCGTGCAGATCGGCCTCCTGACCTTTACCTTCCAGCTGACGGCGTCGATGCTGCAGCCGGCCGTCGGCATCATCACCGACCGCTGGGCGCTGCCCTATTCCCTGCCGCTCGCCATGCTTTCCACCTGCAGCGGCCTGATCCTGCTCGCGAATGCGCATGATTTCTGGGTGCTCCTGGTCGCAGCGAGCCTGATCGGTGTCGGTTCGGCCATTTTCCATCCGGAATCCTCCCGCATCGCCCGCCTCGCCTCCGGCGGTCGCCACGGCCTGGCGCAGTCGCTGTTCCAGGTGGGCGGCAATGCCGGCAGCGCCATGGGGCCGCTGCTTGCCGCCTTCATCGTCATTCCTTTCGGTCAGGGAAGCCTCAGCTGGTTCTCGATCGTCGCGATCATCGGCTTCTTCGTGCTTTCCTGGGTCAGCACCTGGTATGTCCGCCACCGCCGCACGACGATGAGCCGGGCGGCACCGAGCCGTGCCCTCCCCCTGCCGAAGGGTCGGGTGATGTGGGCGGTTGCCGTGCTTGTGCTGCTGACAGCCACGAAGAACGTCTACATGGCGAGCATCTCCAGCTACTTCACCTTCTTCGTCATCGAGAAGTTCGGTATCGACGTACAGCAGGCTCAGCTGATGCTGTTCCTGTTCCTCGGCGCGGCGGCGGCCGGAACCTTCCTCGGCGGCCCGATCGGCGATCGCTACGGCGCCCGCTTCGTCATCTGGTTCTCGATCCTCGGCGTCATCCCCTTCGCCTTGCTGCTGCCCTATGCGAACCTGTTCTGGACTGGGGTTCTCTCCGTCATCATCGGCCTGATCTTCTCTTCTGCCTTCTCGGCGATCGTCGTCTTTGCCCAGGAGCTGGTGCCTGGGCGCGTGGGGCTGATCGCCGGTGTCTTCTTCGGCTTCGCCTTCGGCTTCGGCGGCATGGGCGCGGCCGTGCTCGGCATCTTCGCCGACCGGCAGGGCATCGAATTCGTCTACACCATCTGCTCCTATCTTCCGCTGCTCGGCATCCTCACGATCCTGCTACCGAAGATCCCCGCGAGATAAGGCTCGTCGCCCCGAAATCGCTTTCCGTTATCACTTTATTTTTCACCGGGCGCCGTCATGCGGCGCCCGGTTTTCGTTTGCGCCGCAAGCAGCACGCGAGACCCCTACTACTCGTCGCAGCCCTACGTAATCATTCATCAATTTTTGCGCGCTACGGTCGTCCGACGGGCTTGGGCAGGGGTATACAATGCAGGGGCGAACGGCGATTCCGGCCTTTCTGGCGACGTTGCTTCTTGCGACGGCGGTAAAGGCCGAAACCCTGAACCTGCTGATCTGGGAATCCTACATCGACCAGAAGATCCTCGAGCGCTGGACGTCAATAACAGGCGTCGCGGTGCACCAGGTCTATTACGACAGCGGCGACACCCGCGATGAGGTGCTGGCCGATCCGAACAGCCGCGTCGACCTGGTGGTAACCGGCGAAAACAGCGCTGCCCTCTTCGGCCGAAAGGGCGTGCTCGAAAAGCTCGACGAGACCAACGTCGCCTCGCTCCGGGACTATGACGAAACCTGGCGCAACCGCTGCTCAAACCGAGGCTTGCCCTATCTCTGGGGCACGATGGGCATTCTCTACCGGTCGGACGTCGTATCGACGACGCCGACCTCCTGGCAGGATCTCATGCGTCCAGACGCGGCGCTCGCCAAGCATGTCGCCATGTACGACGACCACAACGAAGCCTTCGTCGCACCTCTGATGCTTCTCGGCCAGTCGATCAACACCAACGACAGCGCGACGCTGAAGGCCGCCTTTAGCCTGATGAAAGAGCAGGCGCCTTCGGTGCTTACCTACGAATACATCATCAGCGCGATCCAGAACCCGACGGTCAGCAAGGACATCTACATGGCGCTCGGCTATAGCGGCGATCAGCACGTGCTGAACGACAAGGCCGGCACACCCGGCGCCTGGCGCTACGCCGTTCCCAAGGAAGGCACCCTTTCCTGGCTCGACTGCATGTCCGTCGTCGCGAATTCCCCGAACAAGGACCGGGCGCTGGCGCTCCTCGACTATCTCGGCTCGCCCGGCAGTGCTGCCGCCAACGCGCTGGCGCTCAACATGCCGACGGCAAGCCGGGCAGCCTATCAGCTCCTGCCGGAAGACGTCCGCACCGACCCCGCGATCTACCCCTCACCCGACATCCTGGCCAAGAGCCAGTATCAACAGGAACTGTCCACAGAGTCGGTGCAATTGCGCCGGCGCATCATCAGCACATTGGCGAACTTCCAGTGAACCTCGGCAAACGCGCGCTCATCCTGATCTTTCCCGTCGTTCTCGCTGGCTACTTGCTGGCAGCAGTCTCGGTCCACGTCACACAGAGTCGCTCCATTCGCGCGCTCGAGCACGCCAAGCTGTCGCAACGTCTCGAACATGCCGCCGCCGTCTTCCAGAACGAAATCGGCCGCAGCAAGGGTTTCCTCAATGCGCTCCTGAACGGCAATTCGCTGCGCCAGTATGTGTCCGAAACGGATGAGGACTACCGCGCCAATGCCCTCGGTGTCAGGTTGCAGGAAAGCCTGAAATCGCTTCTCGATGACCCGACAGGTTACGTCTCGCTGGCGCTGCTGAATTCCGATCTGAAGACGGACTATTATTTCGAGAACAGCTGGGACCCCTTCGCCCAGATCGACGGGGCCCAGCTCAACCTTGCGCGCCGCCTGATCCGCGAAGACAAGCTCGTCGACTGGACCTATCTCTACGAAGCCGGGCAGAGACCACGCATCGTCTATTCCTTCTTCCTCGATCCGGTGGCCTTTACCCGGCCGCTGCCGAGCAAGAAGTCGAGCGCCCTGCTCGTACAGGTCGCAATCCAGCCGGACCGCTTCCTCGACATGCAGCAGGCCCTGAAGAAGGAATACGGCTCCGACATCATGTTGCAGCCCTGGCCGCTGGCGATCACCGATGATCTTTCGGCGAGTGTCCATCTCGGGCCCTCGCTCTATGCGACGCTCACGGTTTCGAGCGAGCATTTCGATGCACTCATGGCCCGGCAGAAGTTCCTGCTGGCGCTCGGCGCCGTCGCCATGAGCCTGTTCTCGATCTGGCTGATCATCGTGCTGATCCGCCGCTTCATCACCGACCCGATCGCCGCGCTCGACGCCAATGTGATGGCGGTGATGGTTGGCGCGCGCGACGAGATCCGCGACATGGAGGAAAAGGGCGAGATCGGGCGCCTCACGGAAAATATCCGCGAACTGCATCGGCAATCGGTGCAGTCGTTGAAACTCGTGCAACGCAGTTCCTGGACCGACACCTTGACCGGAATCAGCAACCGCGGCCATTTCAACGCGCTTGCCGCCGGCGCCGTGCGCGAGGCGATCGCCGCCGGCGAGAAGTGCAGCCTGCTGTTCATCGACATCGACAACTTCAAATTCGTCAACGACAAGCACGGACACGAGATCGGCGACGAACTGCTGAAGACGCTGGCCGTTCGCATTGGCGAGCGTGTCGACGCGATCACCGAGCGGCGCGGCCAGAAGCCGGCCATCCTGGCACGCCTCTCCGGCGACGAATTCGCTGTGTTCGTGCGGTCTCGACCCGGCGACGGAACGGTCCGTGAAATCTCCGCCGCCATTCTGGGGCTGTTCGAAGACGGTTTCGAGGTGTCCGACAAGCGCTATCCGGTGACGGCAAGCATCGGCGCGGCGATCTGCCCTGACGATGCCACCAACCTTGCCGAGCTGATTTCCAACGCCGATGCCGCGATGTATCAGGCAAAGACCAGCGGCAAGAACCGTTCCGCCCGTTTCTCGCGCGCGCTCCACGACAAGCGCACGCGGCTGCGCCAGATCCAGGACGAGCTGCGCTCGCTCGATCCGGACGAGCAGTTCCACCTCGTCTACATGCCGATGGTCGACACCGAAGGCCGCGTCACCGGCTGCGAGGCGCTCTTGCGTTGGTACTCGCCGGTCCTCGGCAACGTTACCCCGGACGAATTCGTACCGATCGCAGAAAGCTCCGGCCTTTTCACCAAGATCGACTGGTGGGTGATCAACAAGGCGATGTCCGATTGCGGGCAGCTCAAAGCGCTCTTCGGTCCGGAAACGGTGCTGGCGATCAACATCTCCTCGGCCGAACTGCATTCCAAGGCGATCGCCGACCATTTTGCCGAGTGCCTGGAGCGGCATGGCCTCGAGGCGAGCTCAATCGAAATCGAACTGACCGAGACCTTCGCCGTGAAGTTCAGCGATCAGCTTCGCCGCAACATCGATGCCCTGCGGCAGAGGGGGTTCCGCCTTTCGATCGACGATTTCGGCGCAGGCTACACCTCCGTGCAGCAGATCATCGAATACACGGCAGACACCATCAAACTAGACCGGGCGCTGGTGTCGAACCTTACCGCATCGCAGTCGCTGCCCGTGCTCAGGGCCCTGATCGCCCTTTGCCACGCCAAGGACGTTGCGGTCGTCGGCGAAGGCATCGACACGCCGGAGAAGCTCTCCATGCTGACTGCTGCCGGCTGCGACCTGTTCCAGGGCTATCTCATCAGCAAGCCGCTGCCGATCGAAGACCTCGCAATCTGGGCGCTCACGCGCACCGCTCGATACGCGCGCGACGATGGGCGGGACGAACTCCAAAGCCGGCAGGCAATCGCCTGAACGGCAGCAACTGCCGGGAATCGCCGCCCCGCTCCCGCTTTTCCCTTGACCTTGCCGCCCTGCCGTCTTAACCGCAGCGCAGCAATTTCAGGATATCGGGGGCTGCAATGAAGGTTCTTCTGATCGGATCGGGTGGGCGCGAGCATGCCCTTGCATGGAAGATTGCGCAGTCTCCCAAACTGACGAAGCTCTATGCGGCACCGGGCAATCCCGGGATCGCCGAAGAAGCTGTCATCGTCGCCCTCGACACCGAGGACCATGCGGCCGTCGCCGCCTTCTGCCGTAAGGAAGCGATCGATTTCGTCGTCGTCGGACCTGAGGGTCCGCTGGTCGCCGGTCTCGCCGACGTGCTGCGCGCAGCCGGCATCGCCGTCTTCGGCCCGTCTGCCGCCGCCGCCCAGCTTGAAGGTTCCAAGGGCTTCACCAAGGATCTCTGCGCCCGCTACGACATCCCGACCGGCGCCTATGGCCGCTTCACCGATGCCGAGACGGCGAAGGCCTATGTGCGCAAACAGGGTGCGCCGATCGTCATCAAGGCCGATGGTCTGGCTGCCGGCAAGGGTGTGACCGTCGCCATGGCGCTCGACGAGGCGCTCGCTGCCGTCGACGATTGTTTTGCCGGCGCCTTTGGTTCCGCCGGCGCCGAAGTGGTGGTGGAAGCCTATCTCGATGGCGAGGAAGCAAGCTTCTTCTGTCTCTGCGACGGCAAGACGGCGCTGGCGCTCGCCTCTGCCCAAGATCACAAGCGCGTTGGCGACGGCGATACCGGACCGAACACCGGCGGCATGGGCGCCTACTCTCCAGCCCCGGTCATGACCACCGAAATGATCGATCGGACGATGAAGGAAATCATCGAGCCGACGATGCGCGGTATGGCGGAAAGCGGCCACCCCTTCTCCGGCGTCTTCTTTGCCGGTCTGATGATCACCGCCAAGGGACCCGAACTCATCGAATACAATGTCCGCTTCGGCGACCCGGAATGCCAGGTGCTGATGATGCGGATGAAGAGCGACTTGCTGCCGCTGCTTTATGCCGCCGCGACCGGTACGCTCGCCGGCATGACTGCGGAATGGCGCGACGAAACGGCACTCACCGTGGTCATGGCCTCCAAGGGTTATCCGGGCAGCTACACGAAGAACACCCCGATCGATGCCCTTCCTGCGGCCTCGGCTACCACCAAGGTGTTCCATGCCGGCACAGCGATGAAGGACGGCGCCCTGGTCGCAACCGGCGGCCGCGTGCTCAACATCACCGCGACGGGTGAAAGCGCCGGCGCGGCGAAGGACGGGGCCTATGCGGCGGTCTCGGCGGTTTCCTGGGAAAACGGCTTCTACCGCCACGATATCGGCTGGCGCGCGGTTGCCCGCGAGAAAGCGTGATCCGGAGCGCAACTCATCCCCGGATCATTCTATTTTTACCAATTCTCCTGACGGGAAAGTAAGGGAGCGCGCATATTCTCACCGCTAACAATTGCGGGAGAAAGCGTATGCGCCTGTTGCTGATCACCACCGTCCTCGGGCTTGCCGCCGGCAACGCAGCGGCATCGTCGATCGAGGCGATCGCTTCCGGCACGACCGACAATGCCAGTGTCGCCACGGTCTCTTGCGCCGCATGCCCGCCGCTGCAGTCGAAGAAGAAGGTGACCTATGTCGTACCCACGATTGCGACGGGCGACGAAACGATCGAGCTCAAGAAGATCAACGGCGAGATGAAGATGGTGCGCACCGAAGCCTGGCTCGGTGGCTCGCCGGTCGTCTTCGTCAGCAAGCCTTCGCAGGAGATCGTCAAGGCTGCCGCCGCCGAGGGCGATGCCTCCCCGACGGTCATCGTCTCGACGAATGCGAACGACCAGAACGCGGTAGCCGACGACGCAAAGCTGATCGCTATCGACCGGACGGCAAAGACCGCCGCCGTCACGCCGATCGGCGCTTCCATGGCAGGCCCGGCCGCCTCCACACCAGACGCCGACATCGCCTCACGGCATTTTGATCCGTCCTCCCTCGAACTTCGGCTAGACTGATCTTCTATCGGGAAAGTTCCCTGCCCCGCTCAGCCGTCCCCTGCTTGCAAGGCTGACGGGCGTATCGCTGCAAGAGCGAGAGATTGCGCCCCTGAGAGAAGCAGGGGCGCAATCTTCTTTTAGGGGTCTTCCAATTCTTCGATCCGCGCGACAAGCGCGTCGATTTCCCTGTCCGAATAGACTTCGATGCCATTGCCGGCGAGCAAGGCTGCGGTTACGCCCTCGCCCGGATGGCGCGCGCCGGAAAAGCTGCCGTCATAGACGAAGCCGGATCCGCAGGACGGGCTGCCATCAATCAGCAGCGCGAAGCGACAGCCGGTTTCCTTCGCCAGCGAAAGCGCATTTTCGGCGGCCCGCACGAAACTTTCGGTGACGTCGCGACCGTTGATCTCCACCACCCTTGCGCTACCTGCCAGAACGTCTTTGCCCACGGCACCGGCGGCGATTTCGGCCGGCGGGCGCGGCACCGGCATGCCGGCCGACATTTCCGGACAGATGGTCACAAGGCGGCCTTCGGCCCGCCAGCGGTCGATCGCTGGATGAACGAGCGGCTTCGACTGACCGTCATAGCGGACGGCATGGCCCATGAGGCAGGCGCTGACGAGGATCTTTTCGGACATATCTTCCTCTACTCCGAGGTTCCCTCATCCATCAAGCGCGATCCAAGCACCAGCAGGCGGACGCGTCAGATCCAGCGGTCGCTCTCGGCTGTACGCTCCCCGCCCTCATGACCGGTGTTGAGCGTGCCGCGCGGCTCGATCAGCAGCATCTTCACCTCGCGCTCGGCATAGGGCTTGTGCTCTACGCCCTTCGGCACGACGTACATCTCGCCCGGCCCAAGCGTCACCGCGCCATCGCGAAAGTCGATGCGCAATGTGCCCTCAAGGACGATGAAGGCCTCGTCGGTATCCTTGTGATCGTGCCAGATGAAGTCGCCCTCGATGCGCACGATCTTGAACTGGTAGTCATTGAGTTCGGCAATGACGCGCGGTTGCCACCGATCGTTGAAGAGCGCGAGCTTTTCGGCGAAATTGATCGGCTTGTAGGTCTTCTGCGCAATATCCATCGGCTGTCTCCATCTGCTTGATGGAGACAGGATATAGGGCGCTCAGCGGCGACCTGCTTGAACGTTTGTGCGACCACGACCGCGAACGGGCGGCCGCCCCTCCGCTTTAGCCGGCGATCTTCGAGAAGTCCGCGACCGTGCCGGTGGCCGAGCGGATGAGGCCGAGCAGTGCCAGGCGGTTACCGCGGATCGCCGCATCGTCGTCATTGACCAGTACGTCGTTGAAGAACTGGTCGACGGGCTGGCGCAGCTTTGCCAACGCTTCCATTGCGGAGCGGAAATCCTCCTTGGCGATCGCCGCGCGCGCTTCGCCGGAGCCGGCTTCGACGGCCTGGTGCAGCGCCTTTTCGGCATCGAGACGGAAGAGGCCGGCGTCGACGGCGTCGGCGACGGTCGTGCCCTTCTTTTCCTCGGCCGCCAGGATCTGCGTCGCGCGCTTGGTGCCGGCGAGCAGGTTCCTGCCCTCTTCGTCGGTGATGAAGGCCGTGAGTGCCTCGACGCGGCGGGCGATCATCAGCAGGTCGTCCGAATCCGACGTCAGCACGGCGTCGATCAGGTCATGACGGGCGCCGAGATCTCGCAGGTAGACCTTGAGGCGATCGTGGAAGAAGGAGAGCAGATCGGCGGAAACATCATCCGCAAGCGCCGGCTTCTGCGCACGAAGCGCGACGAGTGCCGTTTCAAAAGCCGGCAGCAACGCCAGACGCGCCTTGCCTTCCAGGATCAGACGGATGACGCCGAGTGCCGCGCGGCGCAGCGCATAGGGATCCTTGGAGCCGGTCGGCTTTTCGTCGATCGCCCAGAAGCCGACGAGCGTGTCGAGCTTGTCGGCAAGCGCGACCGTCACTGCGACCGGTTCGGTCGGCACGCGGTCGGACGGACCTTGCGGTTTGTAGTGATCCTCGAGCGCATCGGCGACCGACTGCTCTTCGCCCTGAAGCAGCGCGTATTTGTGGCCCATGATGCCCTGAAGCTCGGGGAATTCACCAACCGCTTCGGTGCGCAGGTCCGCCTTCGCGAGCACAACGGCGCGATCGACGAGCCTCTGGTCGGCGCCGGTGACCTTGGCGAGTTCAGCGGCCAGCGCCCGGATGCGGGCGACGCGTTCGCCCTGGGTGCCGAGCTTGGCGTGGAAGGTAACGTTCAGGGCGTCGAGCTTGGCCATGCGTTGGTCGAGCGGTTTCTTGAGATCCAGGCTGAACTTCTTCGCGGACGCTTCCAGCGTTTCGAGATCCGGCAGGTTGCCCTGGTCGCGATGCCAGAAATGCGCCGCATCCGAAAGGCGAGCGCGCACGACCTTGCCGTTGCCGTGCACGATCTCCTTGCCGCCGTCCTTGGCCTCGATGTTCGAAACGAGGATAAACTTGTTGGAGAGCGTTTCGGCACCCGGCGCGCGGGTGACGAAGCACTTCTGGTTGGTCTTGATGGTCAGCCGGATGATTTCCGAGGGGATTTCGAGATAGGCCTCCTCGAAGCTGCCCATCAGCACCTGCGGCCATTCGACGAGGCCCGAGACCTCTTCGAGCAGACCTTCGTCTTCGACGAGCTCCAGGCCATTGGCGAAGGCCACGTTGCGCGCATCGGCAAGGATCATTTCCTTGCGGCGCTCGCCGTCGAGAACGACCTTCGCCTTTTCCAGCTTCTCGGCGTAGTCGGCAAAGCGGCGAACGGTGATTGCTTCCGGCGCGTGGAAGCGGTGACCATAGGTGACGTTCGAGGCGACGATACCGTCGACCTCAAACGCGATTACGTGGGTTTCCTCGGTTTCCGAACCGAAGGTGCAGACGATCGACTGCAGCGGGCGGACCCAGCGAAGCGCACCGGGCTTTGCCGAGGCGACGCCGGAGCGCATCGGCTTCGGCCAGGGGAAATTGCGAATGATGCCCGGCATCGCCTCGGCGATGATCTCTTCGGCGGCACGACCCGGCTTGACGATGTGGGCGACGTAGAAATCGCCCTTCTTCGGGTCGCTGTGGACATGCGCCTCGCTGATCGAGGAGAGGCCGGCGCCGCGCAGAAAGCCTTCGATCGCCTTTTCGTTGGCGTCGGTGCGCGGGCCCTTGCGCTCTTCGCGGATATCGGCCGAGCGGGCGTTGAGGCCACGGATATCGAGCGTCAACCGGCGCGGCGTCCAGTATTCGCGCGCACCCTCATAGGTCAGGCCCGCTTCGACCAGGGCATCGGTCAGCAGCTTCTTGAGGTCGCCGGCCGCCTTGCGCTGCAGGCGGGCAGGAATTTCCTCGGAGCGGAGTTCGATAAGAAGATCGGGCATAGGCGTGACTTTTTCTGTTCCGGACGGTTGCGGCGGACTTAGCAATCTCTGGCAAGAATGTCACCAAGCCCGTCGATGAATTTGGCTGTCTCAGCGCGCATACGCCGGCGCTTACCAGCCGCCGCCACCACCACCACCGCCGCCGCCGCCGGAAAAGCCGCCACCGGACGAAAAGCCTGACGATGACGACTTGGGTGGAGGCGGCAGGGACGACGTCATCGTGTCCGCCATCGAGCCAGCAAAGCCGCCGATGCGGTCGCCGAAAGTGCTCGAGCCGAAATTGTCGCCGTGATACCAGCTCGGCTGATAGGCCGCGGCCGCAGCAGCGCCTGCCGCGGCGGCAAGCAACCAGCGATCGAAAGTCTCGGTCCAGGGCTTTTCGACGCCGAGCGCCACGGCATAGGGGAGCAGCGTCTCAAAATGCCGGGGTGACATCTCGGGCGCCCCTTGCATGTTCATCCGGTCCTTTTCGGCGAGCGTCATGTATTGCCTGAGCCCGTCGATGCCGTCCATCATCCGCGTGCCAAGTGGCGTCGGTGCGCCCATCAGGAAGAAGAACAGCACATTCACGAGGACAATGGCGCCAATGACGAACAGCAACGGCAATTCGTCGGTCTCAGCCGCGGAATAGAAGACGGCGGCCAGGATCGCCGAAAAGATCGTGAACGCGACGAAGCCGATGAAGGCGACCACCACGATCGACATGATCCGGCTCATCAGGCTCTTTTCGCGCCGAAGCGACTTGCCGAAGGAGACGGCGAGGATCGATACGAAGAAGGCGATGAAAACGGGAACGATCACCAGCGGCAGGCTGTCCTCGCTGAGGTCGCCGAAGAAGAATACGGCTGCGACCGCCAACACCGACAGGATGACGCCGGCAACCACATAGCCGGTGTTCGACAGATAATATTTGCCGCGATGCTCGCGTTCCATGGCGTTACGAAAATCCGCTCCGGTCGCCTGCACCCGGGTGCCATGGGCACGGTCGATGGTGAGCTTGCCACCCGCCGCATTGACCGCCTTCATCACGGCCGCCTCGCCGGTCGGCAGTTTTTCGTCGGCTTTCTTGCCGGTGGCGGCAATGACGATGGCGTTCTTCAGGTCTTCGAGAACGACATGGCCCTTGACCGCAAGATTGAGTGCGGCCGCCGACAGCGCCGTCCAGCCCTCGCCGGAAAAGCCCCTGTTGTCGATATAGTTGACCAGCGCCGGCGAGATGCCTTCCGGCGGATCCCAGCGCGGCACCATGACGCCGCGGTTCGGATCACGTCCGACCCTGAGCCAGGCCTGGCTATAGTAGAGAAGGACGACGGCCAGGCCGGCGCCGGCGATGACGAGCGCCAGATGGTCGTGCAGCCACCAGGCATTTTCCTGGCTGGAGGTGGGCCTGTCGATGCTGCGCTTCGGCATCTTGATCGCGATCGTCAGCCCTTCGCGCGGTTCGAGACGGCGGGTGGTGGCAAAGAAGATCTCGCTACCATCCCTGGATGCACGCGCGTCCTTGCCGGTCGCGCCATAGCCGCCCGTGAAGTAGTCGAGCGCTTCGGCCCGCACACCCTCCGGCAGCGTCACGGTCGCGCTCGCCTCGTCGATCGGGAAGTCCCACTCAGTGCCGGTGACGTTCCAGTAGAGTTCGTCGTGATCGTCGAAGAAGCGGATCTGCCGGCCGGTTTCATAGGTGAACTGGAAGGTATGCTCGCCCCGCTCCAGAAAGACCTCGGCCGAACCGGTGTAGATACGGATGCCGCCGTTGATTGTCTCGGTGCGGTAGGGCTCCTCCTCACCGTCGCGCTCGACAGAGAGCAGCTTGAAATCGACCTTGCTGCGCTTGCCCTTGGCATCGGTGAAAGTCAACGGCAGGTCGCGATAGATACCGCGACGGATCTTGTTACCCTCAACCGTCGCCGTGATCGTCTCGGTCACTGTCATCGTGCCGTCCTTGGCGACATCGATGACGGAGCGATAGGCGGAGAAGACCTCCTCCGCCCGACCGACGCCCGCCGATGCCAGCAAAAACACCAGAACGGCAAATGCGGCAGCGAAACGGACCATGCGGATCAAGCTTTCTTCCGGTTGAGGTTCAAGACACGGGATCGGTTCTTATGGCTGAGAACGGGATGCGCGCAGAAACCGCAGACACGGACCCGCATCCCGCCCGGTATCAAGGCCGGTCGCCAGTGAAATCGACGCCCAGCGAAGCGAGCGCGTCCCAATAGGTCGGGTAGGTTTTCGCGACGCAGCCGGGGTCCTCGATCGTGATGCCGTGGATCTTCAGGCCGGCAAGCGCGAAGCTCATGGCGATACGGTGGTCAGCGAAGGTATCGATCGAGGCGGGCAAGGTCTGGCCGGTGAGCGTGGGATCGGAGGAGACAATCAGATCGTCACCCTCCTCGTGCGCCAGGCCGGGCCGGATCGCCGTCAGGCCGAGCGACAGCGCGCGCACACGGTCGCATTCCTTGACGCGAAGGTTTGCGAGGCCGACGAAGCGCACCGGCGTGTTGTTGAAGGCGGCAAGTACCGCGATCGTCGGGATCGCGTCCTGCATCTGCGAACCGTCGATGACGGCGGGCAGGTTCGGGAAGCTTGAAATCACCGCATGGGCGCGCGCATCCGGTTGCGAAAAGGCCGTCGCCGGGACGCCGAGATCGATGGCGCCACCGGTCAACACTTCCGCCGCCCAGAGATAAGTGGCGGCCGAAGCGTCCGGCTCGATAACGTAGTCGGCCGCCTTGTAGCCGGTCGGCGCGACCTGCCAGACGGACGGGCTCACCTGCTCAACTTCGGCGCCGAAGGCGCGCATGGCGGCGACCGTCAGGTCGATATAGCCGCGCGCGCCGATCTCGTCGCCGGCAAGCTCGATGCTGACCGGCCCCTTGGCGCCCGGTGCCGCCATCAGCAGGGCAGAAACGTACTGGCTGGAGAGGCCGGCATCGATGACGACGCGCCCGGCCGGAAAGCCACCGGTGCCCTTGACGGTCACCGGCGGGCAGCCGGTTTCGGAGGTGACCTCGACGCCGAGAGCGCCGAGCGCTTCGACCAGCGGCTTGATCGGGCGCTTGCGCATGTGCTGGTCACCGTCGACGACGACGGTGCCATCAACGAGCGCCGCAGCGGCGGTCAGGAAACGCGTAGCAGTTCCGGCATTGCCGAGGAACAGCGGTGCGGCCGGCGGGAGAAGTTCGCCCGTGCTTGTTACGACAAAGGTGGTTTCATCCGGCTCGCTCACCTCGACACCCATCGCCCTCAGCGCATCCGCCATGTAACGCGTGTCGTCGCTCTTCAGCGCGCCTGTCAGCCGGCTCGTGCCCTTCGCAAGGCCGGCAAGCAAAAGCGCGCGGTTGGTGATCGACTTCGAACCCGGCGGGCGCACATGGCCGCGGAGCGGATGGTCGGTCGGCAGGATGGTCAGTTTCTTCATGCTGTCGGTGGTCATCGAATGGGGTCTCTTGATGCGAATTGAGCCGCGATGGGAGCCCGCGGCCGGAATGTGTTTGGCGATCGATTGAATATGGTCAGAACTTGACCTGCGGCACCGCGCGGTCGGCTTCGTTGGTGATCTCGAAATAGCCGGCTTTGACGAAGCGGAAGGCGTTGGCGATCAGGTTGGACGGGAAGCTCTCGACCTTGACGTTGAGGTCGCGGGCCGCACCGTTGTAGTAACGGCGCGACATCTGGATCTCGCCCTCGATCGTCTCCAGCGAACGCTGCAGCTCGGCAAAGTTTTCGTTGGCCTTCAGGTCCGGATAGGCTTCCGCCAGCGCGAACAGCTTGCCGAGCGCCTGGGAAAGCGCACCCTCGGCCTGGGCCCGCCCCTCGACGTCGCCGGATGGCACCGCCTGGGCGCGGTTGCGCATGGCAATCACCTCTTCCAGCGTCGATTTCTCGTGTGCGGCATAGCCCTTCACCGTCTCGATCAGGTTGGGAATGAGATCGGCACGGCGCTTCAACTGCACATCGATGCCCGACCACGCCTCCTCGGCGATCTGCCGCGCCTTGACGAGACCGTTATAGACGAAAACCAGATACAGGATCACGACGACGGCAATTGCCAGACCGATCATAGGGCACCCTCCAAAGAATTCGCGCAGAGATTAACATCCGCGTCTCAGCTTCATAGCGCTTTCTGCAGCATTCGGGCCGAGAAACGCACTCCTCCCCAATTGCCATTCGCAGTGTGAACACACTGTTCACCGCAGCAATGCGTCCTCACGCCGATACATCTCGATTCCTGTTCCAATGGTAACGGCGACCGGGCGGTCGATGGGCGATAGTCCCCCCAACGAACAACCCGAAACCGAAGTGAAGTCCATGAAAACGCTCGCAACCCTCATCAACGTGACCGCCTTTACGGCGCTCTTCGTTGCCTATGCGAGCGTCGCCTCAGCCGAACGGCCGACCGGTGTTCGCCGCGCCTTGCAGACCTATTCCGGCCAAGTCTATACCGGCGCCTACCCCACCTTGAAGCCGTTCTGCAAGAACGACGTCAACGCAGCTCGGGTCATCTGACAACGGGACCGGCGATCGCAGCCGCGATCGCTTCCGCCGCTTCGTCGGCGCCGAGCACCGTCACGTCGATCTCGACCAACTGGTCGCCTTTGCCCCGCAGCAGCCTGTGAGCACGCCGCAATCCGAGGAGCACCTCGGGATCGGTCAACTTGTGCTGCTTGGCTCTGCCCGCCCGCGTTAGCCGCTTCAAGTTTTCCTCAAGACCGCAATCGATGACGACCGCGACGAAGCGCGCGCCCCGTCTTTGCGCGAGTGCAGCATAGTCTTCGAAGGCGCGGTTATCGGCGGCATCATCCGACAGCGCATCGGTAAAGACGAAGGATTGCTCGGCCGGCGCCTTGGCGATGTGTTCGAACACACTTTCGCGGATGGCCGCACGCAGCGAACGATAGAGGGGCGTGCCACGCGAAAACAGCGCCTCGGCGGGATTGATCAGCGTGTGGTTGTCGGCGAGGCGCGCGCCCAGCCTTTCAGCCAGATGGCGCGCGATCGTGAGCTTACCGGTTCCCGGCCAGCCGTTGATGTGAACGACGAGGCCGGCAGGCTCCTGGGTCAAGCGGCGTCCCGGTTGAAGTTCGCGCCGCCGGCGTCGGTCAAGAGGAAGGCTTCGCCGCAGGCCTTGGCCAGCGTGCGCACCCGCAGGATGTAGCTCTGGCGCTCGGTAACGGAGATGACGCCACGGGCATCGAGCAGGTTGAACACGTGGCTCGCCTTGATGCACTGGTCATAGGCCGGAAAGACACATTTATGCAGGTGGTTGTTGCTGTGATCGCCCGGGGCGCCGGCGGCGAGCAGCGCCTGGCACTCGGCTTCGGCATCAATGAAATGCTGATGCAGCATGGCGGTGTTGGCATATTCGAAATTGTAGCGCGAATATTCCTGTTCCGCCTGCAGGAAGACGTCGCCATAGCTGATCTTCTCGGCGCCTTCGCGGCCGTTGAAGTTCAGGTCATAGACGTTGTCGACGCCCTGCACATACATGGCGAGACGCTCGAGACCGTAGGTCAGCTCACCGGAAACCGGCGAGCACTCGATGCCGCAAACCTGCTGGAAATAGGTGAACTGCGACACTTCCATGCCGTCGCACCAGCACTCCCAGCCGAGACCCCAGGCGCCGAGCGTCGGGCTTTCCCAGTCGTCCTCGACAAAACGGATGTCGTGCAGCAGCGGGTCGAGGCCGATCGCCTCCAGCGAGCCGAGATAGAGCTCCTGCAGGTTGGACGGGTTCGGCTTAAGCAGCACCTGGTACTGGTAGTAGTGCTGCAGGCGGTTCGGGTTTTCGCCGTAGCGGCCATCGGTCGGGCGGCGCGACGGCTGAACATAGGCGGCGCGCCACGGACGGGGCCCGAGCGCGCGCAGGGTCGTTGCCGGATGGAAGGTCCCGGCGCCCACTTCCATGTCGTAGGGCTGCAGCACGGCGCAACCCTTGTCGGCCCAGTAGTTGTGCAGTGTCAGGATCAGAGCCTGAAACGAGCGCTTCGGGTTCATATGATCAGGCAGAGTGGTCATGGATCGCGTCCGGATTTCTTCTAAAAATGTGCCGGACAGGTGCCACGCCTGATGACAGGGGTCAAGCAACTACAGCGCCGGCCTGCCAATTAGACGCGCCGGAGCCTCCACCCTCATTGATCCCGCTACTCGTCGTCGCGTTTCAGCCTGTACTCACCGGTTTCCGGATCCTGGACCAGCGTGCCCTGCGCCCCGGTCCGCTCTTCGCGGCGGCTCTGTTCGCGCTGGCGTGTCAGTTTCTGCGCATCGGCCACGAACTTGCGATAGCCGAGCCAGAAGACGAAACCTGCAATCAGGAGCAGGATGAGTTGCGGCATTGTTCCTCCAAGGACATCTCACGCAGGTCAGGGCTCAAAGCCCGAACCGCGCCCACAATGCCCTTTCCTCGATTGCTTCGGCAAGACCTGCTGCGGCCGACGCAGCCAGGGGCTCGACAATGGCGCCCGCAACGGCCGCGCCGGTCTGCCGGCGGCCGAAAAGGCTGCGCACCGGCTGGATGAGTTCGAGCCGCGCCTTGTCGCCATAGCGCTTCTTCACCTCGCCGCGCAGATCGCCGAGACCATCGATGACGCCGAGCTCCAGCCCACGCCGGCCGGTCCAGAAAAGGCCGGAGAAGATATCCGGATCGTCGGCGAGCAACTGTCCGCGACGCGCCTTCACCATCTGGATGAAGGTATCGTGGATATCGAGCTGGAGGTTCTTCAGAAAGGCGATGTCGTTTTCCTTTTCCGGCTGGAACGGATCGAGCATCACCTTGTTTTCACCCGCCGTATAGACGCGTCGTTCGACGCCGATCTTCTTCAGCAGTTCTGGAAAGCCGAAGCCGCCGGAGACGACGCCGATTGAGCCGACGATCGACGTCGGATCAGCGATGATCTCATCGCCGGCAAGCGCGATCATGTAGCCGCCAGACGCTGCAACGTCCTCGACGAAGATCAGCACACGCTTCTTTTTCTCCTGGGCGAGGTCGCGGATGCGCTGATAGATCAGGCGCGACTGCACCGGGGAGCCGCCGGGCGAATTGACCGAGATTGCGACAGCGGGCGCTTCCTTGATTGCGAAGGCCTTTTCCAGAAGCGGTGCCGCCGTTGCCAGGTTGAGCGCGGGTCGGAATTGCCCACCGCCGGCCATGATCGCACCGTGAAGCCGGACAACGGGGATCGTCACGCCTTCCTTGCGAAATCGCCTCGGCAACAACCGTCTCAGGAACGCCTTCATTTCAACTCCTGCCTACTGGGTCACGTTAGAGCGGGATGCGGGCGAAAAACCGCGCAACATTCTTCCTGAATGCCGCTCCGATGCCAAATGTATTGGCCCATCCATGGCATGTATGCACTGCCGCGACAAACGCAATGCCGCATACGGTAAATCATCGGCGGTGGTACGCGGCGCGACCGTTGTTGAGATCGTCGACATGATCGGCGAAGCGATGCCCCTCCTCGTGCATGACGAGCGGCGCGCGGAAGACCAGCCGCTTGCGGCTCTGCTTGATCGCCGTCACCAGAATGCGCACGGCATTTTCGCCGACGCGCGGATGAAGCGCGGTGATCTCGATGCCGCCGAAACGACGGCCGCAGGCGGCGATGATCTCGGCGATCGACTCCGGCCGGGCGATCAGCGACAACTGTCCACCCGGCTTCATGATTGCGCCCGCCGTCTTCACCCAGACCTCGAAGAGCCCGTCGCTCATCGCATGGGCCTCGGCCTTGAGGCTGTCCGGCGTCTTGCGGTCGGATGCATCGTTGAAGGGCGGGTTCATGATCACGTGATCGAAACTGTCATCCGCCAGGCCGGCCGAGACACGCGCCTTGCCGGCAAGCGATACGTCCGCCTCCAGCACCGAGACCCGCGACGCAAAGCGTGCGTTTTCGGCGAGTTCCAGGCTGCGGCGGGCGTATTCCGCCATGACAGGCGAGCGCTCTACCAGCACCACTTCCGCACCCTCCACCCGAGACGCGACGGCCATGCCGGCGGCGCCTGCCCCGGCGCCGAGATCGGCGACCCGGCAGGGGCGATCCGAGGAAACGAGCGATGCCAGGATCATTGCGTCCATACCGGAGCGGTGCCCCTGCCCCAACGGCTGGACGACATGGAACTTGCCGCGATGGAAGGCATCGACGGTTTCAGTTGCGGCAGAAGCCATTATACGCGCACCTGCGGCATCACCGGATTGCATGGCACCCTCACGGCCGCAACTCCGCCTCGAGCCCGGCGTCGATCAGAATTCGCCGCGCGGCATCCGCGTCCTCGTCCGCGACCAGAAAACGGCGGGGCAGCAGGCCGAGCGAGCCCTCCAGAATGCTCATCCCCTGATCGGCGATGAGGCTTGCAATACCGGCGTCCTTCATCAGGCTCTCGGCAAAGGAGAGCACGACGGCATCGTTGGTACGGATCAATTCCTTCATCCGGCGGTTTTTCCTGTCCTATTTCAGCAAGCGGGACAATTCGCCTCTTGCCGCACGTGGCACCCCTTCCTATTGTCGAAAGCGACAATGAAAACAGGAGTCCCGGTGTGGGCGTAGTGATACCGCTGGAAGACAGCAAAAACAAACAGGCGTCCGTTAAGCCGCTCGTCGACCTGACAGCGCCGGACATGGAGCGCGTCAACCAGCTCATCCTGTCGAAGGCCGGCTCCGACGTTCAGATGATTCCCGAGGTCGCCAACCACCTGATTTCTTCCGGCGGCAAGCGGCTGCGCCCAATGCTGACGCTCGCTTCCGCAGCGATGTTCGGCTACGAGGGCGACGCCCATGTCAAGCTCGCAACCAGCGTCGAATTCATGCACACGGCGACGCTGCTTCACGACGATGTCGTCGACGAAAGCGACCTTCGCCGCGGCAAGTCCACCGCACGCACGATCTGGGGCAACCAGGCGAGCGTTCTGGTCGGCGACTTCCTCCTCGGCCAGGCCTTCCGCATGATGGTCGATGTCGGTTCGCTCGACGCGCTCGACGTGCTGTCGACCGCCGCTTCCGTCATTGCCGAAGGCGAAGTTCTGCAGCTTTCCGTCGCCAAGAACATGGAAACGACCGAGGACGATTATCTCCAGGTCATCCGTGCGAAGACCGCCGCCCTGTTTGCCGCAGCTGCCGAAGTCGGACCGATCGTCGCCCAGACCAGCAAGTCCGACCGCAACGCGCTGAAATCCTATGGCATGAACCTCGGCCTCGCCTTCCAGCTCGTCGACGATGTGCTCGACTATGGTGGCTCGTCGAGCGACCTCGGCAAGAACGTCGGCGATGACTTCCGCGAAGGAAAAATCACGCTTCCGGTCATCCTGTCCTACCGCCGCGGAACGGCCGAAGATCGGGCCTTCTGGCGCGAGGCGATCGAAGGCGGCGACAGCAGCGATGCGAATCTCGACAAGGCGCTCGGGCTGATCAAGCGCTATGGGGGCCTCAGCGATACCATCGCCCGCGCCCAGCACTACGGCACGATTGCCCGCGATGCGCTGGCACCGCTGCCGGCGTCACCCTGGAAATCGGCGCTCACCGAAGTCATCGACTTCTGCATCGATCGGGTAAGCTGACGGACTTCGGCAGAGCCGAGACAAACAACAGGAATTTCTTGCCGCGTTGCGCCAAAAAAGCCATTCTGTTCCTCAAGAGTTGTGCTGGGCTATACGTGGCTGACTCCGAAAACAACCCTCAGTGGTGCGATTGGCCGAGCAATCGGCACGAAAGGTTTGACATGCGGCAAATGACGATCCTCCGCCTCCTCAGCGGCGCAGCACTGTTGGCTCTCGCCGCAGTCAGCGGCAGCCACCAGGCCTTCGCGGAAGACAAGGCCGCCCCCGTCGAGGAAAGCGAACCCTTCGACATCAAGTCGGTGAACACCTTCGCCGGCGCCTTCCTTGCAGCTCGCACCGCCGATACGGACCGCGACTTCGCATCGGCCACCCAGCTCTACCGGATCGCACTGCAGTTCGAACCGAACAACAACGACGTCAAGCAGCGGCTGATGATCACGCTGCTGATGGCTGGCCAGTTCGACGAGGGCGCGCAGGTTGCCGAGCAGCTCAAGTCCGACCCGGCCGTCGAGCGCATCACCACCGTGATCCGCGCGATCGAAGCGATCCGCAAGCGCGAGTATCGCAATGCGCAGAAGCTCCTGAACTACCAGGGTCCGAACGATCTCGACCGGCTGATGAACGGACTGCTTTCCGCCTGGTCGAAGTTCGGTCAGGGCAAGCCGAAGGAAGCGCTGGCAGAGATCAACGGCCTCCAAGGTCCCGACTGGTTCCGCGTGTTCAAGAATTATCATGCAGGCGCGATCGCAGTTGCCGCCGGCGACAAGCAGACAGCCCGGACCAGGCTCAACGACGCCATTCTCGATCGCGAAGGCGGAAGCGCTGCGCCCGATACCTTCATGCGTGCGGTCGAAGCGCTCGCCCGGTTCGAGGCACGCGAAGGCAACAAGCAGAAGGCGCTCGACACCGTCGCCGTCGGCGAGAACATGGTCAACAACTACACGCCGCTGCAGGCGCTGAGGACCGATATCGAGAATGGTGTTCCGCAGGAACAGCAGGTCAAGAACGCCAGCCAGGGTGCTGCAGCCGTGCTCTTCTCGATTGGCGCTGCCCTCAACCGCGACGGCGCCGAAGATATCGTTTCGCTCTATCTGCAGACCGCGCGCCGGCTCGACCCCGACAGCGCCGACATCCTGGTGATGCTCGGCGGGATCGCCGAGAACCTGAAGAAGCCGAACGAGGCAATCGAACTCTACAAGGCTATCCCGGAAAACTCGCCGATGCGGCGCGTTTCGGAGCTGCAGCTCGGCCTGAGCCTCGCCAGCATCGGCAAGGTCGACGAAGCGAAGCAGCACCTGAAGGCGCTGATCGACGTCGACCCGAAGAACATCCGCAACTATCTCGCCTATGGCAGCGTGCTTTCCGATGCCAAGGACTACAAGGAGATGGGAACGCTCTACGACAAGGCTGTCGAACAGATCGGGTCGGTGCCGAAGCGTACCGACTGGACCGTCTTCTTCCAGCGCGGTATCGCCTATGAGCGCCAGAAGCTCTGGGACAAGGCCGAACCGAACTTCCGCAAGGCGTTGGAGCTCAATCCGGACCAGCCACAGGTTCTGAACTATCTCGGCTATTCCTGGGTCGACATGAACATCAATCTCGACGAAGGCCTCGAGATGATCCGCAAGGCGGTCGAACTGAAGCCGGACGACGGCTACATCGTCGATTCGCTCGGCTGGGCCTATTTCCGCATGAACCGCTTCGACGATGCGGTGGTGGAACTGGAAAAGGCGGCTGAACTGATGGCTGGCGACCCGACCATCAACGATCACCTCGGCGACGCCTACTGGCGCGTCGGCCGCAAGCTCGAAGCCGTGTTCCAGTGGACGCAGACGCTTGAGCTGAAGCCCGAGGAGGCCGAGATCCCGAAGATCAAGGCGAAGATCGAAAACGGCCTGCCGCCGCTGAAGGAGGAGGTTCCGGCCTCTGCCGATGCCAAGGAAACCGCGCCGAAGAAAGTGACCCCGGAAGCACCGGCGCCGGACAAGAAGTCCTGATCGATCCATGACCGAGGACGGCATTGCTGGCTTCACGCTGACGCGCGCGGCGCCCGCAAAGATCAACTTGGCGCTCCATGTCGTCGGCCAGCGTGCCGACGGCCATCATCTTCTCGAAAGCCTCGTCACCTTTGCCGATCGCGGCGACCGCATCGGCCTTGCATCGGCAAACGCCGATCTCTTCACCGTTTCGGGGCCTTTTGCTGCCGAACTGCCCATGGATGCCAGCGCTGAGGGCGGCAATCTGGTGCTAAAGGCGCGGGACCTCCTGCGTGCGGAACTGCGCGCGCGCGATCCCGCCGCCGCCGGCACTGTTCACCTGCATCTCGAAAAGAACTTGCCCCTCGCCTCCGGTATCGGTGGCGGATCTGCGGACGCGGCGGCCACGCTGCTCGGGCTTCTCGAACTTTGGGGCGCCACGATCGAACCTTCTCGCCTCGACGAGATGGCATTGGCGCTGGGCGCCGACGTGCCGATGTGTCTTGCCGGCATGCCCCTCGTGGCGAAGGGCATCGGCGAGGAGATCACGCCGCTCGCCCACCTTCCATCCCTGTCCCTCGTGCTCGTCAATCCGCTCGTTGCCGTTTCGACGCCTGTGGTCTTCCGGACGCTTTCAAACAAGACCAATCCACCGCTCGTTCTGCCGCAGAACCTTGGAACGATCGACGCATGGCTGGCGGCCATGGCGGCAATGCGCAACGATCTGCAGCCGCCGGCGCAGCAGTTGCAGCCGGTGGTAAGCGATGTCTGCCAAGTGCTGACGGAAGCAGGCGCGACGCTGGTGCGGATGTCAGGCTCAGGCGCAACCTGCTTCGGCATTTTCGACAACGGTGCGCATGCGGCTGCGACAGCGCGCACTCTTTCGGAGGCGCAACCCGGCTGGTACGTTCTCGCCTGCAACACGACAGGAAGAGGCAAATAGAATGGCCGGCATCGACCAAAAACGTCCCTTCATTCCCATCGGAATTGCTGTTCTGACCGTTTCAGATACGCGCACACTCGCTGACGATAAATCGGGCGACACGCTGGAAGCGCGCGTGCGTGACGCCGGTCATCGCCTCGAAGCCCGCGCGATCGTGCCGGACGATCGGGCCAAGATTTACGACCAGGTAAAGGCCTGGACGCTGGAGCCGACGATCGACGTGGTGATCACGACCGGCGGCACGGGTTTCACCGGCCGGGATGTGACGCCGGAGGCGCTGGAGCCGCTGTTCGAAAAACGCATGGACGGCTTCTCCGAAGTGTTCCACCGGATTTCCTACGAAAAGATCGGCACCTCGACCATCCAGTCGCGCGCGACCGGCGGGGTCGCCAACGCCACCTTCATCTTCGTTCTGCCGGGATCGCCAGGGGCCTGCCGGGACGCCTGGGACGGCATCTTGAAGCAGCAGCTCGACTACCGGCACATGCCCTGCAATTTCGTCGAGATCATGCCCCGACTCGACGAGCACCTGAAACGCGGCTGAGCCGGAACCCGCCACGCGCAACCATCGCTCTTCGGGTGCGTCTGTTACCTTTGTAACTGACAGCCATTTTTTGCCTCGTTAGCGTCCGATTACCAGCCAGCGAAGATCGGACGCCGCACGTTTCTCTTCGGGCTGCAAAAACGCCTCCCCGCCAATATCCCCGGGCGGGGAGAACAAGGGGATACGACGTGCAGCCAGAATGCTGCCCGGCAAGAACTTTATCAGACAAGGTCATTTGAGAGACACCTTGAGGTGCCGTCCCCTGGACTGGCACCTTTTTAGTGCGTGGAGGTCAAGGGCGCGCCGGTCTGCCTTCGATGGCAACCCAGGCCGGAACGAGCTCGGTAGGGAGCTTGCGAACGGCCCGGACGTTCGTCATGTCGCCGAGGCAACGGTTGCCCGCCGCCGCCGCCAGGGCATCGTTCTTGTTCATCAGGAAACCCGCTTCCAGCGGCTTCTTTCGCCGGACCATACGGCTGAAAAACGGCTTGCGATGCATCCGGGAATCGGAGAACCGCGCGGGCGTCCTGTTCAGCGAGACGTATTCGGCAAGTTCGTCAATCCAGCGACCGATCGGGCGCGCGCCGGGCTCAAGCAACATCAGCCATTCACCGCGTGCCGAGCGCACGACATCGCCGAGATCCCAATCGAGGCAAAAGCGGCAACCGGCGGCCTCGGCCACGCGCGACGAACCGTCCCTGGAGCCATGGTCTAGGATGATCACATCGCTGACGAGACCCTCCACGGCGCCGGCAACGAGCACCGAAAGCGTCTGCACCAGTTCGGCTTCGTTGTCCTGTGTTTCCATTATGATCGTCAGCATAGCCCGTCCTACCGCATCACCGTCACAATTGCTACATCCGCAGACCGGCGTCGGCGGTCTGCTGGGAGGCATCTTGGATCCATACGAAAACCTCCTGCTTTTTGTTCTTGAATTGTTCTCGTTTTCGCGATAGGAAAATAGTCAGAACAAAACGGGATCAGAAATCTGATTCCGGGGAGATTCCAATGACCGAGCTGTCTCAGATCAGGCAGGGTGCGCTCGCACCCGCCAATACGGCAGATGTCGCCGACGCGATGATGAGCGCAACCGGATTGCGGATCGACATTGACCGTCGCCGCGGGCGCGGTGCCGGACTCAACATGTCCGGCCGCTTCGAGCCACAGGCGCGGGAAAGCTTCGACGACGGCTGGGAGAGCCTGGAGGACCTGCCACCGTTCAAGACCGAAGTGCAGGTCGAGAAGCCGCGGTCGGTGATCACCCGGAACGATTCTCCCGATATCTCCTTCGATCGTTCGATCAACCCCTATCGCGGATGCGAGCACGGCTGCATCTATTGCTTCGCCCGTCCGACGCATGCCTTCATGGGCCTCTCGGCGGGCCTTGATTTCGAAGCCAAGCTCTTTGCCAAGCCGGATGCTGCTCGGCTCCTGGAGCGCGAACTGGCGCGGCCGGATTACAAGGTCAGGCCAATCGCCATTGGTACCAACACGGATCCCTATCAGCCGATCGAAAAGGAATGGCGCATCATGCGCCAGATCCTGGAAGTACTCAGCGAGGCCAACCATCCGGTCATGATCGTCACGAAATCGGCGATGGTGACCCGTGACATCGACATTCTTGCGCCGATGGCCGAGAAGGGACTGGTCCGGGTCGGCATCTCGGTCACGACGCTCGATCGCAAACTGGCACGAACGATGGAGCCGCGCGCGGCGACTCCTCCGAAGCGCCTGGAGGCGGTTCGCGCCCTCGCCGAGGCGGGCATTCCCGCCGGCGTTCTCGTCTCGCCCATCATCCCCGCGCTCAACGACCATGAGATCGAGCGGGTGCTCGAAGCGGCCAGGACGGCTGGAGCGACCGAAGCGAGTTATGTTCTCTTGCGGCTGCCGCTGGAAGTTAGCCCGCTGTTTCGCGACTGGCTGCTGCGCAACTATCCGGACCGTTATCGCCATGTCATGTCACTCATCCGCTCCATGCGGGGCGGCAAGGACTATGACGCCGAATTCGGCAAGCGCATGAAAGGCGCCGGTCCCTATGCGTGGCAGATCGGCCGCCGCTTCGATCTCGCCACCAAGCGCCTTGGCTTCAACCCGACACGCCGGCAGCTTCGCGACGACCTCTTCGTGCCGCCGCTGGGAACGGGGGTGCAACTCTCGCTTCTTTGACGATTTTCCGGGTGGCCTGCGCAGGGCCATTCCGGGTTCGTGACCGATGCTGCGCGCTGACGATGCCGGGAGATGGGATACCGCCACCACATTCCCTCAAGCAACCGGCGCCCAGAGGTCACAAAACAGTTCCGATGCCCTGCCCCCGCCTGGGGCATCGGCCATCCCCCCGTCCGCCGCCGCACTCGGACCTGGGGGCTTGAAGAGAATCGGTCGATCATGCGAATTAGACTTATGTCTCGCAGGTCGTCCGATTCTCCCCTTTTTCCCGATATCATCGAAGCACCCGATTTCAGTTTTGAACTCTCGGCGAAGGGGGACGGTTTCTGGCCTGTCGCCGGCGCCGATGAAGCTGGCCGCGGCCCGCTCGCAGGGCCGGTCGTAGCAGCCGCAGTCATCCTGGATCCCGACGCCATTCCCGAAGGCCTCGATGACAGCAAGAAGCTCAGCGCCCAGGCACGCGAGAGGCTGTTCGAAGCAATTCTCGCGACATCGGAGGTATCGATCGCCTCAGCTTCCGCCGGCACGATAGATGCCACCGACATCCGCAAGGCAAGTCTGGAAGCGATGCGGCGCGCGGTGGCGGGCCTCACCTCGTCCGCCCGCTTCGTGCTCGTCGACGGCCGTGACGTGCCGCCCGGGCTTTCATGCCACGCCAAAGCTGTCGTGAAAGGTGACGCGCGGTCGTTGTCGATCGCCGCTGCTTCGATTGTCGCCAAGGTTACCCGGGATCGCATGATGGCCCGCGCCGATCTCGCCCATCCCGGTTACGGCTTCGCGCTCCATGCCGGCTATGCGACCGTGACCCATCGCCGCGCCATTGAAGCCCAAGGCCCCTGCGCTCTTCACCGCATGAGCTTCCGGCCGTTGCGGCAAGACGACTAGCGCCTGCCCCATCCTCAATAGACGATCAACCCGACGCGCCCGGTTCCGAAACGCGCGGATGGCTGACCTCGACGCACCTTCACCGCGCCTACGCGGCCAACAGTCGCGCCATCGGACACGATACCGGGCTGGAAGCGCCGACGACATCCCGGCCGTCCGGCTGTGTCTCGGGCAGGCAGCAGCGCGACTGCCGGCATAGGCCCACCCGGGCTCGACCACCACACGCTTGGAAAGGCGTCACTCGGCGCATGGTACAAACAAAAAGCCCCGCACAAGGCGGGGCTCTTTCAATCGGGAATGTCCTGGCGGCTTAGTTCAGGCGTGCCTTGACTTCGCCAAGCGCCTTCTTGAACAGGTCACTCTGTGCACCGGCGTCCGCCTTGGCGGCAACGACCTTCTCGGCAGCGGCAATCGCCAGATCGACAGCAGCGGAACGGACGGCGTTGATCGCGTCGCTTTCAGCCTGCTTGATCTTCTGCTCCGAGAGAGCCGTGCGACGCGCAACGTATTCCTCGGTCTTCTGCTTGGCTTCCGCCGTCAGCATTTCGGCTTCGCGCTGAGCGGCAGCGACGATACCGGCAGCTTCCGCCTCGGCATCCTTACGCTTGCGCTGGTACTCGGCGACCAGGCTCTGCGCTTCTTCGCGCAGGCGCTTTGCTTCGGTCAGCTCGTTACCGATCTTTTCGGCGCGGGCGTCGAGCGCCTTGCCGATCATGCCCGGAACCTTGAGATAGGCGATCAGGACGAAGAACAGGATCAGGCCAACGAAGGCATAGAAAGTTGCATCAAGATGCATGGTTCAGTGCTCCTCAGTTGCCAGCCGATGCCTTGACGGCAGCGGTGATCTCGGCCTTGGTGACGGTTCCACCGATCAACTGCTGAACGACAGCGGTCGCGGTTTCCTCGGCGATGGCGCCGACGTCGGCCAGTGCCTTTGCCTTGATGTCGGCGATGCGGTCTTCCGCGGCCGAAATCTTCTTGGCGAGATCGGCTTCGACGGCCGTGCGGTCTGCATTGGCCTTGGCCTTTGCCGATTCGCGAGCGTCGTCAGCAATCTTGTGACCCTTGGACTTGGCCGTTGCCAGGTCCTGCTCGTAGGAAGCGATGGCGGCGTCTGCTTCGCCCTTGAGGCGGGACGCTTCGTCGAGATCCTGAGCGATCCGATCGTGACGGGTTTCGAGAATTCCGCCGATCCGCGGAATGATGACCTTCGACATCAGAAGATAGAAGAGGCCGAACGTGATCGCGAGCCAGAGCAGCTGCGATGCGAAATGAGTCGAATCGAAGGGCGGGAACACGCCGGAACCAGCCTCGCCTTCGTGGGCCACACCCGTTTCGGTGTGCACCTCACCGGCCGCAGCGGCATCGTGTGCTTCGGCGCCTTCAGTGGTGGTTGACTGCTGGGCATACGCCGCGGTCACAAACATGCTCACCTCCAGGTGCACTCAAGAATATGCGCGGCCGCGGCCTTTTGACGGGCCGCGGCCGAAACTCCAGCCGGTATTAGACGGCGAAGAGGAGGAGCAGGGCTACGAGCAGCGAGAAGATGCCCAGAGCTTCCGTAACGGCGAAGCCGAATACGAGGCGGCCGAACTGGCCGTCAGCAGCCGACGGGTTGCGCAGAGCGCCAGAGAGGTAGCTGCCGAAGATGTTGCCGAGGCCGAGAGCCGTGCCGGCCATGCCGAGGCAAGCCAGACCTGCGCCGATGTACTTTGCTGCTTCCGCTTCCATGATTGAACTCCTTCGAATGGTGTTGCGGCTTAGGATTGCGCTTCCGACGGAGGGCCGGCCGGAAGCAAGCGACTGTATTCCTTAGTGGCTTCCGGGATGGACAGCGTCGTTGAGGTACATGCAGGTCAGTACCGCGAAGACATAGGCCTGGAGGAAGCAGACGAGGAATTCAAGACCGGTAATGGCAACGGTCATGATGAGCGGCAGGATGGCGCCACCGATGCCGAGCGCGCCGAGGGCGCTGAGCGAGGTGACGAAGCCTGCGAAAACCTTCAGCGTGATGTGGCCGGCCAGCATGTTGGCGAAAAGGCGGACCGAAAGGCTGATGGGGCGGGAAAGGAACGAGATGATTTCGATCGCGACGACGAGCGGTAGAAGCACGCCGGGTACGCCATGCGGCACGAAAAGCTTCAGGAAGCCGAAACCGTGCTTGTAGAAACCATAGAGAATAACGGTGCCGATAACGAAGAGCGCCAGCGCGAAGGTGACGATGATCTGGCTGGTCACCGTGAAGAAGTAGGGCATCATGCCGAGCAGGTTCGCCGTCAGGATGAACATGAACAGCGAGAACACCATCGGGAAGAACTTCATGCCGCCGCTGCCGGCGCCTTCGCGCAGCATCGAGGCGATGAATTCGTAGGACATTTCCGAAACCGACTGCATGCGGGTCGGGATCAGACCGCGCTGCGACGTCGTCAGATAAAGGAAGCCTGCAGCGGCACCGACGGTCGCAACCATGAACAGCGACGCATTGGTGAAGGAAAAGTCAAGTCCGCCAATCTCGATCGGGACAATCTTGTTGACCAGGAACTGGTGGGTCGGATCGTTTGACACCGCGCTTCTCTTTCGTTCTGCCCGCCCAAGAGCGGAAACCGTTTTCTTCGGGGCAACGCCTCAGCGGGCGTCTCCGTCCTTCTTGTCATTCCTAGGGCCGCCTCTTCCGGCTTCCGGTGTCGCCACCATACCGGCCGAGCGCAGCACATTCAGCACGCCAGCGCAGAAGCCAAGAAGCAGGAAGACGATCATGCCCCACGGCCCTGTACCCGCAAAGTGGTCCAAAAGATAGCCCAGAAACGCCCCGACAACGATCGCGGCGATGAATTCGCTCGAGAGCTTCATCGCCGCCGCATAGCCCTTGCGGCTTTCGGCGGCACGGGCCTCCACTGCATCAGGCGCATGAGGCTTCTTGGCCTCAATCTTCTCGCCGAGCTGCTTCAGCCGCGCTTCCAGACTTTCTTCAGGTTTCTCCGCCACGTGGCTACTCCCTTGCCGTCCTCATCGGGTCTTGGACCGCGATTTCGGTCATACAATAGGCCAGCGTTCAAGCCACGTTTCGGCCCCATTTGAAGTCGCGCGCAACATAGTTTTAGGCACCCGCATAGTCAAGGCATGCAGGCCGCTTCGCCGTGGACAATATTATCACGGTAATTCAATTGGTTAGGCGCATATCACGCGATCCTCTGCAAGGTTGGATGCGGGAATCGCGCGCTCGGCCTGCAGGAATCTCCGCCCCACGCCCGAAAGCCAAAGACGGCGAAATCGCGTCAGATGCCGATCAGCTCCAGCCGCCACCATAGGTGCGGTAGAAGATGTGCATGCCGATCTTGCCGACCCGCTTCATCGTCTTCGCCCACGGCGGATTGACGTAGGTGGCATGGTAATGGGTGGCAGACCCCACTTCCGGCAGCCAGATCTTGCCCGCCGTGACCGCCATAGCCACGTCCTTGGCCGTCTTCCAATGCGAGCGGGAATAGATCAGGTCGCGGATCATGTCGCAGGCAAAGGAAAACTGGCAGCGATTGCGCCAGGTCTTGTTCTGATAGACGACGCCGCAAATGGTTTTCGGATAGGTCGGATTGCGGACGCGATTGAGAATCACCTGCGCCACCGCCGCTTGGCCCTTGAGCGACTCGCTGCGCGCTTCAAAGTAGATGCCTTCGGCAAGGCAGGTCTGTTCTTCCTTGCTGAAAACGGCCGGCGGCAACACGGTTGCTGCCCAGGCATGATCGTCCGGTGCGATCTCGGGAATGAAGCGACCGGCATTCTCGTCTTCGCGCAGGATCGAATCGAAGGGCGATTCACGCGCATAGTCCGGCTCGGGCCGGACGTAAGCAGTCGCAAGAATGTCGGGCTTGTTGTTCGTCACGAGCTTGGCCAGCATCGGCGAAACGCCTGGATCCACCTTTGGCGGCTTCTTTCTATAGAAGGCCGTGGCGATCTCGATCTCCTTGCCCTTGATGCGCGATTTGGCGAAGACCATCTTCTCGCCCTCCTCGAAGCGCGGCTCCGTCAAAGAGCTCGTGCGCTGCAGGATGGAGCCGGCGGTGAAATCCTTCGGCGGCGTCACCGGCGTGACAGCGACGATGCGCCCCTTCTTGGCGCGGCGATTGACACGCTCTTCGTCGGGCGTACCGGAGTGCTTGGTCTCCGAGGTGAGTGCGACGCGGCTGCCGTCGGGCATGTTGATGCCGGCGCCGCCATCAAGCCCACCCGTCGTGATCGGATCGGCAAAAACCATCTCGACTTCGTGGATCGAGCCTGCCGGCGACGGCGTCATATACATGCGCCAGCGTTCGCCGCCGCGATTGATGCCGGAGAGAAAGGTCGCCAGGTCCGCATAGGCCGCAACTGAGGGGAAGCCGAGATAGAGCGCGAGGCCGATGATTGCAGGCGCCATCCACGCAGACACGTTCAGGCGAGACTTTTGACGCAGGTTCCGACTCTTACGCATCAACCGACTCCACGCAACGCTTGACGAACGGCACGGCTTCGCCCGCGCCGGCCGGAGGCCAGCGTCGGAGATTCCGCACGGGAAGCTAAGACAATGAGGCGGCCGGACACCCCGCCGGAGCCGCTTCGTTCGAGCTTTGAAAATGAAGCATTAACCTTGATGTTTGGTTAATGCGATGGCGCTGAACGGCAGGGGCATTACAAGCAAACGGAGCCGTTCCCGGCCGGGAACGGCTCCGTATTTCTCTTCGCGGACGCGAGGACCCTACCCGGCACACCGGACAGAGGGGCAAGACGATCAGATAATGACGTGCGAACCGAGCTCGACGACCCGGTTGGTCGGCAGGCGGAAGTAATCGGACGGGTCGATCGCGGCATTGGCGAGCGCGATGAAGAGCCGGTCCTGCCAGTGCGGCATGCCGGATTCGGCGTCGGGCACCAGCTTGCGGCGACCGAGATAGAAGGAGGTCGACATGATGTCGAACTTCAGCCCTGACTTGCGGAAGAGACCGAGCGCCTGCGAGACGTTCTGGGTTTCCATGAAGCCAAAGCGCATCTCGAGCAGCGTGAAGCGGTCCGAGAGCGGCTGCATGCTTACCCGCTCGGATTTCGGCACCTTCGGCGTGTTGGCGGTGCGGATCGTCAGAATAAAGTTCTGATTGTGCAGCACGTGGTTGTGCTTGATGTTGTGGAGCAGCGCCGCCGGAGTAGACTCTGGATCGCTGGTCAGAAACACGGCCGTGCCGGGCACAGCCACGGGCGCATGCTCGCTCTTGCGTTCGATCGACTTGATGAAGCTCGCCAACGGAATGTCGATGTGGCGCGTCTTGGCGTGCAGGATTTCAGTTCCGCGCCGCCAGGTCCACATGATGATGATGAAGGTGGCGGCGATCAGCACCGGCACGTAGCCACCGTCGTGGATCTTCAGCATGTTGGCGCCGAGGAAGATGAATTCCAGCGCAAACAGCGGCAGCAGTACGGCCGCCGCCCAGATTCCCGACCAGTTCCAACGCGTGCGCAGGAACTCGAAGGAAAGCACCGTCGTCACCACCATCGCACCGGTGACAGAGATGCCGTAGGCGGTAGCAAGCGATTCCGACGACCCGAAGACGAAGACGAGCGCCATGACGCCGAACATCAGAAGCGTATTGACGTTCGGCAGGTAGATCTGGCCGGTGTGAGTTTCAGACGTATGGAAGATCGCCATGCGCGGCAGGAAGCCGAGGTGGATCGCCTGTCGCGTCAGTGAGAAAGCCCCGGTTATCACCGCCTGGCTGGCAATGATGGTAGCCGCAGTCGCCAGGATGACGACGGGCAGCAGTGCCCATTTCGGGAACATCAGGAAGAATGGGTCGGACATGGCTTCCGGGTTCTTCAACACGAAGGCGCCCTGGCCGAGATAGTTGAGGGTCAACGCCGGGAAGACGATCAGAAACCAGGCCCACTGGATCGGGCGGCGCCCGAAATGCCCGAGGTCGGCGTAGAGCGCTTCAGCCCCCGTCACCGTCAGGAACACGGCGCCAAGCACGATGATGCCGACATAGCCTTCGCTGAGCATGAAGCTCACGGCATAGAGCGGATTGAACGCCTTGAAGATCGAGAGGTCGTCGGAGATGTGGACGAGACCGATGCCGCCCATCACCAGGAACCAGACAAGCGTGATCGGACCGAAGAAATTCGAGACTGCCGCCGTCCCCTTCGACTGCACCGCAAAGAGCATGAGCAGGATCACCACGGCGATCGGCACCACATATTCCGATAGCGCTGGCGTCACCAGCTTCAAACCTTCGACGGCCGAAAGAACGGAAAGGGCCGGAGTAATCATCGCGTCGCCGATGAAGAGCGCAGCACCGGCAATCCCCATGAAGAAGAGGATCGATGCGTGCCCGTTGGCCGACTTCATCAGAAGGGCGAGCAGCGACAGTGTTCCGCCCTCGCCCTGGTTGTCGGCACGCAGCAGGAACAAAACGTACTTGATCGTGACGATGATCGTCAGCGTCCAGATCATCAGCGAGATCAGGCCGATGATTTCCGCGTCGGTCACGCCGTCATGGGAAACCGGGCGCAACGCTTCGCGAAAGGCATAGAGCGGGCTGGTGCCGATATCGCCATAGACGACACCGATCGAACCGAGCCCGAGGACCAGCAGACGGCGCAGATCCTTCGGCTCATGGGTGGAAGGGGCATGCGATTGGGTCATGCAAACCTACTGGCGTTCAAAGCCAGCCTTTCCAGCGGAAAAAGAAAAAGGGGATGACAGCCGAAATCACCATAGCCGCAAGCGCCCAGGGATAACCGAAGTACCATTCCAGTTCGGGCATGACGCGGAAGTTCATGCCATAGACCGAGGCGATCAGGGTCGGCGGCAACAGGACGACCGACGCGATCGAGAAAATCTTGATGATAGCGTTCTGTTCGACATTGATGAGGCCCAGCGACGCATCGAGCAGGAAGGTGATGTTGCCGGAAATGAAACTTGCATGTTCGGACAGCGACTGGATATCGCGCGAGATCGAGCGGCAGAGCTCGCGCGTGTCCTTGTCTTCCTGCACAACGGGAACGGTATAGACGAAGGTCAGCAGGCGCGACAGCGATGCAAGACTGTCACGCGTCTTGGCGACCAGGCGGTGGTGACCGGCGACGTCGCGCAGTCGCGCTTCGAGATAGTGCGGCGGCCGGCGCTTGCCTGCCGCCTTGTCGCTGAAGACGTCGATCGACAGATCGTCGATCTTCGTGACCGCCTGCTCGAGAATTTCGGCAGTCCGGTCGGCGATCGTTTCCAGCAGCCGGGTGAGCACGACTGCACCGTCGCGGCAACCGCCCGGGAAGCGATGCATGGATGTCCTGAAAAGGGTGAAGGACCGAGGCTCGGCATAGCGAATGGTCACGAGCCGGCCACCGGAGAGGATGAAGCCGACATCCGTAAGGCCAGGCATTTCCGTATCCGAACGAAACACCAACGACGCCGTCATGAACACGGCATTCTCTTCGACATAAAGGCGGCTCGAAGGTTCAATGTCCTTCAGATCGTCGCGTGTCGGGATGGAAATGCCGAGAAGCTTCTCCATCATCAGGTCTTCCGCCTTGCTGGGCTCGACCAGATCCAGCCAGATGATGTCGCGACGCAGGTTCTCGGGCGGTTCGGCCGGCGTCAGAACGACGGCAGTCCCATCGGCGCAATAGCCGGTGATCATGCGACCGTCCTCGTCAAACGAAGCTTGCAGCGCTGTGCGTCTGCCAAGTCGCGCAATGGCCGCTGTGACACGTGAAGTTGCTGCACAATTTTGCCCCTAAATCGATCGCGACTTAAGGAACTATGCCGTGTGCCAAACAGCGAAGGCGAAAGGTCGTGCGCCACAAAATACCCACAATAGAGATCCATCGGATCGAACGTTCCGCCAGTCAGGACAAAGTCTTCAACTCAGTCATCGCGGGAGGCCAAAATCTCCGGCGAGAGGGCGTCAAGTTGGGCGCCTTCGCAAGTGCGGCAAGGCATATGGCGCAACGCAAACGCAAAATCAATGCCCCCTTGCAATCCGGCACGCGGGCGAGTGCCGCCATGCCGGCTCCACCCTACCGCATGTTTGCTTAAAGCAAAATCGAATCAAGGGCAAAACGATTCGGTGCCCCCGCGTCGCGTCATGCCAGACGCGCAAATTCGCCGTAGCACCTTGATTTGCCGCACGTCCCGCTCGGGGAGAATTACGCCCCGGAGACCATCATTCGAAGACGATGGTCGGCGCGGCGCGGCTCTTGTCCTGCTGCGTGGCCGATACCTGCTCCCAGACCTTTGTCGCGATATCGCGATAGACACGCGCGACCTCGCCGGTCGGGTCGGATGCAACCAGCGGCGTGCCGGCGTCCGACGTCTCGCGAATGCCCATGGTCAGCGGCACTTCGCCGAGGAACGGAACACCAATGCGCTCAGCCTCCTTGCGGGCACCGCCGTGGCCGAAGATATCGTAGCGTTTGCCGGTGTCGGGCGCGATGAAGTAGCTCATGTTCTCGACAATACCGAGAACCGGGACCTCCACCTTGCGGAACATGGCAAGGCCCTTGCGGGCATCGATCAGCGCCAGATCCTGCGGCGTTGAGACGATGACGGCGCCGGCAAGCGGCACTTGCTGGGCCATGGTGAGCTGGGCGTCGCCGGTGCCGGGCGGCATATCGACGACCAGAACATCGAGATCGCCCCAGGCGACTTCGCGCAGCATCTGCAGCAGGGCCGACTGGATCATCGGTCCGCGCCAGATCATCGCCACTTCCTCATCGACGAGGAAGCCCATGGACATGACCTTGAGGCCGTAATTTTCCATCGGGCGGATGAGGCGCCCTTCGATCTGTTGCGGCCGTCCGGAAATCTTCAGAAGGCGCGGCATCGAGGGGCCGTAAATATCGGCATCGAGCAGGCCGACCTTCAGGCCGTTGGCCTTCAGCGCAAGCGCCAGATTGACCGAGGTCGTTGACTTGCCAACGCCGCCCTTGCCGGAAGCGACGGCGATGATGGCGCCGACACCCGGAATCCCGGCCTTGGCGGGCGGTCCACCGGCGGGACGCGGCGCATGGGAATGGCCGGCATGCGGCGCTGCTGACGGCTGTGGACGTTGCACCGGGGCGCCTGCAGGCGCCGCTTTGCGGTCGGCGGTCAGCGCAACCATGGCGGCCGTGATGCCCGGGATATCCCGCACGACGCGCTCGGCTGCGGCCCGCATCGGTTCCAGCTCCTTGGCGCGGTCCGCCGGCACCGTAATCGAGAAATACGCCTTGCCATCGGAGATGAAGACATCAGACACAAGCCCGAGATCGACGATGTTGCCTTCCATGCCCGGGCCACGCACCGTACGCAGCTTCTCAAGGACCACTTCTTTCGTGACTTCCGGCATCGCGCCCTCTCATTCTTTTGTTATCCCTTAGATAGTCGAGGCGGGGCGCTTCGCCAATGCGACATATCGGAAAAAGGAAGGGCCACCACCCGCTTCGGTGTCCGTACATCCGGGATCACCGTGAAGCGGGCAGTGGCCCTTTTGGTCGCGACCTTCGTGGGCGCTGTCCTTATTTTAGTCCCCTCTGGACATGTCACTTGAAATGCAGGATGCGTGCCAGATTCAAGTTCTGTCAGAATATCAATTATTTTCAACCTGATAGTCGATTTCTGGGTGTAGAATTGCACGGGAGCATCTGCCCAGTTTCTGAGCAGCCGTCTGCAAATCGTCCAATCATGGAGCAAATCGGCTCGGCAGTGGCGATTTCGGTCCGGAGGGAGCGCGGGCGCGACTAGCGCGACAGGCTTCGCAATCACAGCGCAGACAGAGGCGCGTGCAGGAAGGAGGTTACGGCCCTTCGAGGCCGTGAGGGCTAACTGATGTAGCCCTTCTTCATCGCCTTTACGACCGCCTGCGTGCGGTTCACGGCGTCGAGCTTCTTGGTCACGTGGTTTAGGTAGTGATTGACCGTGTGTTCGGAGAGCCCGAGGATGCCGGCGATTTCGGCACTGGTCTTTCCGGCCGCCGTCCAGCTCAGGCACTGGATCTCGCGCTCCGAAAGCGTTGCGCCACTGCTCTTCCATACCGAACCGATTTCGGCGAGACGATTGTAGACATGGATTGCAATCATCTGCAGTTCCATGGTCACCGTCATCGGCAACTCGACCAGCGGGCCCATGAGGATGACCGCGCCGCGGCCGCCCTCGGCATCATGAACGGGGAAGTAGCTTGCCTGGAAGATGCCGTTTTCGCGCAGCATCGCGATGTATTCTGCGGCCGTATCCGGCTTGCCGCCCTCATCTTCCCAGGCTTCGAGCGTTACCTGGAACGGTGTCGTCGTCTCGCGCAGGCGGCGCACACCGGTGCTGAAGCGCAGCATCGAAAGGCTGTCATACTTGTTCAGCAGTTCGGCCGGCATGTTGGAGATGACGGTGCTCGCGGCCAGACGCTCCACGTCGATCGAAGGGATCGAGCAGATCAGAAAGGTCTTGAAACCGAAGACCTGCGTAATCCGCCGCATATAGCGGATGATATCGAACTGGGTCTCAAGCTTTGCGATTTCGGACGCGAAATCGCCGCCCCGGGGCAGATCTGCGTCAGTCATCCCGGCCGTCATCGTATCCTGCATTCGCGCGTTCCATGGCATTCATTAAGTATCAAATAGACCGAGCGGCCTGCCAATGCCAACAGATGATCGAGATTCCCGGCCCACTCGGCCCAAAAGTCTGTGTATTTCCATCGCGAAGCACAGGCAGGGCTGCCCTCTTCAGGCGCGGCCGGCACCGGTCATCAATTGATGAGACCGGCACGCACGGCCTTGGCGACCGTCTGAACCCGATTGACAGAGTCCAGCTTGCGTGTCGCGCGGTTGAGGTAGTGGTTGACCGTATATTCGGACAACGTGAGGATTTTCGCCATCTCGCTGGTGGTCTTACCGGCAGCCGCCCAACGCAGGCACTCCACCTCGCGGCGCGAAAGGCTGCCCGCCCCACGCCGGTCACGCTCGCGGACTTCCATGTACTTGCTATAAAGCAGCCCGGCCCACAGATTGAGCTCCTGCAGCTCGTCGTTGGAGACGACCGGGCGATCGCCACCAAAGGCGATGGCTGCGCGGTGACCGCTTGCATCATGCACCGGCAGATAGAGGCCGCGCGGCATGTTTGCCTGCTCAAAGACGCAAATGGCCGCATCGCCCTTGCCATCCGACCGGCGACGCGCCAGCTGATGCGCGTCATAGGTGAAGGGAATGGTGCTGCGGCGCAGGCGCTGGATCACCGGACTGCCATTGATCAGGCCGGCGCTGTCATACCCCTGCAGGAACGCGGTCGGGTAATTGGTCACGAGCGCGTTGGCCGACAGGCTATTGCAACCCGTGTCCGGAACAGCAAGCACCAGAAAGCCGCGGAAACCGTAAGCATCCGCCACCTGGGCGATTACTCGCCGAAAGTCTTCTTCGCAACAGATCGGCCCCCTGATGCTCCGCCCATCAGGAAGCTTCAACGACGACAAATTCGCACTGAAATCGATCATCTTCCGCCCTTCTCCACATCCGGCACCGCAGAAGGGCCGGCCGCTGACGCCGCATGAAGATTACGCCAAAAATTCTGCAAATACCAAAACCAAACCAGACTAAGACCATCCACGAACCTGAGTCTGATATATTAAAAACTATCGAGCTTGACGCGTCACGTCCAGTCGATGTTTCTAATTTACCGTAAAGTGAATTCAAGGTCCACCGCGCCCGGGGCCGAGCCGGATCGCGGCCTCCTCGGCGATCGCCCGAGCCGCCTCACGCACAGGCGCTGCCCAGGCCACCAATTGCTCCATGCTGACCCTGTAGGCCGGCCCCGTCACCGAGATTCCGGCCGCAAGCTCGCTACCGGGGATAGCAATGGGTGCA
This sequence comes from Ensifer adhaerens, assembly GCF_020035535.1. NCBI lineage: Bacteria > Pseudomonadati > Pseudomonadota > Alphaproteobacteria > Hyphomicrobiales > Rhizobiaceae > Ensifer > Ensifer adhaerens. The sequence continues at coordinate 517,187 of NZ_CP083349.1, read as the reverse complement.
GCCACGCAACGGATTTCCGCTTCATGCTCTTCGCGATCGAAGGCATGACCATCGCGACTGATCTCTTCGACTTCCGCGCGCAGGGTCGCCGCCGAACGATGCGTGTGCCGGGTGAAAGGGTGAAACGCGGTTCTGGCCAGCACATGCTCCAGCTCCGGCGGCGCAAGCAGCGATAACGCCGCCTTGCCGATGCCGGTGCAATAGGCCGGCGACGCCTTGCCGATCTGCGAGCTCATGCGCACCGTCTGGCGGCTCTCGACCTTGTCGACATAGACGATCTCCGTTTCGCGCAGGATACCGAGATGCACGGTCTCACCGGTCAATTCGTGCAGACGCTGCAGGTGCGGTTCGGCAACGTCACGAAAGCGATTGGCAGACCAGGAGCGATAGGCAAGCGTCAGCAGCCGAAGGCCGGGCTCGTAGGAAAGATCGCGACGCTGGATCAACAAGCCCTCTTCGACAAGGTGGCTAAGCAGGCGATGCAACGTGCCCCGCGGTTGACCGGACCGGGCAAGAATATCTGTAAAGCGCTGCGGTCCATCTGCGGTGACCACGGCTTCCAACACGGCGATTGCCTTGCCGAGCGTGCCCGTGCCGGCCTCGCCGCGCCCCTCGTCCGTCGCTATCATCTCGCTCGTCATCGCCGTTCGCTTGTCTTCAAGTGGCTTTCGCCGTCGCGCCTGATCTTGACAAGATAGCCGCTTCGACCCGATAATTCCACATATTAAAATCAAGTTCCAAATAATGGAACAAATTACATCCTGAAACGGCTTTCACGAGGGAATGCGGGACATGCCGGCGCCCAAGGTACAATTTCACGATCTCACCGGCCGCGGCGTGCTGATTACAGGCGGCGGCTCGGGGATCGGCGCCGCCCTGGTCGAAGGCTTCGTGCGCCAGGGCGCGCGGGTCGCCTTCGTCGATATCGACGAGCGGGCGGGCGCCGATCTCTGCGAGCGGCTTGACGATCAAACCGGCTACAAGCCGCATTTCATTCCCGGCGACCTGCGCGACATCGACGTGGTGCGGAACGCTGCGGAAACGGCGGCCGCAGCGCTCGGTGCGATCCATGTGCTTGTCAACAATGCGGCGCGCGACGATCGCCAGGCATTGGAGGTCGTGAGCGAAGAAACCTGGGACGAGAGCCAGGCAGTCAATCTCAGACACCTGTTCTTCATGAGCCAGGCGGTCGCGCCGCACATGCGGCAAGCGGGCAGCGGCTCGATTATCAATTTCTCCTCGATCGCCTTCCTGCTGAATATGGGCGAGATACCGGCCTATGCCACGGCGAAGGCCGGCATCGTCGGCCTGACCAAGTCGCTCGCCGGTAGGCTCGGTCCCGACAATATCCGCGTCAACGCGATCCTGCCCGGCATGATCGTCACCGAACGGCAGAAACGGCTCTGGCTCAGCGACGATGCAATCGCCAAGATGCAGGAAAGGCAGTGCCTGAAACGCAGCCTGACTGCCGACGATCTCGTCGGGCCCTGCCTTTACCTCGCGTCGGACTGCTCCGCAGGCATGACCGCGCAAACAATGATCATCGATGGAGGCGCACTTTGATGACGGCAGCCTATTATGCCGCAGTGGACTGGGGAACGACGAGCTTTCGGCTGTGGATCATCGGCGAGGACGGCTCCGTGCTTGCCGAACGCCGCAGCGGCGAAGGCATGACGACCGCCAGCAAAACCGGTTTTCATACGATCCTGGAAAAGCACCTCGACGCCGTCGACGCGCCCAGCCATCTGCCGGCGATCATCTGTGGCATGGCCGGCGCCAAGCAAGGCTGGGTCGAGGCCGGTTATCTCGATACCCCGGCGGCACTCGCGGCCATCGCCTCCCATGCCGTGGCCGTCCCGGACCTCGACCGTGACATTCGCATCCTGCCGGGTCTCGCACAGCGCGACCGGCGGCACCCGGACGTGATGCGCGGCGAAGAAACACAACTGCTCGGCGCAGCAGGCGAACTCGGTCGCGGCCGGCACCTCGTCTGCATGCCGGGAACGCACAGCAAGTGGGTTCGCCTCGAAGACGGCGCCGTCAGTGGCTTCTCCACCTTCATGACCGGCGAACTGTTCGACGTGATCTCGAAGCATTCGATCCTCAGCCACTCGATCGCGGACGCACATGCGTTTTCCGGCGAACATCCCGCCTTTGCGGCGGCAGTGGCCGAGGCACGCACCAATCCCGCCTTGGGAACCAGCCTGCTCTTCGGCGCGCGCGCCGGGCAATTGCTGCACGGCGCCAGTGCGACCGACGCCAAGGCGTTGCTCTCGGGCACCTTGATCGGCCTTGAGATCGCCGGCGCGCTGGCTTCGGCCAAGACGATCGACAGCATCTGCCTCGTCGCCTCCGGTTCCCTCGGCACGCTTTATCAAGCCGCGCTCGCAAGCCTCGATTGCCCGCTTCAGGTCGTCGACGCCGACACGGCGGTCCGCGCCGGCCTCTCGACCGCCGCCCAGGCGATCTGGCCCCTCTGAACGAAAGACAAGCACATGACCCGCATTCCCTTTCCGTCGATGAAATATCCGCTGGTCGCGATCCTGCGTGGCCTCAAGCCCGAGGAGACCGAAGGCGTCGTCGGCGCGCTGATCGAGACTGGCTTTACTGCAATCGAGATCCCGCTGAACTCTCCCGATCCGTTCCGCTCGATCGAGACCGCCGTGAAGATGGCACCCGAGGGATGCCTGATCGGCGCCGGCACGGTGCTGACGACGGCGCAGGTGGAGCAACTGGCCGATGTCGGCGGTCGCTTGATGGTGAGCCCGAATGTCGAACCGGCGGTCATCTCGCTCGCAGCACAGAAGGGCATGGTCACCATGCCCGGAGTGCTCACGCCGACCGAGGCGCTTTCGGCCGCGGCAGCCGGCGCCACCGGCCTCAAGTTCTTCCCGGCAAGCGTGCTCGGGCCATCGGGCATCACCGCGATCCGCGCGATCCTGCCGCCAGAGCTTGAGATCGCTGCGGTCGGCGGCGTTTCAGACGCGAACTTCGGCGACTACGCCCAGGCCGGCATCCGCAGCTTCGGTCTCGGCTCGAGCCTCTACAAGCCCGGCATGAGCGCCGCCGAAGTCCGCGAACGCGCCGTCGCAACCATCAAGGCCTATGACGCCGTCTACGGAGCACGCTGATGAGCGATACCACTCCTTTTTCCGGCAGCATCCTTTGCGAAGCGACGTCGATCCTCGGCGAAGGCCCGACCTACGACCCGGCCACCGGCACTGCCTGGTGGTTCAATATCAAGGGCCAGGAACTGCACGAACTGCATCTTGAGACCGGCCGCAAGACCGTGCACGCCCTGCCCTTCCTCGGCAGCGTGCTCGCCGTCATCGATCCGGCCCGGCAACTGATCGCTTCCGACCAGGGCCTCTTTGTCAGGGATACGAAGACGGGTGCCTTCAGCCTGCTCACCGCGCTCGAGGACAAGCCCGTCAATCGTTCGAACGACGGCCGTGTCCATGCCTCCGGTTCGCTGTGGATCGGCACCATGGGCCGCAGCGCCGAAAAGGGCTCCGGCGCAATCTACCACGTCGCCGGCACCAAGGTGACGAAGCTCTATGACAGCGTCACCATTCCGAACAGCATCTGCTTCTCGCCGGATGGAACCATCGCCTATTTCGTCGATACCGACATCAACCACCTGATGCGCGTCGAAATCGATGCCGAGACGGGCCTGCCGACGGGCGAACCCACTCTGCTCGTCGACGGCAGCGGCGAAGCCGGCGGCATCGACGGCTCGGTGTGCGATGCCGACGGCCTGATCTGGAACGCCCGCTGGGGCAGCAGCACGGTCGATGTCTACCGGCCTGACGGTGCGCGCATCGCGCGTTACGCCGTGCCGACGGGCCAGCCGAGCTGCACGGCATTCATCGGACCGAAGGCCGACCGCATGCTGGTGACATCGGCCTGGCAGGACATGGACGAAGCAACGCGTGCGGCCGATCCGCATGCCGGCAAGACCTTCGATCTCGGGATCAGCGTCAAGGGCCGGTTTGAACCGTCTTTCCGTCTCTGAGCGGAAACGGCTTGGCGAAGCGTCAATAAAAAGTCATACAATTCAGCCAGGCGTTTCATCGCATGGTGAGGAGGAAGCTCGCATGAGCGACAAGAAGAAAGAACTGCGCAGCCGTCACTGGTACGGCGGCACCGACAAGGATGGGTTTATCCATCGCTCCTGGATGAAGAACCAGGGATTTCCAGACCACGTTTTCGACGGCCGCCCGATCATCGGTATCTGCAACACCTGGTCCGAACTGACGCCCTGCAACAGCCACCTTCGCATTCTGGCAGAGGGAGTGAAGCGTGGCGTCTGGGAGGCCGGCGGCTTTCCGGTCGAGTTCCCGGTGTCCTCGCTCGGTGAGACGCAGATGCGTCCGACCGCGATGCTGTTCCGCAATCTGCTCGCCATGGACGTCGAAGAGGCGATCCGCGCCTACGGCATCGACGGCGTGGTGCTGCTCGGCGGCTGCGACAAGACCACGCCCGGCCAGCTGATGGGCGCTGCTTCCGTCGATCTGCCGACGATCGTCGTCTCCTCCGGCCCGATGCTGAACGGCAAGTGGAAGGGCAAGGACATCGGCTCCGGCACGGATGTCTGGAAGTTCTCCGAAGCCGTGCGTGCCGGTGATATGAGTATGCAGGAATTCATGGCGGCCGAAAGCGGCATGTCGCGCTCACCGGGCGTCTGCATGACCATGGGCACCGCCACCACCATGGCGTCGATCGTCGAGGCCATGGGCCTGTCGCTGCCGACCAATGCGGCACTGCCCGCCGTCGACGCACGCCGCATGGCGCTGTCGCACATGACCGGCAAACGCATCGTCGAGATGGTGCATGAAGACCTGCGCCTGTCGAAGGTGCTGACCAAGAAGAACTTCGAAAACGGCATCATCGCCAACGCCGCCGTCGGCGGCTCGACCAATGCCGTCGTTCACATGCTGGCGATCGCCGGCCGCGCCGGCGTCGACCTCTGTCTCGAGGATTTCGACCGCGTCGGCAGCCAGGTGCCGTGCATCGTCAACTGCATGCCGTCGGGCAAGTATCTGATCGAAGATCTCGCCTATGCCGGCGGCCTGCCGGCGGTGATGAACCGCATCCAGCACCTGCTGCATGCCGACGCGCCGACGGTCTTCGGCGTGCCGATCAGCAAATACTGGGAAGATGCCGAAGTTTATAACGACGACGTCATCCGCCCGCTCGACAATCCTCTGCGGGCTGCCGCCGGCATTCGCGTGCTCAAGGGCAACCTTGCCCCGAACGGCGCCGTCATCAAGCCGTCGGCCGCAAGCGAGCATCTCCTGGTTCACGAAGGTCCGGCCTATGTCTTCGAGACCATCGAGGAACTGAAGGCGAAAATCGACGATCCGGACCTGCCGGTGACCGAGGACACCATTCTGGTGCTCAAGGGCTGCGGACCGAAGGGCTATCCGGGCATGGCCGAGGTCGGCAACATGCCGATCCCGCGCCGGCTGGTCGAAAAGGGCGTGCGCGACATGGTGCGCGTTTCCGACGCCCGCATGTCGGGCACTGCCTTCGGCACCGTGGTCCTGCATGTCAGCCCGGAATCGAATGCCGGAGGGCCACTCGCGATCGTCAAGACCGGCGACCGCATCCGCCTCGATGCGATGAAGGGCGAACTCAACCTGATGATCACAGAAGAAGAGTTTCAGACACGCATGGCCGCCTGGCAGGCACCGCCGCAGAAATGGACACGCGGCTACTACAAGCTCTATCAGGATACGGTGCTGCAGGCCGACAAGGGCGCGGACCTGGATTTCCTCGTCGGCGGCAGCGGCAGCGAGGTTCTGCGCGAAAGCCACTGACGACCATTCGTCACAGCGGCAAGTCGAAGTGTTCAGATACCCCGCCACTCCGGCGGGGTATTTTTATCCGGCAAGCGGGTGCGAGTTGAAGAGACGTGCGCCAGCAGATGCGGTGACAGGCGAACGCAGACGCGACCAGGCCTGAAAGCCGTAGATCGCAAGCCCCAAGGCAATGAAGAACTCCTTGTACTCGGTCGGATCCCAGAGCCGCACGAGCAGCGAAGCCTGCAGGATGAACAGTTCCTGGATAGCGACGATCAGAACGGCGCCAACTGTCAGCACGATGAACTCGCGCCAGTGTCCTGCCCTCAATGCGATGTCCGCAATTACAAGCAGCACGATGACGGTCATCATCACCATCATCTGCGTCGGCAACATGCTCCAGTTGTCGCTGTTGAACGCGGCCATGGGCGCGCTTGCCACCAGCACCAGAACGCTCGGGGCGAAGGCACCGAGGCGGCCAAGGCTTACGCCCTTGCGAAGATAGAGCCAAATGAAGGGGGCAAGCGTCAGAAGCATGAAGCTGCCGGTATAATAAAGCAGTTCCGAGAAGCCGGTTGCGATGTTGTGCAGGTTCAATTCCTGCTGCTTGTTGACGGCCAACAGCCCTTCCGGCGTAACGATGCCGAAGACGCGCTGCATCCAGGATATCTCCTCCATCCCAATCACGAAGAAGCCGGCACTAAGAACCGCCGCACTGCAGGCGGCGACCCACGCGAGGCGCTCTGCCCCGGCGAGGGCTGCACGAAACTGCCCGATGGCTGCCATCGCAAGGAACCCGCAGGCGGCAAAGATCAGGAGGGCGGACGACCACTCGACCAGGCCGTCCTCACGCGCCAGGACACTGAAGGTGTTCGGGTCGATAGCGAAGACCAATGCCACGAACGTCGCAAACGCCCATGTCACCACGCAGATCCACAGCTCGGGATTAGAGGCAAGCCGAAGAACCGGCCCTCCAAACCTGGAGACATCGCGGGTGAAACCTTGAACTGCGGCGAGCGACAAGCTGAGGGCGACCCAGCCATGCCAGAGGTTATAGGGTTGGACCTGAGGCACACGTTCGGAGAAATAGCGCGCGCCGAAAAGGTTGCGCTCGATCGAAACGAGAGCGGCCATCGCCAGCACAGACAGAAGGGAAACAAAGAGAAAGCGACGCGGCAGAAACATAGCGGGTCTCGTCCAGGATGACAGGACGAAGCAGCTTCGCGGCTCTATATCCTGTGTCACTTCAAGTATCTGTAAGAACAATCAAGAATCCGTCAACGAATAGAAGCTCATTATAAACCTCTAAAATACAGAGGCGCAGAATATAGAAATAATTCCCCTGAAAAATTGCAGGTAACCTCTCGCGAAGTTCCAAGAAACATGAGGGAAGAACGCAACCGCAGCCTTACCCAATGAGATTTTGACTGTTTTTTCCGGAACCGTTTCGGCGCTTGGGCGTTGACGTCATATCACCGGTGCGGTGGATCTGGCGACAGCAGCCAGGCCCGTACCTTGATCGGAAACGTCAAGGAAAGGCAGTTTGACATGACTAAGAAATTCGTAACAACCGTCGCGGCTGGCGCGCTTTTCGCGAGTCTTGCTGTCGCCCCGGTCGCTTACTCGCAGGATGCGACGAAGCCGCAGCCCGATCAGACGCAGACCATGCAGCCGGCACAGCCGGCTCCGGGCACCGCAGCTCCGACGAACGAGGCTCAGACCACGACGCCACCGGCGGCTGGCGAAGCCCCTGCTGATGTCGCCCAGTCGGACGCCACCTATCTGACCGAGCAGACAAGCGATCAGATCGCTGCCAGCACCTATATCGGCCAGACCGTTTACAATGCCGGTGACGAAAGCATAGGCGAGATCAACGACCTGATCATGAAGAAGGATGGCGGCGTTGAAGCGGCCGTGATCGGCGTCGGTGGTTTCCTGGGCCTCGGTGAAAAGGACGTCGCAGTTCCCTTCGATCGCATTGCGATCGCCGAACAGCCCAACACGGACAAGCTGAAGCTGACGACGACGGAAACCGCCGACACGCTGAAGGCGGCTCCAGAATTCAAGACCAAGTCGCAAAAGATCGCCGAGCAGAACGCCAACCAGCCGGTCGACACCTCGACGACCTCCTCGACCAGCACGGCACCGGTTCAGCCGCAGCAGTAATCAGTATCAGGCTGTTTCAGTGCGCCTAAAGAGGGCGGCGGTATCCACCGCCGCTCTTTCCCTGTTCAAAAAGGGCCCTGTTCAGAAGGGCCTTGCTCGGGCGAGCACTCCACAACGAAGGGCATTATAGATGCCGGCATGGATGTTGCAGGCGACCGAACATGCCGGCTTCGTCAGTACCAGGCATCCGCCATGGTCTCCTTGCAGCGCGTGACATAATCGATCAGCGCCTCGTCGAGCGCCACATCCAGCGGCGGCGCTTCATATTCGGCAAGCGTCTTCTTCCAGGCGCGGTTGGCGCGCGTTGCCATATCCGTCTCACCCTCTTCGACCCACTTTTCGAACGGCTCGTTATCGGAGAGCGCTGAATCCCAGAAGGCGGTCTGGTAGTTGCGCATGGTGTGATCGCAACCGAGAAAGTGGCTGCCAGGACCGACCTGCAGGAAGGCGTCCATTGCCAGCGTGTTATCGTCGACGACGACGCCGGCGAGATAGGAATGCAGCGCGCCGCAGAAGTCCGTGTCCATGACGAACTTCTCGTAGGACATGGCCAACAGTCCATCGACGAAGCCGGCCGAGTGCAGGATGAAATTGGCGCCGCAATGCACCGCCGAAAGCATCGACATGGCGCCTTCCTGCATAGCCTGCGCGTCCGGCAGCTTCGAATTGGAGAAATTGCCGGCGCAGCGCAGCGGCAGGCCGAGCCGGCGCGCAAGCTGGCCGACGACCATGCTGCCGATCGCAGGTTCCGGCGTGCCGAAGGTCGGTGATCCCGAGCGCAGCGACATGGACGACAGGAAATTGCCGAAAATGACCGGCGCGCCCTTGCGCTCGAGCTGGGTCAGCGCACAGCCGGCAAGCGTCTCGGCAAACGACTGAGCGATGGCGCCGGCATTGGTGACCGGCCCCATGGCGCCGCCCAGAATGAAGGGCACGATGACCGCCGCCTGGTTTGCCCGCGCATAGGCGCGCAACGACTTCGTCATCGTTCCATCCCAGACCAGCGGCGAGTTGACGTTGACGTTACCGAGGATGACGCAGTTGCTGTCGACGAAATCGCGACCGAAAAGAATGCGCGCCATCTCGATCGAATCTTCGGCGCGATCTTCCGCCGTGATCGAGCCCATGAAGGCACGGTCGGAATATTTGATATGGCTGTAAACCATGTCGAGATGGCGCTTGTTGACCGGCACGTCGACCGGCTCGCAAATCGTTCCGCCGGAATGGTGCAGCCACGGGCTCGACTGCGCCAGCTTGATCAGGTTGCGGAAGTCCTCGATCGTCCCGTAACGTCGGCCCTTGTCGAGATCCATGACAAAGGGGGATCCATAAGCCGGCGAGAAGACGACGTTGTTGCCGCCGATCTCGACATTGCGGGCGGGATTGCGGGCGTGCTGGGTGAACTGCTTTGGCGCCGAGCCGACGATTTCCTTGAGCATGCCGGGCTCGAAGGTCACGCGCACGCCGTCGATGCTGGCACCGGCCCGCTTCCAATGGGCGACCGCCTCAGGATCGTCGCGGAACTCGATGCCGACTTCCGCAAGAATACGATCGGCGACCGCCTCGATCCGCAGCAGGCTTTCTTCGCCGAGAATGTCGTAGGTCGGGATGTTTCTGATGATGTAGGGAACGCCGAGGCTCCGGCCTGCACCTTCGCGCCGTTGCGGCCTTGAACCCCGCGTCCGTCTCGGTGCCGTCTCGCCTGCTGCCAGTGCCGTATCCATTCACGCATCCTCCCATCACCTGAGATGATGCTATTGGCGAAAAATTCCTTTGTAACGCTGGAAAAATTCGATCCATGCGATAAGCATCGTTTATGGAAAACCTACGCCGCCTGCTCCCCTCCGCCGCAAGCCTCATCGTTTTCGAGGCGGCCGGCCGTCACCAGAACTTCACTCGCGCCGCAAACGAGCTCGGCATGACCCAGGCTGCGGTCTCCTACGCCATCCGCGGCCTGGAAGAACAGTTGGGCGTGCCGCTCTTCCACCGCGTGCATCGGGCGGTCGAACTGACGGAGGCGGGCGAGAAGTTTCATGCCGACGTGTCGGTCGGCCTGTCGCGCATCCAGAAGTCGGCCGAGGATATCCGCGCCAAGGGCCGCGAGACCAACGTGACGCTTGCGGCCTCGACCGCCTTTGCCTCGATGTGGATGCTGCCACGGCTCAACCGCCTGCGCGAGGATCTGCCGGAGATCGATCTGCGCATCCAGACGGCCGTGCGCGATCTCGATCTCGAAGAGGAGCCGATCCCGCTCGGCATTCGCGGCGGCGACCCCAGCCACTGGCCACGCTATCACGCTGCCCTGCTTGCCGAGGAGGTGGTCAATGCCGTCGCGACGCCCGCCTATATCGAGGAGCACGCACTGCCGAAGACTGCGGCCGATCTGCAGCGCCACAATCTCATCCATCTCGAGGAGCCGGTGCGGCGCGCCTGCGACTGGACCGAGTGGTTTGCGAGCGCCGGCCTCACCTATCCGAAGCAGGCCCGCCGCCTGACCATCAACGATTATGTCCTGGTGATCCAGGCGGTGCTTGCGGGCGAAGGCGTGGCGCTCGGCTGGGAACACCTGATCAACCCGCAGATCCGCTCCGGCGCCCTGGTGCCGGTCGCCGGCCATGTGCTCAAGACCGGCCTTGCCTTCTATGTCGTCTGGCCGCGGTCGCGCGAGCTCAACGCGCAGGCAAAAAGGGTTCGCGACTGGCTGCTGGAAGAAGGGCGGCGGGACCGCGTGGCGCTGTCGGCGACCGGTGAATAGACCGGCTCAGGCCTGGGCCGAGACGTCGCGATAGCGATCGGAAAGGTAGCGCATCGTCGCTACGGCATCGGCCGGCTTTCCGTAGAAATAGCCCTGCCCGAGGCCGCAGCCGAGGGCCTTCAGCTTCAGGGCCTCGGAGAAATCCTCGATGCCTTCGGCGACCACCTCCAGTTCGAGACCCTCGCACATCGAGACGATCGCCTTGATGATGTGCTCGGAAGCACGGTCGGCCGAAATGCGCGATACGAAGGCGCGATCGATCTTGACCTTGTCGAAGGAAAAATCGCGCAGCCGCCCCAAGCTCGACTGCCCGGTGCCGAAGTCGTCGAGTGAAACGCGAACACCTGCGGCGCGCAGTTCCGACACGATCTTCTGGGCGATATCGGCATCGGCCATGACAGCCGTCTCGGTGATCTCCAGCTCCAACCGGCGCGGATCGAGACCGATCTGATGGATGATCGACAGCAGCCGGTGGCTGGTAGCCGGATCCATGAGCTGCGCCGAGGAGAGATTGAAGGAGAGGAAAAGCTCCTTCGGCCAGGAGAGCGCCGCATGTGCCGCCTTGCGCAACAGCACTTCCGCCAGAGATTCGATGAAACCGCGCTCTTCGGCCAGCGGCACGAAGACGGCCGGCGAGACATAACCGAGATCGGCATCGCACCAGCGCGCCAGGGCTTCGAAACCGACGACCGCGTCGTTGCGCAGATCGACGATCGGCTGGAAATGCACATCGACTTCGTTGGCGATGATGGCATTGCGCAGCGCCTGCTCGAGCTGCGTCGCGCGCTTCATCTCCTGGGCGATTTCCTGCGAATAGACGGTGATCTGACCGCGGCCGCGACGCTTCGAGCGATAGAGCGCCGTATCGGCGCTCTTCAGCAGATCTTCAAACACTTCCCCGGCGAAGGGATAGACAGCGAAACCGAAGGACGCGGACAGACGCACATGGCGGTCGCCGAGATCGAAGGGCGCAGACAGCACCTCCTTCAGCATCTGCCCGACCTTCTCCGCCCCCTTGCGCTCGAAGACGAGAGGCAGGACGAAGGCGAACTCGTCGCTATCCGAACGGGTGATCGTCGCCCCCTCGGGCGCACAGGCTTTCAGCCGATAGGCCACCTGGCAGAGGATCTCGTCGCCGGCCGCCGGCCCGAACAGGTCGTTGATCGGCTTGAAGCCATCGATGTTGGCAAGGCCGATTGTGAAGGGCGCGGGATCGCTGGCACGCTCCCGGGCGAGATCAAGCACGGTCTGGCGCAGGCAGCGGGAATTGCCGAGCCCGGTCAACAGATCGATGTTGCCCGTCACGGCGGGCATATCGAGGCCGATGCGGTGATAGGGGGTCTCAACAGCCGTCACAACCGCGCCTCCCCAGCATGATCGCGACAATGCGGGCGCCGCTCCGTTGCAGGCAAAACCCAACGCCATGGCGCGAACCGGCAATGTCGTTCCGACACGGTCCGGACATGAGCAACGGGATGGGCGCAATGCATTCGGGTTGGGCTCTACACTTTAACGGCAATTCGGTGCAGACGATCGCAATCGGCGGTTAACAATCCGATATCGCTCTGCTCCTAGATCTGCCATTAGCCTCCCCAATTCTAGCGAGTTGACACGTCTTTCTTTCAACCTGCCGTTCGCATTGCCTTTGCCGGCATGAATTTCCTGAGCACCGCCTCGATCATGTCCGGGCTCACGGGCTTCATGATATGGTCGTCCATACCCGATGCCTTGCACTGCTGCAGGTCGATATCGAGCGCCTGCGCGGTGACCCCGATGATCGGCGTTTTCTGTCCCCTGGCGTTTTCCGCCGTCCTGATGGCGACCGTGGCATCGAAGCCGTTCATGATCGGCATCGAGACGTCCATCAGTACCAGCGCCGGCTGCAGCTCGTGCCAGAGCTCGACGGCCTCGCGGCCGTTGGCGGCGATCCGATGCGAAACGCCGAGCCCCTCCAGGATCTGCGTAAACACGAACTGGTTGATCTGATTGTCTTCGGCCACAAGCACGTCGACCTGCGGCGTCGGCGGCGGGGCCGCAATCCCCTCGCCTTCAAACGACAGAGACCAATCCGGCTGCTGAATCGGGGAAGCCGCTGTCCGCTCGGAGCAGGCGCGGAACACTTCCGCGAGCACCGCAGCGCCGTCCTGCTGCTGAGACAGCGGCAGGATCGGGCAATGGCGCCAGGTCGAAGCGACCTGCTGCCTCTCTGAAAATGCCAGGTCGAGCAGCAGGACATCGAGCTTGATGCCGGCATCTTCGACCGCTTGACCGAAGGCTCGCAGTTCACCGGCATCACGAACGGCACAGGCGTCGAGCCCGGAACCGCGCAGACGCGTGACCAGCCGATCTTCCATCGCCCGGTCGGCCGTGGCGACCAGAACGCGAAGACCGCGGGCGGGCAAGGTCTCGATCATCGATCCCGCTTCCACGAGCTGCTGGACGTTCAGCGCCCGGAACGGGTCGTAGAAATTCTGCGCCGCGGCGAAGATGCTGTAGTCGCGGATTTGCAGGCCGACCTCGGCCTGAGGTTCATCGCTGCTCTGATGCAAGACGGCGATATCGGTCACATCGTTCATGCAGGTCACGACGAAATGACGACCGGGCATGCCGACGCGGTATTTGCGCGCGAGCACCCAGAGGTCGCTGCCGTCGGCGCGCACGATGTGTTCTGCCTGCGAGTATGGTTTGCCGGTTTCGAGCACCATCCGGTCCGATTGCTCGAAACGTTCGGCAAGCTCGCTTTCGACCAGATCCCAGGCGGAACGGCCGAGGATCGCATCCTGCTGCAGATCATGGATCAGACAGAAGGCCTTGTTGACGGCGATATAGTTGAGGTTGCGATCCTTGACGCAGACCGGATTGGGCTGGGCGTCGAGGATCTGTTCGGTCAGTTCGACGCGCTCCAGATCCGTCTGAAGCTGCTCGTCGCGTTTCTTCTGGTCGGAAACGTCGCTAAGCGAGAGGATGCCGATACCGCTCGACAGCCGGCGCTTGCGCATCGAAACCCAGCGCGTACGCCCGGCGCGTTCGACGCTCTCGTAGCGCTCGCGCCAATGCAGCGCCATGTGTTCGGCGATCCAGTCCTCGCGATTGGTGCGGCGACGGCTGCTTTCGGGAACGGTGCCCGGGCGAACGCCGGTATCATAGACGGCACCGAGAAAATCCCTGAGGCGCGTGCCGGGCATCAGCATTTCCGACGGCACCGGGAAAAACTGCAGCATCGTGCGGCTGGCAAAGAGAATGGTGTCGTCCCGGCCGCAGACAAGCACAGCGATGCCGAGCGCGTCGCAGCTCGACTCCAGAATGATCCGGTTGATGTCCGCGCCGTTCGACGCCACATCGCTCATTGCGCTGTCCTCACTCGCCTACCGCATGCTTCAGTCGTCTCAGATCTTGGGAAACATGCAGCCATTCACAGTGCTGCAGCGACGTTCACGCGCCAGTCGGACACGCGATGCTGCAGCGGCGGTTTCATTTCGGGACATGCTGGGAAGGCCTTGGCAGGCGTCTCTTCGAGCGGAGGGAGTACGACGTCCAGCAACGCCGCAATGCTCAAAAGACAAAACCCGTGATCATTCAGGTTGTTGTGGAAAATCGCAGCAGAGTGTTAAGGGGCAATTAAACCCCCCGCTCATTTTTCCGGATCGACGACCGCCTGGATTTGAGGCCGGGGACGAGACGTCATTGCCCCTTTCGTTTCCCGAGCGAATCCGGGAAAATGGGACATGGCCATCAAGCAGCTTTCAGAAACCCTCATCAACCAGATCGCCGCCGGCGAAGTCATCGAACGCCCCGCCAGCGCCGCCAAGGAGCTGATCGAGAACGCACTCGACGCCGGCGCCACACGCATCGAAATCGCAACCGCCGGCGGCGGTAAGACGCTGCTGCGGGTGACCGACAACGGCTCGGGCATGACGCCCAACGATCTCGAACTGGCCGTCCGCAGACACTGCACGTCGAAGCTCGACGACAGCCTGTTCGACATCCGCACGCTCGGCTTCCGTGGCGAGGCGCTGCCTTCGATCGGTTCGGTCGCCCGCCTCTCGATCACGACGCGCACGGCCGGCGCAAGCGAAGGTGCCGTCATAGCCGTCACTGGCGGCAAGACCGATCCAGTGCGCCCATCGCCCGCCAATACCGGCACGGTCGTCGAGGTACGCGACCTCTTCTTCGCAACACCAGCGCGGCTGAAATTCATGAAGACCGAGAAGGCCGAAGCGGCTGCGATCTCCGAGATCGTGCGCCGTATGGCGATCGCCTTTCCGGCGGTCCGTTTCGTGCTGTCCGGTAGCGACCGCTCTACGCTCGAATTTCCCGCGACCGGCGACGACCGCCTGGCGCGCATGGCCCAGGTGCTCGGCAAGGATTTCCGCGACAATGCGATCGAGATCGATGCCGAGCGCGAAGATGTCGGGCTCACCGGCTTTGCCGGCGTGCCGACCTACAATCGCGGCAACTCGCTGCAGCAGTACGTCTTCGTCAATGGCCGCCCGGTACAGGACAAGCTGTTGTTGTCGGCGATCCGGGCCGCCTATTCCGAAACGATCCCGAGTGGCCGCTATCCGGTCGCCGTGCTATCAATCACGCTCGACCCGGCGCTGGTCGACGTCAACGTTCATCCGGCGAAATCCGATGTGCGTTTCCGCGATCCTGGCCTCATTCGCGGGCTGATCATCGGCGCGATCCGCGAGGCACTGACGCGCGACGGCGATCGCGCGGCGACCACCGGGGCACGCGGCATGATGCAGGCCTTCCGCTCCGGATCCTATCGCCCGCAGCCCTGGACACCCGAGACGTCCCCTTCCCGCCCGGCGCAATTCGACGCCATCCTGCGCGGCCTCAACGAAACGCCACAGGCAAGCTTCGCCGCCTTTGCGGCGCCGTCGGCACGCACGGCCGTCCCGATCGAGCGCGAGGCAGCGGTATCGCAGCCGGAGGCACCGGCGCCGCAATCCTTCCCGCTCGGCGCGGTGCGGGCGCAGCTCCATGAAAACTACATCGTCGCCCAGACGAATGACGGCCTCGTCATCGTGGACCAGCATGCCGCCCATGAACGGCTGGTGTTCGAGGCGATGCGAACGGCGCTGCATTCTCGCCCCGTCGCCGCGCAGTCGCTGCTGATCCCGGAGATCGTCGACCTGCCGGAAGACGACTGCGACCGGCTGATGGCGCATGCGGCGGAGTTCACCCGCCTCGGCCTTGCCATCGAGCGCTTCGGACCGGGTGCGATTGCCGTGCGCGAGACACCGGCGATGCTCGGCGAGATGGATGCCGTCGGCCTTGTGCGCCAGCTGGCCGACGAGCTTGCCGAATGGGACACGGCAAACGGCCTCACGAGCCGGCTCGAATATCTTGCAGCGACGATGGCCTGCCATGGATCGGTCCGCTCCGGCCGGCGCATGCGCACCGAAGAAATGAACGCGCTTTTGCGGCAGATGGAGGCAACGCCCGGCTCGGGCCAATGCAACCACGGGCGGCCGACCTATATCGAGCTCAAGCTTTCCGATATTGAGCGGCTGTTCGGCCGAAGCTGATCTGGCGCGGCCGCGAAATGCGGCTGGCAATTTGCCTGATGGCGAGCTAGACCAGAGAACAGACCACAGGGATGTTACAGGCTACGAACATGATGAACCGGTTTGAAGGAAGCACGTCGCGCGAAGCGAAGATCCGCTACCTGGATGGCGACTTTCAGATCATTCTCGCCGGCTCGCATGTGATCTGCGCGATGACCGGCAAGACCATTCCCGTCGACGAGTTGCGCTACTGGAGCGTCGCCCGGCAGGAGGCCTATGTCGATGCGGAAGCCTCGCTCGAGGCGGAAAAGCGCGCCGGCGCACTGCCGAACCAGCGCCGCTAAGGCGACACCCGCAGGTCTCACCCCAGAACTGCCAAGCCCTTACTTGCCTGCGCCTTCGCGCAGCTTGCGGGCGCGCGCTGCGGCAAGCGCAGTCTCGATGATTTTTGACGGTGCCATCGGATCATCGAACCGCACGTCGATCTCGATCACCCGGCTCGCCGCGGCCAACTCAGCGGCCCGACCATGGCCAGGCTCGAGCCGAACCATGTCCTTGGCGGTAGTAACCAGCGTGCAACCCAGAGCCGTGGCACGATCGAGCAGGTCGGCGATTTCGTCGTCGGAGAAATGATGGTGATCCGGAAAACTGCGGGTTTCCTCGACCACGGCACCGGTCTCACGCACCGTACGGTAGAACTTCTCGGGATCGGCGATCCCGGCCCAGGCCAGCACCTTAACGCCATCTAGCGATCCGTCGTCGTGTCTGACGACATCGGCCTCGTAGATCTGCTTGCCGGCGCGGGCAGCGCGGCGGATCAGAGCATCGGCCTCTGTGCCGCCGCCGATCTTCAGCAGCGCCGTGGCGTGGCGAAGCTGGTTGGGCAGCGGCGCGCGCACCGGACCTGCGGGCACCAGATAGCCGTTGCCGATGCCGCGGCGCGAGTCGATCACCAGAAGCGCAAAGTCGAAGGCGAGCCGCGCGCTCTGGAAGCCGTCATCCATAATGATGATATCGACGCCTTCCTTCACCAGCCGGCGGGCGCCATCAACACGGCGGCGACAGACGACGGTGAGCGCCTCACGCGCCAGAAGCAGCGGCTCGTCGCCGACGTCGCGGGCGCGATGATGTTCCGGATCGACGACAGTCGTTACGTCGAGCGAGCCGCCGTAGCCGCGGCTCAGGAACCCGGGCTTCAGGCCCTTCTGACGAATGACACGGGCGAGCGCAATCGCGGTCGGCGTCTTGCCGGCACCGCCGACTGTGAAGTTGCCGATGCAGATGACCGGTACGGGAACCGAGGCGCGTTGGGCGCGGTCCATGCGCATGCCGGCAATCCGCCCATATAGCCATGAGAACGGCCACAGTGCACGAGCCCGCCAATCCGCCTTGGTCCACCAGAATGGCGGCGCTTCCGATACCATCTTCGTTCCGTAGTCCCCAGCCGGTGTCGTCCTGCCGTTCCGGAAGGACACGTGTCTTTCCTGCCGTCAAAGCCGGCGGATCGCCCAAAAAACGTCAGAATGTGAAAAAACGCAAGCTATGGATACGATCGCAGCGGTCTGAGCCGAACCCAGGATGATCTGCCACGGACAACCGCGTCACGCTTTCGCTTGGCTTTCGGCTAGAGGACGGCCTCAAGTTCGGTAATGTCGGCGAGGCAATGATCCGAGGCCGCGGCGAGCGACTGGCGCGAACCGGTCCCGGTCAGCACCGCGACCGTCATGCCGACGCCGGCACTGCGGCCCATGTGCATGTCGTGATTGTTGTCGCCAACGACGACCACCTGATGCGGTTCCAGGCCCGTCGCCGCACAAAAGCCGAGCACCATGCCCGGTTCCGGCTTGACGCCGTAGCCGCTGTCATAGCCCGCCACATAATGGAGATAACCGTCGAAGCCGAAGCGCTTCGCGGTTTCGCGGATCGATTTTTCGTTGTCGCTGGAGGCGACCCCGAGGAGATAGCCTTTGGCATGCAGGCCGGCGAAGAAGGTGCCGAGATCGGTGACCGGCACCGCATATTCCGCCGAGCGTGCGAACAGACCGTCCAGCAGGGCCGTCAGTTCGGCCACGGTGAAGGGCGCACCCGCGTCAACGAAACCGGTCGCAATCTCGACCGTGTTGCCGGCAGCAAGCAGGCTGTCGGGCAGCACATGCCCGGTATCGGCATCCATGCCCCCCGCTTTCAGCAGCGTGCGGGCCAACGCCTCATCGTCCCTTGCCGCAATCCGTGCCAGCTCATAGTTCACCGGCACCCAGCTCTTTGCGTAGTCGAGCAGGGTTCCATCCTTGTCGAACAGGATACCGGCGATGGCTTTGGATGCGGTCATGATGAGGGATCGTCTCCTGCTTCTGTCAGTTGTCGGTCGGCGGGTTGAGACGCGCCTTGACGATGAGCGGATTGATGTAGGGCTCTAGCCCCTTCATCGTCGCCGACAGAGCACCACGCATCTCTTGCACGGTTTCAAGGCCGGCATCGATCATCGAGCGACGCATATCGTCGTTGGCGAGCAGATAGTTGACGCCCTTGGCCAGCATCTCGACGTCGCGCACGATCTTGGCGCTGCCGTTCTTCGCGAGCGTCTGATAGGTCTCACGAAAATTCTGGACATTGCCGCCCGACAGGATCGCGCAACCGAGCATCGCCGGTTCCAGCGGGTTCTGTCCACCTTCGGCAAAAAGCGAGCGGCCGACAAAGGCGACTTCGGTCAGGCGAAGATAGAGGCCCATTTCGCCGATGGTGTCGCCGAGGAAGATATCGACATCCGGCGTCAACGGATCGCGCCGGGTGCGGCGCGCAACCTTCAGGCCCTTGGCCGTGAGCGCCGCCTCGATCGCATCGCTGCGCTCGGGATGGCGCGGGACGATGATCGTCAGCAGGCCGGTTCGTTCCTTCAATGCACGATGCACGACGCCGGCGGCGTTTTCCTCGCCGTCAAAAGTCGAGATCGCCGCCCAGGTCTTGCGCGTGCCGATCTGCTGGCCGTACTCGCGGAGCGCCTGCGGATCATGCGGAGGGGCATCCGTATCGACCTTCAGGTTGCCGGAGACCATGACCGGCAGCGCGCCAAGCGTGCGGAAGCGCTCCGCATCGACATCGGACTGGGCTATGACGAGCGCCAGGTTCTCGAACAGCGCATCGGCCAGTCCCGGCCGTCGCTTCCAGCGTGCGAAGGTGCGATCCGACAGGCGGCCATTTACCAGAACCTGGGGAATATGGCGCCGGCCGAGCTCCAGGATCGTCATCGGCCAGATTTCGGACTCGGCGATGATTGCGAGATCCGGCTCCCAATAGTTCAGGAAGCGGCTGACCGCCGGCTTGAAATCAAGCGGCACGTATTGGTGGATGACGCCCGTGCCCAGGCGCTGGGCGACGACACGGGCCGAGGTGGTCGTTCCGGTCGTCAGCACAACGTTGATGCCACGCCGGCGGATTTCCTTGATCAACGGGATGACCGCATTGGTCTCGCCGACGCTCGCCGCGTGAAACCAGACGAGCGGGCCCTGCGGCCGCGGTGCGCTGGCATGGCCGTAGCGCTCTCGACGGCGCGCCGGATCCTCCTTGCCCTTCGCCGCGCGAATGGCAAGGTAGGACCAAACCAGGGGATAAATGGCCGAGCCGATCCAGCGATAGCTGGAGAGCGCCAGGCGCGCGCGAAAGCTGCTCATGACGAGACACCTTCCCCAGCCGTCTCAGCGGCGAGAAACTTAGGGGCGACTGGCATGCGGGTACGCGCCGCGCATCCCGACCTCATCGGCATCAGCCGTTTTCCGGATCGAGCAGACGGTGCATGTGGACGATGAAATAGCGCATGTGCGCGTTATCGACGGTCATCTGCGCCTTGGATTTCCAGGCAACAAGAGCGCTTTCGTAGTCCGGGTAGATGCCGACGATATCGAGCTTGTCCAGGTCGCGGAAATGGACGTCCGTCAGCGTGGTGAGTTCACCGCCAAAGACGAGGTGCAGAAGTTGTTTCTTCTCAGATTCGTGAGCCATCGGAATTCCATTTTTCTTTTTGGGTATGGGCGTTGATTTGAGGCATTCAGCCCCAAAGGTCAATGGGGCTCCATCGACCGCGATGCGGCGATCAGACCTGGCAAGAGCGGCTTCGCCGCCGCGCAGAGAACCCCGTGAACGACAGTCGGGCGGTTGTAGGACAGGGGCCGATCGTCGAGATCGACAAGTGCGCCATTGGCCCGGGCGAGAATGAGATCCGCCGCAGCCAGATCCCAATCATGGGAATTCTTCTTCACCAAGGTGCCGTCGATCCGCCCATCGGCCACCATGGCCAGCCTATAGGCAAGCGAGGGCACATGCGGCACGCGCGTGACGGTGTTGCGATACACGGCCGGTAGCTTGCCGACCGTATCTTCGGCGGCGGCCAGATGCAGCGTTTCCCCGGGCTTTGCTTCACGCACTGAGATCACGGCGCCGTTTTTCAATGCGCTACCGCCGGCGACCGCCTCAAAGAGTTCGTCGAGCGCTGGAGCGTAGAGGACGCCTGCGACGGGCTGACCCCGGTGGACGACGGCAACGCTGACACACCAAAGCTCCTTGCCGGCGATGAAGGCACGAGTGCCGTCGATCGGATCGACGACGAAGACCGTTTCTCGGGTCAGGCGGCTGGAGTCGTCGTCGGTCTCTTCCGACAGCCAGCCGTAATCGGGCTTCGCGGCAAGCAGCCGCGTCTTCAGCACATCGTTGGCCGCCAGGTCCGCTTCGCTGACCGGCGAGCGGCCCTCGTTCTTCCAGCGCACATCGGGAGCCTTGCGAAAATAGCCGAGTGCCGTTTCGCCGGCGATGACCGCAGCGGCGCGGATCAGCGCGAGATCCGGCTTCCAGTCTGCGCCCGTTGGTGCTGTGTCAGACATTCAAAACCCCGTCAGCCCGCCTCTCCTATAACACGTGGGCGGGATCGGCGCAGGTCGCTGCGCCTCTCTTCCTTCGGCCTTCAGATCAGTTCACCGAAACGGTGAGCTGATCCAGCCATTTGAAATGACTCAACCCCAGACGGGGATTGCTCTAGAGACCAGCGAGCGTCATGCCCTCGATGGCGAGCGTCGGCGCCGCGACACCGAACTTGCGATCGATGTCGTCGGCCGGTGTCAGCGCCATGAACATGTCCTTGAGATTGGACGCAATCGTGACTTCGGAGACGGCAAAGGTGAGTTCACCGTTCTCGATCCAGAATCCCGAGGCGCCGCGGCTGTATTCGCCGGTCACCATGTTGACCCCCTGACCGATCAGCTCGGTGACGTAGAAGCCGTTACCAACACCGCGGATCAGATCCTCTCGCGAGATGGAACCCGGCTCGAGTGCCAGATTGGTCGAGGCCGGATTGACCGTCGGGCCGCCGCGCACGCCGCGGCCGTTGGTCTGAAGGCCGAGCTCGGCGGCCGCGGATGTCGACAGGAACCAGTGGTTCAGCACCCCATCCTCGACCATCGCGAGCTTCGAACCGCTGACGCCTTCGCCGTCGAAGGGACGCGAGGAGGAACCGCGCACGATCAGCGGATCATCGGTCACGGACAGGCCGGCCTTCATCACCTGCTTGCCCATCCGGTCACGCAGGAAACTCGTCTTGCGGGCAACGGCCGCACCGTTGATCGCACCGGCCAGATGGCCGACGAAACCGCGGGCCATGCGCGGATCGAAGACGACGGTAACGTTCTTGGCCGTCGACACCTGGCGCGGATTGAGGCGCGCCACAGCACGCTCGCCGGCAAGGCGACCAATCTCCTCGGCAGGTCTGAGATCGCCGACATAGAGGCGACTGTCGTAGTCGTAGTCACGCTCCATCTTCGTGCCCTCGCCGGCAATCGCGCTGACGGAGCAGCCGAAGCGTGTCGCCATGTGGGAGCCGGAGAAGCCATGCGAGGTGACGAGCACCAGACCGCCCATGCCGGCCGAGGCGCCGGCGCCGCTGGAATTGGTCACGCCGGCGACGGCAAGGGCTGCCTCTTCGGCGGCAAGGGCGGCTTCCGTCAGCGATTCCGTGGAAACCTCGGTCGGATCGAAAAGATCGAGATCCGGATAGGACTTTGCCAGCCGATCCGCATCTGCGAGCGAGGCAAAGGGATCTTCCGGCGAGGCCTTGGCCATGGCGACGGCGCGTTCGGCAAGCAGCTTCAGATCGAAGCCCGGATTGGCCGAAACACTGGCGACGCGCCGCCCGACGAAAACGCGAAGCGAGAAATCGTCACTTTCAGAGGCCTCCGTCGCTTCGACCTTGCCGAGGCGTACGGAGACGGAGCGGGAGCGCCCGCGCACCACCACGGCATCGGCCGCATCGGCGCCAGCCTTTCGGGCGAGGTCCACGAGTTCGGAGGCGCGTTTTTCGAGGTCGGCAGAATCGATCGTGTCGGACATGATGTAGCCTTTCATTCCTGCCCCATTTATTGTGCAGTGACGCAGGCATCAAGGGCATCGGCCTGATTCCCGCCCCGTACACCGCAAATGAACACTCTCCAAAGCTTCCTCGTCGGGGGCTGGGTGCCCAATAGTGAAAGCCGCAGGCATGGCAACGACACCGATCATCTATTCTCAAGCACTGATGCTGCTTGGCGGCGCAGTGGTGGCCGCACCAATCTTCAAGCGGCTCGGCCTCGGCACGATTCTCGGCTATCTCTCCGCCGGCGTGCTCATCGGTCCGGTCGCTCAAAGCATCACCGAGGGCGAGCAAATCCTGCACGTCTCGGAACTCGGCGTCGTGTTCCTGTTGTTCATCATCGGCCTCGAACTCAAACCGTCGCGCCTCTGGCAGATGCGGCGCGATATATTCGGTCTCGGCACCGCACAGGTGGTACTGACCGGCATCGTGCTCTCTTCTCTCATCTATGCCCTCGGGCTAATCGGACAAGGCGGCAGCATCATCGCCGGCTTCGGCCTCGCCCTCTCGTCGACCGCCTTTGCCATGCAGATTCTCGACGAAGGCAACGATCGCAATACGCGCTACGGGCAACGATCCTTCTCCATTCTCCTGTTGCAGGATCTGGCGATCGTGCCGTTGCTGGCGCTGATCCCGCTCCTGGCGGCTCAGAAGCCCGAGGATACGACGACGCCACTCGAGGATTTCGCGGTCGCCACCACGGCGATCGTCGTCCTCTTTGCGGCCGGGCGCTACCTCGTGAACCCTCTGTTCCAAATCATCGGTCGTACGGGCGCCCGCGACGTCATGATCGCCGCAGCCCTGCTCGTCGTCATGGGCGCCGCGACCATGATGCAGCTCGCGGGCCTCTCCATGGCCATGGGCGCCTTCCTCGCCGGCGTGCTCCTGGCGGAATCCTCGTATCGCCATGAGCTTGAAGCGGACATCGAGCCGTTCCGCGGTATCCTGCAGGCGCTGTTCTTCATGGCCGTCGGCCTGTCGCTGGAACTCGGCGTCATTGTCGAGCGATACCAGCTGATCATCGTTGCCGTGCCGCTCCTGATGGCGCTGAAGAGCCTGGTGCTCTACTGGATCTGCCGGCTCACCGGATCGCAGCACAACGACGCGGTGCGCATCAGCCTGCTTCTGCCACAGGGCGGCGAATTCGGGTTCGTCCTGTTCACGGCGGCAGCCGCCGCTGGCGTCTTCTCCGACGGAGACGCCTCGCTGCTGGTCGCAATCGTGACGCTGTCGATGGCACTGACGCCGCTCGCCTCGATGCTGGCACCTAAGCTGATGCGCGAACAGGACGAGCTGGACGAGGAGATCGACGAAGATTTCGAAGGCGCGGGCGCCGACGTGTTGATGATCGGCTTTTCCCGCTTCGGCCAGATTGCCGCGCAGATCCTGCTCGCCGGGGGCCGCGACGTGACCATAATCGACCATTCCGCCGCCCGCGTGCGCCAGGCCGCGACCTTCGGTTTCCGCATCTATTTCGGCGACGGCAACCGGCTCGACGTGTTGCGCGCCGCCGGCATCGAGCGGGCAAAGATCGTCGCCGTCTGCACGCAGAAGAAGGAAACGACCGACCACATCGTCGACCTCGTGCAATCGGAATATCCGAACGCCCGTATTTTCGCCCGTTCCTACGACCGCCTGCATACGCTCGAGCTGCGCGCCAAGGGGGTCGATTACGAGTTGCGCGAGACCTTCGAGTCCGGCCTGCTCTTCGGCCGCAAGTCGCTGGAGGCGTTGGGGGTCGGTGACGACGACGCAATCGCGATCATGGACGATATCCGCAAGC
This sequence comes from Ensifer adhaerens, assembly GCF_020035535.1. Taxonomy (NCBI): domain Bacteria; kingdom Pseudomonadati; phylum Pseudomonadota; class Alphaproteobacteria; order Hyphomicrobiales; family Rhizobiaceae; genus Ensifer; species Ensifer adhaerens. Next base: position 492,778 of record NZ_CP083349.1, on the reverse strand, counting down.
GCGACGAGGCACGCCTCGTGCTGCAGGAGGCGGAAGGCATCACCGCCGGTCGCGACATGCTGCATTCAAGGCCAGTGCGTCCGGAACCGCTGGTCAAGCCGAAGCGCGAGGTCGATCACTCCCAGGAAACGGGCGAAAGGATCCTGCCGGGACTTCCTGTGGACGAGCGCGAGAACGCATAGCCTCGCTTGCACCGACCGTGCGGGCCTGTCAGTCGTCGAGGCTTACTTGAGCCTCGGCGCCCGCATTCGTTCGTCGAGTGCCCGTTTCAGCTGGTCCTTGATCGCCACTGTTCCGCTCAGCACGTCCTTGGCCCGCAGGAAATCCATCACCCGGTAGCGACCGACATCGGGACGCAACAGGATATCGGGAGCGCCTTCCTTCAGCTTCATCGCGATGATCGACTGCATCATCAACTGGCTCGCGCCGAAAAGACTGTCGATGCGGCTCGGGATCGTCTTGCCATCGCCATCCGGACCGCCAACGACATCGACAGCGATGACGATATCCGCGAGCCCGCGCAGGTGATCGAAGGGGATCGGATTGTAGATGCCGCCATCGATCATCACCCGCCCGCTTATCTTCACCGGGATGAAAATCGCAGGCAGGGCGGCCGAGGCCGCGAGCGCCTGCCACAGGTCACCCTTTTCACAGATGTGTTCGGTTTGGCCATAGTAGTCCGTGGCAACCACTTTGAGCGGAATGCCGAGATCCGAGAACTTCGGCGGAATAGCCTCCGGCAGAAAGGCCCTGAGGACACGCTCGACATTGAATTGCCCGAAGCGAAAGCCGTTCGCCATGGCTTCGGAAAGGCTCGACGGCCGCAGCTGCCAGAGCCGATTGAGGACCTCTCGGCGATGGCCGACGGTCGAAAGCGTGTGCGCCTTGATCTCTTCGCCACGCATGCCGGCCGCCATGCCGGCGCCCATGATCGCGCCGATGGAAGAACCGGCGATCGCCACCGGGCGAATGCCCAGTTCGTCCAACGCCTCGATGACGTGAATGTGCGCGAGCCCGCGTGCGCCACCGCCACCGAGCGCCAGCGCCACGGTCGGTTGGCTGGAGGCCTGCACCGCCCCGTTCGTCATCGAAAGATCCTGCTTCATCGGCATGTCCTCCGCTTCGGCATAGTTCCTCAAATCGGCATCGGTTTAAGGACAAATTCTGCAGAAGATCGCCTTCAGGCGCGGGATAAGGAAACCTGCATGGTCGGCGACAGCCTATCGTCGCAAGGAAATCGAAAATATGACGTCAGGCACCGCGGAACCGATAGAAATGCATGCGCGTGTCACCGAAGACCCGGACGTCGAGACTTTCGAACACGGCGGTCGGGGCCGGCTGAACGTCCGCCCGCTCTTCGAGGATCACCAGTGCATCGGGAACGAGCCAGTTGCCGACAGCAGCCGATTCCAATGCCTTCTCGCCGAGACCCCTTGCATAGGGCGGATCGGCGAAGACGAGATGGAACGGCTCCATCGTTCCGACGCCGCCGAGGCTGGTGGCGTCACGGCGGAAGACCTTGGCCCGTCCCTGCAGGCCGAGCGTCTCGATGTTCGTCTGCAGTAGTCCCCTGCCCTCGACGCTCTGCTCAACGAAGAGTGCCTGCCGGCACCCGCGTGAGAGGGCCTCGAAGCCGACGGCGCCGGTGCCTGCAAAAAGGTCGAGCACTCGGGTGCCGTCGAGTGCCTCCGGATAGGAATGGCTCAGGATGTTGAACAGGCTTTCACGCGTCCGGTCCGTGGTCGGACGGATATCGCTGGACTTGGGGGTCGCCAGGCTGCGACCCCGAAACTCTCCACCGACGATACGCACCGCCGCTTAGTGTCCTCTGCCGCGCGGCTTACCGCCGCCGGCCGGACGTCCGCCGCCACCGGGGCGTCCGCCGCCGGGTTTACCACCGCCAGGCTTGCCACCGCGCGGACCACCAGACCGTTCGCCAAAGGATTTTCCGCCGGATGGCTTGCCACCGAAGGACTTGCCGCGAGGCTTGTCGCCAAACGGACGGTCACCGCCCTCACGGCGTGGCGGACGATCGCCGAACGGACGTTCGCCGCCTTCGCGACGCTGCGGACGATCACCGTCGGCGCGTGGTGCTCTCGGCTTGTCGGAATAGCTGCGCGGGCCACCTTCGGCGCGCGCAGGCCGATCGCCGCGTGGGCGGTCACCACCTTCGCGACGCTGAGGACGATCGCCGTCGGCGCGCGGGAACCGTGGCTTGTCCGAGTAGCTGCGCTGTCCGCCTTCAGAACGGGCCGGACGGTCACCGCCTTCGCGGCGCGCAGGACGGTCACCGTGATCGCGCGACCTGCGGTCGCCCGCATCGCCCGCCTTGCGCCGGCCGAAACCGCCGTCACGGCCCTCGTCCTTGCCGCGACGGGCAGGCTCGCTGGCGCTGATCCATTCGCCCTCTTCGTCCCGACGCTTGACCGGCGCGGCCGAAGCCGGGCGATCAAAGTCCCTGGGCGAACCGCCCTTGCGGTCCGGGTCGAACTTGCCTGTCGTCTTGGTTGCGAAGCCGTCCTTGCTACGGCCATAGCGCTTGGTCTTCGGCGCGCCGTCCGGACGCTCGCGACGGGCGGGCTTCTCGATGGCATCGCCCTCGGCGGATTTCGGCTTCTTTTCGGCCAGCGGGCGGGCGCCCGGTGCCATCCAGACATTGGCGGTGCGGGCGCGCTGTGCCGGCGCGCGCTTCGGCCGATCCTCAAACTTGGCGTCGCGGTCTTCGCGCGGGCCACCCTTGCCGCGAGGGCCTTCCTTGCGGCCGCCATCGCGACGATCGTCGCGGCGGGTGTCGAGCCGCGACAGAGCACGCTCGCGCTTGTCCTCGGGCTTTTCCCAGCGGTTGGCACGTTCAGGCCGGCGCGTCTCGCCGGCATCATCGTCCGCCCCATCGCCGGCAACGGTTGCCGCCTGATCATTGTAAAGCGGTGCGTCGAAGTTTGCCTTGGCGTCCTCGATCAGGCGCGGCCCAAGCTGATCGCGCAGCGTGCGGCCGCGGATTTCCTGGACATGTCCTTCCGGCAGTTCGCCGAGCTGGAACGGTCCGTAGGAAATGCGGATCAGACGGTTCACGTCCAGACCAAGCGCGCCGAGCACGTTCTTGATTTCGCGGTTCTTGCCTTCGCGAAGCCCCATCGTGATCCAGACGTTCGAGCCCTGGACGCGGTCGAGCGTCGCCTCGATCGCGCCATAGAGCACGCCGTCGACGGCGATGCCGTCCTTCAGCTTGTCAAGCGCTTCCTGATCGATCTCGCCATGGGCGCGCACGCGGTAGCGGCGCAGCCAGCCAGTGGAGGGCAACTCGAGCACGCGCGCAAGACCACCGTCGTTGGTCAGAAGCAGCAGGCCCTCGGTGTTGATGTCGAGGCGGCCGATGGAAAGAACGCGCGGCAATTCGTCAGGCAGGTTCTCGAATACGGTCGCGCGGCCCTCGGGATCGGCATTGGTGGTCACCAGGCCGGCCGGCTTGTGATAGAGCCAGAGGCGCGTGCGCTCGATACCGCGGATCGGCTGGCCATCGACCTCGATCGCATCGGCAAGCGTGGCGTTGACCACCGGGGTGTCGAGGATGACGCCGTTGAGCTTGACGCGACCTTCCATGATCATGCGCTCGACATCGCGACGCGAGGCGACGCCGGCGCGCGCCAGGATCTTGGAGATGCGCTGCGGCTCGTCGGCACCTGGAGCAGCCGCGCTCGGGCGCTCCTTTGCCGGGCGCGAAGCGCCAGCCTTGGGGCCGGAAGCCTTCGATCCGAAGGATTTGGGGCCGCCAGCCTTTGAACCGGCAGCCTTTTTCGGCGCGCCAGCCTTGTTTTCGGCGAAATGCGGTTTCTTGTCCCGGCCGGCGAACTTGCCGCCAGGCCGTGTGGGCTTGTCTTTGGATGTCATTTGTGTTGCCTGCCTTTTGCGGCTGTCCTATCAGGTCGCGGCCCGTGGGTTAAGAGAAATTATTGTTTGAGCGATGGCTGAGACGACACGCTTCATGGATGCGGCCCTCGAGGAGGCCAGGAGAGCGGCAGAACGCGGCGAAGTGCCGATCGGCGCCGTGGTCGTTTTCGATGGCCAGATCATCGCCCGCGCCGGCAATCGCACCCGCGAACTCAACGACGTGACCGCACATGCCGAGATCGTCGCCATCCGCGAGGCGTCCGCTGTCCTTGGGGATGAACGGCTGACGGGTGCCGATCTCTACGTCACCCTCGAACCCTGCACCATGTGCGCGGCGGCGATTTCATTCGCCCGCATCCGCCGCCTCTACTATGGTGCGGATGATCCGAAGGGCGGCGGTGTGGACAGCGGTGTGCGCTTCTTCGGTTCGCCAACCTGCCATCACGTGCCGGACGTCTATTCGGGCCTCGCCGAGCGGGAGGCCGCCGACATCCTCAGGGGCTTCTTCACCGGGAAGCGGTGATACAAGTCCTCGCGTCAACGAGATCCCGTTTCAGACGCTTTTGAGATTGCCTCAGTCGGCAGCGAAGTTTTCGAGGGCCACACCGGCGAGCCGGTAGCGCGTCCATTCGGACATCGGTTCTGCACCGACCGATTCGTAGACCCGGATCGCAGGCTCGTTCCAGTCGAGCACGCTCCATTCGAAGCGACCGCAGCCTTCCTCGACGGCAATCTTCGCGAGATGCTTCAGCAGCATCTTGCCGGCACCGGAGCCGCGGCAATCGGGCGTGACGTAGAGGTCTTCAAGGTAGAGACCCTTGCGCGCCTGCCAGGTCGAATAGTTGTAGAACCACATGGCGAAGCCCGCGGGCTTGCCGTCCTTCTCGCAGATCACGGCGCGAGTTATCGCGCCCGGACCGAAGAGCGAGGCCTGCAACATCTCGACCGTCGCCTCGACGGCGTCGGGCTCCTTCTCGTAGACGGCAAGTTCTGTAATGAAGCGCAGGATGGTTTCCGCGTCTTCCGGGCGAGCGTTGCGAATGTTGATTGTCATGGCTTATGCGCAGCTTAGAAGGGCCAATACCACTTGGAGCCGGTGTTCTTGATCTGCGCCTCCTTCTTGCGGCGGCGCTCCTTGTCCTTCTCCGGTTCACCGAAATCGGTCTCGGTCCCCTCCGGCAGACGGCGGTAGTCGAGCGGCGGATCGCTCAGGAAGCGGCGCTTGTCGGAATAGGCGCCCATCTCGATCTTGCGGGCCGCCCGATAGGCTTCCTGCTGCTCCTTGGCCGAGAGCCGGCGGCCGTTGGCGCTGGCCTTGGCGAGCGGGGAAACGTAGTTCGGGTTGTTCTTGTTCGCGTCGGCCTCTTCACGCAGACGGCTGCGAACCTCTTCCGGAGACTCGACCCATTCCGGGTTCGACTCGCGGTTGGCAAGCGACTTCTGTGGTTCGACGAGCGCCGTCTGCTGCGCCGACGGCGGCAGAACGAGACCTGGGCGCGGCTGATACTTGACCGGATCACGCTTCGGCGGGCCGAAGCTTGCGACGCTGCCGAGGTCGTCCATGAGCTGTTCGCCGGCCGTCTTGTCCGTGCCGTAGGTCGGGCCGCCGATGCAGCCCGAAAGCACCAGGCCGCTCGTCAGAATAGCGGCCACGCTGGCAAACACTCGCAACTCTCGCGTCATTTCCATGAGATTCCTTCCAGCCGGCCACCGGTCAGCGCGGCCACTCAAGCGCCCATGGCGGAGAAATCCGCCAAATTTCGGGCAGGTTTTACCGGATGAACGCAACGAGTGCAATTCATCCGGTAACAATGCGTTAAGCCTTGAAACCAAGTTCGCGCAAGGCAACGGCATCACGAGCCGACACGTCGGGGTAGACAGAGTCGGAACCGACATCCGTCGTGATCCGCCAGGAACGGGCGCATTTCTGGCCTTCGGCGAGCTTCGGCACGACGCTCACCTTGGCCACGTCGGCAAGGCGAAACGCATCCGCAGGACCTTCCGTGGCTTCGATCACGATGCCCGAGGTGATGCAGATCTCGGCGAAGTCCTGACCTTCCAGCGCCTTCAGGAGCTCCGGATCGGCGACATGGACAACCGGTGCCGCTTCCAGCGACGAGCCGATACGCTTGTCCTTGCGTTCGATCTCGAGCGCGCCGGTGACGACCGTGCGGACCGCACGGATCTTGTCCCACTTGGCTTCGAGAGCATCGTTCTTCCATTCCGCAGGGATCGCCGGGAACTGTTCGAGATGCACCGAGACCGCATCGGGCTTGCGCGACAGCCAGGCTTCTTCAGCGGTGAAGGGCAGCATCGGCGCCAGCCACAGCACGAGGCAATCGAAGAGCTTGCGGATGACGGCGAGTGCTGCACGGCGGCGCAGGCTCGACGGCGCGTCGCAGTAGAGCGCGTCCTTGCGAACGTCGAAGTAGAAGGCCGAGAGCTCGACGTTCGAGAAATCGATCAACGCACGGGCGATCTTCTTGAAGTCGAACGCATCGTAACCCTCGCGTACGAGCTGATCGAGCTCGGCAAGGCGATGCAGCATCAGCTTTTCGAGTTCCGGCATCTCGGCGTAGGCGATCTCCTCGCCCTTGTCGTGGGCGAGCGTGCCGAGCATCCAGCGGACGGTGTTGCGCAGCTTGCGATAGGCGTCGATGTTGGTCTGGATGATCGTCTTGCCGAGGCGTTGATCTTCCCAATAGTCCGTCGTCATCACCCACAGGCGCAGGATGTCGGCGCCGGCATCCTTCATCACCTCCTGCGGGGTGACGGTGTTGCCCTTGGACTTCGACATCTTCTCGCCCTTCTCATCCATGGTGAAGCCATGGGTGACAACGGCGTTGTAGGGCGCGCGGCCGCGCGTGGCGCAAGCCTCGAGCAGCGAGGAATGGAACCAGCCGCGATGCTGGTCCGAGCCTTCGAGGTAGACGTCGGCCGGCCACTTCAGGTCCGGACGGTCCTCAAGCGTGAAGGTGTGTGTCGAACCGCTATCGAACCACACGTCGAGAATGTCCATGACCTGGTGCCACTTGGCATGGTCGTGGCCGGTGCCGAGGAAACGCTCCTTGGCGCCTTCGGCGAACCAGGCGTCGGCGCCTTCCTTTTCGAAGGCTTCAAGGATGCGCTCGTTGACGGCCTCGTCGATGAGGATCTCGCCCTGGTCATCGGCGAAGATGGCGATCGGCACGCCCCAGGCACGCTGGCGCGAGAGAACCCAGTCCGGACGGCCCTCGATCATCGCGCGCAGGCGGTTCTGGCCGGCGCCGGGAACGAAGCGGGTGTCGTCGATTGCCGAGAGCGCGCGCGAACGCAACGTCGTGCCGTCGCCGAAGGCCTTGTCCATGTAGACGAACCATTGCGGCGTGTTGCGGAAGATCACCGGCTTCTTCGAGCGCCAGGAGTGCGGGTAGGAGTGCTTCAGGCGGCCGCGGGCAAACAGCGCATGACGGGCGATCAGCGCCTTGATGACGCGATCGTTGGCGTCGCCCTTCTTGCCCTTGTCGTCGAGGACGCGGCCGGCGCCACCTTCAGCGTCCGGGCCGAAGCCGTGGGCGTCGGCGGTGAAGTAGCCGGCATCGTCGACGGTGAACGGAATTGCCGACGAGATGCCACGGGCCTCAAGCGCACGCGCATTGTCCATCCAGGCATCAAAGTCCTCGCGGCCGTGGCTGGGTGCGGTGTGCACAAAGCCTGTGCCTGCATCGTCGGTGACATGGTCGCCGTCGAGCAACGGCACCTTGAAGGCATAACCGCCGCCGAGACCGTGCAGCGGATGGGCGCAGGTAACGGCCGCCAGTTCGGAACCTTCGATGTCGCGGACGAAATTGAAGGTGAGTTTGGCCTTGGCCGCAGACTCGTCCGCCAGACGCTTGGCGAAGATCAGCTTCTCGCCCGGCTGCGGACCGAAGTCGTTCTCGGCAGTAGCAACCTCGTAGAGGCCGTAGGCATAGCGCGAAGAGAAGGCGATGGCGCGGTTGCCGGGGATGGTCCAGGGCGTGGTCGTCCAGATCACGACGAAGGTGCCGGCGAGATCATCAGGACCTTCGGTGACCGGGAACTTCACCCAGATCATGTCGCTCTCGACGTCGGCATATTCGACTTCGGCCTCGGCAAGCGCGGTGCGCTCGACGACAGACCACATGACCGGCTTCGAGCCGCGGTAGAGCTGCCCGAGCTTGGCGATCTTCATCAGTTCGCCGGCGATACGCGCTTCGGCGTGGAAATTCATCGTCGTGTAGGGATTGTCGAAGTCACCCTCGATGCCGAGACGCTTGAATTCTTCCGCCTGGATCTGGATCCAGCCGGCGGCAAAGTCACGGCATTCCCTGCGGAACTCGTTGACCGGAACCTCGTCCTTGTTCTGCCCCTTCTCGCGGTACTTCTCCTCGATCTTCCATTCGATCGGAAGACCGTGGCAGTCCCAGCCGGGCACATAGTTGGCGTCGAAACCGCGCATCTGGAACGAGCGGTTGACGACGTCCTTGAGGATCTTGTTCAGCGCATGGCCGATATGGATGTTGCCGTTGGCATAGGGCGGGCCGTCATGCAGCACGAACTTGTCGCGGCCGGCGGCCGAGGCACGCAGCTTCTTGTAGAGGCCCATCTTCTGCCAGCGGGCCACCGTTTCCGGCTCCTTCTGCGGCAGGCCAGCGCGCATCGGAAACTCCGTCTGCGGCAGATAGAGGGTCGAGGAGTAGTCGATCTTTTCAGCGGTGTCGGTCATGGTTTTTGCAATCGCTTCTTCGCGCGAAGGTTCGCGCATACGAAATGGGCTCGGTATCGAGAGATGACTGGGGCGTCGGAAACGCCGAAATCCCGGACCTTCCGGCTGACTAAAGCGCGCGGAAGGCCGGGCCAATAATTCGCTGATCGATGATCAATCGACGGTGCCGGGTCATGGTGGCCGGTTGTTTAAGGCGTTTTCGGCCTTTTGAAAAGGTCCGCCGCCGCAGCAACGCCGAAATCTTTTATCGGTCGAAGTTGAGCTTGCGGTCGATATCACCCAGCGGCGACACGCCGGAGATCAGCGCCCGCGCCTCGGCCTCATCCTGACGGATCTGCGCCACAAGCGGATCGAGCCCGTCGAACTTCAGCTCGTCGCGCAGATGACCGAAGAAGGTGACGGTACAGATCTCGCCATAGAGATCGCCGGAGAAGTCGAAAACGAAGGTTTCGAGCAAGGGCTCGCCGTCGTTATCGACCGTCGGGCGGCGTCCGAAGCTTGCTACACCGTCGTAGAGCGAGCCGTCGGCCCGGCGGAAGCGCACGGCGTAGATGCCGGGCCTGAGTTCCACCTCGGGTGCGAGCCTCATGTTGGCGGTGGGAAAGCCGAGTTCGCGACCAAGCTTCTTGCCGCCGATGACTTCCGCTTCGACGAGGTAGTGGTAGCCGAGCATGCCCGCCGCCTGCGAGACATCGCCTTCGCCGAGCAACGAGCGGACGTAGCTCGAAGAGATAACCGACGCATTCTCGTCGCGGAACGCATCGACGAGCGTCACACCGAAGCCATTATCGCCACCGGCGGCCATCAGGAAGGCCGGGCCACCTTCGCGACCTTTGCCGAAGTGGAAATCGAAGCCGGTCACCACATGCGAGGCATGCAACCATTCGAGCAGGATGCGGTGGATGAAGTCGCTCGCGGAAAGCTGCGAGAAAGTGCGATCGAACGGATACTCGATGACGGCACCGAAGCCCATGCCCTCGAGGATCCGCGCCTTCAATGGCGCCGGCGTCAACCGGAAGACCGGCGTGTCGGGACGAAAGACGGTGCGCGGATGCGGCTCGAAGGTGAGGACAAGCGCCGGCACGCCGCGCGCCTTCGCCTCTTCCAGCGCCCGATTGAGCACCGACTGGTGGCCGCGGTGCACGCCGTCGAAGTTACCGATCGCGACGACGCCGCCGCGTAAGTGCTCCGGAAGCGGGTCACGGGTCTCGTTGCGATGAAAAACCGTCATCTCCGTCTTCCCGTCAGGCGAGCCGTGGCATCCAGTATTTCGGCGATGCGCCCTCCTTCTTCAGGAAAGCGGCAAGCTTCGCCTCGTCGGTCCGGCTTTCGTTCATATATTCCTGGGCGTGGATGCCAGCACTAATATAGAGCAGATCGAGCCCCGCATCCTGCGCACCCTTGACGTCCGTCGGCATGCCGTCGCCAACAGCGATGACACGGGTCAGGTCAATCGCTCCGCGCGCGGCCTTCGCCTCGCCCAAGGCTGCGCGATAGATGGCGATGTAAGGCTTGCCGGCGATGCGCGCCTCGCCGCCCAACTCTTCATAAAGCTTGGCGATCGCGCCGGCGCAGGGGATCAGCCTGTGGCCACGCTCGACGACGAGGTCCGGGTTGGCGCAGATGAACGGGATCTTGCGCTTGGCAAGGCCCGTCAGGGTCGCGCGGTAGTGCTCCGGCGTTTCGGTCTCGTCGTCATAGAAGCCGGCGCAGACGACCGTCTCGGCATCTTCCGAGGAAACGATCTGCGTCCCCAGCCCCTCGAGTAGCGGCAGGTCACGCTCGGCGCCGATGAAGAAGATCTTCTTGTCGGCAGCAGCGATCAGCGCCCGGGTCACATCGCCCGAGGTGACGATCCGGTCATAGGCTTCGTCGGGCACGCCGAGACTGCGGATCTGCACCTTCACCATCGGGCTCGGGCGCGGCGAATTGGTGATCAGCACGACGGTCAGTCCGGCGGCGCGCGCCTCGGCCAATGCTTCACAGGCGGAGGCGAAAGCCTGCACGCCGTTGTGAAGAACGCCCCAGACGTCACACAGAACGACATCGTAGCGCTTGGCGATTTCGCGAAAACTGTTGATCCTTGCGGCCATCCTGGCTTCCTGCAAACACGGTTTCCGGCTTGCATGGCAAGGAAGGCAGGAGATTACAAGTCTCGTCTCCCGAAAAAGGCGCACCCTCCCAAGGATTCCGGCGGTGTCGAGAACCAGGAAAAATGCACTGCAGATGCGGCCCGCCGCGCAGCAGCACTTTGTCGTGGTTATCAACCGTCAAAATCCCGCCTATGCCACTCATCGACGCGATCGCCCACATTTCGCCAAGAATGGGGCTAGGCTGCCTGTGCCCACGCCTGGTGCGCCTGTCCAGGGCAACGGCCGTCAGCAAAAAAACTGGGCACGATCCTTGACTCACCCCATACCCAAGCTTATCTCGGCATCGCTAGCACTCGACAAAAGAGAGTGCTAACACCCATCCATCGGGTCCATCTGCGATCCGTAGTGTCATTTGATCGAGGGATTAGACTAATGGCAAGCACCAACTTCCGCCCGCTGCACGACCGCGTCGTCGTTCGCCGCGTCGAGTCTGAAGAGAAGACCAAGGGCGGGATCATCATTCCGGACACCGCCAAGGAAAAGCCGCAGGAAGGCGAAATCGTCGCCGTCGGTTCGGGCGCCCGTGACGAAAGCGGCAAGGTTGTCGCTCTCGACGTCAAGGCTGGCGACCGCGTTCTGTTCGGCAAGTGGTCGGGCACCGAAGTCAAGATCAACGGCGAAGACCTTCTGATCATGAAGGAAGCCGACATCATGGGCATCATCGGCTGATCCAGCCGTCGTCCACCCTTTTTCATGACAACCAATGGGCAATGAGCCCGGGAGTTCTCTAATGGCTGCAAAAGAAATCAAGTTCGGCCGCACCGCGCGCGAAAAGATGCTGCGTGGCGTCGACATCCTCGCTGATGCCGTAAAGGTCACGCTCGGCCCGAAGGGTCGTAACGTCATCATCGACAAGTCCTTTGGCGCTCCGCGCATCACCAAGGACGGCGTATCGGTCGCCAAGGAAATCGAACTCGAAGACAAGTTCGAAAACATGGGCGCCCAGATGGTCCGCGAAGTTGCTTCGAAGACCAACGACATCGCCGGCGACGGCACCACGACTGCAACCGTTCTGGCCCAGGCGATCGTTCGCGAAGGCGCCAAGGCCGTTGCTGCCGGCATGAACCCGATGGACCTGAAGCGCGGCATCGACCTCGCTGTCAGCGAAGTCGTCAAGGATCTCCAGGCCAAGGCCAAGAAGATCAACACTTCGGAAGAAGTCGCACAGGTCGGCACGATCTCGGCCAACGGCGAGCGTCAGATCGGCCTCGACATTGCTGAAGCAATGCAGAAGGTCGGCAACGAAGGCGTCATCACGGTTGAAGAAGCCAAGACCGCCGAAACCGAACTCGAAGTCGTCGAAGGCATGCAGTTCGACCGCGGCTACCTCAGCCCCTACTTCGTCACCAACCCGGAAAAGATGGTCGCTGACCTCGACGACGTCTTCGTTCTCCTCCACGAGAAGAAGCTCTCGAACCTCCAGGCCATGCTCCCGGTTCTCGAAGCTGTCGTTCAGACCGGCAAGCCGCTCCTCATCATCGCTGAAGACGTAGAAGGCGAAGCTCTCGCAACGCTCGTCGTCAACAAGCTGCGTGGCGGCCTGAAGATCGCTGCCGTCAAGGCTCCGGGCTTCGGCGATCGCCGCAAGGCCATGCTCGAAGACATCGCCATCCTGACGGGCGGCACCGTGATCTCCGAAGACCTCGGCATCAAGCTCGAAAACGTCACGCTCGACATGCTCGGCCGTGCGAAGAAGGTTTCGATCTCCAAGGAAAACACGACGATCGTCGACGGCGCCGGCCAGAAGGCCGACATCGAAGGCCGCGTCGCCCAGATCAAGGCCCAGATCGAAGACACCACCTCCGACTACGACCGCGAAAAGCTGCAGGAACGCCTTGCCAAGCTCGCTGGCGGCGTTGCCGTGATCCGCGTCGGCGGCTCGACGGAAGTCGAAGTGAAGGAAAAGAAGGACCGCATCGACGACGCTCTCAACGCGACGCGCGCTGCTGTTCAGGAAGGCATCGTACCGGGCGGCGGCACGGCACTCCTGCGTTCGGCCTCCAAGATCTCGGTCAAGGGCGCCAACGAAGACCAGGAAGCCGGCATCAACATCGTTCGTCGCGCTCTGCAGGCTCCGGCCCGCCAGATCGCCGAGAACGCTGGCGATGAAGCTTCGATCGTTGTCGGCAAGATCCTCGACAAGAACGAAGACAACTACGGCTACAACGCCCAGACCGGCGAATATGGCGACATGATCGCCATGGGTATCGTCGACCCGGTCAAGGTCGTTCGCACCGCCCTTCAGGACGCAGCCTCGGTTGCTGGCCTCCTCGTCACGACGGAAGCCATGATCGCCGAACTGCCGAAGAAGGACGCTCCGGCAATGCCGGGCGGCATGGGCGGAATGGGTGGCATGGACATGATGTGATTAAGGCAATAGCCTTATCGCAGCATTGATCCATCCGGATCGGAAAGGCGGCCCTCGGGTCGCCTTTCTTGTTTTTTATCAATACCATTGGTCGAATGAGAACCGGCCGACCGCACTGCCTGCAGAAAAGATCCTCCGGTTGTAGTCGGACTTCAAAAAACCGTTGAAGTCGAAAAAAAACGAACTATAACAGCGCCCCAAGTGAGCGCAGATTCACGGGAGACTGGGTAGCGGATGAAGGCGGGCGGCCAATCGCTTAAGCTTTTTTGTATTAACCGTGTATCCGGAATCTCTTCGAGAAAATCACGATAAGCATATAAGTATTTAATCGCAAATTTAGCCGCCCTCTCCAGCGAAATCACTTCGTCAGAGAGCTTCATTACTATCTCGCGACCTTTCGAATGGTGGAACGCCCACGGCACGTGGCGTGCGCTTTTGTATTGGTCGTTGGTGAGCGTGATTTGCACATTGGGACGTGTTTTCCTGAGACGTCAGCGACGTTCAGGAGCTCTGCGGGGGTAGACCGTGTTTAAGATCACGAGAGCAAATTCCGTTCCTCTCGACTCCCCGGGACAGCCGCACCTCGACCTCCCGCATCATGAATACCTGCAGCAATTCTGCGCGTCTGAGGGCTGGTCGGGCGACCTGTCCACGGGGTTGTTCCGGCTTGGCGAGAAGGCGGCCGCCATCCATGGCCTGCGCGATGGCGAGTGTGGCCTGCTCAACTTCGTGCGCTGCTATGACCCAGCCGACCGTAACCACGTGCTGGAACTGTTCGAGCAGGCCGCGACGAGCTGTTCGTCCTTCTGCTTTTCGACGACGATCGCACTGGAAGAAGCCGGACAGAAACAACCCCTGTTCTGCATCGGTGAATCCTCGGGTCTCGAACAGCGCTATTCCGGCACGATAACAGGCGTCTTCTTCTTCCCGCGCTTCCTGGTGGAAGGCGCCGGCCCGACGCCGTTGCGCCAATAGCGCAAGCCTGGCCTACCGGCGATCGCCGACAAAAAAGCCGAAATCCTGACGCGAGGTGGGCGCGTGACCCACGGTCGCTGTTGATGCACCCTGGCAACCAAGACCGCCGCCCGGATCAGGCGGCAGCGGCCTTGTCGTCGCCGCTAGACTGGAGCGGCAATGGAGCCGGACGGCCGAGCAGATAGCCCTGCGCCTCATCACAGCCCTCCGCCTGCAGGATGTCGAGCTGCTTCTGCGTCTCGACGCCCTCGGCGAGAACCGGCACGGACAAACTCTGTCCGAGCGCCAGGATGGCGCGAACGATCGCCTTGGCCTGCGGGCTGCCCTCCACTTCCCACATGAAGCTCTTGTCGAGCTTGATCTTGTCGAAGGGGAACGACCGCAGCGTTTCGAGCGACGAATATCCGGTGCCGAAATCGTCGATCGCGATCGTGACACCGAGCTCCTTGATCTGACGCAGGGTCAGCAGCGCGCGCTCCTTGTCGTCGATAATCGTCGATTCCGTAATCTCAAGCTCGAGCCGGTTCGGGTCGAGCCCGGTTTCGGCAAGTACATCCTGCACCAGGCTGACGATATCACCATTGGCGAGCTGGACCGGCGACAGGTTCACGGCAATCTTGTGATTGTTCTCCCAGCCCGCAGCCTCGCGGCAGGCCTCGCGCAGCACCCATTCACCGATCGGCAGGATCGCGCCGCATTCCTCCGCAAGCGGAATGAATTCGTTCGGCGGCACCATTCCGCGCTCGGGGTGATGCCAGCGTAAGAGCACCTCGTAGCCGATGACGACGCCGGTCATCACCGACTTCTGCACCTGGTAGTGCAGAGCAAGCTGCTTCTTGTCGACGGCATCCCAGAGATCATTGGCAAGCGCACGCCGCTGACGCGCGGCCTCATCCATCGAAACTTCGTAGAAGCAGACGGTCTGGTTGAGCGCGGCCTTTGCCCGGTACATGGCGAGGTCGGCATTGTTGATCAGCGTATCTGCCGTCTCCGCATCCTGCGGGTAGATGGCGACCCCCATGCTGCCGCCGGACTTCAGTTCGAAATCGCCGAAGCGCATTTCTTCGTGCAGGCTCTTTTCGATGCGGCGCAGGAAGTCGTTGAGCTCGGCCAGTTCCTCGAAGCGCTTGACGGCTGCGAACTCGTCGCCGCCGAGACGTGCCACGAATTCGCCCTCCAGCAGCAGGCCCTTCACGCGCTGGGCAATCGTCACCAGCACGAAGTCGCCGGCGGCATGGCCGTGCAGGTCATTGACTTCCTTGAACTTGTTGAGGTCGACGCCAATGACGGCAACCTTGCGGTTGAACCAGGCCGCCGCATCCAGCTCCTCTTCGAGGTAGCTGTTGAACTGCAGCCGGTTCGGCAGACCCGTCAGGCTGTCGTGGCGCGCGAGGAACGTGATTTGCTCTTCCGTATCGAGGCGCTCGGTGATGTCTTCATAGGTGCTGACCCAGCCGCCGTCCGGAAGGGTGCGATGTATGGTCAGGATCGAGCGGCCGTTCGGCAGCTTCTCCACCACGTCTCCTCCGCCCTTTCCGACCATTTCGACCCGATGCTTCCGGTAGAGCTCCTCGGCCTTGGCCCGTGCGATGACCGGGTCCGTGTAGTTGCGCGCAAAGACGATATCGAGGATCTCGCGGAAGGTCAGCCCCTTGCCGGCAAGCGTTTCGGAGAAGCCGAAGATCTCGCGGCAGCGCCGATTCGACAACAGCAGCCGGTCGTCGCTGTCAAACAGGCAGATGCCCTGCGACATGTTTTCGAGCGCGACGTCGAGGTTATTGCTGACCTCGGCGATACGATCGGCATCGGCCTTCGCCTTGGTAATGTCCTTGACGATCTTGATGTACCCGGCGTGCTTACCGTCCTCGTCAAGGAACGGATCGATCACCACATGGGCCCAGAACCGCGACCGGTCCTTGCGATAGCGCCAGCCCTCGTTCTCATATTTGCCCTCCGCCACGGCGGCCTCGAGGGCGCGGCGCGGCAGACCGTCACGCTGATCGTCTTCGGAATAGAAGCAGGCGAAGTTCTTGCCGATAATCTCCTCGGCTGTGTAGCCCTTGTTGGCCTGCGCGCCGGCATTCCAGCTCGCAACGCGGCCATCGATGTCGAGCATGTAGATGGCGTAGTCCTTCACGCTGCGGACGAAGCGGGTGAACTCCCGTTCGGTCGCAGCGGCCGAGAGTTCGGCGTGATGGGCAAAACCGGCGGCAACCAGTACCAGGGACAGAAGGAAGAAGGCGGTTCCAGCAATGACGAAGGCGAGCAGATGGGGCTGGATCATGCCTTCATACACCGGCATGACGAGGCCGACCTCGATCGTCACGGCGCCCATGGCGGTGAAATGCAGCGCGACGATCCCGAGCGTCATCAGCAGCGTCGCGATGATCTTCGCCTTCAGCGGCTTGGCCACAAGGGCAATCGTCCTCAGGGCACCGATGTCGAACAGCGAGCCGAGAACGATCGACGCGGCAACCAGCGTCGCATCCCAACGCAGGTCGCCGGGAACATCGAGGGCCGCCATGCCGAGAAAGTGCATGCAGGCAACGCCGGCGCCGAGGACCAGACCACCGGCGATCCAGGCCAGCCGATCCCGCACATAGGTCGCGATCAGCAGCGCAGTCGTGGTCAGGACAATGGCAATCGCCAACGACAGGGCCGTCAGGTCCATCTGGTAGCCAAGCACGACTCCAGGGTCGTAGGCGAGCATCGCGATGAAGTGGGTGGCCCAGATGCCAAAGCCGCTGGCAATGCCTGCAGCGACAGCCCAGATCGTCCGTGCCTTGCCGGACGATCCCCGGGCGCGCTGCAAGAGCGTCACCGCGCCGTAACTGGACAGGAAGCATATGAGCGCCGCCAACGCGACCAGCTTCGGATTATGCTCCACCACGAGGCATGTAAGAACCTTGAACATCGCAATCGCCTAAATCAACAACCGCTGAGAAACGAGACCTCTCGCCTCCAGTTAAGCGACCTGTGTTGGCGTGACGTGATTTAAGGAAATGATAAACCGTGGTTTCGGCGCGCAAATGCCAGACAAAACAATAGTTTCGTCGTTAACGAAGATTGAAACCGCGACGCCTGCAAGTTGCAGCTCGCAGAAAGCGCCGCCAGGCGTAGTTCTGCCGCTCAGGGCTGGGAGAGCAGTGCCTTGAGGTCCGACTGCGGATCGCCAATGACGGCCCGGTCTGGATTGATGCCGGATTCGAGCAGCTTCTTGCCCGTGACATAGGCCTTGGCGTCATTGATCGCATCGACCGCGACAAGCCGTCCCTGCCGGAAATACCAGACGGACACGCTACCCTCGCGCTGGCCTGGCCTGACGATCGTTTCGTCATGACCGAGGCCGAAGCCGGCGATCTGCAGCTTGACGTCGTACTGATCGGACCAGAACCAGGGCTTCGGCTCATAGGGATGTTCGCCGCCGGCGAGGATTGCCGCGACGGCCTCGGCCTGATCAACGGCGTTCTGCACCGATTCCAACCGGATGCGCAGGTCTTCCCAGGGAAGTACGGCACAATCGCCCATGGCGAAAATCGCGGGGTCGGCGGTTCGCCCGAACGCATCAACGACGATGCCCCCGGCTGTTTCCAGCCCCGCATCATGCGCCAGGCGGTCATTGGCGGTGACGCCGATACCGACGATGACGACGTCGACCGGCAAGATCGATCCGTCGGACAACTCCGCTCCGGTCACCCGGCCATTTTCGCCGACGAGGCGGTTGAGGCCCGTGCCTTCGCGGATATCGACGCCGCGGGACCGGTGAATCTCGCGCACGAGACCGGAGGTTGCCGACGAGGCGACGCGCTGCAGGATGCGGTCTGCCATCTCGATGACCGTGACCTCGAGCCCGCAGGTTCGGGCGACCGCCGCCGCCTCAAGGCCGATGTAGCCACCACCGACGACAAGGGCGCGCCGGCCGACCTTCATTTCCTCGGCAAGGCGATCCGCGTCCCTGAAGTCGCGCACGACGAAGACACCTTCGAGGTCCCCACCGACCGCGGCAGGCAGCCGGCGCGGCGTGGCGCCGGTGGCAAAGGCCAGCACTTCATAGTCGAGCGACGTCCCGTCGCTGAGCATCACGCGCTTGCCGGGGCGATCGAGGCCGGTTACCGTCGTCTCAAGGCGAACGTCAACATCGTGCTCGCCGTACCAGGCCTCCGGCCGATAGAGCAACCGGTCCAGGCTCATCTCGCGTAACAGGTATTTCTTGGAAAGCGGCGGGCGCTGATAGGGCAGGCTCGCTTCGGAGGCGACAATGGTGATCGGTCGCTCGTCCTTAACCGCACGCAGCTTGGCAACCAGGGCAAAGGCGGCCTGACCGCCACCGACAACTACAAGCCTTCCCGTCACGCTTCCCACCTGCTTCTTATTCGTCTGTACAGCAAGGCCTAGCCTTGCGCCCGAGCTTCGTCAACTCAGGCACAGGGCCATCATGATTGCTATTCCTTGCGCGGCACTTCCATGCCCTTTAGAGCCGCAGGCCGCGACAGGCCGCGCTCGACCCAGGCCATCACGTTTGGAAAGGCCTTGTAATCCAGGACGTCGGCGCCGCCATAGAACCTGCGAGCGCCTTCGACCCAAGGGTACGTTGCGATGTCGGCAATCGTGTATTCGTCGCCCATCAGCCATTGCCGCCCCTCAAGGCGCGCTTCGAGCACGCCGAGAAGACGCTTCGATTCGTCACGATAACGCTCGACGGGATAGGAATTGTTGGCGACCTTGTCGGCCGCAAACTTGAAGAAATGGCCGAACTGACCAAGCATCGGACCGATGCCACCCATCTGGAACATCACCCAGGAGATCGTCTCATAGCGGCCGGCCGCGTCCACCGGCAGCAGCTTTCCAGTCTTTTCCGCCAGATAGATCAGGATCGCGCCGGACTCGAAGAGACCGATCGGCTTTCCCTCCGGACCGTTGGGATCGATGATTGCCGGGATGCGGCCATTCGGATTGAGCGAGAGAAATTCCGGCGATTTCTGCTCGTTGGCATCGAAGGCGACCCGGTGAGGCTCGTAGGGCAGGCCCAACTCTTCGAGCGCGATCGAGACCTTCACGCCATTCGGCGTCGGCAGCGAATATAACTGAATGATATCGGGGTTTTTCGCCGGCCAGCGCTTGGTGATCGGAAAGGCGGAAAGATCGGCCATGAATGTCTCCTGGAACGGAAGGGCGAGGAACGGCACAGTGCCGTCCGCACGACTTACATAGGAGCGGAGGGTTCACTTTTTGAGGGACCTACTTTATTTTTTGCAGGTCTCTGAGAACGCCAGGATTGTCGTGGGTCTTCCCCTGCCCGCCGCAGCGTCAAAGCACGCTGCGGACTGCCGCGACAACCCGCGCCACCACGGGGTCGCCATCGTGAACAGGCTTGCGCGCTCGCACCAGGCACGCTTCCGAACGCAGGATCACGCCGTCCGTCAGGATCTTCAGATGGTTCGCCTTCAGCGTCGAGCCGGTGGAGGTGATATCGACGATGATGTCGGCGGAGCCGGACGCAGGCGCACCTTCGGTCGCACCAAGGCTTTCGACGATGCGGTAGAGCTGGATGCCGTGGCTACCGGAGAAGTGGTTCTGCGTCAGCCGCCAGTATTTGGTGGCGATCGCCAGGCGGCGGCCGTGGCGGGCACGGAAGTCCGCGGCAACGTCGCCGAGATCGGCCATGGTATCGACGTCGTACCAGATCTCCGGCACGGCGACGACGACATCGGCGTGGCCGAAGCCGAGACGGGCGCAGAACTCGACGCGGGCGTCGGCATTGGCAAGCCCCTCGCGCACCAGATCCTCGCCGGTGACGCCGAAATCGATCGAGCCATTGCCAAGCTCGCGGGAAATCTCGGAAGCGGACAGGAACGCGATCTCCACATCGTCCGAACCTTCGACCCGGCCGCGATAGGAGCGGTCGTTGCCGACGGCAACGATCTTCATGCCGGCGCGTTCGAAGATCGCCGAGGCGTCATCCTTCATCCGCCCCTTGGACGGCAGCGCGATGGTGATCGTCATTGAACGCCTCCCTGGGAGGTAATCGCCTTTTCGATGCGGTCGAGCCAGAGCGAGAAACCGACGGCGGGAATGTGTTCGCGGGCGCCGAGCAACGTCAGCAGCCGGTCGAAGCGACCCCCGCCGGCCAGAACGGCCTGGATGCCGGCGACCTCCACTTCGAAGACGAGACCGGTATAGTAGTCGAGCGGACGGCCGAAAGCCGCGCGGTAACGGATCGCGCCGATGTCGGCGCCCGCCTTGGAAAGTGCTGCAACACGGGCATCGAAGCGGACGAGCGCCTCATCGAGCTTGAGGCCGGATTTTTGTGCGAAGGCAAAGAGCGCTGCCGGCGCATCGGCGAGCGGCACGTCGAGCGCCAGGAATGCACCAACCTGGTCCAGCGTCTTGCGATCGAGCCGCGTGTTCGCCAGCTCCATCTTCTCCTTCAGCCGCCGGGCGATGTCCTGCGGCGAGCGGCTGGCATTGGTGGAGTAACCGGTCGCTTCCATCGTTTCGCCGATATGGGCGACGAGACCGGCTTCGTCTTCGAGCAGACCGTCCATCGACAGGCGCACCACTTCGGGACCGAAAACGCCGACCGTCCGCGGATGCGCGAGTTCCGTCAGCAGTTTCTGCAGGTGCTTCTGGTCACCAAAGGCATGAATCAACCGCTTCTGCCAGCCGGCCGGCAGGCCGCAGGCACCGACGACGGCTTCGAACACCGCCTGGTCGCCGAGCGTCACGTTGAGCCGTCGCCCCGGCAAGCGGTTGGCAACGACGCGCATCGCGTCACCGACGATGCGTGCATCGGCGGTAGCGATATCCGTATCGCCGAGATCCTCGATGCCGGCCTGGTAGAATTCGTTTCCGCCTTCACGGCGCTGGCGGAAGACTTCGCCGAGATAGGCGTAGCGCTTCGGCGTGCCGGTCACCGCCTCGATATGGCGAAGGCAGACGGGAATGGTGAATTCCGGACGCAGGCACAGGCTTTCGCCGGTCTCGCTCTCGGTCATGAAGATGCGACGACGCAGATCCTCGCCGGCCATGGCGAGGAAAGGTTCGGCCGGCTGGATCACCGGTGTGTCGACGCGCAGCGTGCCGAGGCTTTCAAAATCGGCAAGCAGGTCGTCGGCGAAAGCAGGCAGATTGATGAGGGCCATGACCGTCAGCCCCTTGCCCGATCCTCGGCCTGGGCCGCCAGCATCTCGCGTACCTTTTCGACCAGTTCGGCCGCCGGAACGGAAACCTGGGCCACGCGCGCCTCGCGCCAGGCTGCATTGTCCTCGATCTCACCCGACAGGCGCTTGCCCTCGATCAGATCCTTGATCTGGACGACGCCGGCAGCGCGTTCGTCGCCACCCTGGATGATGGCCAGCGGCGAGCCACGGCGGTCGGCATATTTCAGCTGGTCGCCAAAATTCTTCTTGTTGCCCTGGTACATTTCGGCGCGGATGCCGGCATGGCGGAGCTGCTGCACGAAGCGCTGGTAGTGCCCCATGCTCTCGATGTCGCGGTCCATGACGCAGACGACGACCGGGGCAAGCACCTCGGACGCGCCGAGCTTGCCGAGGTTCTTGAGCGCCGTCATCAGACGCGAAACGCCGATCGAGAAGCCGGTCGCCGGCACGGGCTGACCCATGAAGCGCGACACCAGCCCATCGTAACGACCGCCGCCGCCGACCGAACCGAAGACAACCTTCTCGCCCTTCTCGTTGGTGACGGCAAACTGCAACTCGGCCTCGAAGACCGGGCCAGTGTAGTATTCGAGACCGCGCACGACCGAAGGATCAATCTTGATGCGGTCGGCCTCGTAGCCGGCGCTCATGACCAGGCTGCGGATGGTATTCAGTTCCTCGACGCCTTCGCTACCCTTGGCCGTTCCAGCGACGAGGGCTGCGAGATCGGCAGCGCTTGTCGCATAGTCCGTGATGCCGACGAAGAAGAGCACCTTGTCGATCTGCTCGCTGCTCAGGCCCGCGCCCTTGGTGAAGTCGCCGCTTTCATCCTTGCGGCCTTCGCCGAGAAGCAGCCGCACGCCTTCGGTGCCGAACTTGTCGAGCTTGTCGATGGCGCGCAGCACCGTCAGGCGGGCATTGGCCTTGTCGTCACCACCAAGGCCGATCGCCTCCATGACGCCATCGAGCACCTTGCGGTTGTTGACGCGGATCACGTAGTCGCCGCGCGCAATGCCGAGCGCTTCCATGGTGTCGGCCATCATCATGCACATTTCGGCGTCCGCCTGGACGCCGGCGGCACCGACCGTATCGGCGTCGAACTGCATGAACTGGCGGAAGCGACCCGGGCCCGGCTTCTCGTTGCGGAAGACGTAGCCGGCACGGTAGGTGCGGAACGGCAGCTGGATTTCGTTGAAGTTCTCGGCGACGTGGCGGGCCAGCGGCGCCGTCAGGTCGTAGCGCAGCGACATCCACTGGTCGTCATCATCCGTCAGCGAGAAGACGCCTTCGTTCGGCCGATCGCTGTCGGGCAGGAACTTGCCGAGCGCGTCGGTATATTCGAAAAGCGGCGTTTCGACCGGATCGAAACCATAATGCTCGTAGACGGCCCGGATCTTGCCGATCATTTCATCGGTCGCGCGGATATCGGCGGCGGAGCGATCGACGAAGCCGCGCGGAAGGCGCGCCTTGAGCTTCTGCGGTTTCTTCTGTTTCTCGGTCATGGGAGCATTCCGGACTGTCAGCGGGTTTGGAGCTTTCCCTATCGGATCAAGGCAGGGGCGGCAAGGGTTTGGACCGCGCAAAGCGTGCTCCGGGCCGATCGCGAGGCGATTTGCCAGGCCGTTCGACTTCGGGCCAAGCTCGAGTCGCCCGACGTCATCTGGCCGCCACTCGCCGCCTCAACCCTAAGACGCATTAACACGGAATTAATCACTAAAAGTTTATCGCTCGATCCGTCGGCGACGTTCCGAACACGGTGGTGATCGGCTATCTTCCAGTCTCCGCGTGCGCACCGATGATTTCCGGATGCCATGACAGCATCGGGCAAACATCCCAACGGCAAAGATGTCGCGGCGATCCACTTCCCGGGTCCGATGGCCATGTGCGGAGAGGTGTCGAGCGCGACGCGAAGAGAGGGAATGGGTATCATGCTGAGATTCATGACACCTGGCTGCGGAGCCATCCGGCCCGGCCATCTGGCCGCACATGACAACTGGATACGGTCGCTCGACGAGGGAACCTACCTCATGGAAGCCTGGCGCTGCGATCTCGCGACGGGCATCTTCCAGCTCGGCGAGCAGACCGCCGCCCTGCTCGGCACCTCACCCCCCTCCTGCGGCGTCATCGACCTGGTACGCGCCTATGACCGCAAGGATCGCCCGACCGTACTCAACATCCTCGAGCAGGCAACCGCCTCGTCATCGTCGTTCTGCTTCACCGCCATGGTGCGCGCGCCGACGTCGCAAGCGGCCCAGCTCTTCTGCGTCGGTCAATCCGTGCTCAACGCGCCTGATGGGGTGGATGTTCTGCAGGGTATTTTCGCCTTTCCGCGCGAACGCGTGATGCTCTGCGCTTGAGCGCAAGACTTGAAACCGCTGGCACCCATTCCCTAGATTGAAATAGTCGGAAGGATTACGCCTTGGTAACGCTCCTCGGGGGCTGCCCATTGCAGAAGGAAGAAGCGCCATGTCGCTGAAACCGTTGACGACAACCCTCGCGCTCGCCGCCTGTCTCGGCTTTCCGGCAATGGCCGAAGAGATGAGCCACGGCACCATGCATCACGGCTCCGCGGAAGCTCCGGGCCCGGCGGGCGACGCATCACCCGCAAGCAAGGCCTTTGCCGAAGCCAATGCCCGCATGCACAAGGACATGGACATCGCCTATACCGGCAAGGCGGACATCGACTTCGTGCGCGGCATGATCGCTCACCACCAGGGCGCCATCGACATGGCCAAGGTCGAGCTTGAATACGGCAAGGATGAAACGATCCGCAAACTGGCGGAAGAGATCATGAAGGCGCAGGAAGGCGAGATCAGGATGATGAAGGAGTGGCTAGCGAAGAACGGCGGCTGATCCGCAATCTCCGCTGCCGGGAAACGCCCATCGCCAGACCGACAATGGACACTTTGTTCAAGCCACCCGAGCGCTCGGTCTTGCGAGCTTGCCACGCATCTCTTCGACAACCACACGGCAATGGCAGCCTTCGATGTGATCGTTGACGAGCCCCATCGCCTGCATGAAGGCGTAGATCGTCGTCGGGCCGACAAAGGTCCAACCGCGCTTCTTCAGATCCTTGGAGATCCGGGTCGAAGTCGGCGTCGTCGGATTGGCTGCGATCGCCTCGTAGGTCACCACTTGCGGGCGCTCGGCTGCCTGCGGCTCGTATGACCAGAAGTAGCCTGCGAGCGAGCCGAATTCCTGCCTC
This sequence comes from Ensifer adhaerens, assembly GCF_020035535.1. Taxonomy (NCBI): domain Bacteria; kingdom Pseudomonadati; phylum Pseudomonadota; class Alphaproteobacteria; order Hyphomicrobiales; family Rhizobiaceae; genus Ensifer; species Ensifer adhaerens. The sequence continues at coordinate 468,306 of NZ_CP083349.1, read as the reverse complement.
AACTCCTGTGCGCGACGCGCATTGTTGATGGTCGAGACGATCTTGCCACGATGGCGCACGATGCCGGTATCGGCAAGGCAGCGCTCGATATCCGTTTCGTCGAACATCGAGACCGCGTCGAAATCGAAGCCGGCAAAAGCGGCGCGGAACGCCTCGCGCTTGCGCAGGATCGTCAGCCATGACAGGCCGGACTGGAAACCCTCGAGGCAGATCTTTTCGAACAGGCGGCGATCGTCGGTGACCGGACGCCCCCATTCCTCGTCGTGGTAGCGTCGATAGTCGTCGAGGTTGCCCTGCCAGGCGCAGCGCTGAAGTCCGTCCTCGCCGATCACTATGCCCTTGGCCGTCATCGTTTTCCTCGCTCCAAACTCGTCATTTCCATGCCTTTACCATTTGCAAACCAGATTCCTAAAGCGGCGGATAACCCTACCCAAAGCTTTATCGGCGCCTTCGCCTTTTAATGAAGCGCCGTTTACCATTCGGTGGCCCCCCGATGACACGATCGCGCCATTGCCAAGGCGCATACCCCCGCTCGAGCGTCCGGTTCTTCGGCTGTCTGCGCCCCCTTGATGAATTTCGGCGAAAGGTAGCGAGTCCGTCCGATGTTGAAAAAATCCCTTCTTATAGCCGCCTCCGTCCTGACCCTCGTCGCCGGCCAAGCCGAGGCGCAGGACCGGTATCAAAACCGCCCCCCTGTTGTGGTCAGCCCCGACCTCACCGCCCCCTGGGTGATGCAGCTCGGCGGGCAGCAAACCCGCACGCGGCAGGTCATGTATCGGCAGCAGATTCCGGCCGCCACCCGAAAACAGTATTATCAGGGACAGGTTGGCCAGCCGCAGGCCAAGCGCCGCGCCATCAATCCGCTGATCCAGCCGGCGAACGCCACACGCGCGCAGCGCCCGGTCAAGTCGAAATTCGACCCGCAATATCTTCCGCAGACGGTTGCCTATGAGAGCAAGGAAAAGCCGGGCACGATCGTCATCGATACGAACAACCGCTTTCTCTATCTGGTCACCGGCAACGGTGAGGCGCGGCGCTATGGCGTCGGCGTCGGCAAGCCGGGCTTCGAATGGGCGGGCGCGCACAAGGTCACCCGCAAGGCGGAATGGCCGAGCTGGACACCGCCACAGGAAATGATCTCCCGCGAGGCGGCCAAGGGACACTATCTGCCGGCACGCATGGACGGCGGCCCTGAAAATCCGCTTGGCGCACGCGCCATGTATCTCGGCTCGACGCTCTACCGCATCCACGGCACCAATGCGCCCTGGACGATCGGCTATGCCGTTTCTTCCGGCTGCATCCGCATGCGCAATGAAGACGTCGTCGACCTCTACGAGCGCGTGAAGTTGGGCACGAAGGTTATCGTCATATAATTGGAGCATCGCATAGAATATTTCCTCCCCCTCGCACGTGTTGCCGTTGCCTATGCGTGATTTTCAGGCAACAGCAACATGAACAGATACAAGTCCAGCGGTGCGCCGGCTGTATCGCAGGCTTGAACTTCGCGGCATTTTGCATAGCTTGCCTGCAACGAGGGTTTAGAGGGAATCGTATATGAACCGTCATGCCAGCAAAATGGTCGCGATCGCCATCGCGGCCAGTACTATTCTTGCCGCCGCAAGCGCCTCGGCTTTTACGCCGGCGCCAACGACCGGGACCAAGGTCAAGTCGACTGACATTGTACTCGTGGCCACCCCGAAGAAGCCGGCAAAACAATTCTGGCGCACCAAGGTTCGCTTCCGCACCGACGAAGTCCCCGGCACGATCATCGTCGATACCAACAACAAGTACCTTTACTACATCGATGGCCCGAACCGCGCGACGCGCTACGGCATCGGTGTCGGCCGCGACGGCTTCGGCTGGTCGGGCGTGGTGAAGGTCGGCCGCAAGGCCGAATGGCCGACCTGGACGCCACCGGCGGAAATGCGCCGCCGCGAAGCTGCCAAGGGCCGCATTCTGCCGGTCACCCAGGAAGGCGGCATCGACAACCCGCTCGGCGCCCGCGCCATGTATCTCTACAAGGGCGGCCGCGACACGATCTTCCGCATCCATGGCACCAATCAGCCCTGGACCATCGGCCAGAACATGTCGTCGGGCTGCATCCGCATGATGAACGAAGACGTGGAGCATCTCTACGATCGCGCCGATGTCGGCACCAAGGTCATCGTCATCGGTCCCGGCAGCAAGCCGGGCGACACCTATTTCGACGATCGCGGCGTCGACATCTTCCGCCAGATCTTTGGCGGCTGATAGCAATCCGGGACAACCCATCCGAGAAGGCCGGCTCCTCACGGAGCCGGCCTTTTCTTTTGCCTCAGAGCCCCTGGGGTTTTGCCCCGCCATAGGCCCAGTCGAGCAGTTCGACCGTATGAAGGATGGGGATCTTGGTGCCACTGGCGATCTGGGTGATGCAGCCGATATTGCCGGTTGCGATCGCGTCCGGCTTCGTCGCCTCGATATTCCTAACCTTGCGCGCCTTGAGCTTCGCCGAGATTTCCGGCTGCAGGATGTTGTAGGTGCCGGCCGAGCCGCAGCAGAGGTGCCCTTCGGCCGGATCGCGAACGACGAAACCGGCGCGCTTCAAAAGCTGCTTCGGCACAAAAGTGATCTTCTGGCCGTGCTGCATCGAGCAGGCAGAATGATAGGCGAGCGTCATGCCGCGCGCATCCTGCTCAGGCAGGTCGAGGGTCGACAGATACTCGGTAATGTCCTTGGCCAGAGCCGAGACCCGTGCCGCCTTTTCCGCATAGAGAGGATCAAGCCGCAGCATGTGGCCGTAGTCCTTGATCGTCGTCCCGCAGCCTGATGCGGTGATGACGATGGCGTCGAGCCCTCCTTCGTCTGCGACCTTGAGCCAGGCGTCGACGTTGCGGCGCGCCGCATCGAGTGCCTGGTTCTCGCGCCCCATATGGTGCACCAGGGCGCCACAACAGCCTTCACCGGCCGAAACAACGACCTCGACGCCAAAGCGCGTCAACAGCCTGATCGTCGCCTCGTTGATCTCCGGCTTCAGCACCGGTTGCGCGCAGCCCGACAAGAGCGCGACCCGACCGACGCGCTTGCCCTTGGGCGAGTTGGTGCCGGGAATTGCCGATGGGGATGGCTGCGGCACGGCGCTCGGCGCCAGGTCGAGCATGATGCCAAAGGTCCTCAGCAACGGCATGCGCTTCATGATGCCGGCGAACGGCCGGGCAAGGCCCGCCGCCTTCAACGACAGGCGGAAGCGCTGGGGATAGGGCAGCACGGTCGCCAGCACGGAGCGCGCCAGCCGGTCCCGGAACGGACGGCGATAGGTGTTCTCGATGTGGACGCGCGCGTGGTCGACGAGGTGCATGTAGTCGACACCGGATGGGCAGGTGGTGGTGCAGGCGAGACAGGAGAGACAGCGGTCGATATGGGTGACCGTTTCCTTGTCGGCCGCCCTGCCGTTTTCCAGCATGTCCTTGATGAGGTAGATGCGCCCGCGCGGACTATCGAGCTCGTCGCCAAGCGTCACATAGGTCGGACAGGTCGCGGTGCAGAAGCCACAATGTACGCATTTGCGCAGGATGGCCTCGGATTCGGCCACATGCGGGTCGGCAAGCTGCGCGGGGGTAAAATTGGTCTGCAAACGCGAACTCCACTATCCGGTTCTGCGGCACCGCGCCCTTGCGACGTGCTCGGTCACCGCAGCATTCTGATTTCAGCAACCTTCAACCGGATCCGGTTTCAGGGTTTGCGCCGTGGCTCACACCATCCAGGCTTCGGGGTTGGTGATCGGCTCTTGGCGCGCGGCACGCTGCAGGCCGACGACGCAGCGCACGACGATCCAGACAGCGGTGGCGATAAAGCCGAGGATGCCGACCAGCACCACCGTCAGCAACAGCGATATCAAAAGGAACAACAGCGAGATCCAGAAGGTCCGGATCGCCCAGACATAGTGCGTCTCGACCCAGGGTGCCCCCTTGCCGCGGTTGAGATAGGCCATCACCACGCCAATGATCGGGGTGATCCCTACCGCAAAGCCCACGAGATAAAGGACATAGATCACCTGGACGTTGATCTTGCCCGGCTCCAGCCAGCGATCGGTCTCCCGGGAAAACGGCGTCTGCGGACCATTATCGCTCATCAACTCCTCCCATGTTCCATCGCCGGCACCTCAGGAGACCGCGGCCATGCGGCCCGGATTGAAGATCCGGTGCGGGTCGAACTTCGCGCGAACGCGCTCGCTCAATTGTGCCACGGCTACGGGTTGTGGTTCAAACGACGGAATGGAGGCACGATAGGCGTCTTCCGCCCTGACGAGGCTCGCGTGACCGCCGCCGAGAACCTTGATGTAGCGGCGCACGAGTTCCGCTTCCGGGTCTGCCTCCATGCGCAGCCAGACGAGACCGCCCTGCCAATCATAAAAGGCATCGACGCCGGTTTGCAGCCGAAGTGCGGCCACCAGCTGATGGCCAAGCGATGGGGCGACGGACACGCGCCAGAGCGGCTTCTTGCTGCCGTCGGCATAGGGTTTGACGTCGCGGATCTCAGTCCAGAGCGTCGATGTCTGCGACGCATCGAGCCTTGTCACCGCGCCAAAGCGACCGACCGCCTTCATCAGCTTTTCAGCCCTGATCGCAACGGATGCCTCAAGCCCTTCGAGCCGCAGCACGGTGGCCGCACCATCCGGAAGCCCGCCGTCCAGGAACCGTCCACGCACGCTCTCCGGCAGATGCGCGGCACCGCAAACCTCCACGGTCTGCGCCATCGCCTCGGCCATGACCGCCGCGGCTTCGGCATCGTTGAGCCCGGAGACCACAATGGTCTCGGACGCCGGCGGCAACGGCAGGATGCGGAAGGTGACTTCGGTGAGGATGCCGAGCGTGCCGTGCGAGCCGGCCAGAAGCTTGACCAGATCGAGGCCCGTGACGTTCTTCATCACCCGCCCCCCGGCCTTGATCGCCTCGCCCCCACCATTGACGAAGCGAACGCCGAGCAGGCTGTCGCGGGCAGCACCCGAAACGTAGCGCCTTGGACCGGACACGTTGGCGGCGAAGACACCACCGATCGTCGGCTCTCCGGACGAGGCGAAGATCGGCCGATGGTCCATCGGTTCGAAGGCAAGCATCTGCCGGTTCTCACCCAGTGCGTCTTCGATCTCGCGTAGCGGCGTTCCGGACAGCGCGGTGATCGTCATCTCGGCCGGCTTGTAGCTGACGATGCCGGAGAGGCGGCGCGTCGACAGCACACGGTCGGCGCGCACGGGATTGCCGAGACCCGAGCGCGTGTTGCCGCCAATCACTGCAAGCGAGGCCTTGTCGGCCGCCATCGCGCGAACGACGGTCGCAATCCCCTCTTCGCTTGCCGGTTCAAAATGCACGATCATGCGGCGGGGCGCCCTTCGAGCGGGAAGACCTTGGACGGATTGAGGATCCATTGCGGATCGAACGCGGCCCGCGCCGCCATCTGCTGGTCGAGGTCGACCTGGTTGTACTGGTGCAGCATGAGATCTCGTTTTTCGATGCCAACGCCATGTTCGCCCGTCAGGCAGCCGCCGGCATCGACACAGAGCTTGAGGATATCGTTGCCGGCAGACTCGGCGCGCGCCGCGTCTTCCGGGTCGTTGATATTATAGAGGATCAACGGATGCATGTTGCCGTCGCCGGCGTGGAAGACATTGGCGACGCGCAGACCATAGCCAGCGACGATCTCGCCGGTGCGGGCGAGCACATGCGAGAGCTGGCTGAGCGGCACCGTACCGTCCATGCAGATGTAATCGGCGATACGACCGGTGGCCCCGAAGGCGGACTTCCGCCCCTTCCAGATTGCGGCCGCTTCCATCGCCGACTGGCATTCCTTGATGGTCGCGACCCCATGACGGCGCGCAACCGCGACGATGCTGGCGAGCATCGCGTCCATTTCCGGCTCAGAGCCTTCGACCTCGACGATAAGTAGCGCTTCGACGTCGAGCGGATAGCCGGCATGGGCAAAGGCTTCGCAGATTTCGATCGCCGGCTTGTCCATGAACTCGATCGCGACGGGGATGATGCCGGAGCCGATGACGTCGGCGACGCAGGCGCCGGCCGCTTCCGATGAGGCGAAGCCAAAGAGCACGGGGCGGGCGCCCTCCGGCTTGGCGATCAGCCGCACCGTCGCCTCGGTCACGATGCCGAGCTGTCCCTCGGAGCCGCAGACGAGGCCGAGCAGATCATAACCCGCCGCATCCAGCCCCTTGCCGCCGAGCTCGATCACGGTGCCATCGAACAGCACCATCTTCACGCCGAGCAGATTGTTGGTGGTGACGCCATATTTCAGACAATGGGCGCCGCCGGAATTCATGCCGATATTGCCGCCGATCGTGCAGGCAAGCTGCGAGCTCGGGTCGGGCGCATAGAAGAAACCGTCGGCGGAAACGGCTTCGGAGATGTTGAGGTTGGTAACCCCCGCCTGGACGGTTGCCGTGCGATTGAAGAGATCGACATCGAGAATGCGCGACATCTTCGAAAGGCCGATGACAACTGCATCCTCCTGCGGGATGGCGCCACCCGAAAGTGAGGTTCCGGCACCGCGCGGTACGACCGGGATGCCATAGCGGCTACAATATTTGAGAAGGCCGGCGACCTGCTCGGTCGTTTCCGGCAAGGCAACCGCAAGCGGCACGCGACGATAGGCGATGAAGGCATCGGTCTCGAAGGGCTTCAACCCGCGCTCGTCGCTGATCAAACAGTTCTCGGGCAACAGGTCGGCGAGGTCGGCGACAATCTCGCGACGTCGGGCGATAACAGCCTGTTTCGGTTGCAGAAAACCGATCGTCTCCGCCATCAATGCCTCCGGCCGCATGTCAATTGGTTCATTTTCTTTACCACTAGGAGACAACCCTCGCAAATGCTATGAGCTTTTCCGTTTTGGAAACAATGGCAACGATTGATGACAAATTTAGGCGATCTTGAGATTTTTGCACGGGTCGTTTCCACAGGCAGCATGTCGGCTGCCGGACGGGTGCTCGGCTTTTCCCCAGCGGTCATCTCGAAACGGATCAAGAGGCTCGAAGATCGGCTGGGCACACGGCTGCTGCAGCGCACGACACGGCAGATCTCGCTGACCGAAGCCGGCCAGGGTTTCTACGACCGAGTGCTCGGCATCCTCTCGGGCATCGAGGAGGCCGAGGCCTATGCCTCCGGTCGCTCGTCGCATGCGCTCGGCGTGCTTCGGATCTCGGCGCCGACCTCCTTCGGCCGGATGCACATCGCGCCGCACCTGACGAAATTCATGAAGGATCATCCGGACCTCAAGCTGCACATCGTGCTGACGGACGAATTCACGGATATCGTCGCCGATGGCTTCGACATGGCGGTCAGGATCGGCGAACTGGTGGACTCATCGCTCGTCGCACGGAAACTCGCTCCCGTGCGACGGCTGCTCTGCGCCTCGCCGGACTATATCGCTCGCAACGGCGCGCCGAAGGAGATCGGCGATCTTGCCAACCACCTCTGCCTGCCGGCGCACAACAACGACAACTGGAAGCTCGAAGGGCCGGAAGGTGCCCTGGTATGGCACCCGGAGGGGCCGCTGGTCACCAACTCCTCGGAAATCGTACGCGCCGCCGTCATCGCCGGCGCCGGCATCGCGCTCCGCTCCACCTGGGATATCGGCCCGGAATTACGCAGCGGCCAGTTGATGCAGGTGCTGCCGCAGTGGGAGGGCTCCAAACAGCTGACGCTCTCGGCCGTCTATCCGAGCCGCCAGTTCCTGCCGGCCAAGGTGCGGCTCTTCATCGACTATCTCGCCGGGCTTTACGGGCCGATCCCCTACTGGGAGCAATAGAGGGCGCCACGACACACGGCAGCCCTCCGCTTCTTTGTTCCCCCGCCCACAATTCGGCTGCGCACTTTTGCTGGAATTGCCTGTTTCCCGCAATTCCGGACGCAAAACCGCTGTGCACTTTTGCTGGAATTGCTTACTTGTGATCCCCTTCCTCGTGATGTCGGCGGATGCGGCGCACGATCAGCCAGACGCCGGCAACGGCGACGGGAACGGCAAGGCCGGTCAGCAGGCCTGGATCGATCGGGAGTTCGTGGCTGACGGCCTTGGCGAGGTAGCCGAACAACCCGACGACGTAGTAGGAGATGGCGGCGACCGACAGTCCTTCAACGGTCTGCTGCAGGCGTAGCTGCAGCTTCGCGCGGCGGTCCATCGAGTTGAGCAGCGCGCTGTTCTGCCGTTCGAGTTCGACATCGACCCAGCTTCGCAAAAGAGCGGTGGCACGGGCGAGCTTGCGCGACAGGTTGGCCTGGCGCTCCTCGACCGACTGACAGGTGCGCATGGCCGGCGCCAGGCGTCGTTCGAGAAAGGTGCCTATGGTCTCGTAGCCGGGCAGCGGTGTCTCGGAGAGCGTGCGAATGCGCTCCTGCACGATGCCGTAATAGGCGCGGCTGGCGCCGAAGCGATAGAGACTGAGCGCGGCACCGGCCTCGAGATCGGCGGCGAGCCGGGTGATCTCGGCCAACATGTCGTCGGCCTCCTCGCGCACATTTTCCTTCATGCGCTGGGTAATTCCGGTCAGACCATCTTCGGTTCGGCGGATTTCCGGCGACAGCGACTGGGCGAGCGGCAGGCCCAGCATCGCCAGTGTGCGGTAGGTCTCGATATCGAGCAGGCGCTGGACCAGCGCGCCGGTGCCCGCCTCGGTCATGCCGCGGTCGATCACCAGGATCTGGGTCAGCCCATCACCGTTCTGGCGGAAGTCGGTGACGATCACGGCCTGGCCGTTCTTGGTTTCGCTGTAGCAGAGGCTCGTCGGATCGAGGAGCTTGATCGCATCCCGGGTTTCAGGCGTGTCCGGCCGGATTTCCAGGCGGATGCCCGAGATCAGCGAACCCGGTGGCGAAAAGCCGTCGCCGAAGGGATGGATCGGCACCTCTCCGCCAAACTGCTCCGGCGGCGGCGCATCCCAGAAATAGGTCGAAAATTCGGTGTGACGCTCCCAGCGCAACGTCCCCTGCCCCCAGGACATCGCATGATGGTTCGCGTCGCGCCCCGGCGGCGCAATCCCCCGTGCGCGCGACAGTTCCGACAGTACGGCGTGATCGACGATCGAGCCGCCATCCGTCAGGAAGGCGAGCTGGAAAATCACCCGCGGCGTGGTCACCAGCGCATAGGGGCGAGAGTGAACCTCGCCCAAGGCCAAGGCGCGCATCGGCGCCACCGGAAATGCAAAACTACCCTTTGCCATGAAGCGCTCTTGTCCCCCTCACGCGTTCATCACGACTTTCTTATCAATCGAACGAGCAAAAGAAAAAGGACGCATTGACGCAGTTTGATTTTTGTCAGCTGCACAAAGTGGACAAGGAAATTGACCACTTGGCGTCAGCTGCCTAGATTGCGGCACAGCGGGACAAGGGAACCTTCGCGACTGGCCGCCCCTTTTCGCCCCAACCTATCAGAATCACGATATCTTTTTGGCCTAAGCGACCGGAAATCATCGTGATCCGGGAGACCAAGACGTGACTGACGACCAGATCGACCTCTTCGCCCGCATCAGCCACAGCCGGACGGCGGACGAAGTCGTGCAACAGATCGAGCTGCTGATCCTCGAAGGCGTACTGCGCGACGGCGACCGGCTGCCTGGGGAACGGGAGCTTTCCAAGCGCTTCGACGTATCGAGGCCAATCCTGCGCGAGGCGCTCAAGGAACTGGAAGGGCGTGGCCTCGTCGAAAGCCGACACGGTGGCGGCACCTTCGTCGCCGATGTCGTCGGGCAGATTTTTTCCAAGCCGCTGATCGATCTCATCGCCCGTCATCACAAGGCGACGCAGGATTATCTCGAATACCGACGCGAGCTCGAAGGGCTGACCGCGGAACTGGCCGCCAGCCGCGCCACCGATTTCGACCGGGACATCCTGACCAGGATCATCGAACGCATGCGAACGGCACACGCCGCCGGCGACTTCGACGCGGAGCTCGAAGCCGATATCGAGCTGCACCAGGCAATCGGCGAAAGCGCCCACAACATCATCCTGATGCACACGCTGCGCGCCTGTTATCGGCTGCTCCAACAGGGCATCTTCTTCCATCGCAACTCAGTCTTCGATGCGCCCGGCGCGCGCGACCGGCTGCTTGGTCAGCACGAGGCGATCTACGACGCGATCATGGCGCGGGACCCGGCAAAGGCAAAGGCCGCGTCGCAGTCCCATATCGACTTTGTCGCTGCTGCAACCCGCGAGGTGGAGCGCACCGGCGAATGGAACCGCATCGCCCGCCTGCGTCTGCAGCAACGCGATCGCGCGAGCTGACGGATCGGACCAACGCCGAGTTGCCGGCGCTTTATAAACTGCCGTGGAAACACCATATGCTGTCGTATATGGACCACAGTGCAGAGGAAAGCTGGCTGCATATCCGGCTGCCCGCCGGCGGCGACGTTTACACGTAACAGGACGCTGCCATACTGGCTTTGACAGAAAACAAAAACACTGATTCGCCGAGAGGAGCGCAGACGACCTTGAACTTCTTGAACAGACTCGCATCCGATGTCCAGTTGATGTTGCGCCGCCCGGCGCGCATGCAATACGCCGCGCTCTGCTATCGGATCCGCAAGAAGACCAAGGCTCTCGAAATCCTGATGATCACCAGCCGCGACACCGGTCGCTGGGTCATTCCCAAGGGATGGCCAATGCAGGGCAAGCGCGCCCACGAGGTGGCAGAGCGCGAGGCCTACGAAGAGGCCGGCGTCAAGGGGCGGGTGCAGAAGGCGACGGCCGGCTACTATCTTTACCAGAAGCGCATGGACCATGGCCTGAAGATCTCGGTCAAGGTGCAGGTTCACGCACTGGAAGTCGACGATCTCTGCAAGCACTTCCCCGAGGAAGGTCGCAGGCAGCTCGAATGGGTCGACTACAAGGAAGCGGCTTCTCGGGTCGCAGAGCCGTCGCTGAAGGATCTCATTCTCGCCTTCGGCGAACGCATGGCGACGCTCTCTGTGCCGATGCCGAAAGCTGCGAACGGCTAGTCTTTCGGGCCATCCCCGGCCATCCGATGCCCCTGAACGCGAGTTCCCGACGCGCGCGGCACCGATGTCCATCAAATCCACTTGAATGCATGTTGCAGTGGCCTTAGTGGCCATGGTGACAATGGAGTTCCAGGCAGTGGCACAGCCGCGCGTACGCCTCGCAAAACAGACGATCGACAAAGATCTCGACAAGCTCAGCCTTGCCGAAGAGGCGTCGCGACATGTCCGCCGCAGCCTGGCGGCGCCGGCGCTCGCCGGTCTCTTTCTGCTTCTGAGCATGGCCTTTGCCGCGAGCTTCGTGACGAGTTCCGCGACTGCGCCTATCATCATCGCTGCCGCTGCCATCGCCGGCTACATGGCCATGAACATCGGCGCGAACGACGTGACCAACAACGTCGGCGCTGCCGTCGGCGCCAAGGCGATGTCGATGGCGACCGCGCTTGCGATTGCCGCCGTGTTCGAGATCGCCGGCGCAATGCTGGCCGGGCGGCAAGTGGCGCTGACGATCGAAGCGGGCATCGTCTACGGCGAAGACGTGCTCGGTCCGCAGGCGATCGTCTGGATCATGATGGCCGCGCTTGCGTCATCGGCCGCCTGGATCAACATCGCCACCTATTCCGGAGCACCAGTTTCGACCACGCACTCCATCATCGGCGGCATCGTCGGCGCAGGCATCGCCGCCGCCGGCTTTTCCAGCGTGCAGTGGTGGTCGCTCGCCGGCATCACGCTCAGCTGGTCGGTCTCGCCGCTGCTCGGCGGCGCCATCGCCGCCATCTTCCTCGCCTTCCTCAAGGAATTCATCATTTACCGCGAGGACAAGATCGCCGCGGCCAGGAGATGGATGCCGGTTATCCTCGGCGTTACCGCCGGGAGTTTTACCGCCTATCTTGCTCTGATCGCGCTGGTGCAGGTGGCGGCGATCACGGTGCCCGTGGGCCTCGCCGCCGGCGTCGTTGCGGGGGTGGCAGTCTACCTGCAGGCCAGGCCCTGGATCTTCCGCCAATCGGAAGGCCTCGACAACCGGAATCAGTCCCTTCGCAAGCTCTTCCGCTTGCCGCTGATCGTGGCCGCTGCGCTGCTGTCCTTCGCCCACGGCGCCAACGACGTCTCGAACGCGATCGGCCCGCTATCGGCGATCGTCTCGGCGCTCGACGGCGTCATCACGACGGAGAAATCGCCGGCGCCCTTGTGGGAGCTTGCAATCGGCGCCCTCGGCATTTCGATCGGCCTGCTTCTCTATGGCCCGAAGCTCATCCGCGTCGTCGGCCAGGAAATCACCAAGCTCAACCCGATGCGCGCCTTCTGCGTGGCGCTTGCCACCGCCGTCACGGTGCTCCTGGCATCGGCGCTCGGACTGCCGATCAGTTCGACGCACACGGCTGTTGGTGCCGTCTTCGGCGTCGGCTTCTTCCGTGAATGGTATATCCGCAACTCCAAGCGGCGTCTGCAATATGTCCGTCAGCGGACAGGGCAGACCGATTTCATGGATTCGGCGGAGACCAATTTTGCCGAAGTCCGGCGCCGCCGCCTCGTGCGCCGGTCGCATTTCCTCACGATCGTCGCCGCCTGGGTCATCACCGTTCCCGCCTCGGCCGCGCTATCGGCCGTCCTTTACTTTATCCTTTCCAGCATTTTCATGTGAAAGCACCCGATATGCGCGCCAATTTTCGCATGCAGCGACTGTTCGTCGAGCACGCTCTTAACGCCGGCTCCAGCCAGGAGGCGACGAAGGAACAGTTCAACTACCTGGTCAATGTGCTGCGCTATGAGGAAGGCTCCTCGATCCTTACCTTCAACGGACGCGATGGCGAATGGCGCACCGAACTTTCCTTCGCCAGCAAAAAGCGTCTGGTGCTGACATCGGTCGAGCAGACCCGCCCACAGCCGGAACCCTGCGATCTCGTCTATCTCTTTGCACCGCTCAAGGTCGGGCGGCTCGACTATCTCGTGCAGAAGGCCGTCGAGATGGGTGCAGGCCTGCTGCAGCCGGTGATGACCCAGCACGTGCAGGGCAAGCTCGGCAGCATCGAACGGGTCCGCGCCAACGTCATCGAGGCCGCTGAACAATGCGGCGTGCTGGGTATTCCCGATGTGGAAGAGCCGCGTCGGCTTGAGGATGTGCTTTCCACCTGGTCCAGCGACCGGCGCATCATCTTTTGCGACGAAGGCAGCGACAGCCAGAACCCGCTGCCGATCCTTTCCGGCATCAAGGAAAAGAAACTCGCCCTGTTGATCGGCCCGGAGGGCGGGTTCTCGGAAGGCGAACGGACGCTGCTCCACAGCCTCGATTTCGTGAGCGCCATTCCGCTCGGGCCGCGGATTCTAAGGGCTGATACCGCGGCCGTCGCCGCCATGGCGGTCATCCAGGCCACTGTCGGCGACTGGCGATAGCCGGTCGCTCCCGGGAAATCCGGTTGCCGCTCGTTCCTCTAGAACAGGGCGGACCTCTGACAACAAGGCATGGTTGGGTCGACGATACCCAGTTCCAACGAGCTTGCTCCAGCGCAAGCAATCGTCCTACTTTTTTTGATGAGATCTTGAAAGAAATTGACTTGCACCGCACCTGATTACGGTTCAAGCAGCCTTCATCAACTCCCGCTATCCAGTGGGAGCCGCCCAAACAAAAGAAGACGCTCATGGCCCGAGATACCACCGACCAGACGCCGGTAACCTCTGTTGCTGACCTGACCGCCTACCTGGCAGAAGGTTCGAAACCGGAGGAGCGGTTCCGGATCGGCACGGAGCACGAAAAGTTCGCCTTCTTTAAGGCGGACAACAGCCCCGTCCCCTATTTTGGCGAGGCCAGCATCCAGGCGCTTCTGAACGGCATGGCCGCCAAGAGCGGCTGGGAACCGATCATCGACGAAGGCAACATCATCGGCCTCGCCGAGCAGTCGGGCAACGGCGCGATCTCACTGGAGCCGGGTGGCCAGTTCGAGCTTTCCGGCGCGCCTCTCGAAAACCTGCACCAGACCTGCAAGGAATCGAACCAGCACCTCGCGGTCCTGCGCGAAGTCGCCGAGCCGCTCGGCATCCGTTTCCTCGGCATCGGGGGCAGCCCGAAATGGACCTTCGCCGAGACGCCGCGCATGCCGAAATCGCGTTATGGCATCATGAGCCGCTATATGCCCAAGGTCGGCACCAGGGGCCTCGACATGATGTATCGCACCTGCACGATCCAGGTGAATCTCGACTTCTCCTCGGAAGAGGACATGCGCCGCAAGATGCAGGTTTCCCTGAAGCTGCAGCCGCTCTCAACCGCCCTCTTCGCCAGCTCGCCGTTCACCGACGGCAAGCCGAACGGGCTGCTTTCCTGGCGCGGCGACATCTGGCGTGATACCGACAACCAGCGCGCCGGCCTGCTGCCGTCCGCCTTCGGCCCGAATTTCGGCTTTGCCGACTATGTCGAATGGGCACTGGACGTACCGATGTATTTCGTCGTGCGCGACGGCCACTATCACGACTGTACCCACGTCACGTTCCGCCAGTTCATGGGCGGAGCGCTAAAGGGCGAGATCGCCGACTGGCAGCCGAACATGGGTGACTGGACGAACCATCTTTCGACGCTGTTCCCCGACGTCCGGCTCAAGCGCTTCCTTGAGATGCGTGGCGCCGACGGCGGCCCATGGCGGCGGATCTGCGCGCTGCCGGCCTTCTGGGTCGGCCTGCTCTACGACCGCGAAGCGCTCGATGCCGCCGAGACCCTGACGCGCGACTGGACCCTCGAGGAAGTGACCGCCATGCGCGACGCGGTGCCCGTGCAGGCGCTCGCGACCAAGTTCCGCAACGGCAACCTCTACGACATTGCCCGCGAGGTGATCGCCATTTCGCGTGGCGGCCTGAAGCGCCGCAACCGGCTGAACGGCGACGGTATCGACGAAAGCCAGTTCCTGGCACCGCTCGACGAAGTGCTCGCCAAGAAGGCGACACTCGCCGAAGATCTGCTGGCGCTCTACAACGGCCGCTGGAATGGCTCGGTCGAGCCGGTCTTTGCCGAATACCAGTACTAGGGCTTACAAAGCACGTTTCAAAAAGCGGTTTCCAGACCCCGATTTCCCGTTATAGTGCAAGGATATGCGCCGTTTGCAGCGGCGCGATTCAAGATGCCGAAGGGGAACTGGCATGGCACCGCTTTTTGACATGTTCGCGCAGGCGCAAAATGGCAAAGCCATCGAACTGATGGCTCAACAATTTGGCATCGCCCAGGAGCAGATGACGAAGGCGACGGCGGCATTGCTGCCCGCGTTTTCGGCCGCCTTCAAGCGCAACACAGCCAACCCCTATGATTTCGGCGCGCTGCTTACGGCACTCGGTAGCGGCAACTATGCCAAATACTTCGAAGACATGAGCCAGGCCTTCACACCGCAGGGCATGGTCGACGGCAACGGTGTTCTCGGACAGTTGTTCGGCTCGAAGGAAATGTCGCGGGCGATCGCCGCCCAGGCCGCCCAGGTCACCGGCATCAGCCAGGAGATCTACAAGCAGATGCTGCCGGTCATGGCCGACACGCTGATGGGCGGGCTGTTCAAGCAAACGACCGGGCAATTCGCCGCCGCAGGCGATGCCTTTGCCAACAACCCGATGGCGGCAGCCATGCGGCAGTGGATGGAGGCGGCGGGCTTTGCCAAGAAGCCGGAGCCGCAACCCAACCCCTTCGACAATCCCTTCACCCAGGCGATGCAGGGTTTCTTCGGCATGGCCCCGAAGAAGGAGGAGAAGCCGAAAACAGCCGACGTCTTTGCCGACAACCCGTTCGTCAAGGCGTTTCAGGACATGATGCAGGCGGGCGCCGCCGGCGCGCAGAAGCCGGCAGCCGACAATCCCGCGCTTGCCCAGTTCTCCCAGGTGATGAACAGCATGTTCGACACCGGGCTGGAGATGCAAAAGGAATACCAGAAGAACGTCGAGGCGCTGTTCGACCTCTACAAGACCGGTCCCGGCACAAAGAGCTGAAACGCCCTTCCCGTCGACACCCTCCATGCTTCCGCTGGACGCAGCAAGCGGCTGCGTCGGAGAGTGCTCGGGCCCGTTGCCGAAGACACATCTGAAAAGAAAAAGGCCCGGCACATGTCTTGGTCATGCACCGGGCCAAGCGGCAGGGTTATTGGCTCTACCCTGCGGGGAACGTTTGAGCGCGCGGACAATGCGGCCAGCAGCACCGAAACTCTGGAATTCTGAGCATGACCCGCGGCGGCGGCAGGCTTTCACGGATCATGCTCGACTGGCACACACCCTAAGCGGCGGGATGCGCCATGGGGGACAATCAGTCGTGGCGGGTCCCCTTGTAGAAGAGGCTCGCACGGTTTCGCGAAGCGCGCGTCAGGTAACTGGCCGGATTATCGAAGAAGGGCGAGGTGATCGCCTCGCGCACATCTTCTCGCTTCAGCCCCATGTCCAGGAGCTGACGGTCATCCATGTCGTTCAGACGGCTGATCGCGTATCGGTTTCTGAGTTGGCGCCATACGGACGTCAGCATGGCTACGACGCCGACTGTGCGGGGGGCATAGGACTGCTTCCCTGCAACGAGGTCGAGATCGAGGACGTGCTGTGTCGTGCGCATGACGGTCTCCTTTTTCGGCACGAAGAGACCCATCCCCTGCGGGGGAGGTCAAACGCAGGGGCGGGCCAAAAGATTTGGGAATCACCGGCAAAATTGCCGGCGGGGGATCGATGAATTTGCCCCCGATTGATCGCAAATCCTTATTGATCAGTCCAACGAATGTTTTTAATGATATTCATCAAACAATCTTATGGATGCATCACGGCCATGTCCGCACCGCTCGATATCGATCAGCTCCAGACCTTTGTCGCGATCGCCGACACGGGCAGTTTCACCAAGGCGGCCGACCGGGTCTTCAAGACTCAATCCGCCGTATCGATGCAAATGCGCCGCCTGGAGGAGCGCATCGGCAAAGCACTCTTCATGAAAGACGGCCGCGGCAACCGGCTGACCGTCGAGGGCGACCGGCTGCTGAATTTCGCCCGCCGGATGATCCGCCTCAACAACGAAGCGATTGCCTCCTTCGACGACAACCGCCTCGAAGGAACGCTCAGGATCGGCACGCCCGACGATTACGCCGACCGCTACATGCCCGAGATCATCATGCGTTTTGCCAAGACGCATCCGAATGTCGAGCTCTACATCGTCTGCGAGCCGTCCGTGGATCTCGCCGAGAAGATGGCGAAGGGCGACCTCGACATCGCGCTGGTCACGCACAATCCGCGCGCGCGCGCGTCGGACGTGGTGCGGACCGAGCCGCTTTGCTGGGTGAGCTCGATCAACCACCCGTTGCCCGAGAACGCACCGATCCCGCTCGCGGTCGGCCGGCGTGACTGTCTCTGGCGCCAGGCCGCCTGTGCAGCGCTCGATGCGACCGGGCGGGAGTACCAGATCCTGTTCACCAGCTGGTCGTCGACGGTCGTCGCCGCGGCGGTACTCGCGGGCATGGCGGTATCGGTCTTGCCGGAATCGGCGTTGCGACCGGGCATGAAGGTGCTGACGCTCGCCGACGGCTTCCCGGCGCTGGCGCCGGTGCAGATCGGCATCATGAAGCGTCCGGGCCTCTCGCCCTCGCTTTCGAATGCGATCAGCAATCACATCACCGCCTGCCTCGACAACATCACGCCGATCAGCGCCAATGACGACCTCGAGGCCGACATCAAGGGCTTCCCGCGCTATCCGCGTCTCAGGCAAAGCCATATGCTGCCGGGCTGGTAGAGCCGGCAGAAACCAAAAAAGCCACGTACCGACAGGGTACGTGGCTTTTCTTTTTCCGAGCTCGGTCGAGCGCTCGCCCTGCCTATTCGGCAGCGGTGCTGACAGTCTCCGCTTCGTAGCCATGTGCCGCTTGAAGTGCTGCGCGGACACCGGCTTCATAGTCCGGATGAACGCGCTTGAAATGTGCAAGCTGACGTTCAACGATCAGACCAGGCACGCCGCCCATGGCAGCGGCGATGTTTGCAAACAGCCGCGCCTTCTCGCCGGCATCGAACAGATTGAACAGCGCGCGCGGCTGACTGTAGTCGTCGTTGCCTTCGCGGTGGTCGTAGCGGGCCATGTCGCCGCTGATGCGCAGTGGCGGTTCCATCGCGGACGGCTGCTCGACCGGGCCGTTGAACGAGTTTGGTTCGTAATAGGCGTCCGGATTGCCGGTCTGGATGCCGCCGAACGTGTTCATCTGGCCATCGCGGTGATAGTGACGCACCGGGCATTTCGGCCGATTGACCGGGATGTGCTCGTAGTGGGTGCCGAGGCGATAGCGGTGGGCATCGGCATAGGAGAAGAGCCTGGCCTGCAGCATCTTGTCCGGCGAGAAGCCGATGCCGGGCACGATGTTGGACGGCGAGAAGGCGGCGTTCTCGACCTCGGCGAAGTAGTTCTCCGGATTGCGATTGAGTTCCAGAACGCCCACCTCAATCGGCGGGTAGTCCGCATGCGGCCAGACCTTGGTGACGTCGAAGGGATTGTAGGGGGTCTTATCCGCATCGAGTTCCGGCATGATCTGCACCTGAAGCGTCCAGCGCGGATAGTAGCCCTCTTCAACGGCGCCGTAGAGCGCTTCCTGGTAGCTTTCGCGTGTCCGGCCGATCACGTCCGCGGCCTCCGCATTGGTGTAGAACTTGTGGCCGTGCTGGGTCTTGAAGTGGAACTTCACCCAATAGCGCTCACCGGCGTCGTTCCAGAACGAGAAGGTGTGTGAACCATAGCCGTTCATGTGCAGCGGCGACACCGGACATCCGCGGTCGGACATCAGGATCGTGACCTGGTGCAGGCTTTCCGGCGACAGCGACCAGAAATCCCACATGGCGGTTGCCGAGCGCAGGTTCGTCTTCGGATGGCGCTTCTGGGTGTGGATGAAGTCCGGGAACTTGTAGGCATCGCGGATGAAGAAGATCGGCGTGTTGTTGCCGACGAGGTCCCAATTGCCCTCGGGCGTATAGAATTTCAGCGCAAAGCCGCGCACGTCGCGTTCGGCGTCGGCCGCACCCAGTTCACCCGCAACCGTAGAGAAGCGCGCCAGCATCGGCGTTTCAGCGCCCGGCTGCAGAACCTTGGCCTTGGTGTATTTCGAGATATCGCCTGTGATCTTCAGGGTGCCATAGGCGCCCCAGCCCTTGGCATGCACGGCGCGCTCGGGAATGCGCTCGCGGTTTTGATGCGACAGCTTCTCTATAAGCTGGTAGTCCTGCATCATGACGCCGCCGCGCGGACCGGCCGTCAGCGAATTCTGGTTGTCCGGTACCGGCGCTCCGGCGCTCGTCGTCAATATGGGTCGATCTGACATCGCGTCCTCCTGTCAAAGGGTTCGCGCCCGGGAGATCGCGCAGGGTTTCACCGCCTGCCCGACGACAGCCAGGGCGGCTGCCAGCCGCCACTTGGGCGACGCTCAAAGCCCGGACGCTTTGGCAACGCGGTTTTCCCACAGGCGATCGATAATCTCCAATTGCATATAAATTAAAACTCGATAGGATTTTCCTATCATGCTTACACTCAGACAGATGCGCTATTTCGAGGCGCTTGCCTCCGCTCGCCACTTCGGCAAGGCCGCCGAACTCGTCCACGTCAGCCAGCCGGCGCTCTCCGCCCAGATCATGGAAATGGAGAACCACCTGGGTGTGAAGCTGGTGGAGCGCAGCCGCAGCGGCGTTTTCCTCACCCGCAAAGGCGAAGAGGTGCTGACCCGCACCCGCGCCATTCTCGCGGAAGTGGACATGCTGGAGCAGAGCGCCCGCGCCAGCTCCGGCACACTCGAAGGACGTATCCGCATCGGCGTTATCCCGACGCTTGCCCCCTATCTCGTGCCGCGACTGGTGCCGCACTTGCGCCGAGTGTATCCGGCGATCGAGATCGAATTGAAGGAGTCGGTGACGTCGCGACTGGTCGCCGATCTCGGCGAGGGCCTGCTCGACGCCGTCGTTGCCGCCCTGCCGATCGAAACCGACGGGCTTTCGACGAAACCGCTCTTTTCCGATCGCTTTTTCATGGCGATGGCGGACGACGAGCGAAACATCCTGATGTCGCCGCTGACCGAAGACCAGGTGGATGTCGAACAGCTGCTGCTGCTCGAAGAGGGGCATTGCCTTCGCGACCAGGCACTTGCCGTCTGCAGCACGGCCGGCAAGCGCCGCCTCGTCTCGTTCGGCGCCACTTCGATGACGACGCTCCTGCAGATGGTCGCCAACGGCATGGGCATGACGCTGATCCCCGAAATCGCGATTGCGACCGAGGCGGCGCGCAACTCGATCCGGATCGTGCCCTTCGCCGCACCAGAGCCTGCGCGCGAGATCGGCCTCGTCTGGCGCCGCAGCAGCCCGCGCGAGCGCGACATGGAAGCGCTCGCAGCGGCGATCAGCGGCTGCGCCGACGACATCCTGCAGGCGGCTGCCGCCTGACCGGAACCACGCTCAGGCGAGCTTGGCCTTCAGGAATTCGACCGTCCGGCTCCAGGCAAGATCAGCAGCGGGCTTGTCGTAGCGCGCGGCCGAGGTATCGTTGTTGAAGGCGTGGTTGACGCCGTCATAGACGTAGATGGTTGCGTCCTTGCCATTGTCCTTGAGGGCCTTCTGGTAGGCGTCGATGCCGGCATTGATGCGTTCGTCGAGCCCGGCATAATGCAACAGCAGGGCGGCCTTGATTTTCGGCACATCGGCCGCCGGCGGCTGCGCTCCATAATAGGCCACGCCGGCCTTCAGATCCGGGGAACCGACGGCCAGCCGATTGACAAGGCCCCCGCCCCAGCAGAAGCCGATGGCACCGACCTTGCCGTTCGACTGATGCCCTTCAAGGAAGGTGACCGTTGCCGCAGCATTCGCCGTCGTTGCTGCCGCATCCAGCGCACCGATCATCTCGCGTGCCTTGTCCTCGTCCGTCGGCGTTCCGCCCGAAGGCGACAAGAAATCCGGTGCGAGCGCGAGGAAACCTTCGAGCGCCACCCGCCGCGCCACGTCGCGAATGTGCGGATTGAGCCCGCGGTTCTCGTGGATGACGATGACGGCCGGCAGCTTGCCGCTGATCTCTGCCGGGCGAACGAGATAGCCCTTCATGTCGCCACCCGCGCCGGGGAAGGAGATTTCCTCCCCCATCACGCGGGAATCGGTGGCAGCAATGATCTCGGCCTTGGCACCGTTGGCGGCAAGCAGCGGCGCGATCGCAGCGGCGGCGGCAGCGGAGCCCGCCAGGCCCGTGAGCTTTTCCATGAAGCGACGGCGATCGAGGGTCAGATGCGTGTATTCGTCGTAGGCGTCGATCATCGCCTGCGTGATCTTAGTTTCCTGCATGTCAGCCTCCTTCGGTTCCATTGTCCCGCGGCGGCAGACAGAACCGCCCGCGACAGAATAGGTCGGCGGGCGGTCTCGAACAGACAAACTTATGTTACTGGCCGTGAACGACGGTCAGCCGTTGAGATCGAGCACGATGCGGCCGTCGATCTTGCCTTCCTCCATGCGCTTGAAGATCGCGTTGATGTTCTCGATCTTGTCCCAGGTGAAGTGCGAGGCAACCTTGCCTTCACCGGCGAACTCCAGCGACTCCTCAAGATCCTGGCGCGTGCCAACGATCGATCCACGGATGGTGATGCGCTTCAGCACGGTATCAAAGATCGGCAGGCACATCTGGCCGGGCGGCAAGCCGACCAGCGCCATCGTGCCCTTGGAGCGCAGCATGTTGAAGGCCTGCTCCATCGCCTTGGGCGCAACTGCCGTCACCAGCGCGCCGTGCACACCGCCAGTCGCCTTCTGGACCTGTTCGACCGCGTCCCTGTCACGCGCGTCGACGACGACGTCGGCGCCGAGCTTTCGCGCAAGCTCCAGCTTGTCCGGGAAGATATCGACAGCGGCGACATGCATGCCCATGGCCTTGGCATATTGCACCGCCATGTGGCCAAGGCCGCCGATGCCAGAGATCAGCGCCCATTCTCCGGGACGTACCTCTGTTTCCTTCAGGCCCTTGTAGACGGTAACGCCGGCGCAAAGGATCGGTGCGGCCGCTCCGAACTCAAGCTTTGCCGGCAGGCGCCCGACGAAATCCGGGTCGGCAAGGCCGTATTGGGCAAAGGTGCCGTTGACCGAATAGCCCGTGTTCTGCTGGCTTCCACAAAGTGTTTCCCAGCCGGTGCGGCACGGCGTGCAGCCGCCGCAGGCCGTGTGCAGCCAAGGCACGCCGACGCGGTCGCCTTCCTTCAGCCGCGTCACACCGCTGCCGAGTTTGGCGACATAGCCGACGCCTTCGTGTCCGGGAATAAAGGGCGGCTTCGGCTTCACCGGCCAATCGCCGTTGGCGGCATGCAAGTCCGTGTGGCAGACGCCGGTCGCCTCGTATTTGATCAGCACCTGGCCGGGGCCCGGCTCCGGTATCGGCACATGCTCGATTACCAGCGGCTTGCCGAACTCGCGAACCACGGCGGCTTTCATCGTTGCGGTCATCTCGTCCTCCGATGCGTTGTCGTCCTAGGTCGGCGATGTCACGCCAACGGCAAGCAGACTACACGCGGAAGCCGCAGCGCGTACTTGATACACATCAAGGCGTGAAAACAGAGACGCAAACTGTCTCAGATCTGAGCCACGTCAGCGACGCACCAGGGCGCTATGCTCTCGGATGAACTGCGGAAGGTCGCTCCGACAGCGGTCAGCTCATCGCCATCCAGACGGCAAGCCACACCCACATGGCAAACAGCGTCGCGACGCCCCCCATGAACAGCGGGCGGCGATAACGGATGCGGTTGCTGGTGACGTGCACGAAGGCGTGCACATACCGCAGCACGACGAAGAGCCAGGCAAGAGCCAGCGAGACGATGTTGTCGGCCTCGGTGATGTAGAGCAGTACGCAGCAGACGTAGAACAGGACCGGCAGCTCGAACTGGTTGGCGATGCTGTTTTTCACCACCAGGCTTTCACCCGGCTCATCGCGGTTCTCGCGAAATTGGGCGGCATGCACCTTGCCGGCGCGCACGAGGCTCACACGGCGGAAGGAGAGCAGTGCGTAGAGGCAAAAGACGAGGAAGACATGGGCCACGATCGGCCAGAAAATCTCAAAACCCGTCATACGCCTACTCCCTGAAACATGCTTGCAGCGCCGCGTCCTATATGACGCTTCGGGGTCGCTGCAACTCTCTAAGACTTGCTGAAAATCACCTGCTTTGAAAAGCGAAGGGCGCCGCGCGATGACGCGGCGCCTTTGGAATGCAATCACGATCAGTGCGCGCCGGGATAGTTCGGGCTTTCGCGGGTGATCGTCACGTCATGGGCGTGGCTTTCGCGAAGGCCGGCGCCGGAGATGCGTACGAACTGGGCGCGCTCCTGGTATTCCTTGATCGTCGGGCCGCCGACATAGCCCATGGAGGCCTTGAGGCCACCGGCGAGCTGGTGCAGCACGCCTGCAACCGGGCCCTTGTAGGGAACCTGGCCTTCGATGCCCTCGGGAACCAGCTTCAGCGTGTCGCGCACTTCCGCCTGGAAGTAGCGGTCAGCCGAGCCGCGGGCCATGGCGCCGACGGAACCCATGCCGCGATAGGCCTTGAACGAGCGGCCCTGGTAGAGGAACACTTCGCCCGGGCTTTCATCGGTACCGGCGAGCAGCGAGCCGATCATGACGGCGGAAGCGCCGGCAGCGATCGCCTTGGCAAGGTCGCCGGAGAACTTGATGCCGCCGTCGGCGATGACGGGAATGCCGGCCGCCTGAGCAGCTTCGACGGCGCCCATGATCGCGGCGAGCTGCGGCACGCCGACGCCGGCGACAATGCGCGTGGTGCAGATCGAGCCCGGGCCGATGCCGACCTTGACCGCATCCGCACCGGCATCGATCAGCGCCTTGGTACCGGCGCCGGTGGCGACGTTGCCGGCCATGATGCGGACCGAGTTCGAGAGTTTCTTGACGCGACCAACGGCATCGAGCACGCGCTGCGAATGGCCGTGGGCGGTATCGACGACGATCAGGTCTACGCCGGCATCGATCAGACGCTCGGCACGCTCAAAGCCGTCATCGCCGACCGAGATGGCGGCGGCGGCGCGAAGGCGGCCTTGCGCATCCTTCGAGGCGTTCGGGTTGAGCTGCGCCTTCTCGATGTCCTTGACGGTGATGAGACCGACGCAACGGCCGTCGGCATCGACGACCAGGAGCTTCTCGATGCGGTGCTTGTGCAGCAGGCGCTTGGCTTCCTGCTGGTCGACGCTTTCCTTGACCGTGACCAGGTTCTCGCGGGTCATCAGCTCGTGGATCTTCTGGTTCGGATCCGAGGCGAAGCGAACGTCGCGGTTGGTGAGGATGCCGACGAGACGGCCCTGCTTCTGGCCGCCGCTGCCGCCGTTTTCGACGACCGGGATACCGGAGATGCCGTGCTGCTTCATCAGGCCCAGCGCGTCGGCGAGCTTGGCTTCGGGGCCGATCGTCACCGGATTGACGACCATGCCGCTTTCGAACTTCTTGACCTGACGGACCTCTTCGGCCTGTTCGGCCGGCGTCAGGTTACGGTGGATGACGCCGATGCCGCCAGCCTGAGCCATGGCGATCGCGAGACGCCCTTCGGTCACCGTGTCCATGGCCGAAGACAGGATCGGCAAGTTGAGATCGATGTCCTGCGCAATGGTGGTCGCGATGTTGGTCTGACCCGGCATGACTTCGGAATGTCCGGGCAGGAGCAGAACGTCGTCGAAGGTCAAAGCCTCCAGACCAGTTGCCGTTTCGATGATGCGCGCCATGGCCAATTCCCTTCAAATAGCGAAAATCCCCGGGGACGGGCTGCGATTTGTCCACCGGGCGACTTCAAAGCGTGTCTTGGAAGTTGGCGAGGGCTCGTAACACGGATATGTCAGGATGAAAATAGCCAAAGCCGGGAAATGTCCCGCCTTCGGCCGATAATTGTTGCAGAGCAGCATTCTCGCGCAATACGCCCCCTGAACCGGCTGGTTGCCGATCAGATATCGAGTTGATAGCTGACGGGCACGAACCGATAGCCTTCGCCCTGTTTCTCGACGAAACCGACGGCGGGGAACGGCATGTGGTAGCCGATGAAGGGCAGCCGCTCGCTGGCGATCATGTCGAAGACCCTGCGGCGCGTCTCGGCCGCCTTCGCCTTGTCCATGTCGAAGCGCACTTCCCAATCGGGGCGCTGCAGCGACAACACGTAGTGGTTGGCGGTATCGGCCGTCAGCATCATGCCCTTGCCGCCGGAATCGAGGCGGAACACCATGTGACCCGGCGAATGACCGAAGGCGGCAACCGCCGAGATACCGGAGACGACCTCGGCGC
Source organism: Ensifer adhaerens (assembly GCF_020035535.1). Classification (NCBI taxonomy): domain Bacteria; kingdom Pseudomonadati; phylum Pseudomonadota; class Alphaproteobacteria; order Hyphomicrobiales; family Rhizobiaceae; genus Ensifer; species Ensifer adhaerens. The sequence goes on along the minus strand of NZ_CP083349.1, from coordinate 443,095 downwards.
CATCGCCGATGAAGGTCGTCTTTTCCGCCAGCGGCACCACCTTTTCGAGCACGGCCTTGTGGCCGTTTTCCGCCGGTGTGCCGGCCCGCGCCGGATCCTTCCAGAAGGCGTATTCGGCTTCGCCCATCACGTAGCGGGCATTGGCGAAAGACGGCTTTCCGGCCTCCAGGAGGCGGCCGATGTGATCGCCATGCATATGGGTCACCACGACCACCGAGACCTGCTCCGGCGCATAACCGGCGGCGCGCATGCCTTCGACGAGGCGACCCATGCCGGCTTGCCGGCCGCCCTCGCCCATGCCGGTATCGAAGAGCACGACATCCGTTCCGGTATCCACGAGCACCGGCGAGAAACTGTTGACCAGCGCCTCCGTCGGCAGAAAGTTCTGTTGCAACAGCTCCGCCACCGCCTGCTGCGGCTGGTCGGTGCCGTAGATCTCGTGCGGTTTCTCGGTGACGCGGGTGCCGTCATTGACGACAACGACCTTGAAAGCGCCAACTTTGAGAGATCGGATCGGGGGATGGCTTGCGTTCATGTCGGTCTTTTCCGCCTTTTCCTCAGCCACCGCAACGCCCGCCATCAATGTTGGCGCCGCCAGCACGCCAAATGCTCCCGCCCCCATCAAGGTCCTGCGCTTCATCGACATCTCGCTCATCATCCATTCCCACCTTGTTCCCTGTTGAATCCCGTTGCCCCATGGACAACTGGGCCAGAAGTAGCGTCTTGACAGCAAAGGCCAGCCGGGATCACAGGCTTTTGATCCGCAATCACCGGTTTCGCCCCGACAAAAGCCATCACCGGCATTATTAGCTTCTGCTTATCGCAGACCGACTCCGAAGCGCCGTTTCATGAACCGTATCGTCCCGATGATCCTCGCCGTCGCTCTCTTCATGGAGCAGATGGATTCGACCGTAATCGCCACGTCGCTGCCGGCCATCGCGCGCGACATCGGCGTCGGCCCGATTACCCTCAAGCTGGCGCTGACGGCCTATATGGTGGCACTGGCGATCTTCATTCCCTTGAGCGGCTGGATGGCGGACCGCTTCGGCGCCAAGAAGATCTTTCGCGCCGCGATCCTCGTCTTCATCGCCGGCTCCATCTTCTGCGCCATCTCCAACAGCCTTGTCGCCTTCGTCTTCTCGCGCTTCCTGCAGGGCATGGGCGGGGCGATGATGACGCCGGTCGCCCGCCTGGTGCTGGTGCGCGGCACGCCGCGCAGCGAACTCGTCTCGGCGATGGCGCTTCTCACCATCCCGGCGCTTGTCGGGCCGCTCGCCGGACCGCCGCTCGGCGGCTTCATCACCACCTATTTCTCCTGGCACTGGATTTTCCTGATCAACGTGCCTGTCGGCATCGCCGGCTACATCCTCTCCGGCATCTATCTGCCGGAAATGGAAACGCGCGATCCGCCGCCGGTCGATGCTCTCGGTTTCGTGCTTGGCGGCGTTGCTGCATCCGGCATTGTCTTCGGCCTGTCGGTGATCAGCCTGCCGGCCCTGCCGCCTGCCGTCGGCATCGCCTCGGTGGCGATCGGCGTGGTCGCGGCCCTGCTCTATATCCGCCATGCCCGCCGTCACCCGGCACCGGTTCTCGATCTCCATCTTTTCAAGGACAGCGCGTTTCGCGCTGCCTCGATCGGCGGCACGATCTTTCGCATCTCGGTCGGCGCCGTGCCCTTCCTGATGCCCCTGATGCTGCAGGTCGGCTTCGGGCTCAATCCGTTCCAGTCCGGACTCATCACCTTCATCGGCGCGGTCGGGGCCATCACCACCAAGTTTTATGCGCGTCGCGTGCTCGCCTTTGCCGGCTTCCGCACGACACTGATCCTCGCCGCAATCCTCGCCGCGATCACCACCTTCGCCAACGGTTTCTTCACGCCGGAGACGCCCTATCTCGTCCTGATCACCATCCTGCTGATTGCAGGCTTCGCCCGCTCGTTCTTCTTCACCAGCGTCAATGCGCTTTCCTTCGCCGATATCGACGATGCGGACGCCAGCAAGGCGACGTCGATGAGCGCTGTGCTGCAGCAGATCAGCCTGGCGCTCGGTGTTGCCGTTGCCGGTGCGATCCTCGAAATCGAGACCAAGCTCAGCGGCGGTCCGCTGCAGCTCGACGATTTCCACACCGCCTTCATGATTATCGCCGCCGCCAACCTGATCGCGGCGATCCCGTTCCTCACCATGGCGAAGAACGCCGGCGCTTCGGTCTCGGGGCACCGGCTGCCGGCGCGCGAAATCGAAACGGCCGCGGGGAAGTAAGGAAATTCAGGGAAAGGCGTGGCTGCCTCGGGCCGCGAGACCGGCGCGAATTTACTCCGGGCGCTCGCAGACGGCAGCGATCTTGTTGCCGTCGAGATCGCGCACCCAGGTGCCATAGAAGTTCGCGTGGAAGGGACGCAGTCCCGGCGCGCCCTCGTCCGTGCCGCCCTTGGCAAGGGCTGCCGCGTGAAAGGCATCGACGGCCGCGCGCGTCTCGGCCGTGAAAGCGATACTCACGCCATTTCCGGAGGTGGCGGGTTCGCGGTTGAAAGGCGTTACCACCCAGAAGCGGATGCGGTCGCCAGCAACGCCATAGCCGATCTCTGTCTCGTCCTGCCGCTGGCGGTGGAAGCCGAGCGCAGGCAGCACCGCATCATAGAACGCGCCGGCACGTTCGAGATCGTTGGTGCCGACGGTCACGTAGAGCAGCATGTTATTCGGCCGCCTCGTCTTCGGTCTCAGTCTCGCTGCCGGCCTTCTGACGTCCCTTGAAGCCCTTGGCGAGCAGGAACATTTCGACCGATTCGGCACGCGACGAGGCCGGCTTCACGTGAATGACCTGGCGGAAATTCTGCTTGAGCATATTGAGCAGCTCGCGCTCCGTGCCGCCCTGGAAGGTCTTCGCGAGGAAATGCCCGCCCTCGGCCAGCACGTCGACGGCGAAATAGGCGGCGACCTCACAGAGGTGCATGGTGCGCAGGTGGTCGGTCTGGCGGTGGCCTGTCGTCGGCGCCGCCATATCCGAGATCACGAGATCCGGCGTACCGCCGATCGCTTCCTTCAGCTTCTCCGGTGCTTCAGGGTCGAGGAAGTCCATCTGCAGAAAACGTACGCCCGGGATTGGATCCATTTCGAGGAAATCGATCGCCGCAACGCGCGGATCGGGATCGGTCGAATTGGTGACCTTGGCGGCGATCTGCGACCAGCTGCCAGGCGCGGCACCGAGGTCGATGATGCGCCGGGCGCCGCTCAGAATTTTGTGCTTTTCGTCGATCTCCAGCAGCTTGAACGCTGCGCGGGCGCGATAACCCTCGAGCTGGGCGCGCTGCACGTAGGGATCGTTGATATGGCGCTCCAGCCAGCGGCGGGAGGATGCCTTGAGCTTGCCCTTCTTGACCTTCTGGCCAAGCTTGCGGCCGCTGCGGTTGCCGCCAACAGGGGGTTTCGTCATGGCTTGTTTCCTTCGTGGCTGCCGGAGGCATTGGAACCGCGCTGGTGGCGGCGCGGCCGCGACCGGCGCCAGGCGCCGTCGTCCGCCATCATATCGGTGAGCAGGCCCTCGCGCAGGCCGCGATCGGCAACGCGCATGCGCGTCGACGGCCAGCGGCGGCGGATTGCCTCGAGGATCGCGCAGCCCGCCAGCACCAGGTCGGCGCGATCCGGGCCGATGCAGGGATTGGCGGCGCGCGCATTGAAATCCCAGGAGAGCAGGCGCGCCTGCATGGCAGAAACCTCGTCGTCGGTGAGCCACAGCCCATCGACACGGCGGCGATCATAGCGCGGCAGGTCGAGATGCACGCCGGCGAGCGTCGTCACCGTGCCGGAGGTGCCGATCAGGTGGAAGCCGCTGCCGGACGCGCCATTTGCCAGCGCCTCGACCGGTGGGCTGTCGAAGCGGGCGAGCATGCCCTCCACTTCCTGCACCATCGCCTCGAAGCTTGCCGGCGTCACATGCTGGCCGCCATGGCGCTCCGAAAGCGTGACGACGCCGACCGGCAGCGAGGTCCAGTGGGTGATGTGATTGGCAAGCCGGTTCGACCGGGAATCGCCAATCCGGATCACAGCGATCTCGGACGAGCCGCCACCGATATCGAACAGAACGACCGAGCGCGTCTCGCGGTCTACCAGCGACGAGCAGCCGGAAACGGCAAGCCGTGCCTCCGTCTCGCGGTTGATGATCTCGAGATCAAGGCCGGTTTCCCGCGCCACCCGCTCAAGGAAGGTTTCCCCGTTTTCAGCAGCGCGCGCGGCTTCAGTCGCGATCAGGCGACTGCGGCGGATCGTACGGGCGCCGAGCTTCGACGCGCAGATCTTCAACGCTTCGACCGCGCGCTCCATCGCCTCGTCCGACAACCGGCCGCTGGCGCCCAGCCCTTCGCCCAGGCGAACGATGCGCGAAAAGGCGTCGACCACCCGGAACTGGCCGGGCCGCGTCGGCTGCGCAATCAGCAGTCGGCAATTGTTGGTGCCGAGGTCGAGCGCCGCATAGAGCGGCGCCGGCGGCTCGCCGGCTGCAACATAGGGCGCACGCGGCTGCTCGGCGCGCTGGCCTGGCCGATGCTGCGCACCCGCCTGTGCATTGGAGGCGGAAGATCCCGATCGCGTGCTACCATTGCCATCGCCAGCCCTTTGCTGCGTCGGCTGGCGCTCGCCGCTCGTCAGCGGCCGGCCCTGAAGCCCACGGCGATGCCGTGCCTTCTTGCTGCGCTTGTGGCCCTTGCGCTCGCCGAGCGAGGGCTCAACGAACTGCTCGCGGTCGTCCTGCCGAGCGGACGCAACTGCGGCCTGTTGTTTTGCTGATTTCGAACGACGACGCCGCTTGCGCTTGCGCGCCGGTTCCGCCTCGTTGTCTCCTGCGGGACGCCCTGCCGTACCGGCAGCGCCGGACTGGCTGGCAATTGCAGACGGCGAAGCAGACGACTTGCGTCGTTTCCGCTTGCCCTTGCCGTTGCGCGGACCGAGCTTCGATCCATCACTGCGGCCTGCTGCCGACGCCCCGGATTCAGACGGCTTTTCGCCGTGATCGGGGTCTTTCACTTGTCTCAACCATGGCGCCGCGCAAGCCGTTAGGCCGCTCAAGGCGCTCTCTCGATTTTTCGTTGGCGGGACTGTACCAGCGCAAGCCCCATTCGCCAAACTGTTTTTGACTGTGCTGCCAAGGGTTAAGGCCGGATGAGACCGACTCAACGACATCGATCACGATCAGCGCCCCCGGCAATTGCACGTCAACGCGACCGCTCAGCGGCTGATACCTGGCACCAAACACACCATCTGCGCCGGCAAACCGGTGCAAAAATCCGGCCGCCACATCGAGATCGCATTTTTTTGCCAAAAGGTATTTGCATTGGCCGCGCTTTTGTTTATAAGCCCGCCACACCGACGCAACGGGCAGCGCCCGACAGCGACCTTGGGGAATAGGTTAACGGTAGACCAGCGGACTCTGACTCCGTTAGTCCTGGTTCGAATCCAGGTTCCCCAGCCAACCATTTCTTCAGCAAAATCAAAGAACTAGCCGTAAGGCTTCTGCGGAAATCATGTTGCAACGTGTTGCAAGAGATTTCCAATGATTTCAACGCATGTCATTGGGGTTCGGTTGAATCCCTGCGACATGATTTGCAACATGGAATTAATTACCGGCCGGCGCGCTGCTTGTGTGGGCGCAGGTGGTGATCGCGCCGGCCATTGGTGTCTTGTAAAGGGCCGTCCGCTCTTCGCCGTGTCCAAGCAACGAGCGCGCTACGGTCCCCGGCCCGTTCTGGACCGTACCCCGCGGGGGTGGGAATAAAAGGCGTTGGCAGCCACGAAGGCGCCTGGGGCGATATGCCCGAGCAGCGGGCAGAAGTTAATTGGGCTGCAAAGCTTCCGAGGCGTTCCGCAGTGCGTGCACCTGAAAGCAGAGTTCGTCAAACCCAAGCTGTTCACGGAGCGCGATCTCATGGAGATCTTCCATCGCTACAATGTTCCGGAAGACCTCGTCGACGAGCGTCACGGCAATCTTCGTCATCATTTGGATGTCGTAAATTTCGCTTCGCCAAGGGTGGTGCGGGCGGCCGTTATCAGCGCCCTGCACCTGCTCTCTTAAGCCGGCCTCACCGGCCTGGCGTCTTAATCTTCTGCCTTCATCGGGTTCGACTGCGATGGGAGGCACTACTCTTAATCTCGCTTTGGCGGTCATGTGTTGGGCTCCTCGTTGATTTTTGGCTTCGATTTCGATACAACGTACTAATATCGAAACATTTTCGGTACGTCAACACGAAATTGAAGCAGTGTATCAAAAATGAATCCAGTACAATGCAGGATGGCCCGCGTCGCACTTAACCTGGGCGTTAGGGATCTAGCTGCGCTGGCCAAGGTGGCCCCAGGGACCGTCTCACGCTTTGAGGCTGGCGAAGAACTTAAGCCGCGTACGGTTGAGGACATGAAAGCCGCCCTGTCCGCTGCCGGCGTCATCTTTGTTGAAGATGAACGCGGCGAAGGCGTGATCAAGCTCCGTGACCGTCAACAATGAATGCCGTCGCGGTACGCATCTACGTAATCCAGCCAGACGGCGAGCTCCAGCTACTGCTCGATGCTGACACCGATTACTTTGGCGGCTTTTGTCCCAACATTGGGGACGTCTTCAGCTTCTTCAGAGATTCTCGACATTTCCGAATTGTGAGCCGCCACTTCCTGCCTGCAAAGGAGCGCGACCGCGGCTGGGCATTGATGTGCAGCGAAGAGACGGATGCGATCCATACAAACGTCGCGGTGACATGGGCGCTCGATAGCGACTGGGCAACGGATATTGAATTAAAGCTCATCGAGGATCGCGCTCGTGATGCGCGCAGGCAATTGAAGGCGTCAAAGAAGCAGCGCGACTAATCGCTAATCAGCGATGCCTTGACAAATTTGTAAAACATAAATGTTTACAACTATTTAGCAGATAATTCCCGTTGCACCTGGTCGCCGTTTATGTATGTTCCGCCGCTCAATTCGTAGCGAAGGAAAACGTGCGCTCCATCTTGGTCAGCGCGCCACACAATGATGCCGACAAACAAGATCACACGCACCGCCGCGCAATTGCATGCCGCGGCTCTGACCGAATCCCCAGAGGCCAGGCGAAAACGCGGTCAGAAGCCGAGACCCATCGTCGAGTTCCCCGAACCTCTTTTCGATGACTGGGACGACCCCGCAACTTTCACCGAGGCACTTCAGCTTCATATGCGGCGCCACGGCGACACCTGCTGGCACCTGCACAAAGCCATCACTCGCCCCGGAGAGGCATTCAATCGCAAGACGATTGTTGTTTGGTTCAATGGAGAAAAACCGCCGAGGAGCGTCCAAAGCCTCGAGATTCTTGGACGGATCGAAAGCCGCTATCGACTTCCAGCCGGCTACTTCAAAAGCAAGCTGCCGAACGCGATGCGCGCGACTAAGGGCCACAATGTGGGGGCTGGGATTGGGGAGGCCGAACGCCGGCGGCTCGCCTGGCATCTACCCGACGACTTCAACTCCCTTCCATTCAAAAAACGAGAGGAGATTATCGAATGGGTGCGGCGGGTCATTATCAGCGGCACGACCGAATACCGCCGATTCCAAGCGGCGGCGATTAAGCAGCGCTATGCAATTCGGTTCCCTGCCCTGACCGGCCGTTCAGTTTCACCGGTTTGGGACATCGAAGACGAGGATCCGAACACCGTCGACCCTGACCTTTTGTCCGGCGGCCTTGATGCACCCGCGAGCCTGGCCGCTGAGATGGAAGGTCTTATCCGATTCAAGACGACCACGCTCACAGATCTCGGCTTTCAGCGAAACGGCGTTTGGGGCGAGGAAACTGCCGCTCAGAAGATCGAACACCTCGGCTTGATGTTCGGCGCGCTGTCTGCATCGCCGAACGAAGGTGTGCGGGGCTACGGAATTCCCTTTGAGCGCCTGACATTCGGCCTGCTCGCCTTTCCTGGCGTCTGGGATTGGTACCTGCGCTGGCGCGAGCATCGCCGGGGCTTTTACACCACGTGGGAAGTGAACATGCTGTCCGTCGCGCTTGCCCTAACGCGCAAGGAAACAGGCTGGCTTCGTCAGCACCCGGAGTTGCTCACGCGCGTCCGGCCGATCCCAGGGCTTGTCTCAGAATCCGAAATCACGGCTGCGTCCAGCGACTGGCATGGCTACTGCGACAATTTCTATCGCCACCTCACCAATCGATTGAAGGAAATCCAACGAGTCGCGCGGGTCCACCGGGATCCGTTCGAGCCAATCATGTGCGTGCTTGAGACCGATAGCCCGCTCTCGGAGTACCGAAAAATCACCGACGAGATCCTCGCTCGGATGCCCGATGAGAAACGGCACCCGCGAGCCGCGGCAGAAGCAGTACGGTCGTTCCTCTTGCTGCGGCTAGGCCTGCATCTCGGGCTTCGTCAGAAAAATCTGCGACAGTTGCTTGTATGTCCCCGCGGTCGGCTCCCCACATCGGAGCGCCGTCTCGAGGATCTGAAATGCGGTGAGCTACGGTGGAGCGATCGAGAGAACGGCTGGGAAGTATTGATTCCTGCCAACGCATTCAAAAACGCAAGCTCATCGTTTTTCGGTCAGAAGCCATTCCGCCTGGTCCTGCCAGACCTCTTGGATCTCTACCACTACATCGATGCCTACGTGAGCCGGCACCGAGGAGCGCTCCTGAGCGAGGTCGATGATCCGGGCACTTTCTTCGTCAAGACGACGAAGTCGAACACCAAAGACGCGACATACGATAGCTCGTCCTTTTACGAAGTCTGGCGTCTCACCATTCAGCGCTACGGCATCTACAACCCATACACAGGCCGTGGAGCAATCAAGGGTCTCCTGCCCCATGGGCCACATAACGTGCGCGACGTCCTGGCAACACACATCTTGAAGAAGACCGGCTCCTACGAGCAAGCGAGTTACGCCATCCAAGACACGCCCGAAATGATCCGCAGCCACTACGGTCGTTTCCTGCCGGAGGATAAGGCAGCATTGGCAGCGCGGATCTTGAACGAAGTTTGGATGGCGGCGTGAAGATGACCCGGAAACCAACCCCCATCCTGATTCCGATGAAAGAGATCTGCGCGCTGACCAGTCTCTCGCGCACGATGGTCAACCGCCTCCGCGTGGCCGGCCGATTTCCAGATGCGGTCGAACTCGGCGAACGCCGCGTGGCATTCGTGCGCTCAGAGGTGCTGGCATGGATTGACGAGCGGATTGCGGGGCGAGCCAAAAATCGCACCTGATCCACAAGCGGTTGCGGTTGTCATCATCGACAACCAAAGAACATTATGTGAACATACCTGTACCGAATCAGGAGATGGCACATGGCAGAAGACACTATAGACGTCACCTTCACCTGCTCGAAATGCGGTCCCACAAAGATCGAATTGCCAGATGACTACACCGACGACGACCATGCCAAATGCAAATCATGCGGTGCAGACTTCGGACCTTATGGCGACATCAAGAAGCGCGCTATGAAGCACGCGAAGGCTGAAGTGGATAAAATGCTTAAGGGCGCGTTCAAGGGTCTCAAAGGCTGGAAGGTTAAGTGAGAGGATTGCGGGGCACGTGCCCCGCAATCCTGCTTTGGGCACCTCAGTGGGCGGGCGCCAACAGAAGCTTCTCAAATGAAGATCCGAGTTCGGCCGGAAGGAACTCAGGGCAGTCGCTTACGACCGCCATCACTATGCGCCTGAGAAGAGCTGCGCCCTTTAGGTCCTGGTTCGAATTGGCGATGCGCAGCAGCATCGGATATCTACCCAGCACCAATCCTTGCCAATCGTGGCCCCGCGTTGATCTCGCCCTCTCATCGACGCTTAGGACGAACCCTCCCGCATACGAGCAACCAATAGCAGCACTTGGCAGATCGCCAAACACAGCCGAGGTAACCGCGCGAACACATGTCTGAAGGACATCGGGAGGAGACGTCGCAAACTGCCGCCAGTTCGTCCGCGTGGCTAACCCTATTGATTGATATTGATCCGGGAATTCTCTGCAGACAGCGGCCGCTACGATCAAGGGATCAAACACCAAGTTCTCGAGTGAATGCCACTTAGCTTCAGCCATCACGTGGATGCGCTCATCTGCAACTCGTTGACCATCCCAGTCCAACAGCCCGAAAACGGACTTGTTTCCGTTTGAAACTAAACTGCTGACCAAGGATTTTACCCGATCGCAGCCGCCGTCTTTGTCCTTGCCTACCCCGACGAACTCAAGTGAACGCCCATAACTGCGCATGTTCATAATGTCATACAGAGCACTATAGATCTCAGCGTCGATGTCGCTTTCAACAAAGACTTGCCTCCGCCCCTCAAACGAAAGCGCCAGCGTGGGGACGCCATCTGTCAGTGCATTTAGCGCTTCCGATTTTGTTCGCTTGACGAGCCCTCCGCCGTTGCCCTGCATTACAAATATCGAGCTTTCAGGAGAAAGTGCCACAGTCGAAGGAGAATGTGTTGTTGCTATAACCTTCACACCACAAGATTCGACCAACGTTTTCTGGATTATGTCCAATAATAATTTCGCCATTGAAGGGTGCAATGTTGCATCAACTTCATCCAGCAAAATTACTTTCGGATAATTAGTTATCTGTCGATTGTCACTCGAGAAATAAATACAAAATGCAAATGACAGTATTACTTTTTCGCCAGAGCTCAATGTCTCGATCTGCTGCTCTACTCCCGTGTCTGTTCTGACAAGAAGCGGAACGTACGGTTTATTGCTCAGATGGTCTGGTTCTTTAATTCTGAATGGAAGTTTCGCCACCTCCAGGGCATGATTTACAAATATCCATGGAGGCATTCCATGCAATTCTTCGAATTGCTCGTCTGTAAGGTGATCTTTGTCTAACCCTTCCTTCGTGTATAGTTGTCCCATCTTGTTTTCGAACTTGCGATCCCGGTACAGAGTAAAGAGACGGGAGAAGGACTGCTGAAAGGCGCTCTGGCTGGGAAGCCCGGTAACTACGAGCGTTCGCAACTCATCGTCAGATAGGGCGAAAAACGGCTTGCCGCACCGCTCAGCAATAGAGTGAATTCCACGGCGTATTTCTTGCGGTAGGTAGTCCAACTGCTGCCAGTGAACCGGCTCCGCATCGGCGTCGATGAGGCTTCTAGCCTCAAGGGCATTCTCCTCATTCCCCAACAACTCGGCCAACTCATCATGTCCGGCAAGGAAGTAGTCTGCCGCACTTTGACCGTACCGATCTCTGAGCTTGGGAAACCGTTCGACCGCTTCACCGAACGGCTGCCTTATCGCCAAATTCTGTATATTGTTGATTGCTGCTCGATAATCGCTGACAATCAGATCAATGTTGTCCGTCGGATTGGTGGATGCTGATTGCGGTACAATCGATGCCCAATCGAAGAACCGGACCTCGCCAGGCTGATATGGACTGCCTTCATCCTCAATCTCTACGTGCCCCGACTCAAGCGCCCTCAAAAGGTGGGTTTTCCCACTTCCGTTGAGGCCCGTGATCAACGTAAAATCCGGAAGATTGACTTGCGGGAATTTGCCGATCGACAGGTACTTTTTAGCTAACGATAAGCGCACGTTTTCCCCACCCAAACTTTTCTACCTCGGGTAGATTAACGATAGCCTCGTTAGGTGGCCATCCCAATTCACCATGTATACAGGAACGCTTCAGGGAAACATCGGCCACCCACGGTTCTGGATGTTGACACCCCGCCAAACCAGAACATAATAAGAACATTCACGGCGTTGCGGCCGCCATCCTGACAGAACACGTATCAACTCCGCGAAGCGGAGAAGGAGAAGCCATGCCCGCCGCCCAGCAACAGTCAGAGACCACCGAACTCGATGAACTCGCGGCCGCCCTCGCCTGGCATGATGGCGATGCGGTCGCCACGATCCGGACCTTGCTCGATGACTGCCGACAGCTTCGCGAACAACTGGCTCTAGCTGAGATCTCGATGAGCCTCGGCTTCACCCGCGGCTGGCGGCCTTCCTGTGCTGATAAAGAAGGCGCTCAACCCACCGCGTGACGCCATGCCGGAGCAGAATGGACTAACCCGCCAGCGGCGCATGCACACGCTTGCCAAAGCCGAGGAAACCGGACAGATCGTCAAGATCGACTGCATGTATTGCCGGATTGCACACCGCTATAGATGCCGGGACCTGTTGGAGCTCTGCGGCGATGTTGCGATTGACGAGATCGCGCCGAACTTCCGTTGCGAGAAATGCGGAAACAAAGACTACCTCAGAGCAATTTTCGAGTTGCCCTGGGGCCACGACATTGGGAAGCTCCGCGTCCGCAAACTGGTCAAAGTGAAGATGGTACGGAAGCCAGTTTGGAAAGACGACGTTCTTTGATCAACATGATATTCAGAGGTTAATCTTGAGCCCAGCATTTAAAGCCTATGGAACTGCCAAGGGTTACGTTCAGTCATCTTACGTAATCGTAACGTCTCCGTTGCGTTTTCAGGCTCCAGATGACACGACGTTTTTGTTAAGCCTGCATATGCTGCTCGGCTTTGCTGCGGAAATATACCTGAAATCCTATCTTATTCATAAAGGTACTGATGCAAAAACCTTGAGATCCCCCGAAGTTCGCCATAGCCTCTCGGCGCTATCGGAGCTTTGCGTTGGCCGGAGCTTAGTCTGCCCAGAATTGGCGTTTGTGGTTAGTCATTTTGATGAAAAACATGCCAGCTACGAGTATCGCTACATGCAGCAGGATTCAAAGTATGAACTTCCAAACCTGATGGATGTGTTCAATGCCTTCTCTTCGCTCGACCTTGCTGTTGATATGGCGATTGGGGCAAGTGCCTCCGAGGGCCGTGCACCTGGCGGAGCCTGGCTCGTTCCTGCGGAGCTGGCATTCTGGCGGATAGCTCCACAATGACCGCCCCCTTTTTCGGCGCCGCTTCCGAACGCATAGCGACAATGACTCTAGGCGCCGATAGTCGCTCCATCACCGTCGAGCTGCTAGATTCCCCCGCCATTCGCTGGACTGAGGTCAACTATGCATGGCTGTCACCGCTTGGCGATATCATTCGGATCGGCACAAGCAAACAGCCGATCGGCGGTCGCCTGGCGGCTTATGCCAAGGATATCAACAAGCGGCTCCAGTTTGATAAGGGCAGCACACCGGCATGGGAAGCAGAGGCTTGGTTGCAAAAGCTGGGTCAGTTTGGCCACCTCACAGCGTACGTGCACTTACCGGACGAAGTTGACACAGTTGCTGGTCCCGTCCGCCCCTATCTGGACATTGAGCGGGCCCTGATCGCAAAGCACCGTCCCCTACTGAACCGCAGCCATCGTTAGCGTTCGTCACTCAACCTAGTGCCATATCGCCTGCCACCGCCCTCATCTCCAAGCTCGCCCGGGGCGGCAAAAGGTCGAAGTAAGCCATATCCGCGGCCAGCCTCGGCGGATCTATTGACTTTGTCTCCGGGTGATTCAGTGTGAGCCGATCTGCTGGGGAAACAAATGAGTAATATGACTTTAAAGCAGTGGCGGGAAACCCTCCGCTGGCCTTGGAAGAAACGTGCCGTTTTTCAGCCGGCTGAACACCATCGCTTCGTTATGGAAAGCTTGATGGTTGTCGCCACAGTTCTTGCCGGGATTGCTACCGCATATGGTGCCTACTACGCGCGACAGCAGGCGGAAGCAGCGCGGCTCACGATTACTGCGGCCGATCGCAACAAAGCGTTTGGCGAATTGGTAGTATCGTTCGAGAACCTATGCGCCGAAGGCCTTCTAAGCAGTCCTCTGAATTCAGATCTGATCCGAGCGCTAGAGTCAGAAAAAAAGTGGGTTCAAGTTGAGGCTGCGACGCTCGAGGTTGGTATAGCAAGAGAACTGCCTGAATTCAGACGAGCTGCTCGTTTCTATCGAATTTGGGTCGATGCCACCGACCAGGAGTTCTTCTCCTATACGTCGCAGGCCATTAGTCAGCAGTTTGTATTTTTCACCAAGCCTTCAGAAGCGATAACTCGTGATGGAACGGAAAAGGATTGGATCCGAAAACACGATCAGACCATCAACGTCTGCGCCAACGGGGTGGACGCGTTGATCCGTTGGTTTAAAACAGGGGAACGGTTCGACATTAAGGAAATAGCGGACCAGAGGCCCTTATGGCGGCTCAAAAGTTCAGGCCTCTGAGATGTGGTCTCTCGAAACGATGGGCGGGCAGCAGAGGCACAAACAAAAAAAGGCCCTCCCCAGTTAAGGAGAGGGCCTTGATTAGGTGCGTGTAGTTCTGGATTTTGCCTGATTCTCGACAATGCGGTCAACGCGCAGCGTCATGTGATCGACGGCAGTCTTCACGCCGCTGATCGCCTCCATGATGCTTTCCGTGGCTTCCCGCATGCCCTGCTTGGTGATGTACGTTTCGGCGACGTGAAGTTTGTGGGCTGAAAGGTCATCCGTGACCTTGTTGTACTTCCCCTCGATCCGCCACCAGATGCCGGCGACAAAGCCTAGCAAGCCGATGAAGAACGAGACGGCGGCCATGATCTCGGCGCCGGTCACGGCTTCACCCCGCAAAGCTTCACCAGCTTCTCATTCTCGGCCAGGATCTGGCGCTTGGTGCCTTCCGTCATCTTGTCTTCGACGGACGGCCGCACAGGGCGCGCAACGTCGCAGTAGCTACCGGCCGTCACGCAGCCACTTAGAAAGGCGAGCGTCAATGTCAGCGCCGCCCATTTCATTGATCTCATCTTCAACGGCCCTCGCCTGTTTTATGGCTTTCGCGTTTGCCTTAGCCTGCTCCGCCTTGGCATCGGCCTTGCCGCTGGAGCGTCCATAGAAAAAGGCACCCGCGACGATCGCGAGCGCCATGCCGACCGGAGCCAGCCAGCCAGTGATGCGGGACCAGATTGCCGCGAACAATGCGCCGAAGATCACGTCGGATGCCCCACCTTGCGCGCCCACTGCCACCACGCCACCGGAATGGCGCCGATAGCTGCAGCAATGTGAATTAGCCCCCGAAAGGTCCGGACATGCTCCCCCACTTAACTAAGTGGGTAGGAGTAATGTTGGTAATATGACTAGTAGCAACTTTAAGATGGAAGTCCTTTCGGGTCCGGAACGGCGACGGCGCTGGAGCACGGCGGAGAAGCTGGCCATCATTCAAGAGACCTACGAGGCGGATGCGACGGTGAGCGTCGTTGCCCGGCGGCACGGCATTCAGCCGAACCAGTTGTTCGCATGGCGCAAGCTGGCGTCTCAAGGGGCGCTGACGGCGACGGCCGCCGAGGAGGAGGTCGTTCCGGCTTCCGAATACCGGGCGCTTCAGGCCCAGGTGAAGGAGTTGCAGCGCCTGTTGGGCAAGAAGACGATGGAAGGCGAAATCCTCAAGGAAGCCCTCGAAATCGCCACCGGCCCAAAAAAACAGATGTTGCGTTCGCTCTCTCTTCCGAAGGACTTTTTGAAATGAAGACCGTCTGCGAGACTTTGGGTGTCGCCCGGTCGAATATCGCTGCCCGTGCCACAGGTTCCCCTTCCAGAGCCAGAGGGCGCCCGCCACTCCCGGATCGGGAGCTGGTGGAAGATATCAAGGCCGTCATCGCCGACATGCCCACCTACGGCTATCGCCGGGTCCATGCCATCCTACGCAGGAATGCCCGAAAACAGGGCAAGTCATGGCCCAATGCCAAGCGCGTCTACCGGGTCATGAAGCTGCATCATCTACTGCTCGTGCGACATACCGGAGCCGTCGATGATCGTCTTCATGACGGCCAGGTCGCCGTCGCCCGCTCGAACACCAGATGGTGCTCCGATGGCTTCGAGATCGGCTGCGACAACAAGGAGAAGGTCCGAGTGGCCTTCGCTCTCGATTGCTGCGACCGGGAAGCAATCGCCCATATCGCCACCACGGAAGGCATCAAGAGCCAAGATGTGCAGGACCTCGTGATCACGGCTGTCGAGAACCGCTTTGGCCGCATCAACATGTTGCCGCAGCCTATCGAATGGCTCACGGACAACGGCTCCTGCTTCATCGCCAAGGACACCAAATCCTTGCTCCGCGACATCGGCATGGAGCCGTGCTCGACGCCGGTGCGCAGCCCGCAGTCGAACGGGATGGCGGAGGCCTTTGTCAAAACATTCAAGCGCGATTACGTCTCGGTAAACCCAACTCCGGATGCCGAAACCGTCATCGCACAACTGCCCTTCTGGTTCGATCATTACAACGATCTTCACCCGCATAAGGCATTAGGATATCAATCACCCCGCGAGTTCATCAGCTCGCAATCTCAAACCTGAGCACGTCCGGTCTTTTGGGGGCAACTCCAGATAGCTGCAGCAATGCCAGCCTCGATCGATGCGGCAACGGCCGGATCGTCGGTGATCAGCGCCTTGGCTTCCTCGCCGATGTAGCCGGAGCCGTAGAGCCAGCCGGCAATCATGTAGAGGGCGATGCGAATCCAGACGGTCATTTCTTGCCTCCCTTGAGAAGCGTCAGCAGGAAGCGACCGAGCGCGGCCCAGAAGCCAGTGGCGGTGGGTGCTGCAGGCGCGGTGCCGTCATAGCCACCAGAGCGCAGCGCAGCCTCAAAGGCGCGACCGTACTTCTCAATACGCGCGCCGTTTGCCTTCACGTCGCCGTTGATGATCGCGCGCGAGGCCGCGTAGCGGTAGCCATCGGCGGAGTCGTAGTCCTTCAGCTTGCGGCCGGTGAAAATGCCGCCGGTCATCCCGTCGAAGAGAATGCGGACGGCGGTGGCCACCTCGCTCGCCTTGTCGGGAGCGCCGGCGAGGCCGAACTTGACGTAGTTCGTCTTGCCAGTGATCTGCGCCAGCCCGCGTCCACGGTACAGCCAGCCGTCGTCAGGGCCGGTGTTGCCCAGCCTGCCGCCGTAGACCCTGTTGGCGAGCTTGCGCGGGTTGTTCGCGAAGGGCTGCGCCGCAGCAAGTGTCGGGAATCGGCTGGGCCAAACTTCCGTCAGCCGCTTGGCCGAGTAATTGAGGTTTTCCGAAACAGGCTGCATGGCGCCGTCGGTTTCGTGGTGCACCTCAGCCAGGATTGCGGCCAGGCGCGGCAAGCTCGTGCCGCGGCGCGCGGCCTCGTCGAGGATAGCGTCGATGCCCTGCACTTGTGCTTTCTTACTGATGGACAAGGGCGAGCGCACCGCCGCGAAGAATTTCGCGCGGTCCATTGTGGTCTCCTGTGGTGGGTGGGTTGGCAGCGTAAGGCTCGCGGCCTTGCTGGTGTGTCGTGGCTCAGGTTGCACGCCGACCGATCTGGAATCACGCACACGTTTCACGAAAGCGAGGGCGCCTACGTTCGGTTGAGTGTCAACTGAGGCGAATTATGATTCCAGAAGAGATTGCTGAAACAGCGTGGAGCCTTTCGGCCCGTCACCTTGCGCGCGGGCAACGCGACCCGACGAAGATGGTTGCTGAGGCTATTGCCCTGGAACGGCAACGCTGTTTGGACATTGCCACTGAATGCTGCGGAGAAGACAGTGACGTCGCCAGAGAGATCCGAAGCGCGGCCAAGTAGTCGAAGGACAGACTCGCCACGCTCGCGCCGCCCGATATAAAAAGGCCCCAGAATCCCACGAGGATGATCCGGAGCCTTCCGTCTGAGCGTTCGAATTCACAGACGCGCCATCTACGGCCAGATATTCGTTGGTTTCAAGCTCGCCAGCGTCAGAGATTGGCCGCTGCCAGCCACATGACGTCGATTTGATCATTAGTGAGGCCGAGCGCGGCGCCAACGGTCGCGATCAGCGGGTGTGCTCGATTGAAGGTGGTCGCGTATTCCCATTCGATCTGAGCCTTGTCCTTGTCAGGGCCGGCCGGCATGCCGCCGATTGTCGCTGTAACGACCGATGGCGCGATACCGGCGTTGAGCAGCCCCAGACGGAACTGTCTGGCGGTGAGGGGCCGCATCGCTGCCCTCGCCTCTTCTGGCGTCAACGGCGGCGCCTCGTAGGCGACCAGCGCCCCGTTCTGCCAGCGCCAGGCGTCCGGGAACTCGACCAAGCGAGCGTGAGCCTCGGCGCTGATCTCGACAACGTCGGCCGGAATCGCCGGGTTGATGCCGCCGTCTTCGTTCGGCGGATAGAGGTCGTCGGTCCAGAAGCCTGCGACGCGGCCGGCGGTGTCGAATAGTGCATAGATTTTCATGGTCAGTATCCCCAGGCGATCCAGTTGACGCGGACGGGCGTGCTTGCGGCTCCCGGGGCGCGGAAGTTGAATGCGGTTGTCGTAAGAGCGCCGATCTTCAAATCGGTCGACGGAACGGTAGTGTCACCGCCGACGCCCACGACCGATGTGCATGCCGTCGGAAACGCGCTTGGGAAGCTGATGCTTCCGTCAGCAGAAGCGTTTGTCGATACGACGGTGGAGCCTGATTGCAGGATCAGGCCACTCGGGAACTTTACCCATCCGCTGGACGGTGCACCGCCAGCCAGAGAATCAGTCCAGATTTTCCCCAAGTCTGTGACATCGACTTGCGCCTTCAGACCCGAGGCCGACCACCCGACATAGACTTTGTTGGTCCCTTGCCCCGCACCACCGCCCTGCTGGACCGGGGTGTAACCAAGCCGAGAGGGGATATCAGTGTAGTAGGTCGGAAGCTGACCGGCGAACTTCCCTGCGTCGTTGTCTGAGCCGGCGCCGTCGTTGCCAGCGTGCCAGACAGTGTTGCCGCCCCACTGGATGTTTCCACCTTGAAACAGCGTGAGGCTGCGAATCCCTACCCCAGACGTGTCGCGCAGGCTGATTACAAAGGCTTCCGCGGCGTTGTCATGGTAAGTAACTGTACGGTTCACCCCTGCGGCGCTGCGATAGTAAAAAGCCCTGTCTCCGGCGGCATCAACGGAAACGCTGCCGGTGAAAATGTTCGTACCGGAATGAGTGTTGTTACCGTTCAATAGCGGGACGTTGGCCCCGGAGGTTCCGGTGTTCTGTGTTGCCGCCGTGCCCAGTCCGAGGGTGGCGCGGGCTGCTGCTGCGTCCGCGTCGTCGATCAGCGACTTTCCATACGTCGATACACCGAGGGTGGTGAGAGCTGTAGAGGCATCGGCATCGTCAAGCAGAGTGCGCGCGAATGCGGTGAAATCCGTCAGAGCCCAAGTCCCGGTGCCCGTTGCATAGGGAAGTTTGTTCGCCGCGCTGATCAGAGCGGCGATAGCGGCAAGGTCCGCGTCATAGGCTTGCACGTTTGTTCCGATCGTCACCCCCAACGTTGCACGCGCCGTCGCAGAGTCGGCGTCATTCAGCAGGAATTGAATGTATGGGGAGACACCCAGAGTGGTCAGGACCGTACCGGCGTCGGCATCGTCCAACAGCGTGCGAGCAAACGGGGTGAGAGCCGTCGTCGCGTAGGCGTCGACGCCGGTCGCGTAAATCATTCGATCGGCAACCGTCGTCAGGCCGGCAATCGACTGCAAGCCGGCGTCGTAGGCCTGCACGTCAGACCCGATTGCGAGGCCAAGCGCCGTGCGGGCACCGCTCGCCGACGTCGCACCGGTACCGCCTGCCGTGATCGGGCGAGCGGCGTTGGCGTCCGCCGTCAGATCATCGACCCAAGTGTTGTAGGGCACACTCTGAATGGTCGTGTTCGGCGTGCCTTTGGTGCCAGCGGGAGGGCTGTAAACGCCACCTGTTCTGGGCATGAGCATTCTCCATAGAAAAAGGCCCCCGAAGCGGGAGCCTTGCAAGTTCTGCGCGATTTCGGTTTCATGCCCCCGCTGCAAGCAGGGGTGGGTAATGGAATTCGATCACGAGACCGAACGGGGCATTCAAATGTTCATGGCCGAGCACGGGCTAAGCCGTGAAGACGCAATAAAGCGCATCATTCACGACTGGCTTATCGGCGGCGGTTACATCCCGTTCGACTCTGATCATGAATGATCGAACAATCATGCTCGATGGAAGCGATCCCGCCGCCCGCATTTCCTTAAATGTCTCCAAGCGCTTGGCCGACGCTGCTCGGCCACATAGCAATCTTGGGTCCTGGGCTCGCTGCTACCGAATGTTTGGCGATTCAACGTGCACTGATGATCAACTTGCACTCCAACTCGGTTATTTTCTGGCAAGCTGGGGGATGATGCGGGGCTCGGCATTCCTGAAAGGGTGCGACTACACAGTGCACTTGGGGGTTGTCGCGTTTCTTCGCACAAAGAGCGCCCAGATGCTTCGCTCAGTATGCCCGCAGCCGGGAGACATCGAGGCTATTCTGACCGCGAAGAATGCCATCGAGGAGCAGTACACTCGTGAAGGTTTAGAAGAAGACGTCTCCGTAACCGACACGCTTTCGAGCAAGATCATGCTTGCGGCCCTCGGATGCGTTCCAGCGTACGATCGATTTTTGGTTGCGGGGTTGCGGTCGGCCGACGTCAGCGGACGATTTGCGCGACGCTCCATTTCGCAGATCCTCGACTATGTTGAGGCGAACCGCAACTCATTGGAGCTCGCCCGAGCGAGACTTTCGTCGTCAGTCGAGTTCGACGCTCCGATGATGCGCGTGATCGACATGCATTTTTGGACTGAAGGCTGGCTCCAGGGTAAAGAAAACCATCCCGATGATGACAGGTGACTGGGCGAGGCTTTAGTTTTCCTGATTCTAGTATATCGTGTACCGATGATCCGGATTATCCAGATAGCCTGCATCGCAGTGACCGCCCTCATCCTTTACGCGATCGGAAAGGGGACGGACGTGCTCGGCAGTCATTTCGGCGATGGGTTTGACCCAGGCTTCGTATTTGGCATGCTGTTCGCCGTATCAGCGTATCTCCTGATCATCTGGATTGATCCCTCATCTCGCCCCCGTGGCTCCGGGTCCAAGCAGGATTGATTTCGCCAGATCCTCGACCAGCTTCGTGTTTTGTCCGCGGCGTTGCGCCTGAGCCAAAGCATCCACCAATGCGTCTCGATTACTGACCATCGCCTCGGCCAGCGAAGCGTTCGCCGCCTCGCGTCGGCCGCCCATGATCGCATTGGCAATCTTGTCGGCGGTACGGATGCCGGCGGCGCGCACGGCACCAGCCGCTCCGCCAGCCGCATAAGCGTTCCGCGCGAGGTTCGGATCACCCGTTCCGCCGAGATCAGCGATGTGCTGTAGGCGCCGTGCCGTCTCCGAATTGCTGGTGACCGCCTGGCGGGTACGGGCAAAGGTCAGTTCGTTGTCGAGCGCTCCGAACAGTCGGTCCGCCTTTTCCTGTCCGAACAGTTGAGCGAGACGCGCGCGGTTCCAGTCCCCCTCAGACTTCACCAACTTGTTGAGGCGGGCGATATCGTTGGCGTTGCTGCCGAGGATTCGATCGACTTCGGCGCGGGCGCCTTGGGAAAGCCGGAACGGCACCGCCGATGGCCCGATCTGCTCACCCTGAGGAAGCCCGCCCTCGGCAATTTCGCGTTCGAGCTCTGCCGGCCGTGGTGCCGTCCTGCCATGATCGAGCACCGACTGGCCGCGCGTCAGGGCTTCTCGTTGGCGGGCGAGCTCGGCATAGGCCGAGTCAACTTCCTTCAACTGAGGCACCGCCCGCGTCAAGGAATCATCGATCATCTGACGTGCTTCCGTCAGCGCCGCAACTACCTTCGTGTCAGTTTCGGTACCGAGCATGCCGTCGATTGCTTGTCGGGTCTGGAAAGCCACGCGAGGATCATTCGAAACACGGTCGGTGCCAGTGGTGTTGAGCATGCCCCGAACCTGCCGCAAAGCGCGCTGCGCGTCGCCGCGTAGCGTGTGGATCTGTCGATCGAGGTCGTCGGCGATCGGCAGGAAGTCGTGCGGACGAACGTTCCGGAACAGCCGCTGATATTCCGGCCCCAGGACGCGCTGGTTTGCCTGAATGCCCTCGTCGACGAACGAGGGGATGACGTTGCGCCCCATGGTCTCGTCGACGACTTCGGCGATACGGGCGTTCGCGCCGGCCTGGCGAGCTTCGAGCGCGGAGCGCATGACGTCCTGCCCCCGGCCAGGCATCGCGGCCAACGCTGCCGCCTTTCCCTGCGTATTCGGGCCCAGATCGGCGATCATGCCTTCCGGCCCCAGCCGGTCGAGGCGCAAGCGAACACCGGCCTCGTCGAGACCGTCGCCGGCAATAGCCTTCGCGATCTGGTTGACGGTACCGAGCTTGGTGCCGGCCGCCTGCGCTGCCTGCGCTGTTCGGTAGAGGTCCATAAGCTTGCGCGCACCGGAGCCGACGGCCTTGCCCACGGCAGGACCAGCCAAACCAAGGCCACCACCCCACTTGATGCCGTTCCATATCTCTCCGGCGTCACCACCCGATCGAACGGCGGCGTCGGTACCGCCAACAGCACCGCCGCTAAGCATAGACATGCCAGACCGCGTGAGCAGCCCTGCACTGCCGCCACCGAAGGCAGCCGGAGCGGCCGCCACCATTGGCAGTGTCCCGGCGACGGCGCCAGTGATACCGGCAGCGGTCGAAACCCTCGGGTGTGCCTCCTGGGCCGCCTTGGTGAGCGCTTGGGCTTCCTTCAGGTTCTCGTCGTAGCCCTTGCCGTTGATCGCGGACGATAGAGCCGCTGCGCCGCGCTGGGTGCCGTCGAGTAGTATCGGGCCCGCAATGGGAATCCCGTTGATGTAGCTCGTCGTTGCCGCCCCGAAGGTGCCGCTTCCGTTGGCCGCGCTCTCCTCTCGATCGAGGAGAGCAGCTCCCTCCTCAAAGGACAGGTGACGACCGCCGGCAGTGGGCGTTTCCTCCGCACGCATTCGCTTGATTTCGGCGGCAAGGCGCGTCGCCGCCTGTACATCGCCGGCTTGGTCGGCATTGCGCAGCGCGTTACCAAGTTGTTCGAGTGTGGCCACGTTCAGCCCCCATATTTCTTGACGAGGTCATCAATGCTCTGGTCGCCGCCCGTATTGTTTTTTGGAGCGGTCACCGAATTTCGGATGTTCCCGATCATGCGCTTCAGTTCGTCGACCGAGCTTTTCGCCCGTGCGCCGGGATTGCCCGCGATCGACGTGAAAAGCTGATCCGGGAGGTTCATGACCCCGCCTTCCTTGAAGGGGTCAATGACGGGATCGTAGATCATGCGTTCCATCAGGCTGAGGTCGGGGCCGTTGAGAACGCCGAGATTGAACAGCTCCTTCAGTTGGAGCATCACGCCCTGGCGGACCGAGTTGAGCTGATCCTTGCTCTGCCCAGGCATCGCCTCGATGCCCGTTTTCTCGACAAGCTCCGAATACCGATCCAATTCCGTGTTCAGCGCCTTGTATGCCTGATCCACGGAAGCAGCGCGGTTCTTCTGAGCCTCAGGAACTTTCGGCTCGGTGAGTTGGATGTTTCCATCGCGCACAATCTGACCAGGCGCGAGCGTGGCCGGCTGGCTCTGAGAATGCTGATCGGCTGCCTGCGGAACGGCCTGGGGCACAGCTTCGGGGGTCGTTTGCGGCACCGCCTGCGGCGAATTGCTCCCCTGCGGGGCAGTCTGGTTCGGCGTGATCGGCTGGATAGCTCCACCCGCCTGCGACGAGGTACCGAACACACCCTGCGGCGTGAGGAAGATCAGTTCGCCATTTGGACCGCTGATCGTTTTTCCGGCGCCGAGCTGCTGCGCCTGGGAAGGCGTCAGTGCGCCGCTATCCATCAGACCGTTGAGTGCCTGGGCCTCGACTGAGTTGCCACCGAAGCGGAACGCGCCACCGGACCCCGAGGAACCGGGAGGCGTGATCCACGTCTTGTCGTTGGGGTCATAGACATTTCCGTTGCCGGCGTTGATGAGCGGCTGCTTCTTGCCACCCTCAAGCTCGTTCTGGGCCTGCTGCAGCTTGATGCGGTAGAGCGGATCATTCTGCGCCGCCTGGCGCTCATACTCCTGCCGGCTACGCCAGGTCGCCTCTTCGCGCGCTGCTTCCTGCTCACCCATCTGCTGTTGAAGCATCGTCCGCGCGACAGCCTTCATCTCCGGGGTCGCGAAACCGTTGGACGGGATCTCGTAGAGACGGGGGTCAACGCCACCGGCCGACTGCGCAACCTGCGCCGGCTGCTGCCCCACTGCCTGAGCGATCTGCTGCGGCGTCGCAGGGGTTCCAGTGTTCAGCGCATTCATGATGCCGCCTTCGGCTCTGGCAAGCTGCTGTGAGCCCGCGAACTGCGCCGGGATCTGGCCGTCGGCGACAGGCTGGGAGTTCGGTGGGACCGGATTTGCGCCCACGTTCACCGGCTGCGGAAGCGCGGCAACGGCCATGTCGTCGGTTTCCTTGCCCGGGAAAGAAGGGCTGACCTTTCGGCCCGGGAAGCGCGCGGCGTACTCGGGCGTCTGCTCGAAAGCGGCGACCTCGTCAGAGAGAGACGCCCCGGCCTGGCCGGCGGCTGCGGTCGACTGCATGTGAGGATCGACGAACGGCGACACGAACGGGCTCGTCGCCGGCATGTTGCCACCAGCCATAGCCGTCACCGCCTCGGCAGCATTCCGCGGTGCGGTGGCATCCACGGTAGCTCGAGCGTTTCCAGCCGGGCGCGTCTGTGCATCCGGAGAGAACGCCGGCTGACGGCTTTCGACAGACATGCCCTTATCGTCATAGTACGCCATCGGCTCGCCGACAGTGGCGCCGCCCTGCCCGATCAGCGCAAGCGCCTTCTGACGGTGGCCGGCCATCTGGTTGTTGACCTTGTCCGCGACCGTACCAGGTGCGCCGCCGTTGTTGGCATCCGAGGCGCCATAGCGACCAACGCTGCCGGCATTGATGGCGCTGTAGATGTCCATCATGCCCATGCCTGGCTTCACACCAGCGTTGCGCAGGTAGCTGACGACGGCACCATTCTCGCCGAGCTGCGAGCCGACGGGATTGTTCCAATCGACGCCGTGCTCTTTCGCCTGAGGCTCACCGAACTGAAGGAACCCCTGGTGCTGACCCCATTGGGTTTTCGGTCCCTTCTTCGTCGGGTCGAAGGTGCCGGCGGTCTCATAAGAAATAGCCGTCGCAAGGTCGACCGGATCGATGCCGAGGGCGTTGGCCGAAGAGATGATGCCACTGCGGATCTCGTCGTTGCCGACCGTGGAAACGGGCATGTTTCCCTTGCTGTCGACCTTCGGCATGTTGCCGCCCATGGCGCCGGGTGTGACGCTGGGTGCGCTCGCCGTCGATCGTGCGGGTGCGCCCAGGATCGAGTTGTAGAGCTTCGAGGCCGCGTCGGTGCCCGCCTGCTGCGCCTTGTCGGTACGATAGCGGCTGATGCCCACGCCGATGCCGCTCAACAGAGCGCCGATGCCCTCTTGGGCCGTCTTCGGCTGAGAGCCCATGATCTGGCGCGCCAGCATGTCCTGGATATCGCGCTTGCGAGCGAGCGACTGCGCAGTTTCGCCGGTATCGCCACCGAAAAGAAATCCTGCCATCACTTCTGCCTTCCTGCAGCAAAGAGGGCGCCGTAATCTACGCGGCGAAGACCATCGTCGCCCTTGATGACCACCTCAGGCCGAATCTTCTCGACCTCCTGCGCCATGACGCCGATGCGCTTCGGAGCATTCTTGCCCTCGCCCTTGTAGCGGTACTCATAGAGACCGCCGACTTGTTTGATGTCCTTCTTCGCCCGTTCGTCCGACAGGGACGCAAGGCCGGCGACGCCACCGAGGATCGAACCGATGCCAGCTTGTTTCGCATTGTAGGCGTTGACCTTGTTGGCATAGTCCTGCTGCACCAGGCCGGCATAGTCGACATTCGGGATGTTCACCCCTTGTGTCGGCACGAAGTTCGGGTTGTTGACCTGAGCGCCAGAAAGCAGGCTCGAAATCTCGTTGATCGGCTGATTGCGCTGGGCGTAGAGCTCGTTGAGATACTGCGACCGGGCATTGTTCTGCGCCGCAAGCTGGGCCTGCTGCGCGTTAAAGGTCTGATCCTTCAGCGCATTGTTTGCCGCGGTCGTGGTGTTTTGGTTCTGGTACATCTGCTGTTTCGCGTCGTTGCCGAAGCCTGCCGATGCCAGTCCCTGCTGAAAATTCTGATTCTGCGCCGCGTTGTTCGCCTCCAACTGAGCCGCGTTCTGCGAAAACTGCTGGGCCTGCGCGGCGTTCGCTTGCTGCATGTTGTTGGCGTTCTGGCCGTACTGCTGCGCCTGCGCCTGGTTGTTGAGGCCGGCCGCCGCAAGCGCCTGATTAAAGTTCTGCTGCTGCGCGGAGTTCTGGAACGTCGCCTGATCGCGAGCGAGGCCGGCAAGGCGAGATTGCTCCTGACCAGCGTTGAGGATGGCCCCGAGGCGGGCGTCATTCTCCTGCCTGGATGCGGCGTCGATCGCGCGGTTATAGGCTTCGGAGCCAGGCTGCAGGCCCTGGTTCGCCAATTGCGTTTCGAGCGCTGACCGGCTCTGTGCGAGCTGCGGGTTCATCCGCTCCATCAGCGCGTTCTCATAACGCGAGGTGTCGGCACTGTAGTCGTAAGTGTTCGTGATGTTGCCTGTATCACCCAGCGACGTCTTGATGGGGCCCGCGTTTGCAACGTCCCTCTGGATGTTGCCGGCGCCTGCGATGGAAGACTGAACATTGCCAGCGTTCGGCAGCGAAGTCGTCAATGTCGGCCCCGCACCATAGCCGGCATACTGCGGCAGCCCGATCTTAGAAGGGTCACCAGCGGCCGGAGCGCCTGACGTGTCCACCGGCTTGCCAAGAAGCTCGTTCAGCTTTGCCGACTGTCCGGACGCCAAGGTCGCGAGGTTCAGCTCGGCCTTGTCGCTCTGATCCTTGATCGCCTGCTGACCGGCGGACAGCGTCTGTGTCGCCGTGTATTGCGGCAGATCGTACATCGCGCCGTTGGTCGGGTCTTTCCACTGCTTGGTACCGGTCTGCGAATAGGTCAGCGCGCCGTCGGGCGTTACCTGGTTGACGTTGCCGAGCGTCTGGTTCGCAATCGCTGTGCCGATGTTGGTCGACGTCTGCGCGGCTGCGGTCTCCTTCGGATCCGGCGCCTTCGGTGCTTTGGACTTGCCCATATGTTACCTCCGATTGACGGGGTGAGTCCGCCATTCGTCATCAGTTAAAGTGAACAGGATTTCCGCCTCATCCCGACCGCGAAGCCGGGGAATCCGGTGAGCTGTGAAGCCGAAGCGCTGGGCGATTTCGATCATGACCGCGTTGCGCTCTGACACCCGCAAAACGACCATTTGGCAGCCGAGCTGCTCGAACGGGTAGCCGAACATGCCTTTCAGCATCGGCCGGGTGAGCCAGCGCCGGCTGGTCGATGCCGACGACAGTTCGATGACACCGGCCTCGGGCGCATAGTTGTGAAAGACGACGCCGGCAACGAGCCGATCGGCGTCGACGAGCCCCAAGGTCGTGAAATTCTCCCACCCACGTTCACAGCCGGGGATTTGGCTGGCAACAAAGGACGCGACGGCCTGGTTGACCTCTGGCGCGCTTTCGCCGCCCCAGATCAACATCATGCGCTGGCCTCGCCTGCTGAGACCTGCACCGTGGCGAGGTCAATTTCGAGGTCGAGCTTCACCGTGCCGCCTGAGGTGATGACGCATCCGACCGCGATCATGTCGCCGGTCGCTCGGACATTCTGCCGGTCGTCATAACGCATGAGTTCGGAAACGCCGTCCCAAACGGCCACATCCCAGAGGCCGACATCCCACTCGGACGAATTGGTGTTGCCAACGGTGACACCGGCAAAAGTCGGCGTCGATCGATCGAAATCGGCCCGAGCGAAAAGCCTGACCTTCGGCTTCGACTTCCCTCGGAAATACATGTGCGCCAGGGAGGCCGTTGCGCGCTGCCCGAACTGACCGGCCGGCGAGAACTGCGACAGATAGGTGGCGCTGAAAGTCAGCCCATCGTCGGTACCGCCGATGTCGCCTTGCCAGACGTAGCCGTCGAGCGCCCCGAAGAAGAGGCCGCCTTGAAGGGTGGCATAGCAAAGCGCTTTCCAGTTGCTGATGCTCGTCCACCGGCCCGTCAGAACGTTGAGCACGAAGGTCGTATCGGTGACGACCGTGTTTTCCGGGAACGAGACGAAGACGAGGTTTTGCTCGGGCCACTGTGTCAGTGTCCAGCCGCCGCCCGTTGCGTTCGCCGCTTTCTTCCAATCGTCTTCGATCGGTCGCGAGATCGAGACCAGGCTTAGGGCCTGCCGATCGCGCTGGAACACCTGCGAAATCGGAGTGAGCCCGTCGCTCGTCGCAACCAGGATATCGCCGCCTGCGCGGATCCACGCGTTCTTTCCGAGCGGCTTGCCGATCTGATAGACGCCCTTCAGAGCGAAGTTGTTCGCGTCGCTCGGGTCCGATCCGGCATAAACGGCGACCTCGCCCTCGGTCGAGACGAAAACGCACATATCTGACAGACCGTCGCCGCTTTCCAGCGACCAGGAGAAACCCGTCAACAGCGAGCCGCCCTTTTTCATGACCCCGCCGAGCGGGAACACGACGGCGGCTCCGCCGATCGCGTTCACAGGCAGATAGTAGGCGTCGAGGGTCGCGTTTTTCAGGAAGAACTGACGATTCTTGAAGAGCCAGCCATAGTTGAGCTGGGGCATTGTCGTGCCGTCCACGAACGTGATTGCCGGCGCCGTCGTCCAAGAGACGCCGTTGTATAACTGCCGGTTGTTGGCACCGTTGAAGCAGACGAGATAGGACGTTCCGGCGTTGGTATGCTGGAAAGCGCACCAATCACCACCCGAGAAGCCGCTGACGGCCGCTGCGGTCGTGGTCGGCGGTGCTGCCGGCGCCGTCATGTCGTAGATGGCGCTGTCCGTTGCCATGAACAGCTTTTCCACCGAGCCATATTTGTATTTGAACGCGCTCTTGATGTCGCCGCCATCGGCAGCCAGCGCCTTCTTGACGGACCCACCGCGGATCTTCGCACCGACGAGCGTCGGCAGGAAATTGCGCAGCACTAGAGCGGAGCCCGGTGACTGGCTCGCCATGTCCGTCGTCGTGACCAGCCCGAGCTTCGGCGCCGGATACGTGATGGGCTGCGAGGTCTGCTGTTTCCCGATCGAGACATTGCCTCGGTTGCTCTGCCCGATGCGAGCGGGTCGGACTGCCATCTTCATCAGGCACCTCGATCGGCGTTGATTTCCTGCACGAGGTCGGCCTCGAACTCGGCGAGGTTATCCTCATAGGGAAGGCCCTTCTGTCGCTTCCAGCGCCAGATGACGCCCTTGACGAGCAGGCGCTCCGGGAAGAGCGTCGTGTCGTCGTCGGCGGTCAACGTGGCCTGGGGGCCATCCGGATCATGCAGAACCCAGTTCTTCGACAGATAGTCGATCACTGCGCCGACGGCGGAAGCGGCCGGCGAAAACAGGATCTGCTGACCGCGAACGAAGAAGTACGGCTGCGCCGACGGAATGCCGGCGATGACGGCCCATTGCGAACTGTTGGTGATCGGTCGGAAGAAGTCGCCCGCGGCGGTTCGCACGGCGCCACCGGGCGTCATGCGCTGGTAATCGTCGGGCAGGTTCTCGGGCGAGCCGGCGGCCGTATGCGTCGACAGCATGTGCTGCCAATCGGCGCGCCGTGCAATCTCGTCTCCGGCTTCCTGGGCAAGCGCAACCATCGTCTGGGCGTTCGGATCGTTCGAGCCATAGACGCTTTCGAACCGATCGAGCGAAACGACGTCGCAAACCTCGTTGATGGCGGAAAGCAAAGTCATGGGGTCGGGCCTCCAACGACGACTTGGGCATTGCCCCAGCGCGAGCGCTCATCGCCGATCTTGAGGCCGGAGAGGGCCTGCATCTTCAGTTCCAAGGCTGCGCCCACCTTGCCGGCGTCGCGTTCCCAGATCGCGATTTCTTCGACGAGGGCGAAGAGGTACGCGTCAGGCGCCTTTTCCAGCAGCCAGTTCGCCGGGTTCGCGGGCGTCAGCGGTGGGATCTTGCCGTAATAGGTGATGGTCAGGTCACCGTCGCCGACGGGACGGACGTTGATCGTGCTGCCGACGATGGCGTAACCGGTCGGGATACCGGCTCGCCCCAGGTAGCTTTCCGTGAGCTGCTGCAGGGAAACGGCACGGATCGGCAGTCCGTTGGTGTTCTTGACCTCTCTCGCCTCGAGGAAGTCAGTTGGTAACGTCCCGGCGCCGTTCGTGACGGTGACAGGAGCCACAACCTCCATTTCAGCCACGCGCAGAAAGCGGTTGAGCTTCAGCTCTGCGAGACCGACGAACCGCGGGAAGAGGTGCGCGACGTCGTTGCGGCCACTGTATTCGCCGGCATCGACGAGCAACGAGGCATAATCGGCAATGGTGCTCATAAGGGAACCTTCCGTGCGCGCTCGGCGTCGGCAAACATGCGGGAGCGGTCAATGAGACGAGAAATCTGCTCGTTCGCTTCCCGGTGGCCTTCGGGGCTTTCCTCGGTGCTGGGCCGGATCGCCTCGATGGCCTTCACCTTGGATCTGATGCGGTCGTATTCGACGCTCACAGATGGCCGTCCTTTGTCCGCCAGGCGCGGTTGTCGGAACTGTTGAGGAACCGCTTCACATAGCGGTCGTCGCCCTCGCTGTGGGCCTGCACGAGGCCGCTGTTGTGGGCGATGTTCAGCGGGATCGAGGCGACCCGATGCCAGTCACCGCGCCAGGCCTTTTCGGCGCTGTTGCGAACTTCCTGGTTTTCGCTGATGAGGTTGTCGACGGGGTAGTCGACGCGAAAAACGTCTTTCTCCCCGTCGAACAAATGCCAGACCGCGCGGCCCGTCATCTTGTCGTGATCGTAGAGCGTCCACGCTCCATCACGAATGATCACCTGGACTCGCCCGGAAGCGGATCGGCGCGCTCGGCCTTGCCGGCGTCGATGAGCTCCCTCGCCCGCTCTAGCGGAAGCTCGAGCACAGTGCCGCTCGGAGTTCGAAGGTCTTCTTCGAGCCAAACGTCATAGATTAACTTTACCGGAGCAACCTTCGTTTTTGCCGCGCTCTGCGTTTGATCTGCCATTTCCGCTTTCCCTGATATGAAAAAGGCGAGCCGAAGCCCGCCCTTTCGCAGATGATGATGGAACCGACACGATTAGCTCGCGGCGGTAAGGCCGAAGATGTCGGCGGCAACGCCGAGACCCTTCTCGTTGTGGACCTTGAGGGTGCCTTCGCCGATAAGGACACCCTTGTCGGCATCACCGGTCTTCGCGACTTCCTTGTCTTCCTGGATCTTGCGGAGCCAGAGGAACGACAACATGTCCGGATCGATGAAGAAGGCATTGCGTGCCTGCTGGGCACCGGTCGCCTGCACCCGGTTCGGGTGGATCATGACCGTGCCGAACGGACCTTCGTAATAGTCGGCCGTCGCAACGATGGTATTGCGCTCACCGCCCTTGGAAACGGCATATCTGAACGGGGCGACGTTGCTGTCCGACATGAAGGTAACGAACACCGATTTCACGTAGGGCGAAACCGAGACGTGGCGGAAGTTGGCGCCGTTCTGATAGCCCTGCTGCATGATGCTATCCAAGATGGGCTTGGTGAACGCACGCTGGGTGCCGTCGGTCGGCGCGACGGTGAGGCCAGTACCAGAGTTGAAGCCGCCGTTGGCACCGGTGGCGCCGCGGGAGACGTTCGAGGTGATCCAGGTGTTAAGCGAGCCGAATTCACGGGTAGCGCCACCAACCGATGCGTTGGTGTCGACGATGGCGAACTCGACGTCCTTGCGGATCTCGACGCCTTTTTTCAGCTTCTGATACTTGCGCTTTTCCGCATTCCCCGCGTTTTCGACGGCTTCCTGGGTCGCCGAAATGATCCAATCCTTGCGCAGGATCTGGGTGTAATTGCCAAGGCGAGCCGGCGGCGTGATGGCACCGAACGTGTACTCGTCGCCTTCGGTCTTGATGTTCGCGGACGGAGCGGCGAGCTCATCCGTTTCCCATTCGGGATGCACACCCTTTGTGGTGCCCTTCTCGATCAGCGAGTAGATCGGGGTATCTTCCGGCGTGATGCGGGACACCACGTCGGAAAGCTGTTCACGATTGCCCTTGGCGCTCGTGGTCTGGAAGGTGTTAGCCAATGCGGCCATATTCGTATTCCTTCGAAGCTGCTGTGTTTAATCGAAGTCGATGGACATCGCGTCCTTCATCGACCCGGTTTTCGACAACCGATGCATCGCCTCCCTGTTTTGGCGAACCTGCTGGTTGGCGGCGCCATTCGAACGAGGATTAGGCGTAACTGGCGGGGCAGCCGTGACCTTCGTCAACGCCTTGCGCTTCGCCTGTTCCGCTTTCATGCCAATCTCAGCGTAGTACGCCAGCCCGAATAGTCGGTGATCGGTGACGGCCTTCAGTTCCTCGTCGGAAAACCCGAGATCGCGGGCGGCCGTAAACGCGTGATCGAAGAAGGCCTTCCGGCCCTCGTCCTTCGTAGTCTGCGGGAACGCCTGAGCCAGCTTTTCGCTTTCAGCTTGAAGCGTCTCTTCGGTTGTCGACGATTGAAGCTCGCCGGCGACTGCCGTGGAGTCGTTCGCCAGTTCAATGATCTGGTTGATGTTGGCCAAACCGTCGTCGTACATCGCCTTCTGGCGAGTGTATTCGGTGGGATTCTGATACGCCAATGAACGAGGCGGCTCAGCCGGCAAACGTTCTGCCAGATAGGCGGCGATTCCCTTGACCGTGTTAGTCACGCGGGTTGTCATGGTCTCAAGAGATCGACCTTTATTGCCGAGTTCCTGAGTTTTGTGGCGATAGTCGCGATCCCGCATGTATCCCAGCTTCAATTCCTCGAGAGGAACCTGCTCGCCACCTCTCAGGGTGACTAGGGTGTCCTGGGTCTCGTTGGACGCCTCGCCCTCTTCGGTCTCGGCAGTCTCGTCGCCCTGGTCAGCGGCATCGTCGGTCTCTTGGCCCTGATCTTCGGTGGCCTCATCCGTCGCATTCGTCGACTGCGCCTCTTCTTCCTCTTCCTGCTCGTTGGCCTCGTGGGGCTCGGCGAAGTCGAGGGTTGCCGCGTCGTCGATGGTGAGTGCGGGGCGACCGCTATCACTCTCCCCAACGAACGGGGAGTTGGTGGCTGCGTCTGTCATGTCTATAGTGCCTCTAAGGTTTGGCCCGAGCTCTATGCCGGGGCGCCTTTACCGTCAGCAGTGGCTTGTTCCTCGGCGAGGAACTTGAGCTTGCCGCGGAATTTCCTGATGGCCCGCACTTCGGCCGCATAGGCGGCGCGAGTCTCATCGTCGGTAACCGGTGCGTTGATGCACCCGTTGATTGCTGCCTCTTCCAGATCGCCCATGACGAGATGAAACAGCGGATTGTCGAGCATGGCGCGAGCTGAGGCTCGCTTCTCGTCCTGCTTCATCCTGGTAGCCCCCCGATCTGGGTTTGCGGGATGCGCTGACCGACCATCACTTGAGCTACGGACTGCTGGCGCTTCAGCTCGATTTCCTGATCGATCTGGTAGCGCTTGAGCTCGGTCTCGGCTTCGATCTTCGCCATGTCAACGCGGGTCTGTGCCTCAAGCTTCAACCGGTCGGTTTCGGCTTGTAGCTGCGCCTTTTGCGTGTCCGCCTGGGCCTGCATCAGGGCCTTCTGCATTTCCGGATCAGGCTTGGCAGCATCGGCAGCCATGCGCTTCTGAAGCTCTTCCTGGTCTGGCTTGGTGAAATAGAGGTCCGGTGACTTCAGGCCGGCCGCTTCGACCGTTTTCGCGATCGAGTTGTAGAGGTTGTCGGGCGTCACATACGGGTTGTTGACTGGCCCGAGCGATGCGAGCAGCTTCTCCTGCAACTGCTGGATCATCTGCACCATCATCATGTCACGTTCGCGCGTGCCGGCGCCGAGGCCGGTGTTCAC
Organism: Ensifer adhaerens; assembly: GCF_020035535.1. Classification (NCBI taxonomy): domain Bacteria; kingdom Pseudomonadati; phylum Pseudomonadota; class Alphaproteobacteria; order Hyphomicrobiales; family Rhizobiaceae; genus Ensifer; species Ensifer adhaerens. The sequence goes on along the minus strand of NZ_CP083349.1, from coordinate 409,494 downwards.
CGTCGCATCCATGCCGGCGTTCCAGTGCCTAGGGTCGAAGGTTACCCACTGACCGCGGAGGCGGACCGTGCGCGGCTGATCCTGATGTTTGGTGACCAGGCGCAACAGTCCCTTGAATACCCGTTTCAAGCCCTGGGCAAAGGTGCGAACCATCAGCTCGGTCTGGCCGATGCCTGCCGCCTCGATCATCGCTGAGGCTTTGGCAGTCATGTTCTGCAATGCATCCGGGGCCATGCCGCTCGATGCTTCCGAAATGCCTGTGCGGTCGGCCGCCTCCTGGTCGAGGTAGCCGAGCATTCCGAATGACTGCGCTGCAACGAAGGGGACCTTCGTGTAGTCGACAGCATTGGCTACCGCGGTGCCCTGACTCACGCGGATCGGCTGGCCGAACTTCGGATTGAGGACCGCCTCAGGGTTCTCGATCGTGCCTTCCTGGACGATAGGCTGCAGGTTGTTCTGCCAGTAGATGTTATCCAGCGTCTGGCGAAGCAACACCGTCTTGACGCGTTGGAGTTCGGCCACATCGTCGGTGATCGAATTGCCCTCGCGCTGGTGCGGCCGGCGCTCGGTGATCAGGTCGGCGAACGGCGCCTCGTCCCATTCCTCGTTTTCGAGGAGATTTTTCTCGGCGGTACCGCCCGCAAATACCATGCGGCGCAACTCGGCGATTCCGTCGTCGTCAACGTCGAGCTTCACATAGAGCTCGTAGTAGTCGATCTCCTGGGCAGCCTTGGCCACCTGGTCGTCGGCGTCAACAACATCGCGACGGCGCGTGAACTCCTCGGTTTCCTTCTCGTTGTCCTTGGTCGTCGCCGGCAGCTCGTCGATCACGGCCCGATCGTAACCCATCGCGACCAGGTCGGACCGGCGCATCTTCATGCTGATGCCGGTGCATAGGCTGTCGTCGATCGACATCGCGTCGGGATGGATGAGGAACTCCTCAAGCGGTACCGCGGCGAGCCTGGTGCAGCCCTTCTCAACCGTACGTCGGATCTTCAGATCGTAGACGGTGATTTTCTTCGGGCCTTCAGGCGTGTCGATGGTCGCGACCGACTGCGACTGCTCGAGCACGTCGACATCGTCACTGGCGACGAGCTGCACCATGGCGGCCTCATCAAGGCCGGTGTGCCGCGAGACCTCGACGATGCGCTTCTTGTCATACCACCAGCGAATGACGCCGTTGCGCAGCTTCAGCGCGTCGTGTGCGGCGTCCTGCACCGCGTCGTAACCGTCGCTTTCCGGGAAGACGATGTAGTTGATGTAGTCGGTGGCCTGCTCGGCGCCGGCTTCGTCGCCCTGGTTCACCGGCTCGTATTCAACGACCTTGTCGTTGCCGAGGATGGTGCGGATGATCGAGGGCAGAACCTTCTTGATCGCGGCGCGAACGTCGCGCGAGACGACTTTCGACCGGTTCGGGTCGGCCGGGACGTCCTTCATCTCGCCGTCGTAGTACTCCATCGCCTTGATGCGGGCGGAGGAGAGCTGGTCGCGAAAGCTCTCGCAATCCTTCACCAGTTGCGTCACCTGCGAGGCGACCTGTCCATTCGTCAATGCTGGCATCAAACAACCTTCCGATCAGTGAACGCCCAAGCGGTGTTCGAGGGTTTCACCTTGGCAAAGCGCTTCATCATCAGCGCGTAACGGGACGCCGAAATCAGGTCGTCCATCTCCTTGACGATCTGCCCATCCTTGCGGTGGTAGAGGAGGAATTCCTCGAACCACTCCGGGCATGTCGAGAACACTTTCCATCGACCGGTCATCATCCGGTCGAGCATGTCCATGACGCCAGCCTCAACGCCGTTCGTTCCGTCGTCGAAGGTGGCTCGCTCCGGCAGCATCGTGAGCCCTTGGCTACGGTACTGCACCGCCAGTTGCTCGCCGCTGCCCTTGTCGTGCTGCAACCCATCGTGAGGCCACGACCACGGCAGCCAGGCTCCCCACGGCTTCAATGCGGCCGCATGAATGACCGGCGTTGATTCCCTCGCTCGATAGGCCTTCGTGACATAGAAGACGTCGGCGTCGCGGTCCCATGCGCAGCCGACGGCGGCGAACGGGTGATCCCATCCGAAATCGAGGCCGCCAATCTGCACCCAGTGCTTCGGGATCTCGAAAGGCGCGACCTTGATGCTCTCTTCCGTCACCGGGAAGATACGGCCGGAGCCAAGTGCCGGGATACCCTTCGTGCGTGCCTCGCGCTCGTGCGCCGGATAGCTGGCGATGATTTTTGCCCGCTCTTCAGGGGTGTAGTGCTCGGCGTCGTCGATCGTCATCGTCGTGACGTTGCGGTCTACGGCGCCGGGATCATCTCCAGGCTTGGTGTAGCGTCGGACCACTTCGCTCATCCCCTTCAGCGGCGTGAACGTGACCGTGATCAGGCCGCCCGTCGCGTTGGTTCGTGTGATGCCCTCGAAATAGACGTCTGGCGGCGGCTCTTCGTCGAACCAAACGAAGTTGACGGTGTTGGCCTGCCACTTCGACCGGCCTTGCTCATATGCCTTGAACAGAAGCGTCGAGATGCCACCAGAGACATGGCGAACCGAGACGCTATCGAGCGCACCAGATACGCCTGAGCGCTTGGTGGTGGAGACAATGGCCTTTTTCGGAACGTAGCCGGTTCCCCAGTCCTTGGGGTTCATCGGCGGCCCGATCATGAGCCGCTGCACACCGTCGCGCGTCAGTTCGTACGATTCGGAACCGGCGAGCATCACGATCGGTCCGGAGAACCGATATCCTTGCCACCACTCCGGATATTCCCCTGTGAGGTGCATCGCCGCTTCGGCCGCACCGGCCAGTGTCTTGCCGAGCTGGTTACCCGCCATAAACAGGCGCTCGCGATAGGCCGCGCCCGATTTGTGAAATTCTACCTGCTTCCGATATGGCTTATACGTCGCCAGTCGGTTTTGACGGCTCCGCCTCTCCTTCTCCTCCAGCAACTGAAGCAGCTCCAGCTTTTCCGAGGAGGAAAGCGAGCCGAGATTCAACGGCGGCATCTGGCATTGTTTCGATGCTGCCCGAGTGGTTGAGATCAAGTCGGTCACCGTATTTCTTCGGGGCGATCTTGCTCATCAGCCACTTGCGAGTGTCGACCCGCAGCTTTGCGCGCTGAATGGCGTCGTGGTTGACGATCTCGCGACCGTCTTCCGTCTTGATGATGTCGCCTTCCTGGCTGTCAGCGATCTGCAGGATTTCATCGCCGAGGGCTTCCATCCCAACTTCGCGCGCACGCGCGTATTGCGTGGCGAAGGCCACGTCCTGGACCGCCCAGCCCCTGACTGTCCCCTCGGAAGGCATGCCTTTGGCCGAGCAGATCTCGCGGAGGCTCTTGCCGATGGAGAGTTTTTCAAGAATGGCTTCGCGCGTCGGCTCTCCCCACTGGGAGGCGCGGGGTTTGCGTGTCTTTGTGGCCATGGCGTGTGCCCTATGTCTTCCGTTTGAGGATAGCTCCGAGCCGCATGCACGCGCTTCCGCAATCTGGTAGCGCCTACCGGGTCGCGATCCACCAATTTTGGTGTTGAAAATCGACCTAGCGTCTTGCCAGATGTACACGCGCAGATTCTGCGGCGGTTCAACCAAGGGGGGAAGTGAATGCCTACACTATTCAAGGCCGAAATATGGCGCGGCGGTGAAACATCCAACAAACTCTCCAAGGAGAAGCGAAGCGTCCACGTTTCGGCCGTAGGCCCGACGCTCGATCGAAAAGATGAGGCGGGTATATCCGCACACCTCAGTCTGAAATCCAAAGGTGGTGGCGTAACTGACGTTACTGTTTTCTTCCCTCCAAGCACCTTTGGCGCTTTAGCCGCCGAAATGATGAAGGCAGATCGCGACGGCGCGATTGAGGCGTTCGCGAAAGCGCTATTGCTGAAAAAGTAATCCTACAAGGAATGAATAATGGAGATTGTTGCAGCCATCACGGCTGGGATATCCGCGGCGCTCTGGTTTGCTTCCAGTTTTGCTTGGTTGTGGGCGGTCCAGGTGAAGGCGCCTTTGGTGAAAGGCGCGCAGGGGGTACCGAATGCCATCGTCATGAGTGATGGTCCCCGAGGGGAGATTTCCTTCGGTGGCACCAAGCTCCCCAACTTCGAGGAGCTCAACAGCTACAACAAGGAAGTCGGCCGCAGGAATCGGATTGCCGCTTATGTGAGCGCTGGAGGGGCGTTCTTCTCTGGCGTTTCAGCCATCACCGCAATCATCGCGTTGAACACTCCATGAAAGCAAAGCGGCTGCTCGACCAGTTAAGGGAGCAGCCGCACGATCACCTGTCGCGAGAGGAGGCGCGCCAGGGGATGGTTGAATAGCCCGAAGTGGCTACGTCTCAGTTTATTCCCCGCTGCATCAGCCTTTAGTAGGATGTCCTAATAAAGAATGCAGGGAGGAAAATGATGGAACGCGTAGAGGCCGAAAAGCTCGAAACTGACGCCGCCACGAAGGTCTGGTCGGTCCATGATTTCTGCAAACGGCACCGCCTCTGCCACGAAGAGGAAAAGCGGCTGCGACACCTATTCGGTCAGTTCGCAACAGCCAGGGAACTTCTGCACAATGCGCAACGTTCGCCGAAGTGGCGGTAGGGATGCCGCTATGTCGGACGAGTGGCCAATGTTTGTTTTGCAATGCATCGTGGTCTTTGCGCTCGTCGGTGCACTTTTCATTCGCGCTGATTGACGCTCGGCGAAAACGATACGGGGAATGCATCTCCTCCCGTTCCTGCCGTCGCAGGCAGATAGTTACCCAAGGCTCGCACGCGGCCTCGGGTCGGCTCTAGCATCAGCAAAGTGAGCCGAAACAAAAACGCCCGCACAAGGCGGGCGCGGGATTGTATCCCTTCATAGTAAAAAGGGGCATAACCCCGTCAAAAAGTCAGGTTCTGCGCGCTTCTTTTGCGATTTCCATTGCTCGCTCGAAATTATCGTTGGCCGCCACGAGGAGTCGTCGACCTGCTTCGATAGCGTATTTACCGCTATAGCCGCGCGCCTCGCCCAATTGGCCGAGACTTTTTGCTGACGTGGCCTCTGTCAATATTTTGAGGTCATCGTCCTTCATTCCCTGAAGAGTGGCATTCCATTCTTCGACTTCGGCACGCTCCGACACAACGTCCTGCCATGCGTGAAAGCCGCTGTCGCCAGTGGCGACCTTGACAAGGCCTGGGAATAGTTGAGCCAGGTTGCGTGGACCGGCAGGAAAGCCATCGGGGCACTTCTTGATGGGTGGCAATACTGGTGTATTCGCGTAGGCATTTGCCAGCGTTTCCCGATCTTGCGCTTTCGTAGTCTCTGGCTCCTTAGGGCGGCGATGTTCGACTTTCTTCACAGGACGGGCAGACTGCACGTTCTTGAAGAGGCCGGGAGGATCGTTTTCCCCTGCGAAGTAATCAAACGTGAGAGCCTCCTCCAACGGATCTGGAGCGGAGCCCTTGTCCCGCACAGACTTCTCCCTGGTGCCGAGCATCGCGCCAACTGGCATCTTAATGCGCGACCTAACGACTTTCCCTGCAATAAGCTTGTGACCTTGCTCTACCTGGGATCCATCACTGAAACGCAGCTTGCCGATGCGAACGATGACTTCATGCGGGTTATCGTTTTCGTCGAGGTGGATGCCGTATTCGAAGTCACCCTCGACCGGGATGGCGTGAACTTCCCGATCTGCTCGTTGATCCTCATTCCATTCATCGGGGAGCATCATCGGTTCCGGACGATACCTCACAACGATTTCGGCCAGAGACTTCTTGATGGCCTGCAGCGATGGAGTGTACTCGACGGCGCGATCCGTACCGCCGAAGCCATCATCGGGATCAGGCCGCTTGTTGTCGTTCGCCGGCGTTAAGCGCCAGTTAGATGAAACGACCGGCAATGGTTGCGCTGCACCGTCCTCGAGCACGCCGACCGGTCTGTTGCGCATGGCCCAAAGAGCACCGAGGTTGGCAAGGCCCTTATGGCGCGGCTTTTTAGACTTCCGGGGCTTCCCCGGTATCCGGGGCTGTTCGAAAAAGAGATCATGATCGTGTTCAGGGGCGGTAGCGCGCCAAGCTTCGACTTCGGCGCGATGTTCGGCGGTAGTGCGTTTGGTCATCATTTCCCCCTCGTTTTCCGATTTCGGTAGCGCGACAATGCGGCCTCCCCTTTTGGCGAAAGCGGCATGCTGTAGGTCATGTCGGGGTTCCGCTTCCACGGCCCGAACATCTTTCTTGCTTCCAAGATGAGCTGGGTTCGGTCATCGACCCGCTGATGGACACTGTTGCGGCCGCTACCGAGGAAATTTGCCTGCGCCGCAGTGAGCCGGAGATCCTTGCTGGACCAGTTCATTGCTGACTCCTGAGGACTGGTCTGGGCAACTCAATGCTGTCGATGTCAGCCGTAAGTTGGTTCGGCACATCCTTCTCCTCCTCGAAGGTTGAAACGATCGTCTGGCGCACCCGCTCGCCAAACTTCGCCATGGCTTTGAGGGCGTCTTCACGGGAGATCGTGCCGCACCTCAGCGGCTCGACCACGTTTTCGTGACAGGTTTCGAAACCGCGGCGAAAGGCATCGTCTGCAATAAAACGGATGGCGCCTCGCGCTGCCGCCAGCGCGGCGTCCACGTCGCAGACACCATCAGCGTCGGCATCGAGCCGATCGATTGTTGCGGCGAACGCTCGGAGATAGCGGTCGGTGTCTCTCTCTCCGACCACGATGGGGATGTTGGTCAGGTGATGCTCGAATAGGTTCATCGCTACTCCTTCACTTCTCGGGGTATGGCGTTCCCAGACGCCTACCCCTCTGTAAGAGGGGCAAATGCTGGGAACCTGGGAATGCGTTTATTTTCAATGGCTTAAGCCATTCCCAAAAATCTTGGGAACGCCGGGAATGGGAATGGGAAATCTATTATTTTCAACTACTTAGCGTTCCCATTCCCATGGGAACGCCCCGTTCCCAACCATTCCTGGGAACGGGATTGGTGCTTAGGAACGGGGCGTTCCCGCTGCGAAATTCCCAAGGCCGATGGCAAACATGCCGGTGGGAACGTCGAGCCATTTTGCTGTCTTTTCGCCCCTCGCCGCCGCCCGCACGATCTCGCCGCGTTCCAGAGCTTGTGACGCCAGTGCGTCGAGCTTCCCTTTGGACAGCCCGCGAAGCTCGTCTGGCAATCGCTCCCGCATGTCATAAAGGCCACTTGCACCGGTCTTCGTGAACGGTGCGCCGGCAGCCGCAGCAGCTTCGACGGCGATGACGAGAGCTGCCAATAAGTCGGCTTGCGGCGGAGCCGCTGACCCAAGGCCAGACGTCTTGTCGACCAGCAATCCGGACTCGCTCCGCGCATAAGTGCTGAGAATGCGTCGAGCGGCCCCGTTCGCCTTCACAACCCCGCCGAGAACGATCCGATTAGGCTGGTAGTCGATGCCTAGGGATTTGCAGGTGCGCTTCGCCCTCGCCTCATCCGCCGGCCACATTGCGTAAGCAAGCCGGAGCCCGTCGACCAAAGCTGTACTGCCACGGATTGCCTCACGAGCGTCAGCAAGCGTTTCGATTGGGGCTTTTGATTTCCTCATGTGGTGAGCAACGAGCACCGTGGCATTGCTTTCCGAAGCCAACCGCGCCAGAGACGAACACACGAACTGTCCAGCGGTGGGATCCTCGTTCAATGGTAGATGAGCGAATGACGCGAGAGGATCAAACGTGACGAGCCGTAAGTCGGGAATTCGGCGGAGCTGATCGCAGATCCTCTTAAACTCATCCGTCTCAAGCAGCCCGAGCTTGCGGTCTTCTTTCCAAAAGGCTCTAGCGCCACCCGCTGATGGCAACGGTACGACGATCATCCGCTTACCGGCGCTGCTGAAGCGCTCGCCCTTATCGTCTAGGGCGGCGATGCGGCGATGCACCTCGTTCGCGTCATCTTCGGAGGTGATCATGACCGACACGCCCTCGCCGACCACCTTCCCCCCGAAAATTGGCGGCGCATAGATGCTGCTTCCAAACGCCACACGACGGTGAAGCTCGAGCAAGGCGAAGCTTTTCCCGGTATCACCCGCCGCGGAAACCATGCCGGGAACGCCCAAGGGAATGACACCGTCCACGAGATATTCGACCTTTGGCGCCTCGCCGACGAAGCGATCGACTGTCCACTCGAAAATTGAAAGCTCGCGAGGTTCAGCAGGAATGGGCGCGTTGTCGTTCGATGACTCCGGCTGCGCGGCAGCTTTTGCCCTGGCCGTTGCTGCTAATCTGGTTGCCGCGTCTGATGACTTTTCCGGCGAGATCCAGTCCGCACGGTCGCTGCCGCCGCGGTGCTTCGTAGCGATCGCAGACAGATCTGCGCCCCCGTCGCGAGCCAATTGCGCTACCGTGCTCAAGGTGACGCCTTTGCCAGCCGTGAAGCCTTTCCACCGCGTGGCCACGTCCCCTTTCCTATATTTGGCGCCACGAGCACTCCAAGCGTCGGCGATCGCGAGCCCATCGCTCCCCAGTGCGCCATGAACTGCCATCAGCACGCTGACCCAGTCTTGGTAGACAATGTCTGGCGAGATAAAGCTCAGCAACTCTTGGACTTCGGCAGCGCATGCAGGTGCATTGTCATTCGCGGGGGTGTGGTCGTACCGCGGCGTGTGCTTGGGCGTTCGGACGAGATCGACTAGCCATTTAGGGGCTTCCGCAACCTCTGCCATGAAACCACTGGGGCTCTGGCTTCCCAGGAACTCATAGAACGTTCCATCTGCGAGCGTGCTGCCGGCGGCGATTACATAGCCGCCCTGCGCTCGTATATCGATGTCCGCGGGAAGGCTTCCTGTTGACGTGGTTAGGCCGTCAACATGTTTGAAAAGGAAGTGCATTCCTCCCGTTGCAGTCCGCACGACAACCGTTTGCGGCAGCGGCTCGTACTCGGCCTCAAGATCCGCCAGATTGGCGTCACCCTTCTTGCCCTGCTTCACGTCCACGTCGAGCGCGAAGAAGCCTGTTTTTTCGCCGGTCGGAATGCCGACCAATGCCTCTGGATTGCGCCTCCACCATTCTCGCACGATCCGTTCGCTCGTGGTCGCGCCGTATAACCCATTTGATGTCAAAGGGCTTTTGGGCTCGTACACTCGGCCTGTGTGTGGATCTGTTTCCTCGGCGACACGGCAGGGGAAAACATGAATCCCTGCTGCGATGTATTCCAGCGCAACGGAAAGGTTGTCCCCGATGGAGGGGGTGCCTGGCTCAGGCTGAATGGCGGATGCGGTTGTCGGCAAGCTGGCCCCCAAGTGCTAATGTCGCTGCGGCTGTGATCTTTGCTGCCGTCGCTGGCTGGAATGATGCGCAGTGCTGGCCGGCTACGTTTGGAGCGATCGTCCTTCTGGTCCCGTCAGGGAACTCGCGAAGAAGGAGCCCATAAAGGCGCACATCGCCGAGTGGGACAGTGAAACGTGCGACGGTTCTCGCGCCACCTGAAGTCGGCGGCCTTTCGACCGCCGTGATGGATTGGATGACCGGCTCCACTAAACAATCGCCCTGGTGAGCGGACCAAAATCGGCGCCCGTTCGTCCGTCGTTCAGTGTGGCGAAGTATCGACCAACCAATTCGCGGTCATCCTCAATCTTCTCGATAATACCCACCGCGCGAATGAAGGCAGCGAACCGAGCCGAATGACGCCCCTCGCTCCCTAGATAGAACTCGAACACCCGCAAGGCGGATGGACTCGAGCGGTCGGTCGGCTCGACAAACACGTTCAGGCGCATGATCTCGTCACCTTCATCGTGCGTTTCGGTCGAAAAGATTCTCCACCCTTCCCATTCGGACACGCCGCGTAAGCGACGTCGGGCGGCACGCTCCACACGAGCCACGTCTTCTTCTTTTTCAAGGATCGTGAAAGCCAAAACGTCGGCCAGCGATGGCCCTTTAACTTCGGTAGAAATGCGCAAAAATCCTCCTCGCCGGCGATGGCGCCGGTCGGCCGTGGGTTGATTAGGATGAAATGATCGACTGCTTAGTAACCGTGAAGCGCTCGCTAGCGTCAAGGCACGCCCGTCAGCATGTAAGCTACCGCTGGCGGCGAGCGGCCTCTTCCATCGCGGCGGCTATTATTTCTTCGCGGAGTGACGGCTCAATGCCCGGCAGGTGGATGTACGTGCCGTCATCCGAAAGGGTAACGCGATGAGCAATTGTTCCGTCGCTGAACTCGAGATCAAACGTGGCCCTAACTGTGACCCGGTCTTCGGGGTCGGCTAGATCGAAGTTTCTGATCTTAAACCTACTCATGCTGCAGTCCTTTCCTGCTCCGCAATCCAGGCTAGCAGCGTGGACTTCCGCGCCCGAATATTCTGGCCAACGCGGAAGTGCGGCAGGCGTCCCTTCCTGACGGCGTAGAACACGGCGCGCACCTCCTCGCCGAGGAACTCCGCAATCTCTTCTGCGCCCTTCAGGATGTCGGACGCTAAATTATCGTTGGCGGCTTTCATTTTTTCTCCTCATTGGGGTTGACACGATTTGTAAAACTGGTAGTTTGTTGACATGCGTTTATGATTTTCGTACACGTTTATCGACAATTTCTGATGATACTATAGCTTTACAACTATGTCAAGATGCCGCCATGCATTTCGACGTGTTGCAAATAGTCCGTTAGTCGTGCATTTTGTGCTCCCGACCAGGAGCAAGCATGTCAATTCGCGAACGGAAATGGACAACGGCCAAGGGCGTTGAGAAGTCCGCATGGGTCGTCGACTACTTCGACCAGAACGGCAAACGCCACCAGAAGTCCTTCCCCCTCAAAAAAGACGCCAAGAGATTTGAGTCCAGTACTCATGTTGAAGTGATGGACCGAGTCCACGTGGCCGACCGCGACACCATCACTATCGCCGAGGCCGGCAAGCTGTGGCTGACCTCCTGCGAAGTGGCAGGCCATGAGCGCACCACCCTTTCCCAGTATCGCCAGCACCTCAACTTACACATCTCCCCCTACATCGGTGGTCGCCGCCTCAACGAGGCCACAGTGCCGTTCGTCCGCGCCTGGCTAGATGAACTTCGGAAGGAAGGCCGCTCTGACGCGATGCTTCGCAACGTGCGCGTAAGCCTCGGCTCGATTCTCTCAGATGCGCAGGAACGCGGATTGGTCGTTCGCAATGCCGTGAAGGACATGGGCCGCGGCAAGAAGGCGAAAGGCGGAACGCAGGCACGGCACGAGAAACCGCCAGAAGTCGGCATAGACATTCCGACGCCAGATGAAATCAGGGCCATCATGCGCAAGGCAGTAGGCCGTGACCGCGTGTTCGTCATGACGGCCATCTTTACCGGCATGAGGGCGTCCGAATTGCGCGGCCTCCGCTGGTCTGACCTCGATCTGAACCGCGCCGAGCTCACCGTAAGGCAGCGCGCTGATGCTCATCAGGAAATCGGCAGCCCTAAGTCAAAGAAGGGTCGACGATCCATTCCGCTGGTCGCCGACCTTGTGAAGACACTTAGGGACTGGAAAAAGGACTGCCCCGCCGGCGACGCGGATCTTGTGTTCCCAAACGGCTCCGGCAACATCGAATGGCATGCGAACATTGTTAAGCGGTGGTACCACCCTCCCCAGATCGCGGCCGAAGTCTCAGTCGATACCGGCACGCAGGACAAGGATGGCAATCCGATTAGGGCAGCCAAGTACACTGGGCTTCATGCGTTGCGTCACTTCTATGCGTCTTGGTGCATCAACTCGCCTGCAGACGGTGGCCTCGGCCTGACTGCCAAGGTCGTCCAAGAACGAATGGGGCACAGCTCGATTCAGATCACTCTCGACACGTATTCGCACCTGTTCAAACGGGCTGGCGCCGGGGTCGAGATGGACGCCGCCGCGTCTGCGCTTTTGAGCTAACTGCAACATGACTGCAACATGAAGCCAAATTACGACATTAAATCAACGCTACGTGACGGACTCTGACTCCGTTAGTCCTGGTTCGAATCCAGGTTCCCCAGCCAACGGTTCTATCTCGCAGAATTGAAGAATGAACAGATCAGGCTGAGACAATCTCAGCCCTGCAGTGTGGCGTGATATTGCGACTGGCTCCCCTTGATTTTCAACGATTTCCTGAGACAGGCGGCCCGTCGACGCTATCCGCGATGTGCGCGAGCAGGCCGGTATTGCAGGCAGCCGCCAGCGCGGAGCCCTCGTGACGGATGATAGCATCTTCACACGCGAGAGAATTTATCACCTGAAGATATCACGGAACCCCTGATCGACGCGGCGGACGACGTCTTGCGAACGATCCCGCGACGTCCACCCTTTGAGCGGCACAGTCTTTCATGGCCCTGGTGACGGCGGGGCCATTTCCTTGCGTGGACCAGAAAACTGGAAAACCCGGACTTAGGTCTGGCGCGTTCACGCAAAGGTCCTAGCGGCGTTGCTCGTGCCCAATTCACCGGCCATCCTCACTTAGCGCCAACCCCGAATCGGACAGCCTTCCGTCATTGGCGCCAGTGATCCCAGAGCGCACGCCCCATACGCTCTGGGGTCCACCCGAGATGGGCCCTGCCGCGCATTCACACCAGCACTATGCGCCCAGCGGCCTCAAAGGAGGACCTAATATGCCTGAAAACATCCACCGCCATATGGAGCCCAGTGAAATTCCCACCTTCGTAGACGAGGTGATTGAATCCGGGTGCGACATCACCGCCGTGGGGCACGACAGCTACGTGATTGGGGATGCAGACGAGCAGGACAGCGCGATCGAGACGCTCGACCGGATTCAAGAGAAGTACGGCAACCCCGATCCCCTGAAGCTGGAGATTGTGAACTACCTCTGGTCGGTTGGACGTTTTTTGGAGCTTGCGTCAGAGAACAGCCGGCACTAGTGGCCGAGGAGCGGCGACGAGGCCTATTCATCGCGGTAGAGAAAGGACGTCCAGAGCCCTTCGAGGATTGTGAGGACGTGATACAGCGCGACAAGACCGAGTACCCCACTGACAGCCAAAAACCCAAAACCGACGATCCACACGCAGCCTTCCGTCGTGCAGGGATCATTGTTTTCGAGGTGCCACCACACCGCCGGTACAAGCACTAGAACGGCCAGGATGATCGCCAATCTGTATCTGGCCGACAAGGAGCTGCGCTCCATCACGGGGTCTCGTAGGAGAAGACCTCAACTAATCCACCGGCTGGCAACCAAATCGCCGCGTCCGCGATGTATGATACAGCAGACCAGCAACAGGAAGACAACTCAGGCGCGCAAACCTGTGCGCCGGCCGGCCAGATTGAAAGGCCGCGGTTGACCCCACGCATGTACGGACAACAGATCCTGGCTGCCCAAAGTCCGGCAACAGGCGCATAATCTCGCCCCATCCAAGCGATCAGGCGGAGGACGGCTCATGTTCGATTCTGGCAGAAAGACGGACGCCGAATATGCGATCGAGTACATCCAGGAAAACCCGGAAGCCGGCCTTTGTTGTGAGGATCGGCACTGGTGGATTACGCCGAATGCGAACGAAACCGATCAGCAGGTCCTGTTCCTCGACGACGCAGAAGCGGAACGACTGAAAGACGATGCACGCCTTCAAATCGTGCCCGACATCGCCCATCCGGGCCGGACTCTCTGGATCATGCGGAAGATGACGTAGCCGCTTGCTGCCGGAACCGCGGGCCGCGCTAGAGCAGGCCGCGCCTCGCCAGATTGCGCATCAACGACGCCGCGCCGAAGCTCCAGGGCGTGCATTCGGTCGAAAGCGTGACGGTGTTGGTCAACCGGCCGAGTTCGGCGTTGGCGATCGTCACCACATCGCCGAGCTTGTGGGTAAAGCCCTGCCCCGGTTCGTCGCGGTCTTCGACAGGGGCAAAGAGCGTGCCCATGAACAGCATCACGCCATCGGGATATTGGTGGTGCGGACCGATGGTCTGGGCGACAAGATCGAGCGGGTCACGGCTGATTTCCGCCATCGAACTCCGGCCCGTGAGCCTGTAGCCGTCCTCGCCTTCGACGACCAGGGTGAGTTCGGCCTTGCGCACATCGTCGATCGTGTAGGTTTCGTCGAAGAAGCGGATGAAGGGGCCGATGGCGCAGGAGGCGTTGTTGTCCTTGGCCTTGCCGAGAAGCAGCGCGGAGCGGCCCTCGATGTCGCGCAGGTTGACGTCGTTGCCGAGCGTGGCGCCCTTGACCTGGCCGCTCGATGAAACCGCAAGCACGATCTCCGGCTCCGGATTGTTCCAGCGCGAGGCGGGGTGCAGGCCGACATCGGCGCCGGGGCCCACCGCCGAGAGCACCTGGGCCTTGGTGAAGACTTCGGCATCCGGGCCGATGCCGACCTCCAGATATTGCGACCACACGCCCTCCTCCTGGAGCGCTGCCTTGACGCGGGCTGCTTCTTGAGAGCCGGGCTTCAGGTTGCGCAGGCTGTCGCCGATGACGGCAGTGACGCGGCTGCGGATCGCTTCGGCCCGGGACGCATCGCCCGCCGCCCGCTCCTCGATGACGCGCTCGATCATCGAGCGCGCGAAAGTCACCCCGCAGGCCTTCACCGCCTGCAGGTCGCAGGGCGCGATGAGATGCAGGATCGATGCGTCGGCCCTTTGCGCGAGACACGCGTCAAGCGGGGCGAGGCGCTCGCCGGAAACGGAGCGCAGATGTGCGACCGGATCCGGGAGCTCAAACAGGTCGCGCATGGTCGGCGTCTCTTTCGAGGTGATGTCGATGAGCGCGCCGTCACGGATCGTGACAAGCGACGGCCCGCCGAGATCGGGACGCCAAACGCGGCCGACAAAAGTGCCCCCGTTAAACGCTGTATCGCTCATGCCGCCTCATCCTCCATGCGCGCTCTATTTCTTGCAGCCGAAACGATGGCTGTAAAGCCGGCGGCGGCGCGCAAACGTCCCTTGGGTTGTAGCGACCGGAACATTGCAAATTTTCACGCGTTTACGGTTATGTCACGCGCCCTCCGGGCGCCCTTGTCGCTTCGCGACGGCGCGAAATCCGCTGCCCACGGCTGCCCGGGAAGGTTCAGGAGCAGCCGCCTGAGGCCAGGAGGACGCCAAGAAAAGGATGAACGCAATGAACCAGCACGAAGAGTTCAAGGACAAGCCGGTGATCGATCCGGTGACCGGGCAGCCTCTGCCACAGACGCAAACGCCGATGAGTGATGTGCCTCCGGCCCGTTCGCGCAGCAACTGGCCGATCGTCATCATCCTGCTCGCCGGCCTCGTGCTGGCGCTGATCGCATGGTTGCCGGCTGAACTGAGCCGCGATACGGCCAATACCGCAGCGCCGCCGCCGACCACGGATCAGCCGGCCACCGGCCAGGCAACGCCGGATACGACGGCCCCGGGCACAGCGACACCCGGCACGACGAACCAGGCAACGCCTCCGGCCGATAACAGCGCGGCACCTTCCGGCGTAACGACCACCCAGCCGGCACCCGAATCGACGCCGCAGCAGGCACCGGAGACGCAGGGCTCGACCCCGAACTCTACGCCCGGTACCACGCCCAACATGACCCAGCCGGCACAGTAACGGCTAGCCGACGCCAATGGCTGGAGGGATTTCCCTCCGGCCCTTCGCGCTCAAAACAATCGCTCAGGTTCGCTTGATCGATGCCCCGATCATGGCGTCCCAGCCGGCAGCGGCGCAGTCGGCGATCGCCAACAAGGTTTCTCGGGTTGCGCCATCGCGGGCTTCGATCGACATGCCGTGCTGGAGCGAGGCGACATAGGCCGCGATTGCCGCGCACGGCGTGCCCTCGGGCAGATCGCCCTCCGCAACAGCGCGCTCGAAGCGCTGCTCCAACGCGACCTGCTTCTCAAGCCGGCGCAGCTTCAACGCCTCGCAGACCTCCGCATCCCCACCCGCCATCTGTGGCGCCGAGAGCACGACCATGCAGCCGCGCGGTTCGCCGCCGCGGGTGAAATTGTCGGCGGTTCGTCTCAAGAGGTCATGTACCGCTGCCCTGGCAGTCGGCACCGTTTCCAGTTCATCCCAGATGCCGGCGCCGTCTGTCCGGCCATAGAGATCGACCGCCTCGATGAAGAGCTGCGCCTTGCTGCCGAAAGCGGCGTAGAGGCTCGGTGGCTTCAAGCCCATGGCCTGGGTCAGATCGGTCAGCGACGTGTTGTCGTAGCCCTTGTCCCAGAAGAGCTGCATGGCGCTCGCAAGCGCCTCCTCTCGGGAAAAATTGCGTGGACGGCCGCGGGACATGGAGGCAACTTCCTTTCTGTATCGATCAATACATAAATCGCTTGACAGCAGCTGGCAAGTCGTCTCTCCATATATGTATCGATCACTACAAATATGGAGAGACCAGTGACGAGTTTGAAAAACAAGGTGGCCCTGGTAACGGGCGGCAGCCGCGGCATCGGCGCTGCGATCGCAAGGCGCCTGGCGGACGAAGGCGCAACCGTTGCGGTGACCTACAGCCAGTCCAAGGAGAAGGCCGAGGCGCTGGTGGCGGAAATGACCAAGGCCGGCGGCAGCGCACTGGCGATCCAGGCGGACAACCGCGACCCGGGCGCGGTCGAGGCCGCTGTCGGCACGGTTGCCGAGAAACACGGCCGCATCGACATCCTCGTCAACAATGCCGGCGTGTTCGATGCAGGAACGGTGACGGAGGTGACCGCGGAGGATTTTGACCGGACGATCGACATCAACGTGAAGGCGGTGTTTCTGGCGACACGCGCCGCAGCCGCCCATATGCCAGAGGGCGGACGCGTCGTCTCGATCGGCAGCAATCTCGCCGCCCGCGTTCCCTGGCCGGGCATGAGCCTCTATGTGCTCAGCAAGAGCGCCCTTATCGGATTTACCAAGGCGGTGGCACGCGACCTTGGGCCAAGAGGGATTACCGTGAATGTCGTCCATCCCGGCTCGACGGATACGGACATGAACCCTGCCGATGGTGAACACGCTGGTCCGCAGCGGGGGCTGATGGCGATCCCGCGCTTCAACGAGGCAAGTGACGTCGCGGGCGTGGTCGCCTGGCTTGCGGGACCTGACGGCCGCAGCGTCACCGGCGCCGAGTTCACCATCGATGGCGGCACCAACGCCTGAGACGATCTGCCAGAAATGAAAAGGCCGGAAACGATGCTTCTGGCCTTTTCACCTACTTGATCTTGAGTCGATGCATTTGCTTCAGGCCAGGAAGCGCTCGGGGCGATAGGGTGCGATATCGATGACCGTCTTTTCTCCGGTCATGGCTTCCGCCAGTGCCCGGCCGGTCACCGGACCGAGCGTCATGCCGTGATGCGCATGGCCAAAGGCAAACCACAGGCCCTCGTGGCGCGGCGCCTTGCCGATAACAGGCATCATGTCCGGCGTGCAGGGACGCGCGCCCATCCACGGCTCTTCGTCGCGGCGTTCGGCGAGCGGGAAGAATTCACGCGCCACCCGCTCGGCGCGCGTCAATTGTACCGGCGTCTTCGGTGCGTCGCGCCAGGCAAATTCGGCACCGGTCGTGAGTCGGACGCCGCGCAGCATCGGCGCCAGGAAGTACCCCCTTTCGGCGTCGAGCACCCAGTTGTTGAGCTGAGCGCCCTCCTGCATGCCATAATGCATGTGATAGCCGCGCTTGACCGCGAGCGGGAAATGATAGCCGAGTTTGCGGGTAACCGTGTCGGCCCAAGGACCGAGCGCCACGACGACCTCACGGGTTTCGAGCGGCCCCTCCGGTGTGGCGACGCGCCAGCCGGGACCTTCGAGCACATGTTCGGTCGTGGCGGCATCGCCGGAAACCAACCGTCCGCCGAGCGACTGGAAATAAGCAAGATAGGCTTTGTTGAGGCTGTGCGGGTCACGGATCGACCAGGGGTCGCTCCAGCGCAGGCCACCGACGAGATCGGCCCGGATCGACGGTTCGATCGTCTTCAGTTCGCTGGTCGAGAGCTTCTGGTGGTTGACGCCGAAGCCGGCCGAGAGCTTTTCCGCTTCCTTGTAGGCGGCATCCCGCTGCTTCTCCGTGCGGAACACCTTCATCCAGCCGTCCTTGCGGATCAACTCGCCCGCGCCGGACGCCTCGATCAGGTCCTGGTGCTCGCTGATCGAGTGCTCGATCAGCGGCGCATAGAGATGGGCGATGCGCTGGTGCTGGGTAAATCCGGAGTGCCACCAGTAGCGCGCCAGGAACGGCACCAGTCCTGGCAGGGCACGGAAGTGGTAGTGGGCGTCGATGGTATTGTTCAACGCGTAGCGAAACAGCGCGCCGAAATCATGCGGGAAGCCATAGGGAAACACACCCTCGCGCTGGATCAGACCGGCGTTGCCATAGGAAGTTTCCTCACCGGCGCCGCGGCGATCGAGAAGCACCACCGATTTGCCGCGCCGCGCCAGATGGATGGCGGTGGAAATACCGACGATGCCGGCGCCGAGAACCACTACGTCAGTCTTCATGTGCGGCTGCCCCGTTTTTTCGATCAAGACAAGCCGCGGCTTCGCTCAAGCCACGGCGCCAAACGTCACTTCTTCTTCAGTGCATTCATGATCTGCTCGAGATAGCCGAGCAGTACGGCGGAGACGACGAAGGCGAGATGCATGATTGTCGCCCACATCAATTGCTCGCTCGAATATTGCTGCGTGTTCAGGAAGATCTGCAGCAGATGGATCGATGAGATGGCGACGATCGAAGAAGCAACCTTGATCTTGAGGCTGCCGGCATCGAGCTTGCCAAGGAACGAAACCTCGGCATCGCCCTCGTCAAAGCGGCTGACGAAATTCTCGTAGCCGGAAATCATCACCATGACGATCAGGCTCGCGACCAGCGCGGCGTCGATCAGACCGAGCATCGCCAGGATCATCTGGGCATCGTCGTAGACGAAGACCATGCTCGCGATTTTCAGGAACTTGTAGATGAAGGATACGCCGTAAAGCGCAAGTGCCGCGACGAGACCGAGATAGAAAATGACGAGGAGCCAGCGGCTGGAGAGGATGATCCGCTCGACGAGCAGTTCCAGCGATTTCATGATGTTCGGTATCCTCAGGGCAAAAGCTGCGATTTCGGCATCAATAGCCAAGCGGACCTTGAAGGGCAAGCAAGACGACGCCTCTCGCCGAAGCAAGAAGGGCGACGTTGCCGCCGCCCATGTCGAACCCACTCAGGTTTGCGACCGCCCCTGTCAGCCTCGACGCACGAGACCAGCGACAAGCGAGATCACCAGGAAGGCGAGAAAGAGGAAGAAAAGGATCTGGGCGATACCCGCGGACGTACCCGCGATTCCGCCAAAACCAAGTACACCCGCTATGATTGCCACAACGAGGAAGACAAGCGCATAGTATAACATAGCAATTCTCCTTGCCTGCATGACTGCAAAGCAAACGCCACAACTATCACTTTGTTCCAAATTGCATTTGAGACGCGAACGGCGAGATTCTTGAACCGCACGGAACGGTAAGGATTTATTTACCACGATAGACAAAAGAGTCCCAAATCGAGACGGTTTGTACAGGAAACGCCCGGAACCTTCGCGATACTCTGGCGTTCTTCCCCCATGGAATACGCAGGGTCGAAATGAAGATGCCGACAGCACATATCTGGAAAACTGCGGTTGAGGCGGGCCGGGAGCGAGCGGATCTCCCGGATGGAAATCTTCACATCGGTAAGACGATGCGCGATCTTTACGTCAATAATGGCGAGGGACAGAGCTCGAAACTCGAGTATCTTCTCGAAGAACTTCGCCGGCGCGAACAGATGGCACAGAAGAAATAGCAAGATTCCGCAAAACAATTGAAAAGCCGCCACGGCCAAGACCCCAGCCACTTACTTAAATGTGGAATCGTTAGGACCGTCTTCAGCAATACCCCTTATAACCCCGGTTATCGGGGGTATTGCGTATGCCGGAGATTTTTTCGGAGACCCAAAAACGCTTGCGACTGCCTCTCCCCTTCCAGGGAGTGAACGTCAACTTCTGTAAAAATCCGCACTGCCCAAACTTCGGCGTTGCAGCGGAGCTGGAGGACGGTCGAGGGCGATCCCGATCAGACAACAATCGGACACCGTATAAGGTTTCAGCGAGGGACGATAACGCTGTCCTCAGGTGCACGACATGCGGCACGTCCTCCATCGTCAAAAGCAACAAGGCCGTTTGGGAGGAGTTCGACCGACACCTACAGTCGCTCGCCGCACCTCTTGGCCACAGGTGCACGAAGAAGACCTGCTCGAACCACTCGAAGCCGCTTGATTCGCATCCCGGAGAATACTACCGCCACGGCACCAACGCGAGCGGCGACCCACGATACCGATGCCGTGAATGCCGGACGACCTTTTCGGCGGCAAGGCGGCATGCAAGGCATCGGAAGTCGCACGAGAACAAGACCGTCTTCCAGCTTCTCGTCGCAAAGGTCGCCCTTGCCAAGATCGCGCAGGTCACGGGCCTGAATATCAAGACGGTTTACGACAAGATCGATTTTATCCACGGCCAGTGCGCCAAGTTCGTCGCGGACCGCGAGCGTCGCCTTCCCACGATGGACCTGGGCGACATGCGTCTCTGCACGGACATGCAGGACTACATGGTCAACTGGCCGACCAAGGCGATGCGCAAGACGATCCAGTTCCGGGCAATCGTGACGAGCTGCCTCAACACCGGATACGTCCTCGCCTGCCACCCGCAGCTCGATCTACGTTTCAATACGCTGGAGGTCCAGCAGCTCGTCGAGGAATGCGACGATCTCCTGAAGCGGCCCGCCTTCCGGGAGTACGCCCGCCTTTGGAACTTCGAGGATTACGCCAGCGCCCTGTCGCTTCCATCGAACGTGTTTCGACCAGTCCGCGAGGACCAGGAGTCGCCAGAGCACATGACCGAAGACCGCCAGCTACCCAGGCAGGGGGCGATGGTTCACATCGATTATCTGGCAATAGGGCACTTCCGATATCTCCGCCATCTGCTCGGCCGCGCCGACCATGTGTACTTTTCGCTCGACGCTGACCCCGGCCTCCCGACCGCCGTCCTGGCGGGCTGGGTCGACAAGGCCATGGCCCGCAAGCTCGACGTCGCGGTTATGTCGTTCGACAAGAATTCCACCATCGACGAGAAGAACGAGCGGGTGATGGCGGCCAACAAGATCAAGGCGCTCGCCGAGGAGGCCTATCCCTTCCTTCATCCATTCGTGGCTTGGCTGACATTCTTCCTGCAGATTAGCGGGCTGGATCGGATGAGCACCTCGGAGCGAAGCGAGCACCTCAGGACCACCGAGGTCGATTACCCGTACATCAACAAGTCAGAACCCGGAAAGCGCGTCCGCCTGCTAACGGACGACGGCAGACGGACTGGCCTGCAGATCGCAAGGGTGCTCCACGATGTCTCGCTCCACCAGGTCGACAGGTTCTTCATGCAGGTCCGCCGCAGCATCGCCGGGCTGGAACGAGCGCCGTCGTATCCGAGGCGTGCGGCGCGAAAATGGTACCTGTACGGGTTCTACTCCCCCGACATGGTCGAGAAGTGCCTGGTGATCTTCCGCACCTACTTCAACTTCATCGCCAAGGGCAAGGACGGCCAAACACCAGCCATGCGCTTGGGCCTCGCCAAGGGGCCAGTTCGCTTCGAGGATATCCTCTATTTCGACTGAATTTTAGAGAGAGCTAAATCATGTGGAATCGACCCGAAAGTCGATTCCACATTTAAGTAAGTGGCTGGGGCCAAGACCGGGCGGCTTTTCTTGTTCGAACGTCTATCTTTATTTGGTCGACACTTCGCGCGGGTCTGACGTTACACTCTATCCCGTTGTCAGGCCTCCCTAACGCCGCGACATCCACTCATCGATCTGACGCTCAGCTTCGTCACGAGCGACGCCGTAGCGGGCCTGAATACGTCCAGCGAGTTCCTGCCGGCGACCATCGATAACGTCAAGGTCGTCATTGGTGAGCTTGCCCCATTGCGCCTGGACCTTGCCTTTCAGTTCATGCCATTTGCCTTCGACGATATCCCAATTCATTGTTTTGCCTTTCGGTTGGTGGGGCCGCCGCACACGGGCGGTCAGTGAACTCAGTTGCGGATGTTCGCATTGCCGTCGTGGCGCGCGGCGACGGTGTAGCTACCGTCATCGGCCTGCACCTTGACCTGCAAGCGGCCCGGAGGGGTTACGTGCCATTCAATGGTCGCGTCCTCGACGAACAGAGCCGGGTCGACCTCGGCGCAGACACCATAGGCGTGCTTGAAGGCCCCGGCGGTCGCCTCGATCGCCGGTGAAAGCAGTTCCCGGCATTCGTCGACGGTCTCGAACGCTTCGGTGGGCGCCGGTACTTCGCGGCAGGCGTCCGTGGCCTGCATGCAACCGACCAGGACCATGATGGCAGCGATATGTTCCATGGGCATGCTCCCCAACATCAAACTCGAGAACGGCAAACGGAGACGCATGCCCTCGTGTTCCGCCGGCCGAGATCAAATTTTTGTTGGAACCTTTTGCCCGGGCAATGCGTTCGTTGCGCCCTATTTCGCTCTTTTGGGCGCGGACAAACGTCCCCGCTGCCGCCGTCACCGCCGCGCCAGGGTGTGATCAATCAACACAACTGCCGCCGAGAGATGAAATGCCGTAGCGACGGCTATGGAACAAAACGCCGCAGTCGTCGTTTTCGCAACGATAACAAGTGCTGCGACTGCGGCGGAGCGATGGAGGATACGCTGGGAGGCAAGGACACACCACACCGAGCTCGCTCATTGCGAGCAAGTCGAAGCTGGCCAATGACGCGGCACGGGGTGCGACAGATGCCTCATTGTCGTCATTCTGTTCGTCATCAGTCCCGGCAAATCAAATTTCGAGCAACCGATTCTACGTTCAACAGAGCAACCTTCAGATAGGAACGCGTCATGAAAAAGATACTGATCGTAGCAAGCCTCATTCTCCCGCTCGCCGCCTGCACGCAAACAGAAAAGGGTGCAGCAATCGGCGCAACCGGTGGCGCCATCATCGGCGGCGCAGCAACGGGCAATGTCAGAGGTGCAGCCGTGGGTGCCGCGATCGGCGGTGTCGCCGGTGCTCTCATCGGCCACGCCAACGAGCCGGGCCGCTGCATCTATCGCGACCGCTACGGTCGCCGCTATGAGGCCGCCTGCTGATCGGCACGAACAATGGAGAAACGGGCCAAGGCCCGTTTCTCTCGTTAAAGCTAACACAGCTCAGGACGCGCGCTCAGCCGTCGCCGCTTCCGCCTTATCCAGCTTTTCAAGAAGATCGATGAAGAAGTCAGGGACAGGCTCCTGTTCCAAGGCGTGGTAGAGCGCCTTCAATCTGGCGCCGATCAGCCCACGGGCATCCGAGCCTTCGTCGACCGCATCCAATCCCCTGCCCGGCTCATGCGCTCCTTCGATCCCGTCATCCATGTTCTACTTCCACCGCCGCTTGCCGTCTTCCCGTTGATGTCCACCCACCCGCACAGAAGACCGCATCGCGAGTTTGCCGAATTTGCTCTAGGCTGAAAAACGTGTTCAAAACCATTCACGTATTCCGCCGGATCTCCCCTATCCTCAGAAAACAAACGAATCGTATTGCACCTAAGGAAGTCGTTGATGTCCCTTTCGACCCGGATCGCGCCACACCTGCCCTTTCTGCGCCGCTACGCCCGCGCCGTCACCGGTTCGCAGGCTGCAGGCGACGGATATGTGGCCGCCGTCCTCGAGGCTCTCATCGAAGACATCAGCCTCTTTCCGGATACGTCGAATGACCGAATCAGCCTCTACAAGCTATTCTGCTCGCAGTTCGAGAAGATTTCGATCGATCGAACCGAAAACGCCTCGCCTTTTGCCTGGGAACAACAGGCGGCTGCCAACCTCTCGCTGATCGCCCCTGCCCCGCGCCAGGCTTTCCTGCTCGTTTCCGTCGAAGGTTTCTCGATCGCCGATGCGGCGGAGATCATGGGGCTGAGCCAGGGCGAGTTCTCGAAGTTGCTGACGATCGCGTCGGAAGATATCTCGCGCCAGGTTGCAACGGACGTGCTGATCATCGAGGACGAGCCGCTGATCGCGCTCGACATCGAAGACATGGTGATAAGCCTCGGCCACCGGGTCACCGGAATCGCCCGCACCCATACGGAGGCGCTGGATCTCTATCGCAAGACATCGCCGAAGATGGTGCTCGCCGATATCCAGCTTGCCGATGGCAGCTCGGGCATCGATGCCGTCAACGAGATCCTCACCCAGGCGGCGGTGCCGGTGATCTTCATCACCGCCTTCCCTGAACGGCTGCTCACCGGCAAGCGGCCGGAACCGGCCTTTCTCGTCACCAAGCCGTTCAATCCCGACATGGTCAAGGCTCTGATCAGCCAGGCCCTGTTCTTCGACGAGCACGCACGGTCGGCCCGGCGCTGATTTCTCCTGAGGCCTGCCTATCCGGGGAGCTGGCGTTCCGGTGGCTGCTCGCCGATCTCTTCGACGATCGCCAGCACGATGAGCGAGAGCGGCAACGCCAGCATGGCGCCGACCGCGCCCCACATCCAGGTCCAGAAGACGATGGCAATGAACACGAGGAACGGGTTCACCTCGAGCTCGTTGCCGAGGACGGCTGGAATGGCGAGGTTCTCCATCGCAAGGTGAACGACGAAGAAGGCTAGGGCCGGTGCCAATGCCAGCCACAGGACCTCATGTGTCATCAGCCCTGCCACGAGCAGGCTGAGCGTCATGACCGTCACGCCGAGATAGGGAATGAAGCTCGATACGAAGGCAAACAGGCCCCAGAGCGGCGGCATGGCAAGACCGCCCACGAGCGCAATGATCATGGTCACCGTTCCGAGCGCCAGATAGATCAGGCTGGCGATGGAGAAGTAACGCGCGAGCGCATCCTCTATGCCGTTCATGATGCGGATGGCGCTCAGCCGCCGCTCACGACTGGCGAAAGCGAGAATCACGGCCTTGCGTAGTTGCAGTCGGCCGAGCAGAAACAAACCGAGCGCCGCCAGGAAAATCAGGGTCTGCACGAGGGCCGGCGTTAGCCCCGCTGCGGTGGTGGCGAGCATGGGGCCGGCATTCTTCATGACGGTATCGGCAATCGCATCGTTGCCGACGCCGCGCGCCACTGCCAGCCGCAACCATTCATACCGCTCGATAAACGGCATGACGCGTGCAACGACGCTTTCGGCAAGCTTCGGAGCCTCGGAGGCAAGCGCCGTCAAGGGGCCGAGCAGCGCATCCACGAGCCAGGACAGACCGGTGACAAAAATCATCGCCAGAAGAAGGCCACCGAAAATCGGAGGAAGGCCGTAACGCGCCAGTCCGTCAGCCGTTCGCCCGAGAACGATGCCGACAACGATCGCGAGCGTGATCGGCAGCAGGATCGTCTCCATGGCGTAGACCGCGGCGCACGCCGCTATCACGAAGAGGCCGATAATGCTCCAGGCGACCATGAGGTCGATACCGTCGCGACGCGGTTCCGTCGACGGCGCCGCGATCGCGACCGCCGCCTCCTCTTCGACGACGCGCCTGGCACGTTTTCTCTCATAGGAGGCACCGGTCCGCCGCAAGGTGTCCACGATCATTCCTCGCTTTCCTTCAGCCAGGCCAGCGCGAAATGCATCCGCGTTTCCGGACGAGAGATTGGGGCGCCGGGGCGGTCGCTCCGGTTGCGAATGCGATACACCGCTTGGATCATGCTCGATCAATGTCGTTCGGGCGGAAAGACGTGCAGCGTCAGCGACAGCAGGCCGAGCCCCAGTATGATGACGAGCAAGGTATGAGCGACACCCGCGGCCGTGTACGGAACGAGACCGAAGCCGATCAGGACGACTGCGAAAAGAAGGACACAGACCCTTGGCAGCCAATAGAGCATAGACAGTCCTCCCAATTGAGTTGGCCCGATTTTTCGGCCGGTTTCTTGGATCGGACAATTAACGTGCGGGCTGGTCGATTGGTTCCCCGCGCGCTCCTGCAGCACAACGAAAAACGCCGCCGGACGAGAGCCGGCGGCGCAGAAAAGAAAGCGACGGGTAAACCCGTACCGCAGGCCTTAGACGGCAGCGGCGACGACGATGACTTCGACGAGGTATTCCGGGGTCGCGAGCTTGGCTTCGCCGGTGGCGCGGGCCGGGGTGTGGCCCTGCGGTGCCCAGGCGTCCCAGACCGAGTTCATCTTCGGGAAGTCGGCCATGTCGGCGAGCCAGATGGTGGCCGAGAGAATGCGGGTCTTGTCGGTGCCTGCGAGCGCCAGCAGACGGTCGACTTCGGCAAGCGCCTGCTTGGTCTGCGTCACGACATCGTCACCGGCATTGCCGACCTGGCCGGCGAGGTAGACGGTGTTGTTGTAGACCACGGCCTGGCTCATACGGGGGCCGGTTTCGAAACGCTTGATTTCCATGATCGTGTTCCTGAGGTTGGGCCGAACGGTCGTCGGCCGAAAAGCGGCTGCCCGCCGCCCAGAGGCGAGAAGTGAAGGCGGCGCGACACCTCTACACTATCGCGCCCTCAAGTCAAAGAAGCCGGACAGTGGCTGCCCGGCTTCCATTTTTTCATTTCAGAGACGAAGGGATCAGGCCGCCTGCTTCTTGGCGAGGCGGGCCTTGATGCTCTCCACGTCCGCACGCGGCGTCGCCGCAAACAGCGTCTTGGTATAGCTGTGCTTCGGATCCGCAAAGACCTCGTCGCGGCTGCCATATTCGACGGCTTCGCCGAAATACATCACCATGACGTCGTCGGCGATGTAGCGCACGACCGAGAGGTCGTGGCTGATGAAGACGTAGGTCAGCTTGAACTCGTCCTGCAGGTCGGCGAGCAGGTTCAAGACCTGTGCCTGAACCGACAGGTCGAGTGCCGATACCGGCTCGTCCAGCACCAGCAGCTTCGGGTTCAGCATCAGCGCGCGCGCAATGGCGATACGCTGGCGCTGGCCGCCGGAGAACATGTGCGGATAGCGGTTGAAGTGCAGTTCGGTGAGACCGACCTTCTTCAGCATCGCCATCGCCCGTTCCCGACGCTCGTCGGCCGGCGTGTTGGTGTTGATAACCAACGGCTCCATCAGGATGTCGCCGATCTTCTGGCGCGGATTGAGCGAGCCATAGGGGTTCTGGAAGACGATCTGCACCTTGCGACGCATCTCCGAGGTCATGTCGCCCTTGGCGATGTCGATCTTCTTGCCTTCGATCAGGAGCTCGCCCGACGTCGCCGGATCGATCAGGGTGAGGATGCGGCCAAGGGTGGACTTGCCGCAGCCGCTCTCGCCGACGATCGCCAGCGTCTTGCCCTGTTCGACGCTGAAGCTCACGCCCTTCAGCGCGTGAACCGTCTTCGCCTTCTTCATGAGGCCGCCGGGGATATGGTAGTCACGCACCAGATTGCGCGCTTCGAGGATCACGCTCATTGGGCCGCTCCTTCATCGACGAAGAGTTCCGAGATCGTCGGCAGACGATCGCCGGTCGCATTGTCAGGCAAGGCCGCCAGAAGTGCGCGCGTGTAGTTGCTCTTCGGGTTTTCGAAGAGCGTCAGCACGTCGGCCTCTTCCATCTTGCGGCCCTTGTACTGCACGACCACCCGGTCGGCGGTTTCCGCAACCACGCCCATGTTGTGCGTGATCATGATCAGGCCCATCTTGTGCTCGGCCTGCAGCTTCATCAGCAGGTCGAGGATCTGCTTCTGGATCGTCACGTCGAGCGCGGTTGTCGGCTCGTCGGCGATGAGAAGCTTCGGATTGCAGGCGATCGCGATCGCGATCATCACGCGCTGGCACTGGCCGCCCGACATCTGGTGCGGGAAATGGCTGAGCCGCTCGGCCGGATCCGGAATGCCGACCGCTTCGAAGAGTTCGATCGCGCGCTTGCGGCGACCGGCCTTGTCGAGACCCATGTGGATGCGCAGCACTTCCTCGATCTGGAAGCCGACGGTGAAACACGGGTTGAGGCTGGCAATCGGCTCCTGGAAGATCATGGCAATGTCCTTGCCGACGATCTTGCGCCGCTCATTGGCCGTCATGCCAAGCAGGTCGCGACCGTTGAAGGTGAGCTTGTCGGCGGTGACCTTTGCCGTCCAGGGAAGAAGGCCCATGGCGGCCAGCATCGACACGGACTTGCCCGAGCCGCTCTCGCCGACGATCGCCAGAACCTCGCCTTCATGAACCTTCATCGAGACGCCATTGACGGCGCGGAAGGGACCGGAGGCCGTCTGGAATTCGACGACCAGGTTTTCGATTTCGAGAAGCGCCATGATCAGGACCTCTTCAGCTTGGGATCGAGTGCATCGCGCAGGCCGTCACCCATCAGGTTGATCGCCAGCACCGTGATCAGGATCGCGATACCCGGAAGCGTGACCACCCACCAATGGCTGCTGATGAACTCGCGGGCTTCGGCGAGCATCGTGCCCCATTCCGGTGTCGGCGGCTGAGCACCCATGCCGAGGAAGCCGAGGGCTGCAGCGTCGAGGATCGCGCTCGAGAAGGAAAGCGTCGCCTGGACGATCAGCGGCGCCATGCAGTTCGGCAGGATCGTCTTGAACATCAGGCGGCCGTGGCCGGCACCGGCAACCTTGGCGGCGACGACGTAGTCACGGGTCTTTTCGCTCATGACGGCAGCGCGCGTCAGGCGCACGAAGTGCGGCTGGAAGACGAGCGCGATCGCGATCATGGCGTTGACCAGGCCCGGGCCGAGAACCGCCACCAGCACCAGGGCGAGCAGCAGCGACGGGAAGGCGAGGATGATGTCCATCACGCGCATGATGACGGTGTCGACCCAGCCACGGAAGTAGCCGGCGATGACGCCGAGCGCGATGCCGCCGACGAGCGACAGGGTCGTGACGATGACACCGACGAACAGCGAGAAGCGCGTGCCGTAGATCAGGCGGGACAGCATGTCACGGCCGACGGCGTCGGTGCCGAGCAGGAAGCCGGCGCGGCCGCCCTCCTGCCAGATCGGCGGCACCAGAACCGCATCACGGTACTGCGCCACCGGATCATGGGGCGCGACCCACGGCGCAAAGATCGCCAGCAGGACGAGGAGCAGGAAGAACACGAGGCCGATGACGGCGCCGCGGTTCTCGGAGAAGTAATACCAGAACTCGGCCAGTCGCGCCCGGCGGGACGGATCGGTCGAAACGGTGCTTGTAGCAGCAGCTTGAGACATGACGCCCTCCTAGTGCCTGATGCGCGGATTGATGAGACCGTAGAGCAGGTCGACAATGAGGTTGACCAGCATGATCACCGCGGCGATGACCAGGAGGCCACCCTGGATAACGGCGTAGTCGCGACGCGATACCGAATCCACCATCCACTTGCCGATGCCCGGCCAGGAGAAGATCGTTTCGGTCAGGATCGCGCCGGCGAGCATGACACCCACCTGCAGGCCGATGGTCGTGACCACCGGGATCATCGCGTTGCGCAGCGCATGGACGCCGACGACCCGGAAGGTCGAAAGCCCCTTGGCGCGCGCCGTGCGCACGTAATCTTCGGAGAGAACTTCCAGCATCGCCGAGCGTGTCTGGCGCGCAATGACCGCAAGCGGAATGGTGCCGAGAACGATCGTCGGAAGGATCAGGTGACTGACCGCCGACTTGAACGCGCCCGCCTGACCCGACAACAGCGAGTCCACCAGCATGAAGCCCGTGACCGGCGGGAAGAAGTACATCAGCGAGATGCGACCCGAGACCGGCGTCCACTGCAGCATGCCGGAAACCAGCATGATGAGCAGTAGGCCCCACCAGAAGATCGGCATGGAGAAGCCGACGAGAGCGGTTCCCATCATCGCCTGGTCGACGGCCGAACCGCGCTTGATCGCAGCGATGACGCCGGCAGGAATGCCGAGGATGACCGCAAACAGGATCGCGCAGAGCGAAAGCTCGACGGTCGCCGGGAACAGATCGAAGAACTGGTCGATGACCGGCTTCTTGGTCACGATCGAGGTGCCGAAATCACCATGGAGCACGCCCCAGAGGTAATCGAGGTATTGCACCACGATCGGCCGGTCGAAGCCGAGTGCGTGTGAGATTTCCGCATGTCGCTCCGGCGACATTACGCGCTCGCCCGAAAGCAGCGCGACCGGATCGCCCGGAAGAAGGCGAATGAAGGAGAAGGCGATGATGGAGACCCCGACGAAAGTCGGAATCAGGACAGCCAGTCGCCCCAAGAGAAATCGGAACATTTTAAACCCCGCGCCATGTTGCCGCGGCATTGTATCCCGCCGCTGGCACCACTGCATGCTTTCCCACTCAACGGCGAAGCGTGCAGCAAGTCGAAATGCCACAGCGACCTTTTGCGCTCCAGATGGAGCTCGGGTCGCTATAGTGGATGCAAAGAGGGGCGCTTGCCTTCGGCAAACGCCCCCTTAAGGATCAGTTAACTAAATTACTCGGTGATGTCCACGCCGTCGAAGGCAAAATCGCCAAGCGGGCTCTGAACGAAGCCCTCGACGTTCTTGCGCATCGGCACGACCGAGAGCGAGTGGTCGATCGTCGCCCACGGCGCTTCGCGCTTGAAGACGACCTGCGCCTCTTCGTAGAGCTTGGTGCGCTCTGCGGGATCAGAGGTTTCCTTCGCCTTCTTCACGAGAGCGTCGAATTCCTGGTTGCACCACTGTGCACGGTTGTTGCCGCCGACAGCGTTGCAGCCGAGAAGCGTGTCGAGGAAGTTGTCCGGGTCGCCGTTGTCGCCGGTCCAGCCGAGGATGACGGCACCGTCACGATCCTTGGCCTTGGACTTGTCGAGGTATTCGGCCCATTCGTAGGAGACGATCTCGACCTTGACGCCGATCTTGGCGAAGTCCGACTGCATCAGTTCAGCTGCACGGCGAGCGTTCAGCATGTACGGACGCGATACCGGCATCGCCCAGAGCTTCATCGACAGGTCCTTGACGCCTGCGTCTTCAAGCATCTTCTTGGCGACTTCAGGCTCGTAGGTGTCGTCTTCGATCTTGTCGTTGTACGACCACATCGTCGGCGGGATCGGGTTGACAGCCGGCTGGGCTGCGCCCTGGAAGACGGCATCGACGATTGCCTGCTTGTTGATTGCCTTGTTCAGCGCCTTGCGCACTTCCGGCTTGTCGAACGGAGCCTGGGTCGTGTTGTAGGCGAGGTAGGAGACGTTGAGTCCAGCCTGTTCCATCACCTTCAGGTTCGGGTCAGCCTTCATCTTCGAGACGTCGGCAGCGTTCGGGAACGGCATCAGGTGGCATTCGCCGGCCTGCAGCTTCTGGTAGCGGACCGAAGCGTCGGTGGTGATTGCGAAGACGAGGTCATCGATCTTCTGCTTGCCACCCCAGTAATCCGGGTTTGCCTTGTAGCGGATGACCGCATCCTGCTGGTAGGCGACGAAAGCAAACGGACCGGTGCCGAGCGGCATCTGGTTCATCTGTTCCATCTTGCCCTCGGCCTGCAGCTTGTCGGCATATTCCTTCGACAGGATCGAAGCGAACGGCATCGCGATGTTGGCGAGGAACGGAGCTTCCTTGCGCGTCAGGGTGAACTTGACCGTCAGGTCGTCAACCTTCTCGACCGACTTGATGACTTCCGGGAAGCCCATGCCGGCGGCATATTCCCACGAAGTGCCGGTGATGTACTTGTTCCACGGGTTATCAGCCTTCAGCTGGCGCTCATAAGAGAACACCACGTCATCGGCGGTGAGCTCGCGGGTCGGCGTGAAGAACTCGGTCGTCTGGAACTTGACGCCCGGACGCAGCTTGAAGGTGTACACAAGACCGTCGTCGGAGATGGTCCAGCTCTCGGCGAGGCCCGGCTCGACTTCGGTCGTGCCCTTCTTGAACTCGAGCAGGCGGTTGTAGACCGTGTGCGCAGCCGCGTCGAACGTCGTGCCGGCGGTGTACAGGCCCGGGTCAAAACCCTCAGGCGAACCTTCCGAGCAATAGACGAACGTCTTCGACCAGGCAGAGCCGGCCATCAGCGTGGCAAGCGCCGTCGCTGCAAAGAGAGTAGTGAGCTTTTTCATGAGCTTTGCTTCCCAGATTTGTTTTTGTTCTCGTGTTTTCCTGACGCGGAATGCCGTTGCCCCCCGGTCAAGGCCGGATGGAACGACATTTGGCGTCGCATTGCAATAAGTCGCCGCATAAATTTGTCCATGCGAAAAATTCACCCGCAAGTAGAGCCGGGATAGCTGTCCACTGTTTTAGAATTGACTGACGAATCAATGCGCCGCGACAGCTTCGAACGAAGGCTTTCCGGCTGCTTCCGCGAGGTTTGTCACACGCGCTGTCAGTACCTCCAGCGGGGCTTCGATCGCCCCGGATGCCCGTTCACGTTCTAGCGTGAATGGTTGGCTGGAGAAATATGTGAACATTGACCGCACGGGCCTGCGATTCGGCCCCGACAGGTTTCCGTCAATCCCAAGATACTACGGTAGAAATCACCAGCGGGATTGTGCAATAAAATGTATACAAAATTCGGGGGAGACAATCGACGTGCCCAGACGTCCTTGGGAGGGACCGGCAGCCGCCTTTCGCAATTCGCCGTCTTGCGGCTGGGTTGCCGAGGGACGGGTATGACCTTTGCTGCCAGCAATGCCGGCGCCGATCTTGGCCGGTTGATCGCTCCGGTGTGTCGGATAGACTGCCGCGCGACGACAGGGGGATAGCCATTCCGTGGCGGCTTTGCTGGAAAATCACAGGCGGTACGATCTTCGCGACGAGCTCGAGAAAGCGCTGAACCGCGTCGACTTCTTTCGCATCTTCCACACCATGGCGCTCCGGTTCGGCTTCAGCCATTTCGGCATTCTGCAGCTCGGCAACGAGAACGATGCCTGCATGCTTTCCACCCGTCTGGTGCTGCACGACCTCCCGTCGGGGCTTGCGGAGGAGTACGACAAGCGCCACCGCTTCGGTGACTCGCTTTTCTACAAGACGCTGCACAGGTCGGCGATTTCCTCCGTCTGGCGGACGGACGACCCTGGGTTCGGCAACGGCCAGAATTTGCTCGTGCAACTCGGCTTCGATCTGCTTCTCAGCGTGCCCGTGCATGCGGCCGCGACCGGTGCGCGCTACGCCGTTCTCTTTCTCGGCGATGGCGACGACATCAGCCGCGCCGAACATGTCGAAGTTGCCTACGACGCGGTCTCAGCCTTCGACTACTTCCACCGCATCGCGCTGGCCAACA
This sequence comes from Ensifer adhaerens, assembly GCF_020035535.1. NCBI lineage: Bacteria > Pseudomonadati > Pseudomonadota > Alphaproteobacteria > Hyphomicrobiales > Rhizobiaceae > Ensifer > Ensifer adhaerens. Next base: position 376,611 of record NZ_CP083349.1, on the reverse strand, counting down.
AGGCCGGAATGGGCCTGACGCCACGCGAGACCGAAATCCTCAAATGGATCTCGCACGGCAAGACGGCAAGCGAGATCGCCCTCATCGTTTCCGTGTCGGAGCACACAGTGAATTCTCACACCGCCACGATCCTGAAGAAACTCGACGTCGTCAATCGCACTCAGATGGTGGCGAAAGCGATCCGGGAACAGATCATCCAGTGACAGCCGATGCGTGGCATCCCATGACGCCACGCCCAATGAACAGGACGCCTGCAAATCAGCAAGGGTATCGGTCATGACGCGAAAAGCTCACATCCTGCTCGTTGACGACGATCCGACGGAGAACCTGATCCTGCGTGCGCTGATCCGCAAGGTAAGCAACATCGAGATCGAGCTGCACTATTGCCAGACGATGGAAGGCGCGCTTGCGTTCTTGCGCTCGGGCAAGCCGGTGTCGATGATCCTGCTGGACAACCGCCTTCAGCCGCAACTCGATTTCCGCGAGACGGTACCGGCGCTCCGGCACCAGGGCTACATCGGACCGATCGGGGTGATTTCGGCGTCGCTGGCCGATGCCTATTTTCAGAATCTGGAGGAGTACGGCGCCGATTTCCGTATCGACAAGGCGGAAATCGACCCGACCGCGATCGATTTCATATTGCGGGAATATCTGCCGCAGGCGTGAATGCCAGCGATCTCCGCTACGGCGCCGCGCGTCCTGTCGGACGCGCAAAGGTCGCCGTAGCACTTTGATTTGCTGCATGTTTCTGTCCTTAAATCGCGGTCGATTCAAGGCGACATGCAGTGGGTCCGGGATTGTCAGGCGGCCGTCGTCTGCGGACGCTTGGTCTCTTCGAGGCCGAGCAGGAAGTTGATCTGCGGACGCGCCTTGACGAGGTCGTCGATCGTGTAACCTTGAAGCACTTCGAAGAAGGCGTTGAGCGCCTTGCGGAGCGCCGCGTTCAAGCCGCAGCTGTCGACGAGCGGACAATCGATTTCGCCCGCCTCAAAGCACTCAGCCATCGCGAAGCTGTCTTCCGTGACCCTGACGACATCAAACAGCGTGATGGCCGATGCCGGCTTCGGCAGACGGACGCCGCCGTTGCGGCCACGAACCGTCTCGACCAGGCCAGCCTTGGTCAGCGGCTGCAAAATCTTGAAGAGAAACAACTCCGAAACGCCGTAGGCCCTGGCGATTTCGGGAATGCGGCTGAGCTTTTCTCCGTTGGCGGCGCAGTACATCAACATGCGAACCGCGTAGTTCGTTTGCTTCGTCAGACGCATCATTCACTCCGGCATCGAGAGGTTCACGAGTTCATCATATAGGACGGATCGTAGTTTGGAACAATTCCAAAAAGCTCGAAAAATCACTTCTTCTTGAGCATTAACCGTTTCCCGATTGACTGTTTACGGCGCTGCGGTCAGAAAGATGAGCGATTTTGTTAACTTAACGCAAACAAGAAAATGGAGGAAGCGATGTCCGTTTCAAGAGCCGCGATGGGCGTTTTGTCCCTGACGGCAACCCTGCTTACGACGAGCGCCGCCTGGGCAGATGGTGAAGTCAATATCTACTCCTATCGGCAGCCCGATCTGATCAAACCGTTGCTCGACGCCTTCACCAAGGAAACCGGCATCACCACCAACGTGCTCTTCCTCGACAAGGGCCTCGTGGAGCGCATCCAGGCCGAAGGCGCAAACTCGCCGGCCGACGTTATCCTGACCGTCGACATCAGCCGCCTGACCGAAGCCAAGGACGCGGGCGTCACGCAGCCGGTCGTCAACGAGACGATCAACAAGGACATCCCGGCGCACTTCCGCGATCCTGAGGGCAACTGGTTCGGCCTCACCACCCGCGGCCGCGTCGTCTATGCTTCCAAGGAGCGCGTTACCCAGGACGACATCACCTATGAGGAACTTGCCGATCCGAAGTGGAAGGGCAAGATCTGCACGCGTGACGGCCAGCACTCCTACAATATCGGCTTGTTCGCCTCGATGATCGCCCACCACGGCGAAGCCGAGACCGAGAAGTGGCTGACGGGCCTCAAGAACAATCTCGCGAAGAAGCCGGATGGCGGCGACCGCGACCAGGCCAAGGCGATCCTCGCCGGCGAATGCGATCTGGCACTCGGCAACACCTACTATGTCGGTCTGATGATGACCAACGAGAAGGAGCCCGAACAGAAGGAATGGGCGGCCGCCATCAAGGTGCTCTTCCCCAATGCGAAGGATCGCGGCACGCACGTCAACATCTCGGGCATGGCGCTCGCCAAGAATGCTCCGAACAAGGACAACGCGCTGAAGCTGATGGAATATCTGTCGGAAGGCGAAGCCCAGAAGATCTACGCCGAGCAGGTATTCGAGTATCCGGTCCTGCCGGGCGCCGAACCGTCTGATGTCGTGAAGTCCTTCGGCACGATCAAGCCGGACGAACTGCCGCTCGCGGATATCGCGGCGAACCGCAAGAAGGCTTCGGAACTGGTCGACAAGGTCGGCTACAACGACGGTCCGCAGGACTGATCAACAAGCCGGATCACAAGACAGGAACAGCGGGCCAAGGCCCGCTGTTTTCGTTTCGAGATGCCGCGTGCGCGGCAAGCGCCAGAGGTTACTGCGCCTTGGCGCGCAACTCCGCAGCGTAATCGAGGATCGCCTGGCGTCGTTCCGGCGTACCGGGATGGGTCGACAGGATGTTGGTGCTGCCGCGAGCGCCGAGCTTGTCTTCGAACAGGTCGAAAAAGCGCGCAGCGGCCGTCGGGTCTCGCCCTGCCGTCTGCATCAGCTCGACCGAGTGCCTGTCTGCGGCACTTTCAGCACCGCGCGAATAGGATAGCGAAAGCAGACCGGCGCCCTGTACCAGGACATCCTCGACACCCGAACCGATAGCCGAAAACGATTACCCGCCCGATCAGGATCTGCTTGCCTTTGGCATGGTATTCAAAGGCTCGACCGAGCAGAACCGTATTTCCGTAAAAATACCTATTGCGCCGAACCTTCGCCCAGGCGGAATAAATGCCAACCGTGACGATCGTCAAAAACACGTTGACGATCCAGATGCCGAAGTATTCCTTGCCGCTCCCCATGAACGAGAAACGGTGAAAATCGATCGACACATCGCGCGTCGGTGCTGCTTCAAGCGCCGTCGTTTCAGACACGACCATGATGGTCCCCCTCTGACCACTCTTCGTACACCGGCCGCGCCGCAACGGCACTCCGGCTGCACATGATCCAACACAATTCGTCTGGTGCGCCCCCGCCCACCAAGCTGCCGTTGGAGCAGCGGTCAATTCACGACCCTTGCCCACGACTCGCAAATTAGTTGTGTCGTATCGCCGAATGCAACAAAAAAGGGCCTCCCGAAGGAGGCCCCGAGGCGGGAGGATATATCGTGTCCCGTTACTTCATCGTCGGCATGACGAACTCGGCACCGTCCTTGATGCCCGAGGGCCAGCGCTCGGTGATGGTCTTCGTACGGGTCCAGAACTTGATCGAGTCCGTGCCGTGCTGGTTGAGATCGCCGAAGGACGAGGACTTCCAGCCGCCGAAGGAATGGTAGGCGAGCGGAACCGGGATCGGAACGTTGACTCCGACCATGCCGATGTTGATGCGCGATGCGAAGTCGCGGGCAGCGTCGCCGTCGCGGGTGTAGATCGCAACGCCGTTGCCGTATTCGTGCTTCATCGGCAGGTCGAGGGCTTCCTCGTAGTTCTTGGCGCGAACGACCGAGAGAACCGGTCCGAAGATTTCCGTCTTGTAGATGTCCATGTCGGGCGTGACATGGTCGAACAGGCAGCCGCCGATGAAGTGGCCGTTTTCATAGCCCTGGAGCTTGAAATCGCGGCCGTCGACCACGAGTTTCGCGCCCTGCTCGACACCACTGTCGATCAGGCTCCGGATGCGCTGTTCGGCTTCCTTGGTGACAACCGGGCCCATGTCGGCCTTTTCGTCGGTGTATGGGCCGATGCGCAAGCTTTCGACCATCGGGGTCAGCTTCTGGATCAGGCGGTTGGCCGTTTCTTCACCGACCGGTACGGCAACCGAGATCGCCATGCAGCGCTCGCCGGCCGAACCGTAGCCGGCGCCCATCAGCGCGTTGGCGGCCTGGTCGAGATCGGCGTCGGGCATGATGATCATGTGGTTCTTGGCGCCGCCGAAGCACTGGGCGCGCTTGCCGTTCATCGCCGCCGTGCCATAGACGTAGCGGGCGATCGGCGTCGAGCCGACGAAGGAAACGGCGGCAATATCCGGGTGGGTGAGGATGGCGTCGACCGCGCCCTTGTCCCCGTTGACGACGTTGAGGATGCCGGCCGGCAGGCCGGCTTCGATCATCAGTTCAGCGAGGCGGATCGGAACCGACGGGTCACGCTCGGACGGCTTCAGGATGAAGGCGTTGCCGCAGGCGATCGCCGGAGCAAACATCCACATCGGGATCATCGCCGGGAAGTTGAACGGCGTGATGCCGGCGCCGACGCCGACGGCCTGGCGGATTGAGTACATGTCGATGCCCGGGCCGGCACCTTCGGTGAATTCGCTCTTCTGCAGATGCGGAATGCCGATGACGAATTCGCAGACTTCCAGGCCGCGGACGAGGTCACCCTTGGCGTCTTCGACAGTCTTGCCGTGTTCGCGCGAGAGGATCTCGGCAAGCTCGTTCATGTGCGTGTTCAGGAGTTCCACGAACTTCATGAAGACGCGAGCGCGGCGCTGCGGGTTGGTGGCAGCCCACTTCGGCTGCGCCGCCTTGGCGCTTGCGACCGCTGCCGCCAGCTCCGCGTCGCTGGCGAGCGCGACCGTGCCCTGCACTTCGCCGGTTGCCGGATTGAAGATGTTGCTCACGCGGCCGCTGGTGCCGGCAACGCGCTTGCCATCGATGAAATGACCGATTTCGTACATGGTTGGTTCCTCCAGACCTTGATTGTGGCGGCATGATCGCACTACGATTTCAACAAATCAATTTCCGATATTCAGCAACCGTTGTGCAAAAATCAAAGTCCACGGCTGCAGACCGAGGTCTCGACACTATGAACTGGGACGATGTCAGAATGTTTCTAGCCGTGGCGCGCACCGGACAGATCCTTGCGGCGTCAAAACGGCTTGGCGTCAACCATGCCACCCTCAGCCGCCGGGTGACGGCGCTTGAGGAAACACTGAAAACGCGGCTTCTCGTGCGCCGGCCGAACGGCTGCGAATTGACGGCTGAAGGAGAGATCTTCCTGGCGGCAGCCGAACGGATGGAGACCGAGATGCTGGCGGCGCAGTCGCAGATCGGCCGGATCGACACGGCGATCGCCGGCACCGTCCGCATCGGCGCGCCCGACGGTTTTGGTGTTTCCTTCCTGGCGCCACGCCTTGGGCGGCTGACGGCCCGCTATCCGGAACTAAAACTGCAGCTGGTGCCGGTGCCGCGCTCCTTCTCGCTGTCGCAGCGCGAGGCCGACATCGCGATCACCATCGAGCGCCCGGAACAGGGACGCCTCGTCTCCTCGAAGCTTACCGATTACACCCTCGGCCTTTATGCCTCGTCGGCCTATCTTGAGAAACATGGCACGCCGCAAACGATCGACGATCTCAGGGAGCATCGCCGCATCGGCTATGTCGAAGACCTTATCTTCACCCCGTCGCTGAATTTTTCCGCGGAGATCATGCGAAGCTGGGATGCCTCCTTCGAGATCTCCAGCGCCACCGGGCAGACGGAAGCGGTGCGTTCCAGCGCCGGCATCGGCATCCTGCACAACTACATCGCCCGCCACACACCGGAACTCCAGCGCATCCTCCCGGAGACGACCATCCGCCGCGCCTACTGGACGACCTATCACGAAAGCGCCCGCGACCTCGTTCGCGTGCGCACCGTGGTTGCCTTCCTGCAGGAACTGGTGACGGCAGAACACCAGATTTTCGTCTGACAGACAGGTTTCGAAAGCTGGTGGCTAGAGGGAGATGCCGGCGTCCCGCAAACCATCGGCGAGCCGGCCGAGCACGCCGGGATCACGATAGGGCATGGCCCGCTTGAGGTGCTCGATCGAGAAATCCGGGTTAACCTCGAATACCTCGTGCCAGTAGCGTCGCGCATCCTCATGCCGCCCGGTTCGACCATAGAGGCAGGCGAGATAAAACCGCGTCATGTCCGATCGCGGCGCCAGCGTCAGACGCCGCTTGAAAGCAATCTCCGCCTCATCGAACCGGCCGAGATTGAGCAGCGTCCGCCCCAGAAAATGCAGCGAAAGGTCGAACTGCGGGTCAAGCCTATGGGCCCGGGTGTAGAACGGCAGCGCGGCTTCGAACTGCCCCTGGAAATCCCTGATCGTACCGAGCGCGGTGTGCCCGCTTGCGGAATTGGGGTCGAGTTCGATCACCCGCTGCGCTGCCCGCTCGGCTTCATCGAAACTCCTCTGCCAGCAGAGCGCGAGCGAGAGCGCGTGATAGCCATGTGGCTCGTTGTCATCGATATCGACGGCCTTCTGTGCCAGCTCCAAGGCCCGCGCGACGTTGTCGACGGTGCCGCCGTTCCACCGATTGATGTAATCCGTAAGTGCAATGATCGAGAGGGAGGCGTAGGCTGCGGCCAAACCCGGATCGATGGCGATGGCACGCTGCAGCATGTTGCGTGCGTCGGCAGATGAGGCAGCCTCGAACCGCAGAATGGCCTGTCGCGACCGCACGAGCATGTCATAGGCTTGCGGATCGACCTTGTTGCGGCTCTCGCGTCGCTCTTCCTCGCCGGCCGTCAGCTTCACTTTCAGCGCGGTGACGATGGTGCGGGTCACTTCGTCCTGAACTTCGAAGATGTCTTCGATGCCGCGGTCGTAGCGCTCGGCCCAGAGATGGCCGCCCGTCGTGCCGTCAATCATCTGGGCGTTGATGCGGATGCGGTTGGCGGCGCGGCGCACGCTGCCTTCAAGCACGTAGCGAACGCCGAGATCGCGGCTCACCTGACGGATATCCGGCGACTTGCCCTTGTAGGCGAAGGAGGAATTGCGGGCGATGACGAAGAGACCGGAGACTTTCGAAAGGTCTGTGATGATGTCCTCGGTGATGCCGTCGGCAAAGTAGCCCTGTTCCGGATCGCCGGACATGTTGTCGAACGGCAGCACGGCGATGGAGGGCCGACTCGGGATCTGCGGCGGCGCCTCGGGAACAACCCTCACGGGCACATCTGCATATTCGTCCGGCGACCAGCTCCAGATGTGCACCGGGCGTTCGATATTCTTGACTTCATGGTGGCCGCTATCGATGAAATCGAGGTCGATGCGGCCCTGCACATATTCGTGCACCCCGTCCGAAATCGCCACGCCGCCGGGTCTGGCGAGCGCTTCGATCCGCGCCGCGACGTTGACGCCATCGCCATAAAGGTCGCTGTCGGCGACCATGATGTCGCCCATGTTGACCCCGACGCGCAGCACGATCGCCTGTTCCGCCGGAACGTCCCTGTTTGCAGCCGTCATGGCCCGCTGGAGTGCTGCGGCACATTCGACGGCATTGACGGCGCTGGAAAACTCGACGAGCACGCCGTCGCCCGTCGTCTTGAAGACCCGCCCCCGATGGGTGGCGACAAGCGGCTCCAGCACCTCTTTCCATCGTGCCATAAGCTGTCTGTAGGTATTCTTCTCGTCACGCTCCATCAGCCGGCTGTAGCCGACGACGTCAGCAGCCAGGATGGCGGCGAGCCTGCGCATGATGGATTCGTTGGCCATGGATTGCGGCGCCTTCCGAGAATCCCTTCTCGAAATTTTACCGATGGATGGCCCTGATGTCTATTCAGACTGAAGGCAGCCGGCAGCAGTCTTCACACCCGAGGAGAATGGGCGGTCCCTTCGCTCCGCGCCATGGAGAGTTCGCGCAGCCGGACTGACTGTCATGCGGCTGCCAGCCGGGGCGAATAGCCCGATATGGGTATCGGAGCGGCAGGAACAGAGCGCAGTGTCTCGGCGTTTCTGCTCGATGGGAGAACCCCGTGCGATGACTGCAGACGGCGGCAACCAACAGATGGCCCGCCCTGCAGACGCTTCGCACTCGGATTCGAGGAAGGAGGATGGAACGATGCTTGTCGCTGTTACGGGCCGGCCAATCCTGCCGGGTGAATTCATCAAGATCGAAGACGTCTTCAAGCATGCGATACGAGAGAGAAACCTGCCGCGCCGCTCATCTGAGGCGACGGCGCTGGCAGTGCGCTTGATCGAGCTCTACCAGAACGGCGTAGAGGACGCGGTGGCCTTGAGGGCGATGGCCAAACTGTTTTGAGAGCGCGCGTGGTTCGCGCCGATGGTTTGGCAAAATGCCTGACATCAATGAGATAGGGAAGAAATGGTACGGTTGGTGGGAATCGAACCTACGACCTCAGGTGCCACAAACCTGCGCTCTAACCAACTGAGCTACAACCGCACTGCTAGCGACTTGTGTGTCGCTTGGCGGCTCACATACGGAGACTTCCGTCGCATTGCAAGCCTTAACTTGAGATTATCCTGCAAAAAGACCGGATGGCAACCCATCCGGTCTTCTTGAATTTCGGCGCACCCGTCGGTCCCAGGGGCAACAGCGATCTGTCGCCGCCAGCCTGCGGCTGCGATCGGTCGAGTTAGACCTTCTTGAAGGACGACATTGCCTTTTCGGCAGCTTCCTTGCCCGGCTTTGTGACGTTCTCGGCTACCTTCTTGGTGGCTTCCTGCATCGTCTTGGCCTGCTCGACGGCGAGCTCGGCCTGCTTGCGGATGAAGCCAGTCTGCAGTTCGACGAGTTCGGAGAGCGACTTCACGCCAAGCAGCGCTTCCATGTGCGAGAGCGAGTTTTCAGCATTGGTGCGCAGCGCATCGATCGCCTTGAGGCCGAGTTCGACGGTGCCGGTCTGAGCGCTTTCAAGCGTGGCTTCGACGGTCTTCGTCGCCTCTTCGGCGGCGGTCTTCATCTTGGCATAGGCTTCCTTCGACTGGACGGCACCCTTTTCCGCGAAATCGCGGAAGCTGTCGGTGAACTTCGCCGGGTCGAACGAGGAAAGGGAAAATACGTCGTCGGTCTTCTTGGTAGCCATGAAAGCGCTCCTTGGTGTCAGGCCCTCTTCTGAGGCGCCGTTGCTTGATGCGCCCTATATAGTCGAGTTCCTTGTGCATTGCAATAAAATTGTGCAGCGCACAAAAACCCGAGCATTAACCTTGCGCGATGAAAGCCGTGGCGAAGCTTCGGGCGTCGCTGGACCCTCGCGGGTCCGCCGGGTATTAATAGAGTGTTAACCCGTAAGTGATCCGTCAATAGGCCAGTCCATGCCCGCGAGACAGTATCCCTTCATCGATATCGCCGTGCATGCACGGGTGCGGGAGCATTTCGCGCGCGGCGATGCGGCGATCCTGTTTTCGCGGGATTTCGCACGCATTCTCTGGGCCAACGATCAGGGCGCCGCTTTCTTCGGCGCCGCGTCGATCTATGACTTCATCGATGCAGGGCCGGAACAGAACGATATTTCGCTGCGCCAGCTACGCGCTGCAGCCGCGCAGCTCGTGCGCGTCGGCGACCGCCGCCAGCTTTCGATCCGCAAGTACTCAGGCTTCCGCGGAACGCCGCTCAATGTCGCCGTCGAGATGATCCGCGTTCGGCCGGATGAGGACGCCGTGCTCTTTACCGCGCCGCATGCGGGCGCACCGCTTTCGATTGAGGATCGGGCCGCGCGCATGATTGCCGGGCTTGACGGTCCCGACACTCACATGGCGGTGCTCGATGGCGAAGGCGCCATCGTCGCGCATTCACCGGGCTTCCCCGATCTTGGCATGTCGGACGAGACCCGCAAGCAACTCATCGTCGCCGTCTCGCGCGACCACGACTGGCTGATCAAGCGCCCGGTTGCCACCCGCAAGGGGCATCTGCCGGCAGCCGTCGGCAAGATTGCCGATGACCCGTCGCTGCATCTGCTCTTTGCCGTCGAGACCATTCTCGGCACCCTCGATCCCGAGGAAGTTTCTCCTGCTGCCGAGCAGATCCCGGTGCTGCCGCCCGTCGAGGATCAGCATCCGGACGAAAGCGAGATCGACACCGAACTGGCAACTGACGAAATTGGCGACGAACCGGCAGCAAGCCTTGCGCCCGACGAGCCATTCGAAACGGCCGACGATCCGGAGGCATCGGCCCTTGAGCCACGGGCCGACATCGCCGAGGTCACCGACGAAGCCGGCATTGCAGAGGCCGTCGTCGCCGAACCGGAACCGTCCAGCACCACCAATGAGGCGATAATTGCGCCGTCCGAGGACAAGGGCGACGGCGAAGACTTGAACGTCGAGACCACAGAGACAGCCGCCGAAGCCGCTGTCCCCGAGGAGGCGGAGGTCCAGGCAGAAGGAGAGGCGAGCGAAATCGGCGAACAGGACACGGCTCTCGCGGAGCAGGCAGATTTCGTCTTCACGCCCGGCGGTCGTGCAGTGCGTTTCGTCTGGAAGATCGATGCCGAGGGGCGCTTCAGCGAAATCTCCGAGGAATTCGCGACCGCGGTCGGCCCGCGCTCGGCCGATGTGATCGGCGCGAGCTTCACCGATGTTGCGGCGCGCTACGATCTCGACCGCGACCACAAGATCGGCACGCTGCTGCAGCGTCGCGACACCTGGTCCGGCAAGACGATCTTCTGGCCGGTTGAAGGCACTAGCCTCAAGGTTCCAGTCGATCTTGCGGCTTTACCCACCTATTCCCGCTCGCGCGAATTCGACGGCTTCCGCGGTTTCGGCATCGTGCGCCTTGCCGATGCCGTCGAGGACGAAAATGCCAACGGCCTGGCACTCGGCCCCCGCGCCGCGGCAAACGCGCTCGCGAGCGACGCCGTGGATACGCCACTGCCGCAACAGGGTGAGAGCGAAGGTCCAACCGGAGAGGTAGAGGGCGAAAGCCGGGTTGCGGACGAAGCGCCGGTGCAGGAAGAAGCGCCGCCCGCCGCCGCGGCGGAGCCTGTCGCGGGTGAAGGCAACGCGGCCGAACCCGAGGACCTGCCGCTGTTCTCATCCGTGCCGGAAGCTTCCGCCGACCTTCCGACGGAAGAAGGCGTTGCCGAAGAGCCCGCCTCCTCCACGGATTCCTTCCAGGGCGAACGTCCGGCCCTGCGCGTCGTCGAGACGCCGGGCAGGCGAACCTCCGACAAGGTCATCGAACTCGACCAGCGCCGCGCGGCGAGCGGGCTGACACGTGGCGAACAGGCGGCTTTTCGGGAGATCGCCCGGCAACTTGGCGATTTCGGTAAACCGGCTGAAGAGGAAGAAGCCGCGCCGGAAAGCGGCGAAACAGTCAATGCAACGGCCGAGCCCCTTCCACCGAGCGAAAGCGACGGCACCGCTTCGCAGCAGCTCCCGTTGGGTGAGCCGGAGATTGAAGACGCAGCGCGTGTCGAGGCAAGCGAAGGCGAAACCAAGCCTGACGCGGAGACACACGGACACGCCGGCGACGCCAGCGAGAGCGACGTCCAGCAGCAAACGGCCGATATCGGTCTCAGCGGCGAGATCCTCGACAGCCTGCCGATCGGCATGCTCGTCCATCGCGGCGATCAATTGCTGCACGCCAATCCGGAGTTCCTGCGGCTCACGGCCTACGGCGATCTCGACGCGTTCGCCCAGGAAGGCGGCATAGATGCGCTTTTTGCCAACGGCGAGGAAGCAATCGACGGCGAGCCCGACGGCACGCTGACGCTGATCCGCAAGGACGGCCAGTTGCGACCGGTCACCGCCCGGCTGCACTCGATCCGCTGGGACGGCAAGAGCGCGCTGATGCTGGCACTGACCCCGGCAAGCGTACCAAACGCCCAACCGGCCAAGGATGACGAAGCGCTCGCAGCTGGCGAACAGGTCGACCGCCTGAAGACGGAAATCGACGAACTCAAGTCCATTTTGGAAACGGCCACCGACGGCGTGGTCGTTCTCGGCCATGACGGCGATATCCGCTCGGTGAACCGTTCGGCGAGTGCGCTTTTCAACTATGACGAGGGCGAGATCCGCGGCAAGCCGTTTGCGGCACTCTTTGCCCATGAGAGCCAGAAGGCCGTCATCGACTACCTGCACGGCCTTTCCGGCCATGGCGTGGCAAGCGTGTTGAACGACGGTCGCGAGGTGATCGGGCGGGAAGCCAATGGCGGCTTCATTCCGCTGTTCATGACCATCGGCAGGCTTTCCGCATCGAACGGCTTCTGCGCCGTGATCCGCGACATCACCCAGTGGAAGCGGACGGAGGAAGAACTCCGCAACGCCAAGCGCGCAGCGGAGACGGCAAACGCCCACAAGACCGAGTTCCTCGCGCGCGTCAGCCACGAGATCCGCACGCCGCTCAACGCGATCATCGGCTTTTCCGACATGATGGCAAGCGAGCATTTCGGTCCGGTCGGTCACCCGCGCTATATCGAATATGCCGGCGATATCGGCCGATCCGGTCGCCACGTGCTCGATATCGTCAACGATCTCCTGGATATCTCGAAGATCGAAGCCGGCGAGATGGAGCTGGATTTCGGCGCCGTCGAGATCAACGATGCGGTTTCAGAGGCCGTGTCTCTCGTCCAGCCGCAAGCCAACAGCCAGCGCGTCATCATCCGCACTTCGCTTTCGGCAGCCGTGCCGAACGTCGTCGCCGATGGTCGGTCGATCAAGCAGATCGCGCTCAACATCCTCGCCAACGCCATCCGCTTCACGCCCTCGGGCGGGCAAATCGTCGTCTCGACCTCCTACGAGGCGAACGGCAGCGTGATTCTGAGGATCCGCGACACCGGCGTCGGCATGACGCGAAGCGAGCTGGACCAGGCGATGAAGCCTTTCCGGCAGGTGACGACGGGCGCGCGCAAGCGCGGCGACGGCACTGGGCTCGGTCTACCGCTGACCAAGGCGATGGCGGAAGCGAACCGGGCGCACTTCTCGATCACCTCCGCGCCGAACGAAGGTACGCTGGTGGAAATCTCCTTCCCGTCACAACGCGTCTTGGCGAACTGAGACCGGATGTTATAAGGAAATGTTGACTTGCGGCGGCCAGTTTGCTGGCCGCCGGTTGGCTTTCCTGCCGTCTCGCTTCGGAATCGATCGATTGCAGTCCACCACTCAGAGCACAAAGCGGCGTCTTGCACGTGCAGGAACCGGTCTTTCCCATCCACTCCTGGCGACCTGGGCCGGCCTGACGTCGGTGATCGTGCTGATGCCGATCATCGCGATCGCGTGGCTCGCCGTATCAGGCGGGGGCGGCAACTGGTCGCATCTCATGGAGAACGTCATTCCGCGGGCGACCGGGCGAACGCTGCTGCTGGTTTCGCTCACCGGTACCGTCACGGCAATCATCGGCATCCTGACCGCCTGGCTGGTGGCGAGCTGCGAGTTTCCGCTGCGCCGTTTCTTGTCCGCAGCGCTGGTGCTGCCGCTCGCCATTCCCGCCTATCTTGCGGCCTATGCCTTCGGCGAGCTCTTCACATTTACCGGACCGGTGCAGAGCCTGATCCGCGTCATCTTCGGCTTCAAGACGAGCCGCGACTACTGGTTTCCGGATATCCGCTCGCTCGGCGGCGCGGTGCTGGTGCTGAGCTCGGTGCTCTACCCCTACATCTATCTCGCCTGCCGCTCGATGTTCCTGATGCAGGGACGGGCGGCTGCAGATGTCGCGCGCACGCTCGGCGCCGGGCCGCTCAAAGTGTTCTTCCGCATCCAGATCCCGATGGCCCGTCCGGCGATCATGATCGGCCTGACGCTGGTTGCGATGGAGACCCTCAACGACATCGGCGCCGTCGAATTCCTCGGCGTGCAGACGCTGACCTTCTCGATTTTCGATACCTGGCTCAATCGCGGCAGTCTCGCGGGCGCCGCACAGATCGCCTGCATTATGCTGGTCTTCGTCATCGGCCTGATGATGATCGAGCGGGCCGCACGCCGCCGCCAGCGCTTTTCGAGCCAGAAGACAACCTCAGCCGTGCATGACGCCGTCCGGCTGTCCCTCACCGGGTGGAAGAAATGGGCGGCAACGTTCGCCTGCCTGCTGCCCGTGCTCTCCGGTTTTGCGGTTCCATTCTTCATCCTCGGGAACTTTGCGCTGAAGCGGATCGACCAGTTCGTGGAGCCTCGTCTTCTGAACGCGCTCTTCCACAGCATCCTGGTTTCGGGCGCGACGGCAATGGTCACGGTGCTGCTCGGCTTCGTGCTGGCCTATGCGGCCCGCACCGGGCATTCAAGGGTATCCGACACGGCCGGGCGGCTCGCCTCCTTCGGCTACGGTGTGCCCGGCACGGTGCTGGCGATCGGCGTGCTCTTTCCGCTCGCCGCCCTCGACAATGCGATCGACGCCGGCATGCGGGAGACCTTCGGCATTTCGACCGGCCTGATGATGACTGGTACGGGCTTTGCCATCATCTATGCCTGCAGCGTGCGCTTCCTCACCATGGCGGAAGGTTCGCTCGAAGCCGGCTTCCAGAAGCTCTCACCGCATCTCGACATGGCCGCACGCGCCCTCGGGCGCACGGGCGGACAGACCTTGCGCACCGTGCTCCTGCCAATGATGCGTCCCGCCGTTCTGACGGCGGCGTTGCTCGTCTTCATCGAAACGATGAAGGAGCTTTCGGCGACAATCATGCTGCGCCCCTTCAACTTCAACACGCTCGCCACCCTCGTCTACGAGGACGCGTCGCGGGCGAAGGTCGAGGATGCCTCGGTTGCCGCGATGATCATCGTCATCGCCGGCATGATCCCGGTCATCGCCGTTTCGCGGTCCCTCGAAGGGCGATCCTGATCGACTGGCGAGGCCTGCTCCGCTCTCTTCCGACGGCAGCAACGGCACAAAAAAAAGGTGGCTGGGAGGCCACCTCGATAGTCGAATGCTAAACCAACAAGTGCTCGAGAAGGGATGACATCATGTCAGCGGCGGCATCGCTGCCAAGCGCCGAACTACATCGACCGGCCTCAAGTTGACATGACCATGCGCCCCCAATTCTTAACAAGACCTTACCAGGCGACTCCGCAATTTTAGTGATTTTTCAGCAAGTCTGAAGGCTTGGTTAATTCCGGGAGCGCCAAGAAGTTAACGCGCCCTCAATTCTTAAGGGCCTCGAGCCCGGCAAAAAGGTCGAGCGCTTCGGGGTTGGCGAGCGCCTCCTTGTTCTTCACCGGACGGCCGTGGACGACATCACGAACGGCGAGTTCGACGATCTTGCCCGACTTGGTGCGGGGAATATCGGTGACCGCAATCACCTTCGCCGGCACGTGGCGCGGCGACGCGCCGATGCGGATGCGGTTCTTGATCGCCTTCGTCAGATCATCGGTGAGCGCGACGCCAGATGCAAGGCGGACGAACAGAACGACGCGCACATCGTCTTCCCAGTCCTGCCCGATGCAGAGGGCCTCGACGACCTCCTCCATCTGCTCGACCTGATTGTAGATCTCCGCGGTGCCGATGCGCACGCCGCCCGGGTTCAACGTCGCGTCGGACCGGCCGTGAATGACGATACCGCCATGTTCAGTCCATTCGGCAAAGTCGCCATGGCACCAGACGTTGTCGAAGCGCTCGAAATAGGCGGCGCGATACTTGGCGCCGTCCGGGTCGTTCCAGAACATCACCGGCATCGAGGGAAACGCCTTGGTGCAGACGAGCTCACCCTTTTCACCGCGCACGGACTGCCCCTCATCATTCCAGACGTCGATCGCCAATCCGAGGCCGGGCCCCTGGATCTCGCCGCGCCAGACCGGCTTCAGGGGATTGCCGAGCACGAAACAGGAGACGATATCCGTGCCGCCGGAGATCGAAGCGAGCTGGACGTCCGACTTGATGCCTTCATAGACGAAGGAGAAGCCTTCCGGCGACAAGGGCGAACCGGTGGAGGTAAGCAGCCTGAGGGTCGCGAGGTCATGGGTTTTCGCCGGCACGAAGCCACCCTTGCGAACCGCATCGATATACTTGGCCGACGTGCCGAAAACGGCAAACTTCTCGGCAGCAGCATAGTCGAAGAGCACGTTACCGTCGGGATAAAAGGGCGAGCCGTCAAAGAGGCAGAGCGTGGCGCCGACCGCGAGGCCCGAGACCAGCCAGTTCCACATCATCCAGCCGCAGGTGGTGAAGTAGAAGAGCTTTTCGCCACGGCGAAGACCGCAGTGAAAACGGTGTTCCTTCAGGTGCTGCAGCAGGGTGCCGCCGGCCGAATGAACGATACACTTGGGAACACCCGTCGTGCCCGATGAAAACAGCACATAGAGCGGATGGCTGAACGGCAGCCGTTCGAAGGTGAGCGCTTTCGCCTCGAAGGGCGCGATGAAATCTCCGAGGGTCGTGCCGCCGGTGATCGAGGCTGCAAGTGCTGCACTGTCGCCGGCATAGGGTATGATCAGTGCGGGCACGGCCAGGCTTGCCGAGACCGCGCGCACCTTCGCATCGACGTCCTGGCGCTTGCCGTTATACCAGTAGCCGTCGCAGGCGATAAACAGCTTCGGCGCGATCTGGCCGAACCGGTCGAGAACCCCCTGTTCGCCGAAATCGGGCGAGCACGACGACCAGATCGCTCCGATCGAGGCTGTCGCCAGCATCAGCGCGATGGTTTCCGGCATGTTCGGCATCATTGCCGCGACACGGTCGCCGGGACCGATATCCAGTGCCTTCAGCGCCTGCTGCAGGCGCGAGACCAGGGCGCGCAAGTCATCCCAGGACCAACGGTAGCTGACCTTGTCCTCGCCACGGAAGACGAGCGCGTCGCCACTACCGGTTTCGCGAAGCAGGTTTTCGGCGAAGTTCAGTTTTGCTTCGAGGAAGAAGCGCGCGTCGAGCATCCGGCCGCCGTTGGCGAGGGCCGTCACGCCGCGTTCGCCGATGACGCCGCAATGGTCCCAGACAGCAGTCCAGAAATCGCCGCGCTCGGCCACCGACCAGGCATGGAACGCGTCATAATCCGCAAAGGTCAGGCCGAAGCGTTCGCTGCACCAGGCGATGAATTCGGCCATGGGGCTGTGTTCACGGATTTCGGGACTCGGAACCCACAACGGCTGCTCTGCTTGCATGCTTTCCTCCACTCCTGCTCCACGCCCTCTATACCATGCTGCATCGCAAAATAAACAGCACCCGCGGTCGCATCGGCATCGCGCTGGCGACATTTACCTGTCTGTTTCCTGTCTGTCGCATTTGATTTCTGAGGACCGAAGGCCTATCCAACATGCGTGATCCAAGCGACGGCGACCAGGCAGACATGATACGGAATTTCCTGCATACGATGCGCGACGCACGCCTGTGGTCGCGGCTGCGGCGCCGTCATTTCCTTTGGCCCGCCGCGATCGGCGTCGGGCTTGCCGTGGGCTACAATGCCGCCCTGCCCCTGCTGATTTCGACCACCGATGTGCGCCCGACGATGGAGCACATGCTCGACGCCTGGTCCGGCGGGAAAGCTCGCATCGAAGGCAAGCCCGAGATCCGCTTCTGGCCACACCCGACCCTCACCCTGCGTTCGGCGACGATCGAGACCGCGGACGGCACTGCGCGCAAGCTCGCGCATATCGGCAGCATCACTGCCTCCTTCAGCCTGCTTTCCGCCATCGATGGCGACCCTGAGCTCGAGGACATCCGCCTGATCGAGCCGGTCGTGACGCTGGAAAGGCGGACGGATGGCACGCTCAACTGGCAACGCCCACACTGGCTGGATACAACTGGGAAGCCGGCCTCCGGCGACGATACCCCCTTCGGTGACGTCACGGTCGAAAACGGACGCCTGCAGGTCATCGATCTCATCACCAATCGAACGCATGAATTTTCCGGCATATCCGGCACGGTCAAGTGGCCGTCTTTCTCCGAACGCCTGAGCGCGCAGCTCTCGGGCAGCCTTGGCGGTCAGCTGGTGAGCTGGACGCTCGACTGCAACGAACCGCTGGCGCTGCTTGCCGGCCGCGATACGACACTCAGGACATCGCTGGCCTCTACTCCGCTGAACCTTTCATTCGAGGGCATCGGCAGCCTGTCACAGAAGCCGATCAATTCGGGCCGGCTCCAGCTTTCGACCGCATCCCTGCAAACGCTTGTCGCATGGTATCAGGGGAAGTCCGACCCTGCCCTGCCCGACAGCAGCCTCAACCTCAGTGCCAGTGTCACGACCAGCGACCGCTCGCTGAAATTCGACGAGCTGCAGGTGGCCCTGGGCGGCGCCAACGCGACCGGTGTTCTCGACATCTCGATGCCTGCGAACGACACGCCTCGGATAGAAGGCACGCTCGCCTTCGACCGCATTGCACTCAACGGCTTGCAACCGATCATTGACCAGTTGCCGTCGGAACCCGACGACATTGCAAAGCAGCTTCGCGACGTTTTCGTGCGGACCTGGCGTGCCGATGTCCGCCTGTCGGCGCAGGAAGCCCTGGTCGGTCCGTTGCGGCTGATGGACCTGGCCGCCGGCATCATCATCGACCATGGGCGCGCCTCCATCGACATCGCCGACAGCACCTATGCCAATGGCCGGCTCAGCGGCCGGATCGCCGTTTCGGAAGCGGGATTGGCGAAAGGCGGCAAGCTGGAGCTTGTGCTGAAGAATGCCGACCTCGCGGCGGCACTTGCGGATTTCGGATTTACCGGACCGATCCCAACCGGCCGAGGCAACGTCAATTTCGATCTGGTGACTGATCGTCCGTTCTGGACCGAGCAGGCCGCCGAGGCTTCGGGCCGCATCAGGCTCTCGCTTGCCAACGGCAGCCTTACCGGTTTTGACGCAAACGCCTTCGCGGACCTGGTGAGGGCGGGCGAGTTCTTCTCGCTGGCTCAGGCGAGCGATGGCAGCTTCTCTTTCCAGACGGCAGACATCGAAGCCAGCTTCGGCCAGGGGTCGGCGCGGCTGAACCAGGCGCTCTTCACCGGCCAGACCGGCAGCCTTTCGGTCAACGGCGTCATCCCCTATCGCAGCGGCAGCCTCGCGCTCGCCGGCACCTTCATCGATACGTTCAATGCCGGACAGAGGCTGCGCTTCTTCGTCGGCGGCTCTTGGCCAAACGCTGTGATCTCGCCGCTATCGGTGCTCGGCGAGCCCAACTGAAACGGCCGGCGTCAGGGACGCCGGCCGTTGGCTTGAAAATCATTAAGAACGCAAAGCAGCCTTACACCAGGTGCAGAGCCGCTTCGGTTCAGGATTGGGCAAATGCGGCCCGTTCGTCACGCTCACGCTGTGCCTCGCGCTGCTTGGTGACGAGCGAGGCGACGACCACCCCGATCGCGACGACACCGATGAGGATCGTGCAGATCGCGTTGATTTCCGGCGTCACGCCAAGCCGCACCTGGCTGTAGATCTTCATCGGCAGCGTGGTTGCACCCGGTCCGGTCGTGAAGCTCGAGATCACGAGATCATCCAGCGACAAGGTGAAGGCCAGCACCCAGCCGGAAAACACCGCCGGCGCAATGACCGGCAAGGTGATCGCAAAGAAGGTCGCAACCGGGGTCGCCCCGAGATCGAGTGCCGCCTCCTCGATCGACCGGTCGAAGCTCAGGAGCCGCGACTGCACGACCACAGCAACGAAGCACATGGTGAAGGTGATGTGTGCCAGCGTGATCGTCCAGAAGCCACGGTCGAGGCCGATGGCCACGAAAAGCAGCAGCAGCGACAGGCCGGTGATCACCTCGGGCATGACGAGTGGCGCATAGACCATGCCGGAGAACAGCATGCGGCCGCGAAAGCGCGTGTAGCGAACGAGCGCGAGTGCCGCGAGCGTTCCAAGCACGGTTGCACAGGTTGCCGAGATCAAGGCGACGCGGATCGTCACCCAGGCAGCATCGAGCAGCGCCTGATTGTGCCAGAGTTGCGTGTACCACTTGGTCGAAAAGCCAGCCCAGACCGTGACGAGCTTCGATTCGTTGAAAGAGAAGATAATCAGAAGCACGATCGGCAGGTACAGGAACCCGAAGCCGAGAACGATCGAGGCGATGTTGAAACGTGACCAGGTGCCCATGACCTACCTCCCCTCGCCATCGGCTTTCGCCTGCGCGTTCTGGAAATAGACGATCGGCAGCACCAGGATCAGCAACAGGATCGTCGCTACGGCCGACGATACCGGCCAGTCGCGGTTGGCGTTGAACTCGTTCCAAAGCGTCTTGCCGATCATCAGTGTCTCCGAACCGCCGAGCAGATCGGGGATGACGAACTCGCCGACCGCAGGAATGAAGACGAGCAGGCAGCCAGCGACCACGCCCGCCAGCGACAGCGGGAATGTCACCCGCCAGAAGGCGGTGAACGGCGTGCAGCCGAGATCGAGCGCCGCCTCGGTCAGCGAGTGGTCCATCTTCTCCAGTGAGGAGTAGATCGGCAGCACCATGAATGGCAGGTAGGAATAGACGATGCCGATATAGATCGCCCAATTGGTGTTGAGGATGATCAGTGGCTGGTCGATGACGTTGATGCTCATCAGGAACTGGTTGAGCAGACCCTCGGGCTTCAGGATCGCGATCCAGGCGTAGACGCGGATCAGGAAGCTTGTCCAGAACGGCAGGATCACCAGCATCAAGAGCGTCGGCCGAATGGTCTTCGGCGCCTTCGCCATGCCGTAGGCGACCGGATACGCGATCAGCAGCGTCAGCACGGTCGAAACCGCCGCGATGATGACGCTCGACACATAGGCGTTGAAGTAGAGGACATCCTCCGTCAGCCAGACATAGTTGTCGAACGAGAACTCCCGCGCCTTTTCAAGGATCCCTGACAGGCCGCCGAAGAGATCGAAGACCGGCGTATAGGGCGGCATCGCCACTGCCGTCTGCGACAGTGAGATACGGAAGACGATGAAGAAGGGGATCAGGAAGAAAAACAGCAGCCAGGCATAGGGGATGATGATGACGAGGCGGCTGAAGAGAGCGGAGGCGACGCGTGTCATGGTCTCAATCCTTCAGAACGACGCCGGCGTCTTCGCCGAAGGAAACCCACACTTCCTGATCGTAACCGAGCGGATCCTCGACGGCGCGCACCGCATTCAGCGACGACGCCTTGATCACGCGTCCGTCCTTCAGGCGCACGTGGAAAACGGTCATGTCGCCGAGATAGCCGATGTCCCAGATCTCACCCTGCACCGTGTTGACGGGCGCGTGGGCCGGCGGCTGCCGGCTGACGCGGATCTTTTCCGGACGGACGGCGACGGCGGATTTTCCGCCGGCAGCCGGCGTTTCGGGGGATGCCATGCGGATGGGAAAGCCATTGGTGCCTTCGAGGCGCACATAGCCACCCTCGGCTCCCGAGACGGCTCCTTCGAAGATGTTGACGTCGCCGATGAAGTCCGCGACGAAACGGGAATTCGGCGCCTCATAGATTTCGGCCGGGGTCGCAACCTGGATGACCTTGCCGTGGCTCATGACGGCGATGCGGTCCGCCATGGTCATCGCCTCTTCCTGGTCGTGGGTCACGACGACGAAGGTGAGACCGAGCTCCTGCTGCAGGTCCATCAGTTCGAACTGGGTCTCCTCGCGCAGCTTCTTGTCGAGCGCGCCGAGCGGTTCGTCGAGGAGCAGCACCTTCGGCCGCTTGGCGAGCGAGCGGGCGAGTGCCACGCGCTGGCGCTGGCCACCAGAAAGCTGGTGCGGCTTGCGTTGGGCAAACTTCTCGAGCTTCACCAGCTTCAGCATCTGCGCTACACGCGCTGCGATGTCCGCCTTCGGCATGCCGTCCTGCTTCAGTCCGAAGGCGATGTTGTTCTCCACCGTCATGTGCGGAAAGAGTGCGTAGGACTGGAACATCATGTTGACAGGCCGCCGGTAGGGCGGAATGCCGGCCAGGCTCTGGCCGTCGAGAATGATCTCGCCCGAAGTGGGCTGCTCGAAGCCGGCGAGCATGCGCAGAAGCGTCGATTTTCCACAGCCCGAGGCGCCGAGGAGCGCAAAGAACTCGCGTGTGTAGATGTCCAGCGAAAGGTCGTCGACGGCGGTAAAGTCGCCGAACCGCTTCGTCACGTTCTTGACGGAAATGAATGGCTTGGAAGCGGGATCCGCCCAAGGGGCAAAGGACCGCCGGATACTGCCGAGAGACTTCATCATCTATCCCCGAATGATACAGCCGATGGGCACTCTCGTTTTCCCCGGTGCCCCCTTAAGAAAATTGCCCGGATTTTGAGGTCCGGGCAATTCGTTTTCCGCTCTTACTGGCCGGTTACGACCTTTGTCCAGAGTCGGGTCAATACCCTCTGTTCTTTCGCCTCGAAGGGCGTCACCGTGAACAGTTTCTGCATCACCTCGTCCGACGGATAAATGGCGCTATCTTCCAGAACGGCCTTGTCGAGGAACTGCTGCGAGGCCTTGTTGCCGTTGGCATAGAAGACATAGTTCGATGCCTTGGCCACGACTTCGGGCTTCATCATGTAGTTGAGGAATGCGTGGGCTTCCTCGACGTGCGGTGCGTCAGCAGGGATAGCAAGCATGTCGAACCACATCTGCGCGCCCTGCGAGGGGATCGCGTAGTCGACGGTCACACCGGCCTTTGCTTCGGCCGCACGGTCGCGGGCCTGGAAGACGTCGCCGGAGAAGCCGATTGCGAGGCAGATGTCGCCGTTGGCGAGCGCGTTGATGTATTCGGAGGAATGGAACTTGCGCACATAGGGGCGGATGCTCGCCAGCAGTTCAGCCGCCTTTTCCAGATCGGCAGCCTCGTGGCTATCCGGGTTGAGGCCGAGATAGGCGAGCGCCGAAGGCATGACGTCGGTCGGGGAATCGAGGATGTGGATGCCGCAATCCTTGAACTTCGCCGCCAGTTCCGGCTTGAAGACGACGTCCCAGTTGGGCTTCTCGTCGGTGCCGAGGATCGCCTTCATCTTGTCGACATTGTAGCCGATGCCGGTGGTGCCCCACATGTAGTCGATGGCATAGTCGTTGCCCGGATCGTACTTGGCCGTACGATCCATGATCACATCCCACATATTGGAAAGGTTCGGCAGCTTCGACTTGTCGAGCTTCTGGAACACGCCGGCAGCGATCTGCCGCTGCAGGAAGGTCGCCGTCGGCACGACGACGTCGTAGCCCGAACCGCCCGCGAGCAGCTTCGTCTCCAGGATCTCGTTGGAATCGAAGACATCGTAGACGACCTTGATGCCCGTCTCCTTGGTGAAGTCTTCCAGAATACTGCTGTCGATGTAATCCGACCAGTTGTAGACGTTGACCACGCGCTCCTGCGCCGAGGCCAGCATGGTCGAACCGGCCAGGACGGCTGCCGCCAGGGTTGTGACGATGAGCTTGGACATACAACTCCCCTCTTGGTTTTCATTTCGGGTCCGGCACGCCGGAACTCCGTGCAATACGCTTCGCTCAGGCCGCGAGGTTAGGCATGTTTCTCGATAACCTCAAGCGCTTTCGTGCCAATAAAAGGCGCCGTCGCATCGGCCAACGCTTTTCACAAGTCAAGGAAAATCGGGCACTTATGGCGAAGCGCCGCACCCCCCATCAAACCGGGCGGCAGCGTCCACCCACAGTTAACCATGTCCATGCTCGACATGTACGGACCGACGTTTACAATTGATTAACCATAACCGCCGTGCGATTTTCGCTCCGGTTGTGCATCAAGGTACGGATATTGCGATGGGCGAGAAGATCATTGGCGAAAAGGCCATGGGCGGGCGGCGCCGCAGGATCGACCCCAAGGAATTGAAACGCCTTTCCGTGCTCGAACCGCGAAAGGCGCTGAGCGCAATCGCTTTCGATTGGGCGATGATTGCAGTGGCAATCGCCGTCAGCGAATATGCCGGCAATCCGCTTGTCTACCTGATCGCCGTGGTGCTGATAGCCGGACGCATGCACGCGCTCGGCTGCATGATCCACGAGGCGGCGCATTATCGCATCATCCGCAACCGAAAACTCAGCGACTGGATGAGCGATCTCTTGCTCGCCTGGCCGGTGCTTGCGACCGTCGACGGCTATCGCCAGAACCATCTCGCCCATCATCAACACGCCAATACCGACGAGGATCCGGACTGGACGGCAAAGCTCGGCATGCCGCAATTCACCTTCCCGCAGAAGCTTGTGCGCGGCGTCGCCCAGTTGCTTGGCTATCTCGTCGCGGTCAACTCGCTGCGCGACATGCTGCATATGGCCAAGCGCATGGGAAAGAACGACCGCTCGACGCTTCAATACAAGTTGCTGCGCATCGGCTTCTATGTGGCCGCGGCGGCGATCTTCACGCTGCTCGGTATCTGGCGGGAAGCGGCGCTCTACTGGGTGGTGCCGTTCCTTACGTTCTTCTGCCTGTTTCTCTATATACGCAGCGTCGCCGAACACTTCGGCAACATGGACTACAGCGACGAATTGACGAGCTCACGCACGGTCTATCCGTATGCCTGGGAGAAGCTGTTCTTTGCCCCCCACAACATCAACTACCACCTCGAGCACCATCTCTATCCCGGTGTGCCCTTCTACAATCTGCCGGAATTGCACGCGATCCTGATGCGCGACAGGGCCTATGCGGACAAGGCGCACATTACCCGGGGCTACACGACCGGACTGCCAGCGGAATGCTTCGCGCCGAACGCACCGTTACTGCCGAACCAGCATCCCGTCAGCTACTGAAAATCAAAGACACTGAGGCCGGTCGCCATCTCATCGAGCCCGAGCGGCCGCGTGACCGGCGGCTCGGCACGCGCGAGGCAGCCCTGCCGCTCGCAGAGCCGACAGGCAGCACCGATTGCGACCGCAGGCGGCAGCGCCGAACCGTAGACGACCTCGTCGGCGAAGGATGCTTCGCAACCGAGAAGCAGGGCCGTGCGCCGGACCCGCTCCTGGAATGCCGCCTGCGGGCCGTCCAACGTGCGTGCCACCGTCAGAAACGCAGCGCCATCGGGCATTTCGACGCGATCGACCAGAACCTGCCCGGGCACCGAGAACGCGGCATGGATATTGAGCTTCGGACAGCCGCCGCCGAATTTCGCCTGCGGGAAGCCTGATGCGCCTGCCCGCCGCAGGCGGTGGCCGGCATTGTCGATCTCCATCAGGAAGAACGGCACGCCCTGCGCTCCGGCGCGCTGCAGCATGGTCAGCCGGTTGGCGGCCTGCTCGAAGGAGACCTGAAAGCGGGCGCGCAACATATCGACATCATATTTCGCGCGCTGCGCCGCGGCGAGGAAGGCGGCATAGGGCATCATCAGCGCATGCGCGCCGTAGCGCGCAAGCTCGAAGCGAGCGATGCGGCGCGCCTCCGCGGTCGAGAAGCGCAAGAGCTCGAGTTCCGCGATGATCGCGTCGTGGCAGGCGATCGACACCGCCTCCATGGCGATCTCGCGCAGCTGGTCATAGGGCGACAGCCGTTCGGAGATGAAAAGGCGCATGGAATGGCGGTCAAAGCGGCGGCGCAGGTTGGGCATGGCATGCACCGGCAGGCTGCGGACCATCAGGCCATGCTCCTTCTTCAACCAATTCTTCAGAGCGCCCACGAGGTCATCGCCGGGCGACAGTGCCTCATGGAAGGCTTCTGCCGCCGCCTCGATTGCAGCAAAATGATTGGGCCGGGCTTCGAATGTCTCGCGCACCTCGTCCATCGGCAGCCGCGTGCCCGAAAGCGCCTCCATATGCCCCTGCCCCGCCAGGAGATCGGCGAGGTCCTTGAGGCGAGCCGCCTGCTCGCGATAGGCGCGATAGAGCTTGACGACACCGCCGGCGGCATTGGGGGCGGCTTCCGCCACCTCGATCAACTCCTGCTCTCCCGGCAGCTCCGCCGACAGCAGCGGATCGGCGAAGACCTCGCGCAACTGCGCGAGGCTACCACCGGTTTCCCCCTGCAACTCGTCGAGATCGACCTTGTAGACCGAGGCGAGCTTCAAAAGCAGCTGCACCGTCAAGGGCCGCTGATTGCGCTCGATCAGATTGAGGTAGGACGGCGAGATGCCAAGCGCATCGGCCATGGCCGTCTGCGTCAGCGACAGGCCGTTGCGGATACGCCTGACCCGCGGACCGGCAAAGATCTTGTTCTCGGCCATTTGTAATTACCTTTACAAGCCCTGCAGCACAGCATGATTTACATTTTTTACAAATTTACTTCGCTTGCCTGTCAAAGGCAAGACAAGATAACCCTTTTAACAGCGCCAGCTCATTGTTTCCAATAGCCGAATGCCGCAGCGCAATGTAAAAACTGTCACATGAACTCGAAACGAAAGCACCGAACGACGAAAGTCGGACGGATGCCAGGTTTTGATGGGAGGACGTAATGACTGATTTTTACAAGCTTGTTCCCAGCGCACCGCAAGGCCGCTTCGATGGCGTCGAACGCCCCTACACCGCAGAGACCGTGAAGCGGCTGCGCGGGTCGGTCGAGATCCGCCATTCGCTGGCCGAAATGGGCGCGAACCGCTTGTGGAAGCTCATTCACGAGGATGACTTCGTCAATGCTCTCGGCGCACTCTCGGGCAACCAGGCCATGCAGATGGTCCGCGCCGGCCTGAAGGCGATCTATCTCTCCGGCTGGCAGGTTGCGGCCGACGCCAATACCGCTTCGGCGATGTATCCGGACCAGTCGCTCTATCCGGCCAATGCCGCGCCCGAGCTTGCCAAGCGCATCAACCGCACGCTGCAGCGCGCCGACCAGATCGAGACCTCCGAAGGCAAGGGCCTTTCGGTCGACACCTGGTTCGCGCCGATCGTCGCCGATGCCGAAGCCGGCTTCGGCGGTCCGCTCAACGCCTTCGAGATCATGAAGGCCTTCATCGAGGCGGGTGCCGCCGGTGTCCACTACGAGGACCAGCTCGCTTCGGAAAAGAAGTGCGGCCACCTCGGCGGCAAAGTTCTGATCCCGACGGCGGCCCATATCCGCAACCTGAATGCGGCGCGGCTTGCTGCCGATGTCATGGGCACGCCGACGCTGGTTATCGCCCGCACCGACGCGGAAGCGGCCAAGCTCTTGACCTCCGATATCGACGAGCGCGACCGTCCCTTCGTTGATTACGATGCCGGCCGCACGGTCGAAGGCTTCTACCAGGTGAAGAATGGGCTTGAGCCCTGCATCGCCCGCGCGGTGGCTTATGCGCCGCATTGCGACCTGATCTGGTGCGAAACATCGAAGCCGGACCTGGAGCAAGCCCGCAAGTTTGCCGAGGGCGTGCACAAGGTGCATCCGGACAAGCTGCTCGCCTACAACTGCTCGCCGTCGTTCAATTGGAAGAAGAACCTCGACGACGCAACGATCGCCAAGTTCCAGCGGGAGCTGGGCGCGATGGGCTACAAGTTCCAGTTCATCACGCTTGCCGGCTTCCATCAGCTGAACTTCGGCATGTTCGAGCTGGCACGCGGCTACAAGGCGCGGCAGATGGCCGCCTATTCGGAGCTGCAGGAGGCGGAATTCGCAGCCGAGGTCAACGGCTACACTGCCACCAAGCACCAGCGCGAGGTCGGCACCGGCTACTTCGACGCCGTTTCGATGGCGATCACCGGCGGCCAATCCTCGACGACCGCCATGAAAGAATCGACCGAGCACGATCAGTTCCGCCCGGCCGCAGCGTGAAAGCCCGGCGGGAGCGCGGCAATCCCTGCCCGCTGCGCTCCTGCCGACCCCCAGAAATTGGAGCGGGACGCGGACGGAAACCGCAGACATTCCGCATCTCGTTCCAGCCTCGAACCTCAAGGAGAAGTCCAATGACAGTCCAGACACGCGTCAAGGAACGGGCCGAGGAGCAGTCTTCGGCAATGACCCCGGACCAACAGGCTGCGATCCGCATGGTCGCGAACGACCTGCACCGCCTCAACCAGTCCGTCATGAAAGCCGTTGACGCCGGCGTATCGGTCGAGCTCGTTCGCTCGGCCCGCCACCACGGCGGCGAAGGCAACTGGGGCGATCTTCTGATCCCCGTCATCGTTACTCAGGGCCGGCCGTGATGCTGATCGCGATGACGCTTGCGATGGCCCTGCTGTCGTCAATTTCATTTCAGCCGCTGGCCGCAATCAGAGCAGCGAAAGCAATTTAAGGTTGATTTCTACATCTATCAAAGCAACGATATGACGCTGCACGAGATCGGAATGGCCGGCGAGAATGCCGGCCATTCCGCGTTGCAACACTGAATCGTGATTCAACGCTTGCCTTTGAACTGCCATTTCAAGTTGATCGGTCGCCTTGCAGCGGGTTACATTAGCCTAGCCTATCTGAGCTAGGGGCAAGCATGTATCGATCGACGAAAGCTGCCGATACGGCCGAACTGACGGAGCTGATCTACGGCGCCGCCTTTGGCGACTGCAGCTGGCAGGACTTTCTCGACCGGCTGACGACGACCATGCCCGACGGGCGCTCGGCACTGCACTACCACGATCTGACATCGCCAGCCGCCTGCGTGCCCTATGTCTCCGGCTTTACCCCTGATGCGATCGACCAATTCAACAACCACTTCGCGGCGATCAACCCCTGGATTCCGAAGTCGGTGCTCGTGCCGGTGGGGCGGGGTCTCTCCGGTGAACACATCGTCTCGCGCGCGGACCTCATCAAATCGGAGTTCTACAATGATTGGCTGAAGAGCCAGACCGGCTGCGAGACCACTGTGGGCGTGACGATCGTGCGCAGCCCGACCCGCACATTGCTGGTATCGACCTGCACATCGTCGACGGACGAAGAGGTCAACCAGCGGGCAGCCGATCAATACACCCAGCTTGCTCCCCATCTGAAGCGCGCCTTCGACTTCCTGCGGCGGCGTGACCTGATGATGGCCGAACAGCATGAGGGCCGGACGCTGCTGGATACGATCGGCGTCGGCGTCATCTATGTCGGCGACAATCTCCGCATCCGTTCGATGAACGACAATGCCGAACAGATGGCGGCCAAGGGCTCTCCGTTTCGCGTCACGCTCAATGGGCGCCTGTTCATGGACGAGCCGGAAACCAATGCGACGCTGGAGCTGCTGGCCTCACCGGTCGGCGCCCCGGCGCAGCCGCAGGTTCGCATCGTCACGACCGCGGAGGATGGCGCTTTCCGGATCACCCTGGTCCGGCGAAGCGCCAACATCTTTACCGAACTTCTGGATGGGCCCACGGTCGCGGTGCTGATCGAGCCGGCGACGTCGCTCGTTTGCGACCAACGCCTCGACCATCTGAAGGACAGCTACGGCCTCACGCCGGCCGAAATCCGCATCGCCTCCGGCGTCGCCGCTGGCCTGACGCTGAAGGAAATGTCGCATGCCAACGGCGTCAGCTACGAGACGATCCGCACCCAGCTGAAAAGCATCTATGCCAAGACCCGGGTCAATTCCCAGGCAGCCCTCGTCAAACTCCTGATGCGTTGAGCAAACGCGCAGATCCAATGCTAAGCACGCGGCCTGGATGCCGGCCGGTTGCACACCTGTTCAGCCGCGACGCGGTCGTTTTCCGGCAAAGACGTCGGCATGGCTGCGCAACAGCTTCGTCATGCGGTCGACCACCGTGCGGATTTCCCTTCGGTGCCGGTCTTCGTTGTTCATCACGATCCATTGCCGGTGCCGTAGCGCCGAGATCTCCTCGCCGGCCCGTTCCAGCATCGGGTCGAGATCACCGACGAAACAGGGTAGCACGGCGCAACCGGCGCCGGCGCGGGCGAGATCCAAAAGCGAGCGCGGCCGCGTGATCGTCGCGACGATCCGCCCGTCCGCCTGCTGGTGCGGCCAGCGAAGATAGGACGAAATCGCTTCCTCTTCGCCCACCGCCACCCACCGGGAGCTGACAGCCGACGGCGCGTTCTTCTGGCGGTAGGCGGCATAGGCGACGTCGCCGACCGGGCTCGCCGCCAGATAGGTCTCCTCGGGCTCGAACGCGCGGATGCCGATGTCGGTCTCGCGATAGGCAAGGCTGGCGCGCGTCTCGCCGACGTTTATCGCGAGGCTGAAGCCGTCCCTCTCGCTGCAGAGCGCCGGGAAGTTCTCGGCAAGCAGCCAGGCGATCCAGGTGCCGACGGTGATGCGGACGGTCGCGCCTTCACCCTCGCGCCGCCAGCTCTCGACCCGCCGCGCCGCCGCTTCCATTTCCTGAAGCTGTTCAAACAGAAGCTCGCCGTCACCGGTCAACTGGTAGCCGGTCTGGCTGCGCAGGAACAGCGCACGACCCGTCCGCTCCTCGAGTTCCAGCATCCGCCGCCCGACAGTGGCCGCGCTCGAGCCGAGCGTCTGCGCCGCTCCGGTCAAGCCGCCCGTGCGCGCCACGCTCATGAAACAGCGGTAGATATCCCAATCCAGGTTTTTCATTAATGAAAAACATAGGCCGATATCCGGTGTATGTAAAACTACTTTTGATGCATAAAAGAGGTGATGCCCACCACATGAGGAGCATCACGATGGAAATGATGGCAATGGTCTATATCGCCGACATGGCCCTGAAAAACCGGCGTTGGGACGAAGACTTCGACCCGAAGCCGCCGGGATATCTTCGGCGCCTGTTCAACGCCTTGACCGCCAGGATCGCAGAGAGACGCCGCATGAGGCGCGTCGACGCTGAAAAAAAGAGCACCGCGGAGCCCTGCGGCCACGCGGTGCAATGTTAGCCCCTGCCCTTGTTATGTCGCACGGCGATTCCGGTTTGCCGTGCCTTCGCCGGTAGGCGGAACGTCCGCCGTCAGCGAATTCGATAGTCGGTCGCCTCAGGCGGCCCGGTAGTTGTACTCGTCTGCTTCCGGCTCCAGGCGGAACTGTTCGACAAGCATCATCAGCGTATCCGCCTGGTGCGCGAGCGACCGGCTCGTCGCCGTCGCTTCCTCGACCATGGATGCGTTCTGCTGTGTCATCTGGTCCATCTGGTTGACCGAGCCGTTGACCTCGTTCAGAGCCACGGCCTGATCGCGGCTTGCGGTCGCAATCATCTCGACATGCTGGCTGACGGTGACGATCTGCGCGCTGATCGATGCGAGCACTTCACCGGTTTCCTTGACCAGGTGCGAACCGGCATTGACCTCGTTCGTCGACTTGTTGATGAGGCCCTTGATCTCGCGCGCGGCCTCTGCCGAACGTTGTGCCAGTTCACGTACTTCCTGCGCGACAACGGCAAAGCCCTTGCCCGCTTCACCCGCACGCGCCGCCTCAATGCCGGCGTTCAGCGCCAAGAGGTTCGTCTGGAAGGCGATGTCATCGATCACCTCGATGATCTGCTCGATCTGGCGCGAGGCGTCCTCGATGCGTCCCATCGCCGCGATCGCGTTGGTGACGACGGTGGCCGAGCTGTCGGCGCTGCGCTTGGTCTGGATCACGGCATGGTTGGCTTCGCCGGCGCGTTCGGCCGACGAGCGAACGGTCACGGTGATCTGGTCGACAGCGGCGGCGGTTTCTTCGAGCGATGCGGCTTGCGCTTCCGTCCGCTTCGACAGCGAGTCCGCGGCATGGTGCATGCTGGAACCGCTTTCCTGGATCGCCTGCGCATTGGCACGGATCTGCGATAGCGTATCCTGCAGGCGGATCAGCGAGCCGTTGAAGTCTTCGCGCAACTGCTCGAGACGTCCGTGGAAGGGAACCTCGATCTGGCGCGAGAGGTCGCCCTGCGCCAGGCGACCGAGGCCGGCCGCAAGCTCGCTGACGGCCAGATCGATCTGGCGATCGAGTTCGCGCTTTTCCTGGTCGTTGCGGCTGCGCTCCATATCGGCGCGAGTCCGTTGCTCTTCGCTCTCGGCCTCGATGCGCACCTTGGAAAGCGCGTTCTCCTTAAACACGCCGAGCGCACGCGCCATGTCGCCGATTTCGTCGCGACGGGCATCGCCGTCGATTGCGGTGTCCAGGCGACCATCTGCGAGGCGACGCATGGCAGCGGTGATCTGGCCGATCGGCTTCTTCAGCGTCAGCGTCAGCGCAATACCGGCAAGCAGCGCGATGACGACGCCGGCGACGGTTGCAGCTACCGAGATCTGATTTGCTTCCTGGCGTTCCGTTCCTGCAGCCACCTTCTGCTGCTCGGCAAAGCCGGTGAGATCACCCCAGATCTGGTCGATCGACTGGCCGGCGGCGTCGAAGTCCGAGGTGCGCTTGACGGTGATTTCGACGAGTGCTGCGGCATCCTTCTTCATCGCCGTCAGGATCGGCATCAGCGTATCGGCAATCTTGTCGAAGGAAGCGCCGTCGCTGGCAACGCCACGCAGCGTCGCCATGTTCTGCTGAACGGCAAGCGACTTGTCGAGCAGCTTCTGGCGGTTCTCTTCGTTCGTCTGCCCCATGAAGGTCGCAGCAGAGATCTGGATGTCCGTGATCGACGCGGCGAGCCGGCGGGTTGCGGTCAGCACCGATTCCGTCGTGACGATCTGCTCGTCGAGCTCGGCGAAAATGCGCGTCGCATCACGCATCTTGCCGACGGATGCTGCCTCCAGGCGGAAGCTTGCGGTGCGGAAACGGTCGACGTACTTGGAGATACCGGCAAGCGTTTCCGGACCGGCCGGCGCCTTCAGCAGCGAGCCGATCTCGCTCGAGGCCGAGGTGATCGTTTCGGTGAGCGATTTCTCATCCTTCGGCAGCAGGCGGAAGATGTCGCGCTCGGTGCGGCCGATCATCGGGAAACGCTCCTTCACGGCCTTCAGCTTGTCGTCGACGGTGATCGCCTTGCTGACCTCGGTGCCGAATTCATTGAAGAAACGGCTGGCACGCAACAGCTTTTCGGCTTCGCGCAGCATGGTCTTGGCGGCGTTTTCGTTCTTCCGCACGGCGTATTGCAGCCGATTCGATTCCTCGTTGATCTTGGAGCGTTCGATCAGCAGTGCGTCGAGGTTCGCAGCCATCGCCGCGCGCAGCTCCTGTTCACCGACATGCAGCTTCCAGAGGCCGTCAATGCGCGCCTCGATGTCGTTTGTCGCGGCGATTGCGGCGGTCAATTCGTCCTGGCCGCTCTGGCCGGCGACCTGTGCGGCCGTCGCGGCAAGCACATCCTTCTGCGCCGAGATCTTCGACTGGACCGCTTGCCTGGTTTCCTCGGTCGTCGAATGCAGGAAGGCGTTCATGCCCGCATAGACATCCTTGAAGCCGCTCAATGTCTGCAGCACGCTGTTGGAAATCTCCATGCGGCCCTGAAGCAGGCCGGATGCATAGAGGCCGGTGATACCGACGGCACAGATGCTGACGACGAAAGGCAGGATGAAAAAGAGCACCTTCGTCTGGATCTTGAAACGGGCAAGAATTCTATCAATGAACATTGAAAACACCTTGGCTCGCAGCTCGCATTCGCCTCCCCCGACGGCTCGAGACGTCTGCGCGTTCCACGACAGGGCGTGAAGGCGCGAACGATCGAGAGCCACCCGATGCGCAAACAGGCTGATGTTTTTCGGAAAATCATACGGCGCACGCCGCAAGTCCGTCGGCAATCATTGCGGATCCGCGCCACCCCTCCAGGCAGCGCGAACCTGACGAAACTCACATCGTCGTACTATTCAATTTGAACGATTAAAAATTATATAAGCGCAATCGCCTGCGGCGGAAAATCCGAAGGGGCGCGGGGGCGCTTACGCTGCGCCCCATGGAA
Organism: Ensifer adhaerens; assembly: GCF_020035535.1. NCBI lineage: Bacteria > Pseudomonadati > Pseudomonadota > Alphaproteobacteria > Hyphomicrobiales > Rhizobiaceae > Ensifer > Ensifer adhaerens. Next base: position 343,330 of record NZ_CP083349.1, on the reverse strand, counting down.
CCGGCCGCCAGGGCCGGTCGCCGGTGATCAGAACCAAAGGGCCGGAATGGCTGCGAGCGCGGCTACGGCGAAGAAGGCGATCAGTGCGAGGCGCGTGACAGCGGCCTTCTGCTGACGGCTTTCGTCGGTGCGGGCAATCGCGATGGCGCGGGAACGGCGGCGTGGTTCGTTCATGGCATCCTGTCCTTGTCACATCGACCAGCAACCATCGGCCCGAATGAACCGGCTTGCCAGTCACACACATATTGCAGCCATGCCGTGGCGGAGGAAAGTCAAAAAATAGGAAACAGTGTTATTTCCGTTTATGTGACAATCCGATCTCACCAACCGCCGGCTGTGCCGACGAAAATAAAGGTTTGATCAGATCCGTTAACAATTGCTGAAGCGCGACCCACCAAAAGCAGGGAGATCAGGCGTCCAGCCCGGCAGCAAAGCCCGATGCCCAGGCCCATTGGAAATTGTAGCCGCCAAGCCACCCGGTCACATCGACGCATTCGCCGATGAAGTAGAGGCCCGGCACCGCCTTCGCCTGCATCGTCTTGGAATCGAGCCCATTGGTATCGACGCCGCCGAGCGTGACCTCGGCGGTGCGATAGCCCTCCGATCCTGCCGGCTTGATCGTCCAGGCCTGGATCGAGGCCGCAAGCTGATTGAGCGTCTTGTCCGAAAGGTCGGCCAGCTGACGGCCGGTGAGCTTCGCGCCATCGGCGAAGAACTGTGCGAGCCGGCGTGGCAGGATGTCACCGAGCGCCGTCTGCACCGCCTGCTTCCCATGGCTGCGGCGGATTTCCTTCAGGATCGCGGCAATGTCGATGTCCGGCATCAGCCTGAGCACGATCTCCTGTCCTTCGCGCCAATAGGAGGAGATCTGCAGGATCGCCGGGCCGCTCAGGCCACGATGGGTGATCAGCACGGCTTCGCGAAACGCCGTCTTGCCGAACCGGGCTTCTGCATCAGCCGCGACGCCCGCCAGTTCCCCGATCGTTTCGAGTTGCACCGGATCAAGCGTCAACGGCACAAGGCCCGGCCGTGTTTCGACGAGACCAAGCCCGAACTGCTCGGCGATCCGGTAGGCGAGCCCGGTCGCGCCCATCTTCGGGATCGACTTGCCGCCGCTGGCGATGACGAGCGACTGCGCATCGATCGGCCCCTCATCGGTCATGACGCGGAAGCCGGCACCGTGACGCTCGACGCTCTCGATCGAGGTTTCCAGCCGCAGTTCGGCATGAACCTCGCGCATTTCGGAAAGCAGCATCTTGATGATGTCCCTGGCCGAATGGTCACAGAAGAGCTGGCCGAGCGTCTTTTCGTGCCAGGCAATGCCGTGCTTTTCGATCAGTGCGAGAAAATCGCGCGGCGTGTAGCGTGCCAGCGCCGACTTGCAGAAATGCGGGTTGGCCGACAGGAAGTTCTTCGGCCCCGCATGGATATTGGTGAAGTTGCAACGGCCGCCGCCGGAGATGCGGATCTTCTCGCCCGGCGCCTTGGCATGATCGAGCACAGCCACGCGGCGTCCACGCTTGCCCGCCTCGATGGCGCACATCATGCCCGCGGCACCGGCGCCGATGATGACCACATCCTTCTTTTCAGCCACGAAACACCCCAGCTCTTTTGTCCTTCCTTCCCGGTGGCGGAGACGAAAGTCAATGACGAAGCCCATCTAGCCAATTGCCAATCTACGGTTATGATGCGTCATCAGAAGCCAAAACCGGTGATTTATGCCCTCCAAGAGAAGTGCTGCCCAACAAACAACGAAAACCAGCAAATCCTCGAAAATCCCCCCCGCCCTGCATTCCCTCCGTGGCGTGAACACCTGGAAGGAAGCCACGGACTGGCTCAAGATCCGCGGCATCGAAGACATCGAATGCATCACGCCAGACCTTGCCGGCGTTCCGCGCGGCAAGATGATGCCGACCTCTAAATTCACGTCCAACACTTCGCTTGCACTGCCCTCGGCCGTCTATCGCCACACGATTTCGGGCGAATACCCCGATGAAACCGGGCAGTTCCGCTACGATTCCCGCGACAGCGACATCAAGCTCGTACCCGACCTCTCGACCCTTTCGGTCGTGCCCTGGGAAACCGACCCGACGGCGCAGGTGATCTGCGACATCGTCGGTTCGCAGGGCGAACAGATCAGCTACACCCCGCGCAACGTTTTGAAGCGCGTGGTCGAGCTTTATCGCCAGAAGGGCTGGAAGCCGGTGGTGGCACCGGAAATCGAGTTTTATCTCGTCGCCCAGAACGACGACCCGGACTACCCGCTGCATCCGCCGAAGGGCCGTTCCGGCCGCTCCATCCTTGGCGGTCAGGGCTATTCGATCGCCGGCATCAACGAGTTCGACGAATTGATCGACGACATCTACCACTTCTCCGAGAAGCAGGGGCTGGAGATCGACACGCTGATCCATGAAGAAGGACCGGCGCAGCTCGAGATCAACCTGCGCCACGGCGACCCGATCGAGCTTGCCGACCAGGTCTTCCTGTTCAAGCGGACGATCCGCGAGGCGGCGCTGAAACACGGCATCTATGCCACCTTCATGGCAAAGCCTATGCAGGGCCAGCCGGGTTCGGCGATGCACATCCACCAGTCGGTGGTCGAGATCAACACGGGCCGCAACCTGTTCTCGAACCCTGACGGCTCGGCATCGAAGGAGTTCTTCCACTTCATCGGCGGCATGCAGCATTATGTGCCGCGCACGCTTGTGATGATGGCCCCCTATGTAAACTCCTATCGCCGGCTCACACCCGACATGTCGGCACCGGTGAATACCGCCTGGGGCTACGACAACCGCACGACGGCGTTCCGCATTCCGGTATCGGAGCCGATCGCAAGGCGTATCGAGAACCGGTTGCCGAGCTCGGACGCCAACCCCTATCTGGCGCTCGCGGCCTCCCTTGCCTGCGGCTATCTCGGCATCATCGAGCAGCGGGAGCCGACGGCACCGACCGAGGACACGGCGAACGAGGGCGAGATCCTCCTGCCCCGCGGGCTGCTCGAGGCCGTGTCACTCCTGGAATCAGCGCCGTCGCTCGCCGAAGTGCTCAGCCCAGAGTTCATCGCCATCTATGCCGGCGTTAAACGTGGCGAGTTCGAGACCTTCATGCAGGTCATCAGTCCCTGGGAACGCGAATTCCTGCTTCTCAACGTCTGACCTCAGAGGTTCTCCATGCCTTGGCAAAGCCCGATCTCGCCCGGTTATTCCTGGTATGAGGCAACAGTTCCGGACCGGCCCGAATATCCTGCCATGCCGGGATCGCGGAAAGCCGACGTCGCGATCATCGGCGGCGGCTATACGGGGCTACAGGCTGCCTGGAACCTTGCGAAAGAAGGCGTCGACGTCACAGTAATCGACGCCTGCCGCTTCGGCGACGGTGCCTCTGGCCGCAATGGCGGCCAGTTCGGCACCGGGCAACGCGCCTGGGCGGACGAGACCGAGGAAAGCCTCGGCCATGAGCGTGCGCAAGCCCTGTTCGATATGGCCGAAAATGCCAAGCGCTACGTGCTCGACTTTGCAAAAGCGCACGACGTCGACATCGAGTTCGTGCCGGGTCAACTTTCGGTCAGCCACAAGAAGAGCCTGGAGAAGGACTATCGCGACCATGCGGAAGCGATGGCGACACGCTTCGGCTATCCGCATCTTTCCTTCATGGAGCGCGAGGAAACCGCAAGCCGGCTGGGGTCTGATCATTACCACTTCGGCATCCGCGATGCCGGCACCGGCCATATCCATCCGATGAAGCTGCTGGTGGGCCTTGCGAAGCAGGCGGCACTTGCAGGCGCCAATCTCTTCGAACAGACGATGGCCCTGAAGATCGACCGCCAAAGCGGCGCAATCGTCATCACCACCGACCGCGGCACGATCACCGCCGACCGCGTGCTCGTCGCCTGCAACGCCTATATCGGCAATCTGGAACCGGTGAGCGCCAGCCACGTCATGCCGATCCGCTCCTTCATCGGCGCGACGACTGTGCTTTCGGATCACCCGACCGTCATTCCCGGCGGCGAGTCCGTCGACGATTCGCGCTTCGTCGTGCGCTATTTCCGCAAGTCTCGCGACGGACGGCTGCTTTTCGGTGGCCGCGAGGCCTATACCGCCGACAATCCGCGCGACATTTCCACCCACATCCGCCGGCAGATCAGCGAGATCTATCCGGAACTCGCCAATATCGAGATCACCCATGCCTGGGGTGGCTCCGTCGGCATCACCATGCCGCGCACGCCCTTCTGTCGCGAGGTCATGCCCGGCGTCACCTCGATCGGCGGCTATTCCGGTCACGGCGTGATGCTTTCCAACTACTGCGGCAAGCTCTATGCCGATCTCGCGCTCGGCAAGGACACCGAGCTCGATCTGCTGAAGGCGCTGAAAATCCCTGCTTTTCCCGGTGGTACTCGGTTCCGCTCCGCCCTTCTCTTCCTCGCGCTAAGCTGGTACGCATTACGCGACAGGTTCTGAGAAGCGCGTGCGTCGCGCCGCACTTCAAATCACGATGATTTTGGATCGGATCGGCCCAAAAACATAAACGTGATCGATACTTAGAAGTTGAAGCGGGATGCGAGCGGAAAACCGAATGCACTTTTCCTCTTCCCGCTCTAGCGCTTTTAAATCGATTAGATTATATGTGCCCGTGACCTGAACAGATCGAGATATCCCATGAGCAGCCAGATCATTCCCGTCGAACCATTTGACTATGTGGTGTTCGGGGGCACCGGCGATCTTGCGGAGCGCAAGCTGTTGCCGGCGCTTTATCACCGCCAGTTGGAAGGCCAGATCACAGAGCCGACCCGCATCATCGGCGCGTCGCGCGCGGCACTCAGCCATGAGGACTATCGCAAGTTTGCCGTCGATGCACTGAAGGAGCATCTGAAGGCTGACGAATACAAGGAAGAGGAAGTCGCGAAGTTCGCCGCACGCCTGTTCTACGTATCGGTCGACGCCAAGTCGGATCAGGGCTGGGACGCGCTGAAGAAGATCCTCGAAGAGGGCAAGGAGCGCATCCGCGCCTTTTACCTAGCCGTCGGCCCGGCAATCTTCGGCGACATTTCCGAACGCATCCGCGATCACAAGCTGATCACCAAGAACACCCGCATCGTCGTCGAGAAACCGATCGGCCGCGACCTCGCCTCGGCGACCGAGCTCAACGACACGATCGGCAAGGTGTTCCGCGAAGAGCAGATCTTCCGCATCGACCACTATCTCGGCAAGGAGACGGTGCAGAACCTGATGGCGCTGCGCTTTGCGAATGCGCTTTACGAACCGCTGTGGAATTCCGCCCATATCGACCACGTGCAGATCACCGTGTCGGAAGCCGTCGGCCTCGAAAACCGTGCCGGCTACTATGACAAGGCCGGTGCGCTGCGCGACATGGTGCAGAACCACATCCTGCAGCTCGTCTGCTTCGTCGCCATGGAAGCGCCGACCTCGATGGACGCAGAAGCGGTTCGCGACGAAAAGCTGAAGGTGCTGAGGGCACTGAAGCCGATCACGTCGTCCAACGTCGAACAGGTGACGGTGCGCGGCCAGTACCGCGCCGGCGCCTCTGCCGGCGGCCCGGTCAAGGGCTACCTGGAAGAGCTCGAAGGCGGCGTCTCCAACACCGAGACCTTCGTGGCGATCAAGGCGGAAGTCAGCAACTGGCGCTGGGCCGGCGTGCCCTTCTACATCCGCACCGGCAAGCGCCTTGCCGGCCGCATGTCTGAAATCGTCATCACCTTCAAGCAGATCCCGCATTCGATCTTCGACAACAATGCCGGCCGCATCTCCGCCAACCAGCTGGTCATCCGCCTGCAGCCGAACGAAGGCGTGAAGCAGTCGCTGATGATCAAGGACCCTGGCCCGGGCGGCATGCGCTTGCGCAACGTCTCGCTCGACATGAGTTTTGCCGAGGCTTTTGCCGTGCGCAACGCCGACGCCTATGAGCGCCTGCTCTTCGACGTCGTCCGCAACAACCAGACCCTGTTCGTGCGCCGTGACGAAGTCGAGGCGGCATGGAAGTGGGTCGATCCGATCCTGAAGGCCTGGGAGGAAACCGGGCAGCAGGTCCAGGGCTACACCGCCGGCACCTGGGGCCCGAGCCAGTCGATCGCGCTGATCGAGCGCGACGGCCGCACTTGGAACGATGCGATATAGGTGCGCCGATGACGTCTAAGCTTCATACCTTCCAGAATGGTGCGGCACTGGCGGAAGGTCTTGCCGATGCCGTAAGCCAGGCGCTGACCGCCGGCATCACCGCGCGCGGTTCCGCAAGTATCGCCGTCTCCGGCGGCTCCACCCCCAAGGCCTTCTTCCAGGCGCTTTCCAAGAAGGACATCGCCTGGGACAAGGTGAGCGTGACGCTCGTCGACGAGCGTTTCGTGCCGCCGGAAAGCGACCGCTCGAACCATGGCCTGGTTGCCGCCAACCTGCTCCAGGACAAAGCGGCAGCAGCGACGTTCGTACCCCTCTATCATGCGGCTCCGTCCGCTGACGCAGCGGCAGAGGCAGCAAGCCGTGAAACCGCCAAGATCGGCGCGCCGTTCGATGTCGCCATTCTCGGCATGGGAACGGACGGGCATACCGCATCGTTCTTCCCGGGTGGGTCACACCTCGCGCGCGCCATCGATCCGGCAACGCCGCGCGGCGTAATCACCATGGAAGCGGAAGGTGCCGGCGAACCGCGCCTGACCTTTACTTTCGCGAGCCTTCAGGATGCGCGGCTGCTGGTGCTGCACATCGAGGGCGAGGGCAAGAAGACCGTTCTCGCCAAGGCGGAAGAAGCCGGCGACGAGAAGGACATGCCGATCCGCGCAATGCTGCGCCGTGCCGTATCGCCGGTACAGATTTACTGGGCGCCCTGAGGTGCCGTGCGTTCCTGTGAACGCACGGCGGGCGCCTCTAGATCGAATAATGTTGGGTCGTACCGACCCAATAGGACTTTTGGAAACGCGTTCAGCCGGTGGCGCTCCCATCGGAACGGACACGTGTTTCTGAGAAATGCCGGGACGCTACTTGCGTTCTCCCAAGCGCGCCGCGTTCCGGACCGATGACTGGATGAAGATGAGGAGCTTCAAGGCTCCGGAACAGGATTTGCCATGTCCGCCGATTCCCGCATTGCCGCGATCACCGCACGTATCGTCGAGCGCTCCAAACCCCACCGCGAACCCTATCTCGACCGCGTCCGCCGCGCGGCTTCAAGCGGCCCGCACCGCAGCGTGCTCGGTTGCGGCAATCTCGCGCACGGATTTGCCGTCTGTTCCCCCGCTGAGAAGGTGGCGCTGGCAGGCGACCGCGTGCCCAATCTCGGCATCATCACCTCCTACAATGACATGCTTTCGGCCCATCAGCCGTTCGAGACCTATCCGGCGCTGATCCGCGAGGCGGCACGCGCGGCTGGCGGCGTCGCGCAGGTTGCGGGTGGCGTGCCGGCCATGTGCGACGGCGTCACGCAAGGCCAGCCCGGCATGGAGCTTTCGCTCTTTTCACGCGACCTGATCGCCATGGCCGCCGGTGTCGGCCTGTCGCACAACATGTTCGATTCCACCGTCTATCTGGGCGTCTGCGACAAGATCGTGCCGGGCCTCGTCATCGCGGCGCTGACCTTCGGCCATCTGCCGGCCGTCTTCGTGCCCGCCGGCCCGATGACCTCGGGTCTACCGAACGACGAGAAGGCGCGGGTGCGCCAGCTCTTCGCCGAAGGCAAGGTCGGCCGCGACGAGCTCCTGGAGGCGGAGTCCAAGTCCTACCACGGTCCCGGCACCTGCACCTTCTACGGCACCGCCAACTCCAACCAGATGCTGATGGAGATCATGGGCTTCCACATGCCCGGTGCCTCCTTCGTCAATCCGGGCACGCCGCTACGCGACGCGCTCACGAAGGAAGCCGCCAAGCGGGCGCTCGCGATCACCGCCATGGGCAACGAATTCACGCCGGCAGGCGAAATGATCGACGAGCGTTCGATCGTCAACGGTGTCGTCGGTCTGCATGCGACAGGCGGCTCGACCAATCACACCATGCACCTCGTCGCCATGGCGCGCGCTGCCGGCATCGTTCTCACCTGGCAGGATATTTCCGAGCTCTCCGATATCGTGCCGCTGCTCGCGCGCGTCTATCCGAACGGGCTTGCCGATGTGAACCACTTCCACGCCGCCGGCGGTATGGGCTTCCTGATCAGCCAGCTTCTTCGCGGCGGCCTGCTGCACGATGATGTCCGCACCGTCTTCGGCCAGGGCCTCGACGCCTACAAAATCGATATCCGTCTCGGCGCCAACGGCGGGGTCGAACGCGTGCCGACGCCGAAGGAAAGCGCCGATCCTAAGGTGCTCGCGACCATCGACCAACCGTTCCAGCATACCGGTGGCCTGAAGATGCTGACCGGTAATCTCGGCAAGGCGGTCATCAAGATCTCCGCCGTCAAGCCGGATCGTCACGTCATCGAGGCGCCGGCCAAGATCTTCCACGATCAGGCCGAGCTCAATGCCGCGTTCAAGGCCGGCAAGCTCGAAGGCGATTTCGTCGCCGTCGTGCGCTTCCAGGGCCCGAAGGCGAACGGCATGCCCGAGTTGCACAAGCTGACGACCGTGCTCGGCATCCTCCAGGATCGCGGTCAGCGCGTCGCCATCCTGACGGACGGCCGCATGTCGGGCGCCTCGGGCAAGGTGCCTGCGGCGATCCACGTGACGCCGGAAGCCAAGGACGGCGGCCCGATCGCTCGCATCCAGGAAGGCGACATCGTCCGCATCGATGCGACAGCCGGAACGATCGAAGTCCTGGTCGAAGACATCGCGCTGAAGACGCGCGTGCCGGCGCATGCCGACCTATCGGACAACGAGTTCGGCATGGGGCGCGAGCTTTTCGCGCCGTTCCGCGCAATTGCCGGCACGGCCGATCACGGCGCCAGCGTTCTCTTCCATTAGCGCATTCCTCCGGGCCTGCACGCTCCGGAAAAGCAGAGCGCCGCTCCCTTGGAGCGGCGTTTTCGTCAGGTCCGTTCGAAGGCGCGTGACATCGGCACCGCTTACGGCAGCGGGCCAGGGAACATGTCGTTGCGACCGTCATAGCGCTCTATTTCGAGCGTGAAGACATCGACGCCTTCGATGCAGCGGGCATTGATGGAAATCCGGTTGTCCGGGTAGCCGCTGCGCATGATCGGCGTCGAGCAGGTCGGGCAAAACTAATGCCCCTCGCTAAGCCCGCGCCAGATGTAACTCGACAGGCGGCGCTTCTCGGTAAGCAGCTTCACCTTGGCTGCATCCACCTTCCAGTGCAGGAAACCGGAGCGCCGGCAGGTCGAGCAATTGCAGTCGACGAGGCCTCTCAGCTCCTCGTCGACTTCGATGGCGATGTCTCCGCAATGGCAGGAAAGCCGATACGGTCGCTGCATGGGTGTGGTCCGAATCCGTTGCGGGAACCACAACCTTCCATTGAACCTTGCACGCCGGTCAAGACCTGAGCGTACTGGTTAACGGTAGATGTCGAGCGTGCGGTTCCGGTGGTTCGGATGGGTGCTGTAGACGAAGATGCGATTGAGATCGCGGTCGGTCAGCAGACGGAGAAAGCGGGCTTCGACGACATTGTTGGCGTGCACCCGCTTCAGCAGGCAGCCGACCATCTGGATGCGGGCGCTCGGGATATCCAGATAGAAATTCTGCGGCAGCTGGTACTGGGTCAGGATGCCGAGAACGGCGCCGCTCTTGGAGAGCTTGAGGATTTCGCAGCGGCGAGAACTCAGCTGCGTCATGCCCTTTTCGGTGTATTCGATGCGCGCTTCGTTCCGGGTGTCCTCCATCGGAAAGCTCGCTTCCCGATCGTACATGAAGGACTCTTCCTTGTTCAGGAAGTGCTGGTGCATCACAGGCGCCGCGCCTCTCATCGATATGCCTTTCTTATCCCCTTTTGAGACAGATTAGCGGCAGAGATTTAACAGAGGGTTTGATCGGCCGGTTGCATTGAAAAAACCCGCCCGATTTTAAGGGCGGGTCGAAAAACGTGAGGTCGACGTCGTCGCTCAGGTGCGATAGCTGCGGCCTTCGGCATCGAAGAGGTGCAGCTTGGCCTTGTCCGCGGTGAAGCGCACTTTGTCACCGCGGTGAACCGGCAGGATGCCGGGGATCTTGGCGATGATTGGCTCCTTGTCGACGAGCCCCTCGATGTAGAGCAGCGTCACTTCGCCGAGCGCCTCGACGATCGAGACCGTACCTTCGAACAGGAAATCGTCGCCCGTGCTCACCTGCAGATCTTCAGGTCGCACGCCGAAGCTCGCCGTCTTGCCGTTCTGTGATGCGTCGGTCGGGATATCGAGGGTCACGCTCTTGCCGCCGGTCAGCTTAACCGTTGTCTGCGCACCGGATGCCGTCACCGTCGAGGGAATGATGTTCATCGCCGGTGAACCGATGAAACGGGCGACGAAGAGATTGGCCGGACGCTCATAGAGTTCCAACGGCGCGCCCACCTGCTCGATGTGCCCCTGTGACAGAACCACGATGCGGTCGGCGAGCGTCATCGCCTCCACCTGGTCGTGAGTGACGTAGATCATCGTCGTGTCCGCCATCTGCTCACTGAGCTTGGCGATCTCGATGCGGGTGGCGACGCGCAGGGCCGCATCCAGGTTCGACAGCGGCTCGTCGAACAGGAAGACCTTGGGGTCACGGCAGATCGCGCGGCCAATGGCGACGCGCTGGCGCTGGCCACCGGACAGAGCCTTGGGCAAGCGGTCTAGATATTTGGTGAGCTGCAGGATATCGGCGGCGTTACGCACGCGACGGTCGATCTCCTCCTTCGTCTCCTTGGCGATCCGCATGCCGAAGGCCATGTTGTCGTAAACCGTCATGTGCGGGTAGAGCGCGTAGGACTGGAACACCATGGCAATGCCGCGCTTCGACGGCGGCACGGTGTTGACGCGCTCGCCATCGATGAACATGTCGCCGCCGGTGATCTCCTCGAGACCCGCGATCATGCGCAGCAGCGTCGACTTTCCGCAGCCGGACGGGCCGACGAAGACGATGAACTCGCCCTGCTTGATGTCGAGATTGATGCCATGAATGACATCGACCGCGCCGTAGGACTTGCGGATATCTTTAAGCAGCAGACCTGTCATTGCACCCTCCCCTTCGAATCTTCCCGTCTGTCCTTGCTCTCATATTGTTCATCAGAATCATACCATCCGCGCGAAAAACGCGCCCCAGGCTGAAAGCTTGACCGTTCCAGCCCCGACCTCGGCAACGAAGCCATGCCCCTCCAGCGCGGCAAGCGGTTCATTCGGCAACAGGGCCGCCACTGGCTCGCCGCTCATGTTGAAGAGGCAGAAGATCTTCTCGTTGCCGTAGCTGCGCACGAAGGCGAGAACCGGAGTATCCGTGCTTACGAACTCGATCTCGCCCTTGGCAAACGCCGGATGCGCCTTCCGGAAATGCAGGAAGCGGCGATAGTGTTCGAGGACCGAGGCCTCGTCGCCCTGCTGGATCGACACGGCGCGCTGGAGATGCTCTGAGGGCACCGGCAGCCAAGGTTTGGCGGCGCCGAAGCCGCCATTGACCGCCGCGCCATCCCAAACCATCGGCGTGCGGCAGCCGTCGCGGCCCTTGAAGTCGGGCCAGAACTGGATCCCATAGGGATCCTTCAGATCCTCATAGGCAAGTTCCGCCTCCGTCAGTGCCAGCTCCTCGCCCTGATAGATACAGACCGAGCCGCGTAGCGACATCAACAGGCTCGCGAGAAGCTTCGCATGCGCGTCGCGATCGGCAACACCTTCACTCCAGCGGCTGACATGGCGCACGACGTCGTGGTTGGAGAAGGCCCAGCAGGCCCAGCCTTCGGGCGCAGCCTTTTGGAAATTCCCGAGAACCTCGGCAACGGTCGCCGGCGTCAGCGGATCCGGCGCCAGGAACTCGAACGCGTAGCACATCTGCATCTTGTCGCCGCCGGAGGTGTATTCGCCGGCGATCTCCAGGCCGCGCTGGCTGTCGCCGACCTCGCCGACCGCGGCGATCGCGGGGAATTCGTCCATGACGGCGCGGAAGCGCTTCAGGAATGCCAGGTTCTCCGGCTGATTCTTGTCGTAGAGATGTTCCTGATAGTTGTAGGGGTTCACGGCAGGCGCGGTCTGGGCGTTGCGGCGCTCCGGCGCCAGTGCCGGATTGTCACGCAGCTGCTTGTCATGGAAATAGAAGTTGATGGTGTCGAGGCGGAAGCCGTCAACACCGCGCTCCAGCCAGAAGCGTTCGACGCCGAGAAGCGCTTCCTGAACCTCCGGATTGTGCAGATTGAGGTCCGGCTGCGAGGTCAGGAAGTTGTGCAGGTAATACTGCAGGCGGGTCGGATCCCACGCCCAGGCCGAGCCACCGAAGATCGACAGCCAGTTGTTGGGCGGCGTGCCGTCGGGTTTGGAGTCTGCCCAGACGTACCAATCCGCCTTGGCGTTCGTCCGGCTCGACCGGCTCTCGACGAACCAGGGATGCTGGTCCGAGGTATGCGATAACACCAGATCGATCATCACCCGGATGCCGAGGCGGTGCGCCTCAGCTATCACGGCATCGAAATCCGCAAGGCTGCCGAAGATATGGTCGACATCGGTGTAGTTGGAGACGTCGTAACCGAAGTCCTTCATCGGCGAGGTGAAGAACGGCGAAATCCAGATTGCATCGGCACCGAGGGCGGCGATGTGCGGCAGCCGGGCAACGATGCCCTTCAGGTCGCCGATGCCGTCGTCGTTGGAGTCCTGATAGGAGCGCGGATAGATCTGATAGATCACCGCGCCGCGCCACCAGTCCCGGTCCGGTTGCAAAGTGGAGTTGCTCATTTCGGTCATGCTCATTTTCTCTGGTGGTCCTTGATAGTCAGCCGCCCTTGACCGAACCCGCCAGCAAGCCGCGCACGAGATAGCGTTGCAGGCTGAAGAAGACGATCAGCGGAACGATGATGGTAATGAAGGCGGAGGCCGTCAGGATTTCCCAATTGCCGCCGCGTGAACCGAGCAAGTTGACGAGCCGGCCCGTCAGGACCAATTCGTCCGGCCCCGCCCCCAGGAACACGATCGCCACCAGAAGGTCGTTCCAGGTCCAAAGGAACTGGAAAATCGCGAACGAGGCAAGCGCCGGGAAGGACAAGGGCAGGATGATCTTGACGAAGATATCGAAATCGCTGGCGCCATCGACGCGGGCGGATTCCATGATTTCGCGCGGCAGGCCGGCCATGTAGTTGCGCAAGAGATAGATCGCCAGCGGCAGGCCGAAGCCGGTATGCGCCAGCCAGATGCCGACATAGGTCTTGGGCGGCACGCCCAAGATTGTACCGACACCGTTATAGAGCTTCAGCAGCGGGATCAGCGACATCTGCAGCGGCACGACCAGAAGGCCGACGACGACGGCAATCAGAATTGCCCGGCCAGGGAACGGCATCCAGGCAAGCGCATAGGCCGCGAAGGCGGCAATCATGATCGGAATGATCGTCGCGGGCACCGCGACGGTCAGCGAGTTGATGAAGGACCGGCCAATGTTTTCGGCGGCCAGCACCTCGGCATAGTTGTCGAAGGTGAAGCGCGGCGGCGACGAGGCCGTGATGAACACGCGCTGGCCGCGGCTTCCTTCCATCTTCTTGTCTGAGACGATCTCGAAATTGCCGTCGGCCTGAACCGTCAGTTTTTCGCCGTCGTTGAGTTCGGCGGTCTCACCGGCCTTGAACGCAGTCGGCTCGCGGCTGTTGAAGCCGAAGGCGGAAATCTGCCCCGCCTGCCCTTCGAGCAGATTGCCGGCGATCACGAACTTGCCGTCGCGCTCGACCTGACTCTCAGGACCGGGCGCCCGGACGACGATGTTCTGCGACGATGTCGAAAGCGCCGTCCACCAGCCGGAAACAGCGAGCTGATCCTTGTCGCGCAGTGACGAGATCAACAAGCCGGCGGTCGGCAGCGTCCAGAGCGCCACGATCAAAAGGACCGAAAGGTGGACAACCCACATGAGGGGGGAGCGTGTCGCTGGATTCATCTCAGTGCCCCTTCATTTCCTTGGCCGCATTGCGGATGTTCCAGACCATGATCGGAATGACGAGGATCATGATGACGACGGCGATCGCCGCCCCTCGACCGAAGTCACCGCCGCCGCGGAACATCCAGTCGAACATCAGGTTGGCGAGCACCTGGCTCTGCCACTGACCGTTGGTCATGGCGAGAACGATATCGAAGACCTTCAGCACAAGAATGGTGATCGTCGTCCAGACGACGGCGATCGTGCCCCAGATCTGCGGCACCATGATCTTGAAGAAGATCTGCCAGCCATTGGCGCCGTCAATGACGGCCGCCTCGATCGTTTCTTCGGGAATGCCCCGCAGCGCCGCAGAAAGAATGACCATGGCGAAGCCCGTCTGGATCCAGACAAGGATCGCCATGAGGAAGAAGTTGTTCCAGAAGGGCAGCGTGATCCAAGCTTGCGGATCGCCGCCGAAGGCAGTCACGATCCCGTTCAGCAGACCGATCTGCTCCGCGCCCTCAGGGCGAAAATCGTAGATGAACTTCCAGATGACCGCAGCGCCGACAAACGAGATCGCCATTGGCATGAAGATCAGGGTCTTGGCGATGTTGCCCCACCAGATGCGGTCGGTGAGCGCGGCAATGATCAAGCCAAAGAAGGTTGCCAAGGCCGGAACGACCAGCAGCCAGAGGAAGTTGTTGTAGATCGACTGGCGGAACTCGCCGTCGTTGACCATCCAGACGTAGTTGCTGACACCGACGAAGTTCTGGCCGGCGCGATCATGCACGCTGTACCAGAGCGACATGAAGACGGGATAGATTAGGTACACTGTCAGCGCGAGCAGCGCCGGCCCCAGAAACAACCACGGGCGGATTGCGTTGGTGATGCGCAGGTTTCTTGAGGCGACGGCACCCGATTTTCCCTTCGATGGGAATATCAGGTCGAGAATGAAACTGGTTCCCCAGAAATAGGCGGCACAGCCGATGACCCCGCCCAACATGAACCCTGCAGCCTTTACAAGCTGAAACAACATGACATGTCCCTCCCCCTCGGTGCACGGTCGCGTGCAGGGCTGGCGATTGTCGCCGTTCTCATTGGGGCGCACCGCTTCTCATGGTTAAGGGCGGGGGAGTGCGCGGAAAACCGCATGTGCTTTTCCTCGTCCCGCTCGGGCGGCAAACCCGGATCGGCAACGGGCGGCATTTCTGCCGCCCGTTGTCGGTTTTACTTGATGGCGTCCCAGGCCTTCTGCACGCCGTCGGCAACGTCTGCCGACGACTTGCCGCCGACGAAATCGACCATGCCGGTCCAGAACGCACCCGCACCGATCTTGCCAGGCATCAGGTCGGAACCGTCGAAGCGGAAGGTGGTGGCGTTGAGCAGGATTTCACCCTGCTTCTTCAGCGGCGGGTTGCCGTAGGTGTCGACGTTTACGCTCTTGTAGGGCGTCAGGAAGCTCGTCTGGGCCATCCAGACTTCGTGTGCGATCGGCGTCTTCAGGAACTCGATGAAGGCGCGTGCGGCCGGAGAATCCTTCGTGATCATCGCCAGCGTGCCGGCGCCAAGCACCGGGTTTCCGAGTTCCTTCTTGCTCTCGTAAGGCGGCATGTAGAAGAAGTCGGCGTCCTCGCCGATCACCGTACCCTCGGGGAAGAAGGACGGGATGAAGGATGCCTGGTGGTGCAGGTAGCACTTCGGCGGCGAGGCAAAAAGGCCCTTCGGGCTGTCGCGGAAGTCGGTCGAGGCAACGGCCGCGGCACCGCCATCGACGAACTTGTCGTTCTTGGCGAACCAGCCGAACTCGTCGAGCGCGCCGACAACGGCCGGATCGGTGAACGGGATCTCGTTCTTGACCCACTTGTCGTAGACGTCAGCCGGCTGCGTGCGCAGCATCAGGTCTTCCACCCAGTCGGTTGCCGGCCAGCCGGTCGCGCCGCCAGAGCCGAGCCCGATGCACCAGGGCTTGCCGCCGTCGGCGGCGATCTTCTCGGTCAGCGCCTTCAGCTCTTCCATGGTCTTCGGCACTTCGTAGCCGGCGTCCTCGAAGTTTTCCGGCACGTACCAGACGAGAGACTTCACGTCGATCTTGTAGGGGAAGGCGTAAAGCGCGGCGTTGCCGTCCTTGCCCTTGTAGGTCGAAAGATCGACCCAGGACTGGCCGGCTGCGTAGTTGTCGAGCAGCCACTTCTGGGTCTCGTCGCCAAGCGGCGTCAGGTAACCCTTGGAGGCGAGATCGGCGATCAGACCCGGCTGCGGCAGGATCGAGATTTCGGAGGGGCTTCCGGCCTGGGTGTCGATGACGATCTGCTGTTCGTAGTTTTCCGAAGACGAGTACTTGATCTCGGCGCCCGTCGCTTCGGTGAAGTAGGCGTAGACGCTCTTGAACAGCGCCTCATCCTCGCCGCGCCACGGACCGAAGATGGTCAGCGTCTGGCCCTTGAGGTCGTGCCCCTTCTTGAATTCTTCGAAGCTTGCCCAGTTGAACTTCTTATCTTCACCCGGCTTGAACTTGAGGTCCGCGGCGCCGGCAGCACCTGCAATGAGGGCAAACGCCGCCACGCCCAACAGCAATGATCTCTTCACGTCCTTCTCCTCCCAAGATGAACCCGGATCCCGCCGGGCAGACGACAACGCGCAAAAATTCAAAGCGCTTTGAGTTCGCTAACAAACCATTGCGACACGCGAGGAGTCAAGAGCTTTCCCGCCACCGTCCCAACCGCGACAGTTTTGTGCTCTGCGGTAACATTTTGCACCGCGCAATGGTTGAATTCCGCTTTGTCGCTCGAAAAACGGATGCTACACAAACCCGAGGCGCTGGGACAAACACCTAAAATCAAACGGGCACCCAAAGCGCTTTGGGAGGAAACTTGACCATGGCGGTCAATCTCAAGCAACTTGCGGAACTACTCGGCCTGTCACAGACGACGGTCAGCCGGGCGCTGAACGGCTATCCGGAAGTGAATGCCGAGACCCGCCAACGCGTGCTTCAGGCCGTACGCGATACCGGCTACAGGCCAAACCGCGCCGCCCAGCGGCTGGCCACCGGCAAGGCCTACTCCATCGGCATGGTGATGCCGATTGCGCCCGGCATCGATTCCGACGTGCATTTCGGCGAATTCCTGGCGGGCCTTGCAGAAGAAGCAGTCAAGCACGACTTCCATTTCGTGCTCAATCCGAGCGCGCCGGAGGACGAGGAAGTGACGTTCCGGCGGCTTGCGGCAAGCGGCAATGTCGATGCCCTGTTCCTTGCCTACATGCGCGCCAATGACCCGCGCATCGCCATGCTGAAATCGCTGTCGATCCCCTTTCTCGTGCACGGGCGCTCCATCGGCGAAAGTCGGGACTATCCCTTCCTCGATATCGACAACACCGCCGCGTTCTATGATGCAGCACGGCTCCTCATTCAGCTCGGGCATCAGCGGATCGCGCTGATCAACGGGCCGGAATATCTGACTTTTTCCATCCGTCGCCAAAAGGGAATGCTCCGGGCCCTCGCCGAACACGGCCTCACGCCCGACGAGGGCCTGGTCCAGCACTCACTGATGACGGACGAGCACGGCTACCGCAGCATGCAGCGCTTCCTGCAGCATGCGCAGCCGCCGACGGCAGTGCTCTGCTCCAGTACGGTGCTGGCGCTCGGTGCAGTCCGGGCGATCAATCAGGCAGGATTGAAGATCGGCGAGGATATCTCGCTCATCGCGCATGACGACGTGCTGCCGATGCTAAAGCCCGAGAATTTCAGCGTGCCGCTGACGACGACGCGCTCATCGCTTCGGGCGGCCGGCGCCCGGATCGCCACACGACTGATCGGCGGCATCCTGAAGCGTGGCGACTATCCGGAACAGGAACTCTGGCGCGCCGAACTGATCGTACGTGCGTCGACCGGACCCGCCCCGCAGAAATGAAAACGCGCCGCAATCGCGACGCGTCTCCTCATTCCCGCTGAAGCGGGATCAGAAGCGGGGCGGCTTGCGGCCGGCCTTGCGATGAGCGGCAATCACGGTGTTGGCCATCAGCATGGCGATCGTCATCGGGCCAACACCACCCGGGACCGGGGTGATGACACCTGCGACATCGGCGGCCTCGGCGAAAGCGACGTCGCCAACCAGCTTGGACTTGCCCTCACCCTTCTCCGGGGCCGGCACGCGGTTGATGCCGACGTCGATCACCGTCGCGCCGGGCTTCACCCAATCGGCCTTCACCATCTCCGGACGGCCGACGGCGGCCACGAGAATATCGGCGTTGCGGCAGACGGCGGCCAGATCCCTGGTGCGCGAATGCGCCGTCGTAACCGTCGCATTGGCAGCGAGCAGCAAAGCCGACATCGGCTTGCCGAAGAGGTTCGAGCGGCCGATGACGACTGCGTTCAGTCCCGACAGATCCTCGCCGTGGGTCTGGCGCACGAAGACCATAGCGCCGGCCGGCGTGCACGAGACGAGACCGCCTTCGAGATCACCGGTCGCCAGCTTGCCGGCATTGACGACGTGCAGGCCATCGACGTCCTTTTCCGGCAGGATCGACTGGATGATCGGCTCGGAATTCAGATGCTTCGGCAACGGAAGCTGTACGAGAATGCCGTGAATGGAGGGATCCGCATTGAGCTTTGCGACCAGCGAGGCGAGCTCTTCCTGTGTGGTTGCTTCCGGCAGCGTGTGCTGTATCGACAGGAACCCGCACTCCTTGGCCATCTTGCTCTTGGAGGAAACATAGGCGTGGCTTGCCGGATCGTCGCCGACGATCACCACCGCGAGGCCCGCGCGGACACCGGCATCCGTCTCGAGTGCCTTGGTCGCTGCCTTCACAGTCTCGATCACCGAAGCGGCGACTTTTTTGCCATCAATCACAGTCGTCACGGCATGTTCCTCCTGGCTTCCTGTTCACGCGGCACACTCTAGTTCGCCCGGGAAAAGGCGATGGCCTCAAAGCGCCCTATGCTGTTCCAAACGCATAAATGCAAGAGGCGCCGACAAGGTTGACGAAGTTTCGCTGCGCCATGCAGGATTTCCTCTCACAGCTGAGAGGTGAAGAAGGCTTCACTCAAAATCGTGAGAGAGCGATGGCGATAGCCTAGCCGCGCGCCAGCTTCTGACGCGAGTAATGCTCGACGCGGGACCTCAGCGCCCGAAGATCTTCCTGCACCTTGGCGATGTCGCTATCGTTTTCCGGTTCCGCACGGGGCAGAGGGTGCCGGAGCGACGAACCCGCCAACTCGCCGCGGCGGGCGGCGGCGTAAGCGGCCGTCAGCGATTGAGCATGATGCGCCGCCGGGCTGAACGGCGGCGGAAGGTCGGCCTTGGCCGGAGCAGAATCGGCTGGCGGCTGCTTGCGCAGCGGGGGTTTGGGGTCACCCTCGGGCTGCGGCGGTTCCGGATCCTGATCGCGCTGCGGCCCCGCACCAGGGCCGGCAAACAGCCCGCGCATGCTGCGGTAGACGCCGAGCAGGACGCCGAGGCCGAAGCCGGCGAAGAACCCGGCCATGGTAGCGGCAATCACGATGATCTTGCGGGAGGGCCCCTTTGCCTGCAGCGCTGGCTCGGCCTTGGAGATCACCCGGATGTTCTTGGCCGTCAGCTTTTCCTCTTCGCGCGTTTCGCCGGCGCGCTTTAGGAAGGATTCGTATATTTCGCGCGTTGCCGCGGCTTTCCGCTGCAGCTCACGCAATTCGACGAATTCGGCGGAAGAATCGATCTGCCGCGCTTTTTGCACCGCAAGCTGCTGCAGCAAGTCCTGCTCCGTGCGCTGGGCGCGATCAAGCTCGGTGCCGGCCGCAGCGGCAATTCTGCGCAGTTCATTGGCGATTTCGGAGCGCGAGGACTCCAGCGCCTGCTGGGCTGCGATCCGCTGCGGATGGCGTGGCCCGAGGCTCGCGTCAAGCGCGCTCAGCTGCGCTTTGGTCGCTGCAAATTGCTTGCGCAGTTCGGACAGCGCCAGCGAGTTGATTTCCTCAGGATAGGCCCCGGTCAAAACGTCGTTCAACTGCACCTTGCCGGAGGCTTCCGCTTTCGCTTTTGCTTCGGCGATGCGGTTGCGGACGGCGGCCACCTGGTCGCTGAGGCTCAGAAGCTGTTTGTCGGCAATCAACTCGCCGCCGGCGCCGACGATGTCGTAGCTCGCCTTATAGTCCTCGACCGCCTTCTCGGCCGCGTCGAGCTCGGCCTTCAATTCCTTGATGCGGGCGTCAAGCGCTACCGTCGTCTTCTGGAAGAAGCCGGATTGTGCTGCGGTTTCTTCTCCGAGGAAGGTTTCGACCAGCCGGTTGGTGATGAGTGCCGATTTCTCCGGATCGCGCGTCTGCGCTTCGACCGTGACGATGAAGGTCTTCGGGTCGCGCCAGACCTGGATGGCCTCGCTCAGCTTCTTCAGCACGCGGGCGGACGCGTCGCCGCCAGCCCTGCCGGCAAATTCCGGATCTTTCTCGAGGTCCAGACCCGCCGCAACCTTCTCCATCACGGTGCGCGAGCGCAGCACTTCGAGCTGACTGTCGACGAGCGCGAGAATGCCTTCGGTCGCCAGCGATTGTTTCGACAGGTCGGAATCGGTCAGCCGCACTTCACGGGGGTCGACATAGAGCTTGCTTTCGGCGACGTAGACGCTGGGCGTCGAAAGCGCGATGAGAACGCCGCCCACGGCGCCGAGCGCAGTCGTCGCAATGATGATCTTGCGAAGCTGCCAAACCGAGCGCAGGACGGTCTTGATATCGACGAGGGGACGATCGCTAAAATTCGCGGCGGCCGGCGTGGATGCTGCCTGGGTATCGTCCGATTGGCCGTCGGCCAACCAGCGCACCAGCCGGTCGCCCATGCCGCTCAAGGTGCGACGATGCCTGGCCGATCCTTTGGTTTCCTTTGCAGTTTTGCCGCCGATTTGCGGCTGCGCTACGGCGCGGGCACTGGAATGGCCAGCCGACCCTGCGGCCGCGGACGTGCGATTGAGCAAAGAAGAATTGGTCGCGGAAGCGCCGGCTGCGCGGTTTTTTTTTGCGCGCGCGGAACCGCGCGTGTCCTCGGCTACGAAATCGAGCAACGATGCACGCGGAACCGGGCGTTTCTCGTCGTCGATGTTGAACATGACTGATCCCGCGGCTGCCGAAACGGCGAATTCCGAATAGTGAAGCCAACCTAAGGAAACATGGAAAACAAATGGTTAACTTCCGCGCGCGCATGCATGCAAACGCACCGATCTCATGCCTTATTAAGCTTTCCCGTCTATGAGGTAAGGCAAGAGCGGTTCCTGCAGAAGGCGTAGCATGCCCAGCGCTTGGAATCGCGTGAAAACAAGGAGATAGAGCGCTTCCGTCGGCCTCGAAGGAAACCGCCTATCGGGATGCCGGTCGTGCCTCATCGCGTCAAAGCGCTTTATCTCCGCCACCAGGCGCTGATCCACGCCTACCTCTCCATGACCGGAGGTTCGGCGGGGCGGCTCGTGCTGTCGCTCGTCTATTTCATCGCCGTCGCAAACACGCTTGCCATCGCCGACTTCGGATTGTTCGCCACAGCATCAGCCGCCGGTATCATGATCTCGCGTGTGCTCGCCTTCGGCTTCATGTCGCCGCTCTATCGGGTCGCGACCGTGAAACCCCTGCTGGTCGGGACTTACAGTGCCGGCTTCCTGGTCGGCGCGGCGCTCTCGCTGCCGCTGATTGCCCTCATCTGCGTCGTCACCTTCATCCTGCTCTTTTCCCGGGACATGACGGCAAGCGCCTTTTCTGCCTTCATGCTGGCTGAAATCATCTGCTGGCGCGGATTGGAAACCGCCGTGATCGTGCTCAACGGCCTAGGTCGTTTCGGGCGCGGAGCCCTGCTCGTGGTGATCGGCACGGCGATCCGTACCGGCGCGGCGCTGCTTTTTGCGCTTCTATCCTTAAAGACGCTCGAAGCCTGGTCCTACTTCTATCTGGTTGCGAATGCACTTGGCCTCGTCGTCGCGCTCTTCTGGTTCTACCCCCGCGTCCGGCTGCGCTGGCAGCCCCGGCTCTACTACCGGCGCTGGGCGGATTCCGTATCCGTCGCCGGTGCCGAGGTGCTGTTCTACATCCAGTCGGAGTTCGACAAGATCGCGGTTCTTGCCATCGGCGGCCCGGCGGTCTCCGGCCTCTATGCCATCCTGATGCGGCTGGCGGACCTGACCGCGCTGCCGGTGCGATCGTTCAACACGCTGCTCGTCCAGCGCATCATGCGAACACCCGGGTCGATCGCGCGCTGGCGCACCAGATTGTCGATCGAACTGCTGGTCGCACTAGCCTCGTTCGCAGCCATCGCCGCGATGGCTGCCTACCTCTGGATCTTCCCGAACGGCCTTGGACGCAACGTCTCGGCCGCAGCGCCGATCGTCGCGATGATCCTTCTCGTTCCCTCGTTCCGCAACCTGATCGAGTACCACTCCGAGCTGCTCTATGCGACGGGACGGACGGTGCGGCGCATGCTCAACCTGCTGATC
The DNA here is from genome assembly GCF_020035535.1 of Ensifer adhaerens. NCBI lineage: Bacteria > Pseudomonadati > Pseudomonadota > Alphaproteobacteria > Hyphomicrobiales > Rhizobiaceae > Ensifer > Ensifer adhaerens. Next base: position 320,955 of record NZ_CP083349.1, on the reverse strand, counting down.
GCCGGCGTGGTCAAGGTGGCTCTGCTGGTGCTGTTGCTCCGCACAACGACGGATGTCGCCGCATGGGCACCTTCGCTCAACGCGATCTTCTTCGCGCTCTACGCTCTGTCTTTCGTGCTGACCTATACGGCACTTAGAAGGCCCGCCGAACGCGTCATCTGACGATGGCCGGCCTCAGGCGGCGAGTTCGACGATCGCGCGCCGGATGTCATCGAGGTCGTGGCCGACGAAGGACTGCACGCCGATCCCGATCTGATGGGGCTCCATATCCCTCAGGAAGTCCCTGAGGCCGGAAAGATCCTGCCTGTAACTGTCTTCGAACCAGAGCACGTGGCAGAGTGCTGCCTCGGAAGGAACATGCCCCTCCCCGCCGAGAACCTCATCGACGAAACGGCCATAGATCGTGCATTCCGAAAAGGCGCGCGTTCGTGTGATCGCCCGCGCCCAATTCCGGCCATGCTGCGCTTCGATGTGGTCCAGCAGCTTCCGGCAGCTATCCGTGCGCCAGGCGATCAGCGTGTTGATGTAGTCGTTGGCCGGCAGGCGATAGGGGCCGATGCCGAGAAGCCGATCGGAATGGGCGAGCCATTCGAGGTGGTTGGAGCGCATCTGCACGTTGATCGCGCCGTCCTTGCGGTAGAGCGTCAGCCGCTCTCCCTGCCACAGACTGGCAGGATCAAAGGCGCGCAGGAAGACGACGTCGGAGTCGACCGCAAACATCGCGGCCTCATCGATATGCCGCGCGAGCGCCAGGCGCCGAAGCTGCTGTGCATGCCAGCCGCGGAGCGGCAGACCGAAAGGGCTGAGCCACACCTTCCTGCGACCGGCCGACAGCGGATCCGTAATCGGATGCAGCCACCAGGGAAGAAGGTCGCGCTCGCTGACGACTACGCGCCGCGATCCTTCCAGTTGACGGAAGAGTGCGACGTCGAAATCGGCGACCAGCAGATAGTGCTTCCAATCGCCCTGAAGCTTGCGATCCATGCTTTCGCACATGAGCCGGCAGCGTTCGAAATCGTTGGCATAGGATGCCGTGACAACCGCAGTGCGCATGACCTGACCGTTCACGATGTTCCCGTCCGAAGGCTTGTGTCAGCGATCGCCTCGCGCGAACGTCCCGACAGTTTGTGCCAGAGCACATGGCACAGGAAAAGCGGGTTTCCGAGCACGTAGCGGCGCCACATGCGCCGCGGTTCCATCGCCAGCCGGAAGAACCACTCCAGCCGCAGCCGGCGCAGGAACTTCGGCGCCCGCGGAAACTCCTCGGCGACGAAGTCGAAGAGCGCGCCGACGGTGATGACGAGCCGGGCATCCTGGGGGCCGACATGGGCATCGACCCATTTCTCCTGACCCGGGCTACCCATCGCAACCAAAAGGACATCGGCCCTCAACGCGCGGACTTCAGCGAGAACCTCCCGGGATTGTTCCCGGTCGAAGAAGCCATCCGAAACCGGCAGGAAATCGTGCCACGGCGCATGCTCGCGAAAATTCTCGGCGGCACGCGCGAGTACCTTGGGCCGCGCGCCGATCATCGCGATGCGCAGCGGCCTTTCAACGTACGTCAGCAGGGCCGGGACGAAGTCCGTGCCATTCAGATTGGCAGGAAACGTGCGCCCGTAAAAAAGATATGAGGCGATATCGACCCCGTGCCCATCCGGAAAAACGACCTGGCGCGCCAGCGCCGCACGGTACTCACAGTCGCGCATCATCAGGTTGGCATTGTTGGCATTGAGGAAGGCAAGGATCGTTTGCCCCCCTGGCCGCGATAGCGCCTCGGCAGCAAAGGCGAAAGCCTTTGCCCAGCCGAGATCGACCACGGGCATTCCGAGGATCAGACGTCGCGACAGAGGGACGTTGTTTGCGGCAACGGCCTTGCTCACGACCGTCCCCCTTCATGGATCGTCAAATCCGGCGGCAGTGACGGACCCTCTGCCACGCTCGCCGGCGCAAGGCCCGCCAGGACGTTTCGCATCACTCGCATGAGCCGCACTTTCTGGGCGCGATGGAAGGCCGAGCCGTCGAGCCTTTGACGGTCGCCTGCGCGCACCTTTACGACCCGTTCGACCAAAAGGCGCGCAAATTCCGCGGGATCGTCGGCAGCAGAGCAATTGTCGGGAATGGCTTCGATGCCGCGCAACGACGCCTGCGTCGCCACGCAGGGCATGCCGAGCTCAAAGGTCTCGAGGCTCTTCAACTGCACGCCGGTGCCGCCGCGACTGATCAGCGGGACGATCGCACTTTGCGCAACGAAGGCGCGCGCGTCCGGTACCCGCCCGACGAAGCGGACGCCGGGATGGGAGACCGTTGGCATCCCGTCCATCTGACCGGCGATCGCGATCGTCATGTCCTCCGGCAGATGCGGAACGACCTCGGCGAGGAACCAGTCGAGGCCCAACCTGTTCGGCCGCCAGCTCCACGTGCCGATCAGCCCGAGATCGTGGCGGAGGTCCTGGTCATGTTCACTGGTTGGGGCCACCGGTGCGTCCCAACCCGTGACCAGCGGCAGCACGAAGGCCCGCTCACTGACGGCGCGGCCGAAACCGAAACGATCCGCTTCGGCAAAGGTCCAGACGGCGACCGCATTCTGCGCCAGGTGCTGTTCGTAGTATTCGAGATATTGCGCTTCACGCCGGAAAAGGAAGCGCTCAAGGGTGGCATTTGCCCGTTCGGCGCTCTCGAAGGCGGAATCCGCTTCGACATTGTGGGCAACGTAGATCGACGGATAGGGCCGGAAGACCTGCGCGAAGGCGGCCGGCAATTGCACCGAATTGAGCACCAGTCCATCGAACGGGGCAAGGCTGTCGAGGATCGACTGGATCCGGTTCGCTCTCACCGTAAGCATCTTGCCGGATGAAACAGACGTGCGGTTGAGGAAAGCGGTCCCGAGCCAGCGCAGCTTCTGGAGCGTACCGACCTTGGCGTTGGTGACCTCGAGTTCGCCGAGCAGATGCATCTCGCAATCGAGCGCCGGCGTACGTCCGGGCTGGAGAAAACCGATGACGCTGACCCGGTGGCCGAGTGCGCGCAAGCCGTCGAGCACGGCCCGGTTGGCGATGTCGAAGCCGGACGCCGGATTGGCGACGGGAACGAGCGAGGAAACCAGGACAAGATGCATTTTGCCACACGTCATGAATGGAGCTGGGCCCCTCTTTAACAGCATGGGGTGAAAGAGCACTTAAAGCCCCCTTTCAAAATCTGCCGTCCGGGTTCAGCATCTGTTTAGGAAAATTTGTTGTATTGCGCGTCAACTTTGCTTGCACAGGTTTCGCCATGACGTCGACCGGCCAGGACATATCCGTCTACTTCCGGACAGAGCTGGAAGACGCCGGCGACATCGAACTCGTCGTCGTGCTGCCGACGTTCCGTCGCCCGGAGCATGTCGTCAAGACGCTGAAAACCATTGTTTCCCAAAGGCCTGACGTCTCCTTTGCCACGGTCGTCGTCGAGAACGACGATGAGGGACTGGCCGGCGCTCAGGCCGCCAAGGACTTCTTCCTGGGCCATCCATCGGAATCGATCGTCATCGTCGCGCGTCAGCGTGGCAACTGCCACGCCTACAATGCCGGCTGGTCGATGGCGCTCGAAACCTATCCGAATCTCAAGGCGATCGCGATCATCGACGATGACGAGGTCGCGGCGCCCGAATGGCTGGATTGCCTCATCACGGTACAGGAAACGACCGGAGCCGACATGGTCGGTGGGCCGCAGCTTCCGGTCTTCGAGGGTGATGGCGGGCAAAAATGGAAGCGCCACCCGGTTTTCACGCCACATTATGACACGACCGGCCCCGTGCCGATCCTCTATTCCTCCGGCAACGTGCTCGTAACCCGGACGGTGCTCGACGCGATGCCGCAGCCGTTCCTGGACCCGGCATTCAACTTCATCGGCGGCGGCGATGCGGATTTCTACAGCCGCAGCAAGGAACAGGGGTTCTGTTTCGCCTGGGCATCGGATGCCTGGGTCGCCGAGACGGTCCCGGCACGCCGCACCAGCGCATCCTGGATCCGGGCGCGGAGCCTGCGCAACGGCGCGATCTCGACGATGCTGGAGCATCGACGCGACCCGAGCTTCGGTGGGCGGATGAGGACCTTCGCCAAATCGCTGGCGCTGCTCGGTGCGTCAATCCCGCGCGGCATCGAACTCTGGAGCAAGAGCGGGCTGGCAAGCGCCGGGCTCTACCACTTCTACGTGGCGATCGGCCGGTTGATGGCGGAGTTCGGCCTCGTCAACGAACAGTACCGCACGCCTGAGAAAAACTGACGGCAGCGGGCGTTCCGAAAAGCGCGTTTCCGCCCGGGATTGCGTGACGTCAAGTTGAGATGATCGAAAGCGGAAAACGAGCGGACAGGCGCTCGCTTTTTTTGTCCGGTCAGTGCGCGCTGCTTGCCTTGACGGCGCCTTCCGGCAGTTTGTCGCTGGCGACATTGCCGTTCTTGTCGACGATCGGAACCGGCTTCTGGCGTGGCACGTTCTGGCTGTTGGCGACGCGCTTGACGTCATCCTTGGTGAGGTATTCCAGCTGCTCGACGAGCACCTCGGTAATCACCTCTCCGCCGAGCTTCTTGTTCAGGCCGTCCTTCACCGTGGACTTGAAGGTCGGCAGATCGAAGGTGCCGGTATCGGCAACATCGATGAACCTGGAGCCGACGAGCAGATCATAAAGCTCGTCGGTGACCATCTGGCGGAGCGGCGCACGAAGGTTGTTGATCCCCTCCTTGGTCGCGGAGAAGGAGAGCTTCGTGAGGAAATAGCCCTGAACGGAGCCTTCATTGATCACCGGAATAGTGATCATCTCACCGGGAACATATTGCTCCGATGCGCGCCGGGCAGCCTCGCCGTCCGGGACGACGGGCGCCGAAGCGCTTTGCATCGAGAAATAGACGGATCCGAGCGTAACCGCGCAAACCCAGACCCCGGTGAGAATGAGCTTCAGCATCAGAAATCGCTATAGCGGAACTGCGCTTCGGAATAGATGCCGTCCGCATCGGCATCCTGTGCGGCCGTCTTCAGGAGATCGACGACGGAGCGAACCGCTTCGAGATGCGCTTCGACCTTCTGCGAGTTGATCGCGAGCTTGTCGCGCAGATGACGTGCGTGCGAGGAGAACGTCGTCGACGGCTCGCCCGGCAGCATGTCGCGATGCAACATCGTCAGTTCGTAGAGGCAACGGCTCTTGTGTGCATTCGACGTCTTGATATCGAATTCCGGGTCGGTACCGATGCGGCTGTTCTCGTTGTCGAGGATCATTTCCAGTCGCCCGAGCACGTTCTGGATCCGGACGTCATTGGATGCCACAGCTTCCATCAATCAACTCCCAATTAAGCTTGCTTGTTCTTGTCGTCGTCAGTCGAAAAGCCGGTCAGCGTCTTGCGCTCGTATTCCTGCACGAGGCTTGCGGCGAGGTTCCGGCTGTTGCCGTCGAGCGAAGCCTGGACCCGGTCGGTCGCGCTGCCGCTCGCCAGCTGATCGGCAATGCCGATGCCGCCGCTCTTCGAAATCACGTCGCCGATCTGTTCGGCCATCATGCTCTTCCAGATATCGCCGGCGTTGCCCTTGCCGAATACGTTCTCGCTGTCGGTCGGCAACATCGACTTCACGAAGTTCTGCAGCACCATGGCCTCGAACTTGCGATAGGTTTCAGGGATCTTCTTATGTTCGACGCGGTTGTTGATATCGCCGAGCCCGGTCGACCCTTCGGACGAATTGAGGATGTTGACGGCGGCGGTGAAGCCGTTGCCGTTTTCCGCAAGGCTCGTCGCCTGGAAGGCCGCACGGTTGGCCTTCAGCCGCGCCTGCGCCTCCTGCACTTCGGTCGGGTCGGCGGCGCGCACGACATCCATCACCAGATCGCTGGGCGGAGAGATGGCCATGACGAATCCTCTCAAATCGAGCCTGCAGCGACCAAGGTCGGTGCATAAAGGCAACAGTCGGACCGGCATCGCTCCGTCGTCGGAGCATCCCCGGATGACCTACTATCGCCCGTCAACCTTACGGGAAGCTGGCGCCTGCCCGGTAACGTGTTGATCGATCAGGTCGTAGATGGCGTTGTCGGCCTCTTCGCGGTCTTCGAACTGCCGGGCCTCCTTCATGTTTTCCTCGAGCCGGTCGGCCTTTGCCCGTTCCCTCAGCATGCGGGCTTCGTGCGTCTGCTGGATGCCGTGCAACATCTGATCCTTCTGCACCAGACGCCCCACCTGCGAGGAGTAGTGGCCGGAGAACATGCGGTGCATCGGATGGGCCGAGCCCATGGCATCGACGACGACATCGATCGTCTCGGCCAGGACCTCGCGCTGGCGTACCATCTCGACATAGTCGGCCTCCGCCATCTGCTCGAGATGGCGCTGGACGGCCACCAGGCGCTTGAGCTTCTGCGAACGCGTCTTCATCCGGCTATCCCCCCTGCATGACCGGCGCAAAACCGTCGCCGAACAGGCGCAGCATTGCGGCGATCCCGAGATAGAGCAGGAACATGCCGCCCATGATCAGATAGGGCTGCGAGATAAAGTAGATCGGGATCTGCGGCGCGAGCTTGTTCACCATGCCGATCGCCACGTTGAAAAGCAGGCCATAAATGATGAAGGGACTGGCGAGCCTCAGCATGATCATGAAGGTCTGCGTCAGCGAATCCGTGAGCGTAATCAGAACGCCCTGGGGGTCGAAGGCCGTGCCGATCGGCATGGCGCGATAGGACTGGACGATCGCCTCGAACATCACATGATGGAAGTCGAGCATGAAGAGCACCATCAGTCCGGCAAAGCTGATCAGGCTCGTCAGCTGGTTTTCCGGCGTGTCTTCAAGAACATCAGACGAGGGCGGAGGGCTGAAGCCCATCAGCATCGTGATCGCCGAGCCGGCGAATTGCAGGCCCAGAACATAGTAGCGGGCAACAAGGCCCATGACGACGCCAACCAGGGTCTCGGCTGCGATCAGGTAGATATAGGTGTGCCCCTTGCCGGTCACCTGCGGATAGATATCGGTCCACATCACCGGCAGGATCGCCATGGATATCGCCACCGCGATGAACAGCCGGACCTGCATGGGAATGCGCGCCGTCGAAAACCCCGGCATGATCATGATACAGCCGCCGATCCGGCAAAAGGCCGCGAACAGCGCCAGCACCGTACCCTCCGGGTCGGTGATCATGAAACAGAGCCGATGATCTTGATCTCGAGGCCCTTGGCAAGCTCGACATGCGAGAGCACGGGCAAAGTGGCAAAGAGACGCTCGATGATCATGCGAACATAAGAGCGGGATTCGGGCGAACTTACCAGCACGAAGGGCATGCCGCGATCGAGATGTTCACGGATAACTTTCGTCGCCTGTTCGCTGAATTCTTCGAGATGGCGTGGGTCGATGTCAAACTCGACGACTTCGCCCTTGGCGTCGCGCTTCAGCGCCTGGTGGAAAACCATATCCCACTTGTTGCCGAGCCGCAGCACACGCAGGACGCCGTTGTCGGCAAGGTCGCCGCACAGCTGCTGCGACATGCGCACGCGCACGTGCTCGACGATCTGCTCAGTCTTGCGCACATGCGGGGCGAGTTCGGCGACCGCTTCGAGGATCAGGTGCAGGTTGCGGATCGAGACGCGCTCGGCAAGCAGCAGCTTCAGTACGGCCTGCAGGCCGGAATAGGACATGTGCGAGGTGCAGATCTCGTCTGCGAGCTTGCGGTATTCCGGATCGAGCCGTTCGATCAGCACCTTCACGTCCTTGTAGGAAAGCAGGTGCGGCAGGTTGTTGCGGATGACTTCGCTCAAATGCGTCAGCACCACCGAGACGTTGTCGATCGGGTGGAAGCCCTCGCGCTTCAGATCTTCCGTGAAGGTTTCGAGGATCGAGACGGCCGGCATGCCGAAAGCCGGTTCGCGAATCTCGTCTCCGGGCACGCTCGGCCGGCGGCCGCCGCCGGTGACAACGAGAACTTCGCCGACGCGCACGGTATTCGAGGCGATCGTCGTACCGTGGATGCGGATATGGTAGGCCTTGTCCGGAATGCTGATGTCGTCGGACACCTTGATTTCCGGAATGACGAGGCCGTACTGGCCGGCGAACTTGCGGCGCATCTTGCCGACGCGGAAGGCAAGCTCCTGGTGTGCGCCGAGCAGACGCGTCGAGACCTGCTTGCCGAGCAGAAGCTCGATCTCGGCGGTCTTCAGCACCGACTTCACCGAGTCCGCCTCGCCTTCCTTGGTCTGCTGGACCTTGGCCGCTTCCTCCGCACGGCGGGCAGCGTTTGCCGCCTCGATCTGGCGCGGCACGAGCCAGCTCAGGAATGCCATGCCGCCGCCGAGAACGGCGAAAGGCAGGAACGGCAGGCCGGGTACAACCGACAGAAGGATGATCAGTGCCGAGGCGACCATCAGCGCCTTCGGATAGCCGCCGAGCTGGCCGACGACGGCCTGGTCGGTCGAACCCGAAGTACCGCCACGCGACACGAGCAGGCCTGCGGCCAGCGAAACGATCAGCGCCGGGATCTGCGAGACGAGACCGTCACCGACCGAAAGCTTGACGAAGACGTCGGCCGCTTCTCCGATCGGCATGCCGTGGCGGAGATAACCGATGATGATGCCGCCGAAGATGTTGATGGCCGTGATGATCAGGCCGGCGATCGCATCGCCGCGCACGAACTTCGAGGCACCGTCCATCGCGCCGTAGAAGGAGCTTTCCTCCTCCAGCTCGCGGCGGCGGCGCTGCGCTTCCTTCTCGTCAATCAGGCCGGCCGAAAGGTCGGCGTCGATCGACATCTGTTTGCCGGGGATCGCATCGAGGGTGAAGCGCGCGCCGACTTCGGCGATACGCGTCGCACCCTTGGTGATGACGATGAAGTTCACGGTGATCAGGATCAGGAAGACGATCAGACCAATGACGAAGTCGCCGGACATGACGAGGCTGGCAAAGCCCGAGATGACGCCGCCGGCAGCACCGTGACCCTCATGTCCATGCGAAAGGATGACGCGGGTGGTGGCGATGTTCAACGCCAGGCGCACCATGGTCGAGATCAGCAGGATGGTCGGAAACGAGGAGAATTCCAGCGGACGCTGGATCCACAGCGAGACCATCAGGATCAGCACCGAAAAGGCGATGGAAAACGCCAGTCCCATATCGATCAGGAACGGAGGAATGGGCAGGAAGAGGATCGACAGGATCGCCACGATCCCGAGCGCAAAGCCGACATCCCGGCCCTTCGGTGCGACTTTCGGGATGATCAGCGCTGCTTGTTGTGCCATGTCTCTTCCGTCTCATCATGAGAACAAGGCAGCATTCACACGCGCTGCCCCACTATAGGAACGGAGATAGCGGCCCAAGCTTGCGCGAGGGTTTCACAGCGATCGCCCGGGCGCCCCAACGGCGAGAGCGGATCAGAAGCCGGATTGGATGCGAGAGAAGATGATGTCGGTGAAGATGGAAATCTGGGCGCCGATGAAGGGCGCGGACACCGCAACGGTAATCATGACCGCAAGGATCTTCGGGACGAAAGTGAGGGTCATTTCCTGCACCTGGGTCAGCGCCTGAATGAAGGCGATGACGACGCCGACAATCATGGCGGCGAGAACGGCGGGGCCCGAGGCCACGATCACGGTCCAGATCGCGGCCTGTACGATATCGAGGGCATCCGCCTCATTCATGACTGTGTCACTTCACCTTGACGCCCGGGCCGATAATGAGCTCCTTGCCACTATCGAGCACCGCAATGATTCCGTCAGAGTATAGTTTCACTTCCTTAACCACGCCAGTGGTCTTGCCGTCTTCGCTGGTGACAGTGCGTCCGATGACGGCGTCCGCTTCGCTGAGCGAGGTGCGCTGCAGAAGGCTCTCGAGGTTCTTGTTCGTCTTGATCGTCTGTTCCACCTGCGAAAAGGTCGCGAGCTGGGCGATCTGCTGCGTCGCGTCCATCGGCTGCGTCGGATCCTGGTTCTTCATCTGGGCGACCAGGAGCTTCAGGAAGCTTTCGTAGTTGAGCGACGCCTTGCTGGCGTCATTGGACGAATCCTGACCCGAAACGATCGGGGTGTAGCTGTTGTTGTTGACGCCGCCTACCGCCACGGTGCGATCTCCTTGCGAATCTGCTCGACCGTAGCCGGCGTGATTTCCTGTGTGTTGAGGATGCGGTCTTCAATCGCGTATAGGCCGCGGATCGCTTTCAGCGCCTCGAAGGCGCGGCCGTTGGTCACCAGGCCGTCGACGCGCTTCAGTTCGGCAAGGATCTCTTCGTTCTTGAAGCAGTTCAGCAGCATGACGATCGATTTGCGGAACATGGCGGTCGACTGTTCCGCACCTTCCGGATTGATGAGGATCATCTGCGCGATGAAGTAGAGCTGCTTCAGCGGCGTGGTCGCGTCTTCCGGCTGCAGCACGTGGTTTTCGAGCAGGAAGGTCACGTCGTTCAGGAATTCGACGGCAACCTTGCGATCCACGCGAAGCACCGCGCCGTTAACAAAGATCCGTTCGCCCGACTTCAGCGAAATACGCAATGTGCTCTTCATTTCAGTCCATCCCTGATGATGGTGGTAATGTCAATTATGCCCTGGAAGTTGGAGGATTCGCGTTTGCGGATCTTCTCCGTTTCATTGAGTATCCAGATGGCGATCGAAATCAGATTAGCGCGCAGCTCTTCGTTGAGCTGGTTCTCCGGAGCGCGCAGATCCTCGATGAAACGGATCCACAGGCGGCGGGTGAAGTAGATGGCCTCGATGGCCTCTCTCGAGTACCCTTTCTGCTGTTTCGCTGCTTCCATGAGCGCGATCGAGCGATCGAGTACCTGCCGTTCTCGATTTTTGGAGTCGGCAACGCCGTCCTCCATGATCTCGGCATAGGAAAACTGGTACATTCAGACATCCTTCATGTTTGTCCGGTTCCCCATACTAGAGGAAATTGAGCAAGCTCATCTGCTGTAGTCGCGACGTTAGTGTATAGGAGGTTTCCAATTGCACCTTTAGCGTGTTGATCCGGGTCGATGTCTCGATGGGATCGACGCCTTCGATGTCGGCGACATGCGTGTTGACGAGTTTGAGCTGCGCATCGATGGAGGTGTTCGCCTTCTTGACGCGCGCTTCGGAGATACCGAGCGAGCTGCGCTCCGCGTTGAGCCCGGCGATCCCCTGTTCCACGTAGTCGAGGGCGGCGACGCCAATGGCCGAGCGCACCTCGGGCGTCACGTTCTTGTCCATCAGTTCAGCGGCAATCACGCTTGCCATCGCGAACATCCGGAAACCCTTGGTATTGGCGTTGGTCGAGCTTTCGATGACTTCGCTGGCGCTGATCCGGCTCGTCATGTTCTGGTTCGAAGCGTCGGACCAGTTGGCATCCCAGTCCGGTCCGGTGAACATCGGTTCGACCGTGTTCTTGATGAAGTCCTGCATCTGCGTGACCGAGAACTGGTCCATGCCGGTCAGCGGCGGAACCTGTGCGGCCATGAAGGTCGAAAGGGCGTTATCGAAAGCAGTCTTGGCTGCTGATGGCGGTGTCGTGTCGTAGTCGGCAACCGGCTTGGCATCAGTGTTGATGCCCGAAAACAGGAACTCGCCGTTGAAGGAGGTATTGGCGGCAGCAGTGAAGGTCTGCAGCGCGCCCATGATCTCGGTCTTCTGGATCTTCAACTGGCTGGCCGCATCGTTGCCCTTGTAGGTGACGAGCGTGTCGCGCACCTTTTCCGCGGCCTTCGCCATGGTCTCGAGCGCACCCTGCGAACCGGAGAGGCGCTGGGTCACGACCGAGTTCGTGCTCTTCATCGAGTTCAGCCGGTCCAGCTCGCGCTGAAGGTTGAGCGAACGAGACGCCGTCGCACCAAGCGCCAGGCCGACGTCATAGTGGCGGCCGGTGGTCTGCTCCTGGGTCAGCTTCAGCAGTTCGGACTGGTTCTGCTGGATCGTCAGGCGCATCGCGCTCTGGATCGCCAGATTAGAAACGTAGGACGTCTTCATGATTACCTCACGGCTTCCATAAGGGCTGCCATCATGGCATCCACGGTACTGACCAGCTTGGCCGATGCTTTGTAGGATTGTTCGAGATCGAGCAGCAGCGACAGTTCCTCGTCGATGCTGACGCCTGTCTGCTTGCTGAGCGCTTCCTGGGTGCGGGCGAGCATTGCCTGCTTGTTGTCGTCAGCGGTCGAGGCCGTCTTGCGCGTCTGTTCCAGCCAGCCGACCGAACCGGTCGAGAAATTCAGCAAGCTGCTGTTGCTGTCGAGGCCCGTCGACGGGTCGAACGACATGTTCTCGCCCATCTTGTTGATGAAGCCGTCGAGGAGCGCGGTATAGCCGGGGCTCGGATCTGCGGCTCCACCCGGATTGGAGACCACGCCATTGAAACCGCCGTCACGCAGCAGCAGCGGGTTCGCCTTTGCCATGGCGTTGACGGTGATCTTCGACGCCAGGCCGGGCACGACCGTACCCGTTGGCGGAACACCAGCGCTTCCCCAGGTGAACAGGCCGGGCTGATAGGGAATTGCCGGCGGGTTGCCTTCCTTGAAGAGCTCGACCAGGCCGCGTGCGATTTCATCCAGCTGCGACTGGAACTTCGGAGCGATGTCGTCGCGCAGCTGCACCAGGCTTGCGAGCTTGCCCTTGGCGGTCGTGTCTGCGCCGGTTCCGGCCGCGATCGGCACGCCATCGACGAAGATCTTGTTGCCGGTAACGGTCGCGTCGAACGTCGTCGTCGGAGCAAACGTCACCTGACGCGGAATATTCTCGAAAAGCACCGTGCCGTCTGTGGTGAAGATGACGGTATCGTTGTTGCCGCGCGTGACGGTGGAGATGCCGATGATCTCAGAAACCTGCTTCAGGATCTTGTCGCGCTGGTCGAGCGCGTCGCTGGCGTCTCCGCCTTGGGCCGTCGCCGACTTGACGGCGTTGTTGGCCTTTTCGAAGTCGGCAAGCAGGCTGTTCAGCTTGTCGACCTCGATTGCGATTTCCTTGTCGGCATCCTTGCGCAGATCCTGCACCGTGGCGGAGGTCTTGTTCAGCGAGTCTGCGAGATCCTGCGCATCGGAGACCGCCGTCGCGGCGATCGTCTTGTTCCCGGGCGTTGCGGCCAGGGTCTGCAGGCTGTTGCGGAAATCGGACAGGAGCTTCGACGGAGCGGTCTCATAATTGTTGCCGCCGAGCGCCGACTTCAGCAGTTCCAGCCCGTCGCGAAGCCGGGCCTGGCCCGAGGCTTCACCGATGCTGGCGATGCTCTGCTTGAGCAGCGCCTCATTTTGAGCCCGGTAGATGGATACGACCTGCGCACCGTTCGGCGTGCTGCCCAGGAGCGCGAGACGACGCGAATAATCCGCATTGCCCGCATTCGCGATGTTCTTCGACACGGTCGCGGTCTGCTGCGCCGTGTTGCTGAAGGCCTGCTGTGCGATGGATATTGCGGAGGACAGCGACATGACGCGGACCGTATCTCTTTCAATTACCGTTTCAGGTTGACGAGGACGTCAAGCAGGTCCGAGGCAGTCTGGAACACCTTGGAGTTTGCCGTGTAGTTGCGCTGGGCCTCGATCATCGAGGTCAGTTCGTTGGCGATGTCGACGTTGGAGTTCTCAAGCGCCTTGGACTGGATGTTGCCGAAAGCACCGGAGCCCGCAAAGCCGGTGACGATGACGCCGGAATCCGTACCCTGCGAGTAGACGTTGCCCGATTCCGGCTGCAGCTTGTCGGGGCTCTGCACATTCGCAAGCGCGATGCGGAACTTCGGAATGAGGTTGCCGTCGCCATACTTGACGTAGACGATGCCTTCCTTGTCGATCTCGAAGCCGGACATCTTGCTCGGCTTGCTGCCATCGATGCCACCGCCGGTGCTGGTGAAGTCGCCACCGAGCTGCGTGGTCTTGGAGGTGTCGATCGTCAGCGCGCCGAGGTTGGCGCCCGTGCCCGGCAGGTTCGTAATCGCCGAGGTCGTGAGTGTGGCCGGGACCGCGCCGATGCGCTTGCCGGCTGCGTCGAACGTCATGGTCTGCGAGCCGATGACGCCGGTTGGCGTCGCCGGCGGCACGGCCGGAGCGTATGTCGCACGGTCGCGGATCTCGAGCGACCACTCGTTGACGTTGGTTTTCTTGTAGACGAAGTCGAGGATGCGGGTGTTGCCCTGGCTGTCATAGACGACGAGCGAGGTCGGCTTTTCGTCGCCGATGGCTGCACCCGACGGCAGGTTGGCTTCCATCGCACCCTTGGTCGAACCGGAGGCCACCAGGCCTTCGTCCTTGAGCTTGACCTGCGTCAGGCCGTCAAAGCCGTTGACGACGACCGTCGGATCAGCGCCGGCCTTGTATTCGTAACCCATCAGCGTGAAGCCGGCGGTGTTGACAAGGTTGCCGTCCTTGTCGGGGACGAAGGAGCCGGCGCGCGTCAGGAAATTCTGGCCGCCATTGCCCTGGACGATGAAGAAGCCGCCGCCGTTGATGGCAAGGTCACTGGCCGAGGTCGTGTAGCTGGTGCCGCCCTGCTGGGAGATGCTGTAGCGCACCTGGGTTTCGACGCCACCGGAATTGTAGTTGCCGCCGCCTGAAGGCAGGATCATCGACGAGAACTCGGTCGAGGCACGCTTGTAGCCCGTCGTGTTCGCGTTCGCGATGTTTTCGGCGACCGTGCCGAGACGGTTGGACTGGGCGTTCATACCGGACACGCCCGTTCTCATGCTGCCATAGAGACTCATATCGGATCCTCATTTCCTTGTTGCGGCGACACTAGGAAGCGGGCCTTGCGTGAACCTGTCTTGGTTCGGTGCCCGCTCAACCACGTGGCGCTCAGTTCCAGTCGATGCAGTAGCCAAGGAAACGCTTGGAATCGATCGGGTCGAAGCCGAGCTTCTTGCGCAGTTTCTTGCGCAGCTTGCTGATGTGGCTTTCGACGACGTTTTCTTCGACGTCCTCGTCGAAGATCCCGTAGATCGCGTTGAAGATCTGCGACTTGGATACGCGGCGGCCGCGGTTTGCGACCAAATATTCCAGAATGCGCCGTTCGCGGCGCGGCAAGGCGAAGACTTCGCCGTTGATCTCCGGATCACGGCCGTCGGCGAAAACGCGGATCGGTCCGATGTCGGTGAAGTTGGTGATTGCCTTCAGGCGCCGGCGGATCGCAGCGACGCGGGCGAGAATTTCGCGCGGGTGAACCGGCTTGCGCACGACGTCATCGACACCGCAATCAAAGAGCGCAAGCGTGTTTTCCAGAGAGGGGGTGTCGCTGACGGCAATGACCGGAGCCATGGACCGATCGCGGATGGCGCGCGGAAGCGTGAAAGTGGCGTCACCCTGACCGATCAGGAAGGCCTCGACGGCATCGATATCCGAATCGGCCGCCGCATTCACCCACTCGCCGAACTCCCTGGGGTCGAAACCCGTCGAGGGAATTCCTTCGCGCCCGAAGAGCGACGTATAGCCGTCCTTAACGAGTTCTCTTTCATCAACCACTACGATCATTCGTCCGCCTCCGAATCAGTATGGCACCGCACTGATCGAGAGGTACGAATCGGGGGATTCATGAACAACTAGAGGAAGTTACTGGGTGGAATTAATAATTGATTAACCATGTTTCGCCGATTTGATCTATATCTAGTGGCATACCGTTAACGTCGGCACTAAAATAATGTGGAAAAGTTAACGGACTACGACAAATCCGCTTGCCGTCACATTGTCCGCGCATTGTCGCCACAATGCGGCATCGACATCAAAAATACACTTACTGGTTGCTTACTGGCAGAACTGGGTGGCGTTCGGCGTCCACTTGCCGTAGCCCGTCGCGACAAGATTCGCGATCACCCGACAGACATATTTCTTCTGTGCCGGGTCGTTGTTCGGACCCGCGTGGTAGCGGGCAACGGCCATGGTCCAAGTTTCATGCTTGGCGTGCAGATTGGCCAGGAAGCGCGCGGCATATTCGACATTCTTGCGCGGGTCAAGCATCTCCTGCGGCGAACTGAAATGCTCGCCATGGAAGTAATAGTTGATCTGCATGCAGCCAAGATCAATGAGCTTGGCACCCTGCGCACGAGCGTTGCCGAACTGCGTGAGAACGTCCTGTTCACTGGTGCCGAAATAAGCCTTGCCTTCGATGTTCATCGCATAGGGCTGAAGAGAACCCTTGCGGCCGGTTTCGGTCAGCCCGACGGAATAGAGTATCCCGGCAGGGATGTTGTATTTCGCCGCCGCGCTCATGATCTCGCGTTCACAGACGCCGGCGCCGGCGAAGGCACTACATGTAGACGTGACCAGTGCGAGAGCGCTCAGTGCCGGCAGCCGCATCGTCCGTCCCGCCATTGCCAACCCACCTTTCCGCCATCGAAGCCTGGCCGTCTTCCTGTCGCTGCTGGCGTCCCTGGCCATTTCCGTCGGCGCGCTCGCGTCCCTGCTGCCCGGCCTGGGCCTGAGCTTGGGTCTGCGAGCCACCACTCTGTGACGTGTCGCCGCCCGAATTGAAGACGATGTTGACCTGGTCGACCGCAAAGCCCTGGGCACGCAGAGCCTTCACCATTTCGCTCTGGTCGTCGCGCAACTGCCGGAACGCCTCGCCGGTTTCCACCTTCAGTTCGACCTGCAGTTCGTCGTCCTTCAGCCTCAGCGTGGCGGTGACGAGACCGAGTTCGATCGGATGGAGCTGGATCTTCAGCGTGTTCAGCGTCTTGCCCGCCTGGGTCCAGGCGCCGGGTTGGCTGAGGGCCGCGCTCGGCTGCAACGGGCTGGCGCTGACCTCGCCGGCGATCGCATCGGCCACCGCGCTCGTGTTCGGGTTCATCGAGATGCCCAGATAGCGCCGAGCCTCGAGCACCGTGACATTCTCGACCTTGGCGGCCTGTGAACGGGTGCCGTCGAATGCCGCCTCTCCATCCTTGGAGAGGCTCATGGTCACGGCCTGTCCCTTGCCGTCGGCCCGGGCGAAGCGGAAGAGCCGGTCCGGATCACCCTCGCCTGCCGCAGCTTCCGCCTTCGCGCCGTGCTCACCGGTGCCAGCGACATGCATGCCAGCACCCTCGCCCTGACCAGCCGCGGGCTGACGGCCGGCCCTGGTCGCGTCGCCAAGCGCCTGTCCGATCGGACCGCCACCGAGCAGCGTCAACAGGTCATCCATATCCGTCTTCGATGCCGACGAGCGTTCGCCGCCCTCACCATTGGCGACATCGGCATCGGCGGTCGGCTCGCCGTTTGCCTGCGCCTTTGCCAATCGCTCCGCAAGTGCAGCGATACGCTCTGCCAATTCGTCCGGGACGGTCGCGGCGCCCGCGCCTGTCAGATCAGCGTTCGCCTTGGCTTGATCAACCTTGCCCGCTGCGCGTCGCGCACTGATATCCCGCTCAGCGGTCGGAAAGCGATCATGGAGCGCATGTTCGCCAGGCGCCTGATCGTCGCGGCTGATGGCAATGCTGCGTGCGGTTGCGCCGTGTCTGCCGGTGGTCTTGGCAATGTTGTCCTTGTCGATCAAGGCTCCTGCCTCCGTGTCGTCACCGGTAGCGGTGTCACCGAGGCCTTTGCCGGTCCCCGCCTGATCATTCGCCTTCTGTCGTCCGGCGTTCGCCACGGCATCCTCGAAGGCACCGCCCAGGACGTCACCCGCTTGGTCCTTGCCGCCCGCGCGCCCATTTCCCTTACCGGCAGGCGCCGGGGGCAGGCCACGCAGGCTATCATCAAGAGCCCTCATTTCCCTTCTCCCTTCAGGAGAGCGTCGATCTCTTCGATCTTCGACCTCCCCTTCGCCACGAACCCGTCGTGTTCGGGATCGCCAGCCTCGCCCGCCGTGGCTTCCGTCGCGTCGGCCGCTGCAACCACCGGAGTCTGTGCGTTGCCGAAGGGGCTCATGCCGCTGCCGGTTTCCTCTCCTTCGGCCGCGGCATCGTGCGCAACCGGTCTATCGGTTTTAGATGCAAACGCTTGCGTGAGGCTTTCATCGCTCGGCGGCCTGACAACAGCATCGGCGACGGCCCTGGCGGCATCACGCAGGGCGCGGTCGCGGGGCGAAAGCTCCGCATCCGGTATCGCTGCGATGCTTGCCGTGGCGGCAAACACATCGCTGGAAGGAACGGACGCCAGACCTGCATAGAAGCCGGCGAGCACTTTCGGTTGCGCCGCTCCGTCAGCGCCGAGCGCTTCGGCCCGTTCCGAGGCGAGCTTCGCCAGGGCCTGCTTGCCGGCAATTGCGGCGCGGCGCGCGACGCGCAGGTAGACCTCGCGCTGGCGCGGTGCGTCCATGAAATTTAGGATCTCGGAAATCCGCCCTTGGGCTTCTCCGCCGAAATGCGCGACGGCCAGCTCAACAAAGACGTCGGCAAACTGGCTGGCATAGGGCGACGTCAGATAGCGGCGTGCATAGGTCAGCGCATAGTGGAAGCCCTTGTCCGGCGCATTGGCCTGCACCGCCAGGAACACCGAGCGACGCAGGGCCGCCTCTTCGATGATCGTGCCGGGAGCCGTCAAACGCGCCCAGTCGTAGTACTTCATCGCCGCAACAGGATCCTGCTGCGAAGTCGCGTTGCCGAGAATGAGATAGAGATACGGACCGATGCGGGCGCTTCGATATTCCGGCGCAGCCTTGGACAAGTTTTCGACGATCAGGCCGCCCTTGCCGTTCAGATACTGCCGCAGCGCATCGGTGACGCGGGAATCGAAGTTGCCGGCGACGTCATGGTCCGAAAGATATTTCAGCGTCTCAGGATTACCGCCGCTCATCGCATAGACCAGCGCGGCATCGACGTTGCGCGGGTCGCGGAACACCGAGGGATCCGCCGCGCGCAGCCGCTTGTCGATCGCGCCCAGCATGAAACGCTGCATCTCGATCGCCGAATGATCGCCGAGCACGACGGAGTCCTGCACATATTGCAGCGACCGGATCATCTTGAAGGGTGCGAGTTCCTCGATATCGTTTGCCCTGGCATTCCCGATTGCAAACGGGGTCGCCAGCACACAGCAGGTCATCAGGATCGATCGCAGGCGTCTCAGCATCGTGTTTAACCCGGAGCCGATTGCAGCAGGATCTCGATTCGCCGGTTGCCCGGAGCGTAGGGATCACCGGGGATCTGCAACCGCCGATCGGCAAAGCCGCTGATCTGGCTGACGCGGTCTTCTTTCAGACCGCCGCGAACGAGCATGTAATAGGCGCTCTGGGCGCGCGCGGCCGAGAGCCGCCAGTTGTCATAGGTGCCGTCCTTGAACGGGCGACCGTCGGTGTGGCCGCGGATCGCGACTGCACCCGGGCGTTCGGCGAGCAGATGGCCGATCTTTTCCATCGCCAGCACCAGCTCTTTCTGCGGCACGGCTGAGCCGATGCCGAACATCTGCGCGTCCGTGCGCTCGCTGATCGTCACCATGAGGCCGCCCTCGGCCGGAGTTACGACGAGGCCTTCCGCCAGTTGGCCGGCTTCACCGGCAAGCTGCTTCTTGAGCTCCGCCTGGAGTTCTTCGGCCTGCTTTTCTGCGTTCGCCTCAGCCGTCTCGGTCTTCGGCTTGTCGCCGGCGTCGCTCTCGGCCGTCTTATCCGTGCCGTTCTCGGCCTTCGCCTGCTCCGCCTGTTTTTGATCCTCGGACTTCTCGACCGCGGGAGCGCCGCCTGCCTGCATCGCCGATGCAGCGGCGAGCGCCACGTCGCTCTTGGTCGTGTTGCCCGCGTCCTGCACTTCGACCTGCTTGGTCCAGAAGTCCGGGTCGAACGGATCGCGATAGGCTTCGCCGCCGTCGGCGCCGGTTGCCGGCCCGGACTGCGCCGCCCCGCCCTCACCCTTGACGCTGATGTTGGCCTGCTGGCCGACTTCGCGAGCGATTTCGGAGAGCACCGAATAGGGGTTTTCGAAGAAGTCTGCGTCGGAGTACTTGGTCTCTTCGCCCGAAGTCGCCGTCAGCTGGTCGCCGGTCTTGGCCGATCCGCCGGACTTGTCCTGCTCGCCATCAACCTTGGAACGCTGCTGCGTCTCCTCACCCTGTGCGTCCTTCGCCGGATCCTTCAGGCCGCGCTCGGCAGGCTTCTGGTCGGTCAGCTGCACCGGGTTGAAATAGGAGGCGATCGCCGCCTTCGTTTCCTCGTTGGCCGCGTTGATCAGCCACATGACGAGGAAGAAGGCCATCATTGCCGTCATGAAGTCGGCATAGGCGATCTTCCACGAGCCGCCGTGATGCCCGTCATGGCCGCCACTGTGGCGCTTGACGATGATGATCTCATGCTTGCCGTTGTGATGGTTTTCGTCGCTCATGCGAGAACTTTCCGGACAGTATCGGCCCAGGCGGCCATGCGCGTCACCAGGATCGTACCGTCCATTTCGACAGCGAGATCGATGTCGTCGGTTTCGACGTGGCGGAACAACGGCATGTCCTCCCCGAGCTGGCGCTTCAGCGCCTCGAAGAGTTGTGTCGGGCCCTTGACGACGAGGGTGCAACCCTCGCCAGCCACCAGGCCCTGCTTGATCATCTGCGCCATGTCGGCGACGGCGCGCTGCAGGAGTGCATCCTCCATGACGGGTGCAAGAACGCGAGCGGTCTGATCGCCAAGTGCTGTGACCAGGCTGTCGGCCAGGTCGGCAAAACGCTCGGCCAGGCGGGCGGCGGTTTCCGCTTCGAGGCGCTGGGTCAATGCCGCGAGCTCGGCCGCGTGGGCTGCCTGCAGGTCGGCGATCTGGCGTTCATGTTCGAAGACGAGTTCAGCCGTCGCCTCGGCACGGCCTTCTGCAAAGGCCCTTCGGCGCTCCGTGTCGATGTCGATCTCCGGCATGGCTGGCCTCGCGCCGAGGCGGTCGCCATCGGCATAGTCGCTGTCCAGGTCAGGGAAATACTTTTGAGGCATCAGCGACAGCTCGACTTTCGGCGCGCTGAAATCCTTGAGGTAGCGGGAGAGCATCGCACTCATGACCGGTCACTCGTGGCAGCGCAGCGATGCGGCAAGCCCCGGCTGGTCGCGAGACGGCACCCTCTGGCGCGAACTTCCATTGCTCCTGGCACTGCTGACATGTCTCCCACGGGTCCGGCCGCGGATGCGGAGAACCCAACATTCTTGACGTACATCGGCGAGATCCGGAGACATTCGTTCCCGGGGCGATCCGATGCAGGCGGCGGCCAAGATTCATTTTGGCCGGCAGTCATCCGACAGGACTGCGAGAGAAGGCTATTCGGTCAAACTTGTGCGAAAATGAATGTGTTGGACCGCGCCAGGGCAATTAGCGCGGTCCAACCGTTTCCACCGGGTGCCGTGACCGACGACGTGGCAGAACTCAACTTTTGCCGCCCCCGTTCTGGGGCGCGGAAGGATTTGGCGGATCAGGTGGCCGTGCCGGCCGCTCCCCGCCATTGCGCCTTACTGTTGGAACAGGCGCAGGATGTTCTCGGAATTCGTGTTGGCGATCGAGAGCGCCTGGATGCCGAGCTGCTGCTGGGTCTGCAGAGCCTTGAGCCGTGTCGACTCTTCGTTCATGTCGGCGTCGACCAGACGACCGACGCCCTTGTCGATCGTATCCATGAGGTTGGCGATGAAGCTTTCCTGCATGTCGATGCGTTTGGTAATAGCACCGAGCGTGGAGCCTGCATCCGTCAGCTGACCGAGGATATGGTCGACGACGCGGATCATGTCGTCCATCTGGGCATCTGTGGTCGCTGCCGTCAGCTTGACTTCCGACGAGGTCGCGTTCGGCGTGGTCACCGGCGCGCCGATCAGGTGGAACAGCTTGGCCGAGGTGCCGACCGGCGAGGTGAGCTGGGAGGCGTCGTAGCTCCGGGTCAGCAGACCGCGGCTTGCATTGGCCGTGTCGATCAGCATGGATTGCGCCGTGTCGAAGTCGAGCGTGGTGACCGACACGTTGCCGTTGGCGTCGCGGTTGAACGAGGCAACGATCGACTTGGTGCCGACCGAGGCCGTGTTCGCGTTGTAGAGCCAGTTTTCGCTGGAGAAGGATGCCGACTGGGCGGCCGCCAGGAGCTGGTTCTTGAGTTCAGTGATTTCCTTGTCGATCTTCAGCTTGTCGACGCCCGGCTCGCGTGCTGCGACAAGCTTGCGCTTGATCTCGCTGACGACGTCGATCGACGAATTCATCGCCGCATAGGCTGTATCGATCTTGGCTGCACCGAGGCCGAGCGCGTCTTCGACGGTCGACAGTGCGGCGTTGTCGGAGCGCATGGTGGTCGCGATCGACCAATAGGCGGCATTGTCCGCCGCGGTCTGGACGCGGTAACCCGAGGAAATCCGGTCCTGGACTTCGGCCATGTCGGTGTTGATGGAACGCAAGGTCTGAAGCGCCGCCATAGCGGCGGTATTGGTCATGATGCTGGTCATTGGTCACCTGCCCCGAATGAATTTCTGAAGACATTCCGGAGTGCAGAACCGGCAGCGATGGGACTGGCATCATGCGAATCGCCCCTGTTTTGCCCTGGGGGCGACCCTTCGCTCTTAACCAATGTGTAACGATCGCATGGTTAACAAATGGTTAACGACGTTAGCGAGCTGGTAACGAAGGTGAACAAAAATAAGGGAATATGGACAAACGGTTAAGGATGGGTCGCACACGCTGCCGACGCGCCCCAAAACTGAGAACCATGCGCAAAACGAAGAAGGCCGCACGACCCCGAGGGCGTGCGGCCTTTCTGTTGTGTCGAAAAGTGGGGCGAATAGTCGCCCGCCCTTCCCTGTCGTTCGCTTAGCGGAACAGCGACAGAATGTTCTGCGAGTTGGTATTGGCGATCGTCAGCGCCTGGATGCCGAGCTGCTGCTGCGTCTGCAGAGCCTTGAGGCGGGTCGACTCTTCGTTCATGTCCGCGTCGACGAGACGGCCAACGCCCTTCTCGATCGAGTCCGAGAGGTCGCGAACGAAGTTCTGCTGCAGTTCGACGCGGCTGTTGAGCGCGCCGAGATCGGCGGCGGCATCGGTCATCTGTAGCAGCGTTGCGTCAACACCCGAGATGGCTTCGGCCAGAGCGCCCATCGTCATGTTGGTGATGTCCATGGTCAGGACGCTATAGCCAGCCGTGACGGTCGCACCGTTGGTCGCCAGCTTGTATTCCATGTTGCTGGAGAGCAGGCCCGTGCCGTTGGTGACGTTGGTGCCGGTGCTGTCGACCTGGATCAGCGAGCTCTTGTTCGTGTCGAACTGGAGCGTCGTCAGGCTGACGTTGCCCTGGGCGTCGCGGTTGAACGAGCCGACAATCGACTTGGTGGCAGCCGTGTTGTTGGTGTCGTTGTAGATCCAGTTTTCGCCGGAGAACGAAGCCGACTTGGCAATGCTCACGAGCTGGCTTTGCAGCTCCTTGATTTCCTTCTGGATCTTGCTCTTGTCGACACCCGGCTCGCTGGCGGCAACCAGCTTCTTCTTGATCTCATCGACGACGTCCTTGGAGTTTTCCATGGCCGTGTAGGCGACGTCGGTCTTGGCAGCGCCGAGGCCGAGGGCGTCTTCAACTGTCGAGAGCGCCTTGTTGTCCGAACGCATGGTGGTTGCGATCGACCAGTAGGCGGCGTTGTCGGCAGCGGAACCGACGCGCAGGCCCGACGAGATGCGGTCCTGGGTGGTTTCCATCTGCGAGTTGATCGAACGCAGGGTCTGAAGCGCGCCCATTGCGGCGGTGTTCGTCATGATGCTGGTCATTGGCTGATTGCCCCTTGTGGCTGATTTGGAATGTAAAGGGACATTCCGGGATTACCGGGAAGCGGCGGTCAGCCTCATGCCTGTTAATGTTGATTAACCCGCCGCTTCGTTGGCCACAGAAAACACCATCGTGGTTAACAAAGACTAAAACGCCGCAGTATTTTCGACATTTGCCACTGAAGCCCTCCAAGAAAAAACCGCGCCTCTTGCGAAGCGCGGTTCGATTTTTTGCTGTCGGACGCGGGCCGGAACCCGTGTCGTCTGGCGACCGATTAACGGAACAGCGACAGGATGTTCTGCGAGTTCGAGTTGGCGATCGTCAGCGCCTGGATGCCGAGCTGCTGCTGCGTCTGCAGAGCCTTCAGGCGGGTCGACTCTTCGTTCATGTCGGCGTCGACGAGCTTGCCGATGCCCTTCTCGATCGAGTCCGAGAGGTCCTGAACGAAGTTCTTCTGCAGTTCGACGCGGCTGTTGAGCGCACCGAGGTCAGCGGCGGCATCGGTCATCTGCAACAGCGTTGCGTCAACGCCCGAGATGGCTTCGGCCAAAGCGCCCACCGTCATGTTGGTGATGTCCATCGACAGCACGCTGTAGCCAGCCGTGACGGTCGCGCCGTTGGTTGCCAGCTTGTATTCCATGTTGCTGGAGAGCAGGCCCGTGCCGTTGGTGACGTTGGTGCCGGTGCTGTCGACCTGGATCAGCGAGCTCTTGTTCGTGTCGAACTGGAGCGTCGTCAGGCTGACGTTGCCCTGGGCGTCGCGGTTGAACGAGCCGACGATCGACTTGGTGGCAGCCGTGTTGTTCGCGTCGTTGTAGACCCAGTTTTCGCCGGAGAACGAAGCCGACTTGGAAATGCTGATGAGCTGGTTCTGCAGCTCCTTGATTTCCTTCTGGATCTTGCTCTTGTCGACGCCCGGCTCGCTGGCGGCAACCAGCTTCTTCTTGATCTCGTCGACGACGTCCTTGGAGTTTTCCATGGCCGTGTAGGCAACGTCGGTCTTGGCAGCGCCGAGGCCGAGAGCGTCCTGAACCGTGCCGAGAGCCTTGTTGTCGGAACGCATGGTGGTCGCGATCGACCAGTAAGCGGCGTTGTCGGCAGCGGAACCGACGCGCAGGCCCGACGAGATGCGGTCCTGGGTGGTTTCCATATCCGAATTGATCGAACGCAGAGTGGAGAGAGCCGCCATTGCAGCGGTGTTCGTCATGATGCTGGTCATTGGATGTGTGCCCCTTGTTGGCAATACTCGAAAAAAAGGGACATTCCGGGAGCTACCGGGAAGAAGCGGTCAGCGTCATGCCTGTTAACCGGTTAATGTTGTTGGTTAACCCGCTCCTTCGATGGACACAGAAAACACCATCGTGGTTAACACCGACCTAAGACGCTGCGATTATTTTCGGAACGCTCCGACATTCGATAAACCCAACAAAAAACCGCGCTTCTTGCGAAGCGCGGTTTCGATTTTCTGCTATCCGGCGCGGACCGAGACCCGCGTCGTCTGGCGACCGATTAACGGAACAGCGACAGGATGTTCTGCGAGTTCGAGTTGGCGATCGAGAGCGCCTGGATGCCGAGCTGCTGCTGCGTCTGCAGAGCCTTGAGGCGGGTCGACTCTTCGTTCATGTCGGCGTCGACGAGCTTGCCGATGCCCTTCTCGATCGAGTCCGAGAGGTCCTGAACGAAGTTCTTCTGCAGTTCGACGCGGCTGTTGAGCGCGCCGAGGTCGGATGCAGCGTCGGTCATCTGCAGCAGCGTTGCGTCAACGCCCGAGATGGCTTCAGCCAGAGCGCCGGCCGTCATGTTGGTGATGTCCATGCTCAGGACGCTGTAGCCGGCGGTCACGGTCGAGCCGGTTGCATCCTTGTACTCCATGTTGCTGGAGAGCAGGCCCGTGCCGTTGGTGACGTTGGTGCCGGTGCTGTCGACCTGGATCAGCGAGCTCTTGTTCGTGTCGAACTGGAGCGTCGTCAGGCTGACGTTGCCCTGGTTGTCACGGTTGAACGAGCCGACGATCGACTTGGTGGCAGCCGCGTTGTTGTTGTCGTTGTAAACCCAGTTTTCGCCAGAGAACGAAGCCGACTTGGCAATGCTCACCAGCTGGTTCTGCAGTTCCTTGACTTCCTTCTGGATCTTGCTCTTGTCAACGCCCGGCTCGCTGGCGGCAACCAGCTTCTTCTTGATCTCGTCGACGACGTCCTTGGAGTTTTCCATGGCCGTGTAGGCAACGTCGGTCTTGGCAGCGCCGAGGCCGAGGGCGTCCTGAACGGTCGAGAGCGCCTTGTTGTCCGAACGCATGGTGGTTGCGATCGACCAGTAAGCGGCGTTGTCAGAAGCGGAACCAACGCGCAGGCCCGACGAGATGCGGTCCTGGGTGGTTTCCATCTGCGAGTTGATCGAACGCAGGGTAGCGAGAGCGCCCATAGCGGCGGAATTGGTCATGATGCTCGTCATTAGAGTGTCCCTTTTTTACTTAAGACGATTGGGGGACATACCGGACTGTTTACACTACCGGTGATGGCGGATCGGCTTCATGCCTCTCGGTTCCAACGACTTTCTCGGAAGAAACCAAACCCGTCATGTGAGGCCGAATATCGAGCCCAATGCTTGCGAATTCCTTAAATGCCGAGACGGTACCAGCGAGAGATAATTTATACTTAACAAGGCTTTAAGTGAGCGCGTGGGGTTACCGGGCGGACCATTGAAATGGCCCTTTGCGAGACGGAACCGCACGCCAATCCGGGCCGGCCGCGTCATGCCTGAGGCAAGGTCCCGCCCCTACGATGGCTGCAAGACCCGCTTTGCGACATCGAGGTGCCAAGCCCTCGATGCCGGCAGCCCATACGACGGAGCTATCAGTGAACGCCCAAGCCATCTTCTCGACCGCTTCCCGGCAATACCAGAAAGGCCAGTACACGGACGCGCTCGACCAGCTCAACATCCTGATGAACGTCAATCGGGATACGAAGACCTATGTGCTGCTCGCCAAGGTTCTGCTGAAACTGGGGTTCAAGCCTGAAGCGGCGCGCGCCTACCAGCTCGCCGGCGAGGCCGGCGGCTCGCGGTCGCAGGACTATCTGACGGAGGCGATGAAACTCTATTTCACCAACGGGCACGAAGACGAAGCGCTTGCGATCGGCCTGCCGCTTCTCGAAAAGGCCAAGACGGATCCGGATATCGCCTTCATCATCGCTTCGATTTTCCTGAAGCGCGACCAGAAAGAGATTCTCGGCCTGTTCAAGGCGCCGCTTTCGACCAGCGCCAATCGCTATCACCAATCGCTCGCATTCAAACTCCTGACAGCGGATGTTGGCGATGTGCAGGACCGCGAAGCCGTCGCCAATCTCTTCAAGGCCTACCCGAAGAACACGACGCTGCGCTCGGCCTATCTCGTCTACGCCCGCGAAGCCAACGACTATCCGGAGGTCGAGAAGCATCACCGTGATATCGAGAGAGCCCTGAAGCTTGGTCAGGACGACACCCTCTCGTCGGAAGCGCCATATTACCACGTTACCTGGTGCGGAGATGAGAGGCTTAACCGGATCGCCGGCTCGCAATATCGCCCCTTCCCGCCGGAAAACACCGAGTTGCGCCGGACCATGCCACATGCATGGGGCGATCGCATACGCATCGGCTATGTGTCTTCCGACTTCTGGCACGATCACGCGACCATGAAGCTGATGGCAGCGGCGCTTGAGGCGCATGACCGCACACGCTTCGAGGTCACGCTGTTCTGCCATACTTCACCCAGCAATGTCGCAAGGGATAACGGCTCCCGCGAAAAATGGGGCAATATCATCCAGATCGGCGAGCTTTCCGATGAGCATGCGGCCGCAGTCATCCGCGCCCAGAACATCGACATCCTCGTCGACCTGAAGGGGCACACGCTCGAAAGCCGGGCGACGATCTTCAACCACAAGGCCGCCCCCATCCAGGTCAGCTGGCTCGGCTTCCCCGGCACTACCGTCAACGTCGATCTGGACTACATCATCGGCGATCCCCACGTGCTGCCCGACGGAAGCGAAAAGCATTACTACGAAAAATATTGCCGCCTGCCGGAGACCTATCAGCCGAACGACCCTTACAGCCGCCCGCTGCCGAAGGCATTGTCGCGTCGCCAGCTCGGCCTTCCCGAGGATGCGTTCGTCTTCGCGTCGTTCAACGCCAATCGCAAGATATCGCTGCAGACGATCAACCTCTGGATCGAGATTCTTCAGCAGACTCCGGACAGCGTGCTGTGGCTGATGTGCGGCCGCCCGGACTCACGAGCGAACATCATCGCAAAGTTCAAGAGCGCCGGCATCGATACCAAACGCATCGTCGTCTGCCCCAAGGTCCTCTATCACGACCATATCAGCCGTATTCCGGTGGCGGACATCGGCCTCGACACCTATCCCTATAATGGCCACACGACGACGTCGGAGCAGCTTTGGGCCGGCCTTCCGGTCCTGACCTTCAAGGGCACCAACTTCGCCTCGCGCGTGAGCGGGAGCCTGCTCAACGCCATCGGCGTGCCGGAACTCGTTGCCGCAGGGCCGGAGGATTATGTGCGCGAGGCAGTCGCACTCTACAGCAACCGCGACAAGATTGCCGACTACCGCAAGACTCTCGAGGAAAACCGTTTCCGCATGCCGCTGTTCGACGCCGAACGCTTCTGCCGCCACCTGGAACAGGGCTACGAAATGATGGCTGACCGCGCACGAAAAGGCCTGGCGCCCGACCATATCGACGTCCCGGCCCTGCCGGCGCGTACCAGCTCGTTCGAGCGCTAGGCGAGCGAACACTCGATCCTGAACGACGAAAGGCAGCGCCAAGGCGCTGCCTTTTTTGTGTCTGTTCGAAGCGTCAACCGTTCGCTGACAGGCGTCTATCTAGCTGAAGGAGCGAACGAGACTGCCGACGAGCAGGTTCCAGCCGTCGATCAGCACGAAAAACAGGATCTTGAAGGGTAGCGAAATCGCCGTCGGCGGCAGCATCATCATACCCATGGCCATGGTGATGGTGGCGACGATCAGGTCGATCACCAGGAACGGCAACATGATCAGGAAGCCGATTTCGAAGCCGCGACGGATTTCCGAAATCATGAAGGCGGGCACGACCGCCCTGAGGTCGACCTTGTCGTCGACGACGACCGTCTGGCCCTTTTCCTTGGCGATATCGATGAAGAGCTGCAGATCCTTGTCGCGGGTGTTGGCGAGCATGAATTCGCGGAAGGGCTCGGTGACCCTCGGGATCGCCTCAGCCTCGGTAATCTGGTTCTTCATCAGCGGGTCGATGCCGTCACGCCATGCGCGATCGAAGGTCGGGCCCATGACATAGAAGGTCATGAACAGCGCCAGCGAAACCATGATCATGTTGGATGGGGTAGTCGCCAGCCCCATGCCGGTGCGCAGGATCGCAAAGGCGATCACGAAACGCGGAAAGCTGGTGACCATGATCAGAATGCCCGGGGCCACCGACAAAACGGTCAAGAGGCCGAAGGTGCGGATGATCCACGAGGCGGCCGACCCGTCGACAGGCGTATTCAGGATATCAGAGGGAAAACTCTGGGCGCCGGCGATACCGGACATCGCCATCATGGCAACTATAAAGGCGACAAGCCGGACCATTTATCGAATCATTGGATGACGAAGGTTCTGAACATCACATTGGTTACGCGCCCATCGGAGCGCAGGTCAACCCGCTCTTGAATGTCATCCCGGAGATATTGAAAGCCACGCGGCCCCTGAATCTGCTGCAGCGAGACCGTCTTCAGATAGGCGGCGATATCCTGGTGGATCTGCTCGGCCAATTTGGGATCGGGCGCGCCGTCGAACTGCAGCGCCACCTCGAGCCGTATCCAATTCTCCGAAGGATAGGCAAGGTTGGTGGTGATGGGCTCCAGCTGGACGACGCCGTTCGCTTCCGTCGCAACCTTCGGCAGGCCCTCTTCGCCGGTGGCATTGGCAGCCGGTTCCTTCGTCGCCTCGACCTGCTCCTTGGGCGGAGGCGGCGCGAGCAGGCCGCCGACCAGCCAGCCGCCGCCGCCGGCGACGAGCGTCAGCACCGCGACGATCGCAATCGTTATGATCTTCGACGGCGACTTCGAAGCATTGGCGGAATCGAGTTCTTCCATCTTGCCATTCCCTGCCGTCAGATCGGCGAAATCAGGTCCATGATCTGCTGGCCGTAGGGCGGCTGCTGCACTTCGGTCAGGCGACCGCGGCCGCCATAGGAAATACGCGCCTCGGCGATGCGGTCGTAGGAGATCACGTTGTCGGCGTCGACGTCCCGCGGCCGGACGATGCCGGCGACGTTGAGAATGCGCAGTTCGTGATTGACGCGCACTTCCTGCGAACCGCTGATCAGCAGGTTGCCGTTTTCGAGCACCCCGGTGACGACAGCCGCAACGAGCAGCCGCAGCTTTTCCGAACGCTCGGTCTTGCCATCGCCTTCGGTCTTGGTGTTCGAGCCGTACTTCAACTCGCCCGACCAGTCGAAATCGCTCGACTGCGATTTGCCGTTGGCGCCGATGTTGAAGCCGCTCGCGTTCTTGCGGCTGCGATCCGTCTTGTTGTCGAAGGTGGCGCCTTCGTTGATCTTGATATCGACCGTCAGGATGTCGCCGACATTGATTGCGCGCGCGTCCTTGAACAGAGCCGCCTGCTGGTCATTCCACAGTGAGTAGCCGTTCACCACCTGGCGCGGCTGCTTCGGATACATCGCCAGCTGCGGCGTCTGGGAGTACTGCAGGCCGCTGCCGATCGGGCTCATCGAAGGCGCCCGACCAATCTCGTTGAACGCCTGGTTCTGACATCCGGCAAGCAGACCCGCCGCCGTCAGCACGGCCGTTAGACGCATTTTCATGATGGTTCCTTCGAGGTGTTCGGGTCGCTGGCGCTCGAAATGATGTTGGTGAGAGCTGCCGCTTTCTCGTCGCTCATTTCACTGAGGATCAGCGACGACTGTCGCGGCGGCAGCTGCATGACGATCGCAGCGGCGATAGCCGGGTTGACCATTTCAAGCTTGCCGGCGGCCGCATCCGGCTTCATCGTTTTGTAGATATCGACGAGCCCGAGTTCGGCCTGTTTCAGGAAATCGTTGCGGCGTTTCAGCCAGTCCTCGTACTCGTCGCGCCGCTTCTCCAGCGTCGCGATGCGTTCGTCGATGCTTGCCTGCAAGGTCTCGAGGTCCTTGCGCTGCAAAACATAACGCTGGTCGCGTGCCGCGTCGGCGATGTTGGTGCAGAACTGCTGAATCTCGTTTTGCGTCGCGTCGGCTGCCGGAGGTGCGGTGACGTCCTGGGCGAATGCGCCGGGCATCGTCAGCATCGAAGCTGCGGCCGCGCCGACAAACAGCAGATTGCGGACCTTGCCGAGAAATGGGTTGATGTACGCCGTCATTGCAGCACTAGCTCCGCCTGTAGGGCCCCAGCCGTTTTGATGCTTTGCAGGATGGCGATGATGCCGTCAGGCTTGACACCGATGTTGTTGAGACCGGCGACGAGGGAGCGAAGGCTCGACCCGTTGAGGATCGCCACCGTGCCGCCATCGGACTGCGCGTTGATGGTGGTGTTCGGCTCCACCTCTGTCCGTCCGCGCGAGAACGGCAGCGGCTGAACCACGGTCGGCGTCTCGCTGACCTCGACGGTCAGGGTGCCGTAGCTCACCGCCACCTCGTTAATGCGAACATCCTGGCCGATCACAATCGTGCCGGTGCGTTCGTTGATGACGACGCGGGCCGGAACATCGGTCTCGATCACGATGTTTTCGATATCGGCCATCAGCCGGGCGAGGTCGGCCATCTTCGGCTTTTCGACGAGCACGGACTGGGAGTCACGTGCCTCGGCAATGCGGCCGCCGTATTGCTGGGCGGCATACTTGTTGATCGCCGCCGCCATGCCGACTGCCGTGGAGAAGTCCGGGTTGCGCAGTTGCAGAACGAGGTTGAAGCCGTCCTTGAACTTGGACGGCAGCTCGCGCTCGATGATCGCGCCGTTGGGAACCCGCCCGGCCGTCGTCACGCCTTGGTTGAGCGTTGCCGCATCACCCTGCGCGGCAAAACCCGTCACGACGACGGAACCCTGAGCGACCGCATAGATCTGTCCGTCCGCGCCCGACAGCGAGGTCATCACCAGCGTGCCGCCGCGCAGCGAAGTGCTGTCGCCGAGCGAACCGACCGTCACGTCGACACGGCTGCCAGGGCTTGCGAAGGGCGGCAGGGTGGCAGTCACCAACACTGCCGCAACGTTGCGCGTGCGGGAATCCCCGCCCTGGGTGGAGATGCCGAGATTCTGCAGCATTGCGCGGATCGACTGGTCGGTGAACGGCGAGGCACGCAGGGTGTCGCCGGTACCTTGAAGGCCGACCACGAGACCGTAACCAATCAACTGGTTGTCGCGCCCAGCCTGGAGCGAGGCGACATCCTTGATCCTGGACGCGCCGAGAGCCGGCGTCAGCGCCACGGAGAACGCGACGGCCAGCGTCAGGAACCATTTGCAGGCAAGCATTTTCATTTCGCCACCACATGGACAGTGCCGTCGGCCATCACCGTTCCGGAAACGATGATGCCGGTATCGATATTGCGCGCCCGGATCAGTTCGCCGATGGCGGCATCCTGGAGCGGTGATCCGGCGGCGCTGATGGTCAGGCCGCCGTTGCTAAAGACGAGGCGCACGGTGGAGCCGCGTTCGACCGCGTACTGCTCGCGCAGCGCATTTGCGAGGATCACCCGGCCCGGCAGGAGCGTGCGCTTGGTGACCTTGCCATCGATTTCGTTCAGGGTCCGGATGTAGCCGTCCGCGAGATCGGGGTTGGTAACCTCGACGACTTCGACGCGGCTGCGGTCGACCGTTTCGCCCGGATAGATCGTCCGCGTCGGGATCACCGCCGTCAGCCGCTCCGCGAGGGTTGCCGATGGCAACAGGAAAGTGGCGGCAAGCAAGGCGCCAGCCGCCAGACGAAGCGCCGTGGAGGTGCTGTCGTCTTTCGAAACCTTGATGTTTGCGGATCGGCGAAACATCATGTTTGCCCCCTCTTTCGTTACCTGAGGTTCTTGCTCACCGTGGCCGCCATTTCATCGGCCGCCTGAATGATCTTGGAATTCATCTCGTAAGCGCGCTGCGCCGAGATCAGGTCGGTGATTTCCTTGACCGGATCGACGTTGGACGCCTCGAGGTACTTCTGCTTGATTTGGGCGAAGCCCGGGTCCGCAGGCGTACCGACGATGGCGTCGCCGGAAGCCGGGGTTTCCTTGAAGAGGTTGTCGCCCTGCGGCTCCAGACCAGCTTCGTTGACGAAGTTGGCGATCGTCAGCTGACCGATTTCCTGCATCGCGGGATCGTTGCCGATGCGCACCATCACCTGACCGGAACTGGTGAAGGCGATTTCCGTCGCATCCTGCGGAACCGTGATGCCGGGGACGACCGTGTAACCGTCGATGGTCACGAGCTGGCCCTGCGCATTCTTGTTGAAGGCGCCCGAACGCGTGTAGACCGTCTCGCCGTCCGGCGTCTCGACCTGGAACCAGCCGCGACCCATCAGGGCCAGGTCATAGTCGTTGCCGGTGTTGACCATGCTTCCCTGGATATGCAGGTTACGCACGGCAGCCGTCTGAACGCCGAGACCGATGATCGCGCCTTCCGGAACGATTGCCTGGTTCGAACGGTTCGGCACGCCCTGGGCGCGCTCGGTCTGATAAAGCAGATCGGAGAATTCGGCGCGCGCGCGCTTGTAACCGGTCGTGTTGATGTTCGCGATGTTGTTCGCGATCACTTCGAGGTTCAGCTGCTGGGCGTTCATGCCGGTTGCGGCAATGGAAAGGGCCTTCATGTCTCGTTCCTTCAGATCTGCATGCGCGCGATTTCGAGGTAGGCGGTGACCACCTTGTCGCGGATGGCGATTGCTGTCTGGAGCGACTGCTCCGCATTCATGACAGCATCGACAACTTCACGGGTGTTTGCCTGGCCGCGAATGCCGTCGAGCGATGCGCCCTCGGCCTTTTTCATCGCGTTGATGGTATCGGTCGCCATATCCCCGAGGACCGAGGCGAAGCTCTGCCCCTGCGGTACGCCTGGCGTGGCGGCCGGCATGCCGAAGATCGACGAAGAGGAAGATGTGGAACGGGTGCCGTCGGTCTCTTTGGTGACCGAGAACGCGCCGAGGGATTTGACTGCATCGATCATTATTGCGAGGCTCTCAACAGGTCGATTGTCTGGGAAATCAGATCGCGGGACTGCTTGATGGTCTGAAGGTTGGCCTCGTAGGCGCGGTTGGCTTCGCGCATATCGGCCATCTCGACCAGGATGTTCACGTTCGGCAACTTGACCATGCCCTTTTCGTCGGCGGCCGGATTGCCCGGATCGAACTCGATGTTGAAATCCGAATCATCCGTGCCCTGCCGTTCGATCTCGACCAGCGAAGCGCCGCTTGCCCGGTCGACTTCGGCGGCGAAGCTGACGGTCTTGCGGCGGTAGGGGTCGGCGCCCGGCGTGTCGCCGGTCGAGCGGGCATTGGCGATGTTTTCCGAGACGATACGCAGGCGGGTCGATTCCGCCTGGAGGCCCGAGGCCGATACCTTGAGGGCTGAGGTCAATGGATCCATGGTTCTTACTTCCGTACCGTCATCAGCATCATGCGATGAAACGCCTTCACAAGCCCGGCGCTAAGCTCGTAGTCGCGCTTGATTTCGCCGGTCTTCATCATTTCCTGCTCGATTGCGACGCTGTTGCCGGATTGCTGGATCTGTACGCCGTCGACCATGCCGACTTCGGCGACCTGCGAGGCTTGGAGGCCGTCGGTGAAGTGCGCCTTGTTCGTCGCAGCCATCTGCATGCCGGTGTCCTGCAGCACGCTTTCGAACGGTTTGACGTCCTTCGCCTTGTAGTGCGGTGTGTTCGCATTGGCGATGTTGCCGGCCACCACGTTCTGGCGAACGGTCAGCCACTGGGCCTGCCGGGACGCGAGTTCGAAAAGCTGAATCGGTTGCATCAAAAGCTCCATGCTTGGTGATGCGAACCTAGGCCGGTAATCTTGCGTGGGACTTTCGTCGGACGCAGATGCGACAGGAACGTTTGCGTCCCGCTGCCGGTCGGCGGGGCAAAGAGCAGCGCGCCGCGCATCTCAAGAGATACGCGGCCGTCAACGCCGACGATGTGAGGCTTGCTCAGTTGGCCTGGTAGACTTCGCCGGACGACGTGATCATCACCCACTGGCCATCGCGCTGCTCGAGCGTGGCAAGGCGGGTGTTGTCGGGCAGGACGGAACCGATGCGCACGATGTACATGCCGCTCGCGTCCTCGATCAGCGCCCGGCCGTTGGCCACATGCATCAGCTTGAAGCCCGACTTGCCGGGGAAGGGCTGCGAAAGTCCCTCTTCCGCTGCAGTCCCTTCGGGGCCCGGGCCATCGCCGATGCCGGGTACGGTCGCCGTCGTCAACTGGTCGATCGCGGCAAGCGTCTCGCCGTCTCCGTCGGGCATCGCCAATGGCGAGACCGAAACGACGTTGCGGGCGGCGCGCTCCGGCAGATCGCGGGTCGATCCCTGCCAGAGCGGCGGCATTGTGAACTTGTCCTGATGGAAAAAGGCGTACCAGGGAAAGAACGTCGCAAAGGCGGCCAGCGCGACACCGGTTGCGGCCAGGAACTTGTCGGTCATCGGCATGCGGCTGGTGCGCTTGCGCTGATGAACCATTTCGTCCGCTTCGTAATCGGTCACCGCCATCACCTCGCTCTCGCGCCCGGTTGATTGCCCATCGCTGCCGCCTTCAAGGCATTGGCGAGATCGGCAAATGCGTCCTGTGCCGGGCGCTCGCCGGCGGTCTGTGTCAGCACGTCATAGATGACCGGCACCTGCTTGATCGCCATATCAAGGTCGGGATCGCCGCCGGGGCGGTAACCGCCGATGAGGCGAAGGTCACGGGTTTCTTCGAAGCGGTGGATCAGCGCCTTCAGGCGCGCCACCAGCTTTTCCTGATCCGGTGTCCAGGCCTTGCGCGCCAGACGCGAGATCGAGGCGAGCGGGTTGATCGGCGGGTAACGCCCCTCTTCCGCAAGACTGCGCTCGAGTACGATGTGGCCATCGAGAATGCCACGGGTCGAGTCGGCGACCGGATCGTTGTGGTTGTCGCCGTCAACGAGGATGGAGATGATCGCGGTAATCGTGCCCGAGCCTTCGGTGCCGGGACCGGCGCGCTCCAGCAGGCGGGGCAACTCGGTGAAGACCGAGGCCGGGTAACCGCGGGCGATCGGTGGTTCCCCGGAAGCGGTCGCTACTTCGCGGATCGCATGCGCGAAACGGGTGACGCTGTCGACGATCAAGAGCACGTTGTCGCCATTGTCACGATAGTGCTCGGCGATGGTGACAGCCGTCAGCGGCGCCATCTTGCGCAGCATCGGGCTTTCGTCGCTGGTTGCCACCACTGCGACGGACTTTGCGAGATTGTCGCCGAGCGTATCCTCGATGAACTCGCGCACTTCGCGGCCGCGCTCGCCGACGAGCGCGATCACCACCTTGTCGAAAGCGTCGGCGCGCGCCAGCATCGAAAGAAGCGTCGACTTGCCGACACCGGAGCCGGCGAAAATGCCAAGGCGCTGGCCAAGGCAGAGAGGCGAAAAGATGTCGATCGCCCTTACGCCGGTAAGAAAGCCCTTCTCGACCCGCTTGCGGCTCATCGATGGCGGTGCAGTGTTGGAAATCGAACGGCGCACATCGCCCTGCAGCAGCGGTCCGAGACCATCGATCGGCTCGCCGAGTGCATTGATGGCACGGCCGCACCATTGATCGGTCGGCGCGACGCGGAAGGCTCCCTTGCGGATGACCGTATCATGGATGCCGATCGGATCGCCCGGTTCGATCGGGCAGACGACCACCCGCTCCGGCTCAACCCGCACCACCTCGCCGAGATGCGTTCCGGTGACGCTCTTGTGGGCGACGAAATCACCGAGCCGCACATGCCGCGACAGGCCGGTCACCGTATAGTGACCGGGCGAAATCGTCTGCACATGACCGCCGGGGGCGATCGAGAATTCGGGCTTTGCATAGCGCTCGACGAGGCCGGCAAGTGCTGCCAGAGAGGTCGATCCCGTGCTTGTCTTCAGGCTTTCGCGTTGCATGCCGGTACCCGTCAGAAATTAGCGACTGCCGCCGAGCGTCTTGACCGCTTCCTCGAGCGATCCTTCGCTGTCACGCAACAGGGACGTGATGTTGTCGAAGGCGCGCGTGACCATGATCAGCTGCGACATTTCCTGGATGGCATTGACGTTCGACTCCTCGAGGAAGCCCTGCATCACGCCGACGTCGAAACGGTCGACCACTGCCTCCGGCTGCATCGCAGGCTGCACGGCGCTGTTGTCGAGGCGCACGAAGCCGTTGCTGAAATCGGCCTGATAGAGGCCGAGCGAGGCGACAGCGACACCGTTCTGGTGGAGCGCGCCATCGGCCCCGACGGTGATTTCACCGCCATTGCCGTTGAGCTGGATCGGCGCACCCCCGGCATCGAGCACCGGATAGCCGCGGATCGTGACGAGTTCGCCGGCATCCGTCAGGGTGAAGCGCCCGTCCCGCGTCAGGGCCGGGCCAGCCGGCGTCTCGATCTGAAACCAGGCGTCGCCCTTGACGGCGAAGTCGAGCGCCGCGCCGGTGCGCGTCAGCGAGCCGTTGTTGGTGTTCAGGAATTCCTCGCCCTTGCTGACATAGGCAACCTTTGTCGGCTTCGTATCGCCGAGCATCTGGTTGAACTTCACTTCAGTGCCACGGAAGCCGACGGTGTTGGCATTCGCGATGTTGTCTGCAAGTGTGTTGAGGCGCTTTTCGAGCGCCATCTGCGACGAAATCGCGACGTAAAGACCGGTCTGCACGTTCAGCGTCCCCCGAGTTTCAGGCTATTGATGGACAGGAGAAGATCGGAAGAGATGCCGTAGCCGCTCGAAGAACCGAAGACTGCGAGCGGATCATAACCGTCCGTTGAATTTTTGATTTCCCAGAGCGCCGTGAACCGGTCGAGAAACTCGGTCAGTTTGCTCGGGCTCTGGAAGTCCTTGAAATCGATCGCCTCTTCATAGGCCTCGGCCTGACGATCGACATCGGTCGCGGCGAATTCGTCGGGCAGTTGCAGCGCCGTGCGCACCACCTGGGCCAGCGCCTCGTCGGCGATGATCTCATAACCACTGCCGATCGTCGGCGCCATGCGCGAGAAATAGAGGGCAAGCCGCACGCCGGCATTCTCTTCGCCGGCATTCTGCTCCAGCGTCTGGCGGGCGTATTTGTCGGCGACGCCCTTCTGCGCGCGGTCGAAGGATGTGGCGGCTGCGCCGTGGGCGGCGAAATTCAGCGATTCGACGAGCTGCTTGTAGCGGTTGTCGGTCAGCTTGTTGGCGAAGGCATCATCCTTGTCGATGCCTTCGGTCAGCACCTTGCGCATGAAAGCCTTGGCATAGCCCATGTCTTCGAGACCGTGAGCCTTCATGGCGTAGTTGTAGAGCCTGGTATCGGCAAAGAAATCGTCGATCGTTTTGACGTCGCCGATTTTCGACAGGTAGTACTCCGTCTCGCGGGCCACATCCGGCTGCTCGGCAACACGGGCCAACGACCTGGTCAAGTCGGCCGTTATCAGCTTGTAGCTCGTATAGGTCGTGGTCACGATCGGTTTGCCCCTGCCGGAATGACACAGACAGAGCATGCGCCCTGCCTTGCCAAATCCTGACCGGATAGCCTTGCGCGAACCTGTTCCGATGAATGCTCCCATCACCCTTACCGGCCAGCCTCACGCAAGGATGAAACCGTATCCCGTTAGCGGAAAATAAGATCGCGACAGGTATCGAAAATGAACATCATCATCGGGCTTCTTGTGACGTTCGGCTGTATTCTCGGCGGCTATCTGGCCATGGGCGGCCACATGGAGGTCCTCAACCAGCCCTTCGAACTGCTGATCATCGGCGGTGCCGGCATCGGCGGCTTTATCATGGCCAACTCGATGAAGGTGGTGAAGGACACCGGCAAGGCGCTCGGTGAGGCCTTTCGCCACCGGGTGCCGAAGGAGCGCGAATATCTCGACACGCTCGGCGTTCTCTATTCGCTGATGCGGGATCTGCGCACCAAGTCGCGCAACGAGATCGAAAGCCACATCGACAACCCGGAAGAATCCTCGATCTTCCAGGCGGCGCCGACGGTTCTGAAGAACAAGGAACTGACCGCCTTCATCTGCGACTACGTGCGCCTGATCATCATCGGCAACGCCCGTTCGCACGAGATCGAAGCGCTGATGGACGAAGAGATCCAGACCATCACCCACGACAAGATGAAGTGCTATCACGCGCTGAACACGATGGGCGACGCCTTTCCGGCCATCGGTATCGTCGCGGCCGTTCTCGGCGTCATCAAGGCGATGGGCGCGATCAGCGAGGCGCCGGAAGTTCTCGGCGCCAAGATCGCAGCCGCACTCGTCGGCACGCTGCTTGGCGTGTTCCTGTCCTATTCGATCGTCGCGCCGCTGGTCGCCAACATCAAGTCCGTCCGCGAGAAGCAGAACCGCCTCTACATCATCGTCAAGCAGACGCTGCTTGCCTACATGAACGGTTCGGTACCGCAGGTTGCGCTCGAATACGGCCGCAAGACCATCTCGGCCTACGAGCGTCCGTCGATCGATGCGGTCGAGCAGGAAATGATGAACCCCGGCGGCGGCGGCGAAAGCAAGGCGGCTTGATCCCATGAATTCCGCAACATCCAACGTTCACGCATTCGACCGGAAACTCCTGGCGCGCATGACCGGCGCGCTTGGCGACGACAAGGTGATCGGCCGGCTGGCTCTTGAGCTCGGTCAGGTCTTCGGCGAATTCCTGCCCGACATCTGCCGGGCGGAGACGGGCCTCGACGTCACGATCGGCTATGCCGGTTTCCGAACGGGGCTCCGCCAGCAGCTGATCGCCGGCCTTGGTACCGGCGTGGTGATCAGCGACGTGTCGTTGCGCAACTGGTGCGCGGATTTCCAGGTCGCCTGCGACAGCCCGATCATCATCACTATCGTCGAGGCGTTGCTCGGCGCCGAGCCTGAAGGCATCGAGGAGCCGCAGCCGCGCGCACTTTCCCAGATCGAGATCGACGTCGCCGTACCGCTTTTCGAAAAGATCGCCGACGTGTTGCGCACCGCCGTCAACGCGCCTGGCGGTTTCGAACCGATCGTCGAACGTCCGCTCAACAGCGTGTCGCGTCCCAAGGTCGATCCGATGATCGAGGACATCCATGCGGGCGCCATCGACATGACGATCGGCTTCGGCCCTGTCCTGTCCACCTTCTCCGTCATCGTCCCGCAAAGCGTCCTCTTGAAGACCACGATCGTCTTCCCGAAGGGCAGCGGCCAGCAGCGCAAGGCGAAGGCCGAATGGACCGAGCAGCTCGAGGAACAGGTCCGCCGTTCCGCCGTCACGATCGAGGCGCGCATCCGGCTCGAAAGCCTGACGCTCGAAACGATCAGCCGGCTGCAGGCAGGCGACGTCATTCCCTTCCATGACGCCCAGGACGTTCGCGTCGACGTCAACGCCAACGGTCGCGACCTTTATGTCTGCGAATTTGGACGATCGGGATCGAAATACACCGTTCGGGTCAAGGATACTCATGGCTCCGAGCAGGACATCCTTCGCCACATCATGAGTTAAATCGGCCTGCCGCGCCCTCGCAGCATGCCTGAGGCAAGCTTCAACTGGAATAGTTCTCACATGGCACCCAAGAAAGCACCCATCAACGAACAGGCAGAAGCCGCTGTCGGAGACATGGAACTCGACCAGGCGATCAATGACCTGCGCGGTGTCCTCAAGCAGGATTCGGATGCGCCGGCGGCCTTCGGCTCGGATTTCGGCAGCGAGCCCGCTGGCGCGGCAACAGATTTCGGTAGCGAGTTCGGCGCACCGGCCGGCGGCCTCGACGCGTTCGGCGGCGATTTCGGCTCCACCGACTTTGGCTCCAATGACTTCGGCGCCGATCTCGGCGGCGGCTCCGCTTCGAGCAATTTCGGCGGCACGGATTTCGGCGCGACGTCCTTCGACAGCGCTGAAGCTGCGATCTACGCGCCGCCAGGCAGCGGCATGACGGCCAATATCGACCTGATCATGGATATCCCGATCGACGTCCAGATCGTGCTCGGCACCAGCCGCATGCAGGTTTCCGGTCTCATGAACCTGAGCGAAGGTGCAACGATTGCGCTCGATCGCCGGATCGGCGAGCCGGTCGAGATCATGGTCAACGGCCGGGTGATCGGCCGCGGCGAAATTACCGTTCTCGAAGGCGACGACACCCGATTCGGCGTCAAACTCATCGAGATCAAGGGCAGCAAGAAGTCATAAAGCCCGATGATCGGGCGAAGGATAAATCCATGATGGATTTCGAAAGTTTCGAGGCTCAGGCGCTATCAAGGCCGCTGAGCCAGACGGACAAGGCGGCGGCCGTTCTGCTTGCCATGGGCAAGGGCGTAGCAAGCAAGCTCTTGAAGTTCTTCACCCAGAGCGAGCTGCAGTCGATCATCGCTGCGGCTCAATCGCTGCGCGCCATCCCGCCGCATGAGCTGGAAGCTCTCGTCAACGAGTTCGAAGACCTCTTCACAGAGGGCGCCGGACTGATGGACAATGCCAAGGCGATCGAAAGCATCCTCGAAGAAGGCCTGACCCCCGACGAGGTCGACGGCCTGCTCGGGCGCCGCGCCACCTTCCAATCCTACGAAGCCAGCATCTGGGACCGCCTGCAGGAATGCGATCCGGTGGCCGTATCGATGCAGCTTGCCAAGGAACACCCGCAGACGATCGCCTACGTGCTGTCGATGATGCCTTCGGGCTTCGGCGCCAAGGTCCTGCTGCAGCTTTCCGAAGAGCAGCGGCCGGACATCCTGAAGCGTGCGGTCAACATGAAGGACGTCAACTCCAAGGCGGCTGCGATCATCGAGAGGCGCGTCCTGGAAATGATCGGCGAGATGGAAGCGGAACGCAATTCCGCCGGCCCGGCCAAGATCGCCGAAGTGATGAACGAACTCGACAAGCCGCAAGTGGATACCCTGCTCGCGTCGCTCGAATCGCTCAGCACCGCGTCCGCCAACAAGGTGCGCCCGAAGATCTTCCTCTTCGACGACGTGCTCTACATGCCGCAACGCAGCCGCGTTCAGCTCTTCAACGACGTGTCGACGGACATCATCACGATGGCGCTGCGCGGATCGACGGGAGAACTGCGCGAATCGGTGCTCGCCTCGATCGGCGCACGACAACGCCGCATGATCGAATCCGACCTCGCCATGGGCGATGCCGGCATCAACCCGCGCGACATCGCGATCGCACGGCGTTCGATCACCCAGGAAGCCATTCGACTGGCCGCCAGCGGCCAGCTCGAACTCAAGGAAAAGGACGCGCAAGCGGCCTGATCCGACGGCCGCTTGCGGACAGCCCATCGCACGGACAGACGGCGCGCGCCATCCTCACCGTATTTCCTGTTGAGCCCTGGCGAATGCCGGGGCTCAACGCTTGCCTGCCTTGCCTTCCCGGTTCACTACTGCATTCCCTGGATCGACATCGATCTTGAAGAATATGCGGCAGCCCGACGTCTTGCAGCGACCTTTGCACGTCTGAAGAGACGCGAGGCGTTGAAGGAATCGCGATCAACGCTGCCTGGATGTAACCGGAGCCTTCCTGCTTCATGTCTGATGATCAGGATAAAGACAGCAAAACAGAGGCCCCGTCCGAGAAGAAGATCTCCGACGCCGCCGAGAAGGGTAATGTGCCCTTCTCCCGCGAGGCGACAATGTTCGCCTCGACGCTCGCGATCTACATCTTCTTCGTCTTCTTTCTTGCCGACGGCGTCAGCACCATGGCGGAGGCCTTGAAGGACATCTTCGAGCAACCCGAAGCGTGGCGGCTGGAAAACGCGACGGACGTGGTGGCGCTCATCACCCATCTTGCGTGGAAATCGACCGCGCTGCTCGTGCCGGCCTTCGTGCTGCTCATCCTTTTCGGCGTCGGCTCCTCGATCTTCCAGAACCTGCCGCGCCCGGTACTGGACCGTATCCAGCCGAAACTGAACCGTATTTCGCCGATGGGCGGTTTCAAGCGCATCTTCGGTGTCCAGGGACTGGTCGAGTTCGGCAAATCGCTGTTCAAGATCATCATCGTCTCGATCGTCGTCGTCCTGGTGCTGTGGGACGATTACTTCGCGACGCTCGACCTGATGTTCTCCGATCCGGTCACCATGTTTTCGACGATGGCGAGCGATCTCAACGAGATCATGATCGTCATCCTGTTTGCGACCGCAGTGCTGGCGATCGCCGACCTCTTCTGGTCACGGCACCATTGGTACACCGAACTGATGATGACCAAGCAGGAGGTGAAGGAGGAAATGAAGCAGGCCCAAGGCGATCCGATCGTCAAGTCGCGCCTGCGCTCGATGCAGCGTGATCGCGCACGCAAGCGGATGATCTCGTCCGTTCCGCGTGCCACGCTGGTGATCGCCAACCCGACCCACTACGCCGTCGCCTTGCGCTATGTGCGCGAGGAAAGCGACGCGCCGATCGTCGTGGCGATGGGCCAGGATCTGGTTGCCCTGAAAATCCGTGAAATCGCAGAGAAAAACGGCGTGCCGGTGTTCGAGGACCCGCCGCTTGCGCGCTCCATGTTTGCACAAGTCTCGGTCGATAGTGTGATTCCACCGGTGTTTTACAAGGCTGTGGCCGAACTCATTCACCGGGTGCATGCATCGCAACCAAAACGGATGACATAACTCCGATGAAAAAGTGCGAATTCTCCGAGAAGCGGGAACAGATCGTAGCTGAAGCAATTCGCCCCGTGGCGACCGAACTGCGTCTGATCGACGCCGCTGATTTCATCGCACTCTTGCGGTTCGAGTCCTATGCCAGCCTCGCTGATCTGGTCGAGTCGGCGGCAGAGCTCTACTTTCTGCCAGGCACGGTCAACTTCGGCCTCGGCGGCAACTACAATCTGGATTGGGATTGCGAGCCGGAAATCGTCCTCGACCTGGAGCTCAAGCCCCGTGGCGTCACCATCTATGTCCGCCTGTCCCTCGGCAACGAGACGGCCGGCATAGAGATCAGCCATATCAGCTTCCAGAACCCGTCGGCCGACCCGGACGAGAACACGGCCTTCCTGGCACGAAGCCTGGCGGACGCAAAGTTCATCAAGTCCTATGAATTGCCACTCGCCAGTTGAGGGAGCCGCTTAAGCGCGTCCGCATTTTGCCGACGCGCCGGTGCTCGAGATCCTTGCGGAGCGGGCAGCCGCGCCTGGTTCTAGCTGATGTAGCCAAGGCGGATCGCCTTGGCGATCGCCTGGATGCGGTTGACCGAATCGAGCTTGGTCGTCGCCGCCCCCAGATAGGCGTTGACCGTATGGACGGAGAGGCCCATGCGCTCGGCAATCTCTTCACTGATATGGCCGTCTCCTGCCATCTGCAAGCAGGCGATCTCGCGGTCGCTGAGCGTTTCGGCCGGCGCCATGCGCTTTTCGTCGGCGGCCAAAAGGTCAGTCATGATCATGCAGCTGCGGCCATGCAGATCCACCACCTGTTCCGTCGAGGCATCGACATAATTGCCGGCAAAGATCACGTAACCGTTGCCTTGGGCGCCAAGCCTGACGGGAAAGGCGATACCAGAAAAGGATAGATTTCGGGCCTTCAGCCGATGTGCAAAAGGCGCAAGGTCGAAGACCTCGGCCGCCTGGTGCTCCCCTGCCCCGTTCCAAAGCACAGGCAGCAGGGATTGATCGAGGTGGGCAATCAGCTCCTCGCCGTAGATGCTGACGAGATCATGCGCATTCGCTTCGGCCGATAGACCCCAGTTGTCTAGGACGCAGGTCAGCTTTCGCGCCGTTCCCTTGCCGTTGAGGCGCAGCACGGCGAAGTGCTTGGCATTGATCTGCCGCTGCATGGCTTGAAGGCGCGTGACCAAGGTCGCGGCACGCGCGGCGCGATTACCCTGTCTGGCGAGCTTTTGTTCGTCGTCGATCCGCCCGCCACCGAGAAAATGGGTCATCGCGCCCGTTCCTTACACAAGATTGTTGCGCACC
The DNA here is from genome assembly GCF_020035535.1 of Ensifer adhaerens. Classification (NCBI taxonomy): domain Bacteria; kingdom Pseudomonadati; phylum Pseudomonadota; class Alphaproteobacteria; order Hyphomicrobiales; family Rhizobiaceae; genus Ensifer; species Ensifer adhaerens. The sequence goes on along the minus strand of NZ_CP083349.1, from coordinate 276,414 downwards.
GCGTAAGCAATCGCTTCCGATCGCGTCCTGGTCGCAGTCTTGCGCATGACGCTGGTGATGTAGTTGTTGATGGTGTTGCGCGAGATTCCGAGGATCACCGCGATCTCTTCGCTGGTCTTGCCTTCGGCGATCCAGAACAGGCATTCCAGTTCGCGCTCCGTCAGCTCGAAGTCTCGGTCATGTCGGACTTCTGCGCGCGTGGTGAAGCTCGCGAGATAACCGGCAAGCAGCGTGACGTCCCGCAGGCTCTCCTGTGACAGGATCACGTCTTCGGGGACGAGCAGCATCAGCGAGAAGCGCAGGCTTCCGACGTTAAAGGTGATCGCACAATATTCGCGGCTCATGCCGCGCGGCAGGTCGATATCATCGGGCAGTGCGTAGAAGCAGGGCTGCAATACCGCCAGGCACTTCTCCAGTTCGGTCGTCTTGGCGTGCAGCGACGTGACGACGCCGGAGAGACGTCGAACGACATCGAAGGGCCAATCGGAACAGACCACGAAATCGAGCCCGTTGTCCTGCGACAGGTCGTAACGCGCCAGGAGATAGTGGCCCGCGCCGACATATTCGGTCAATGCCGCCAGGCCGCTGCCCAGAGCGCCCCGCCCGGCAATATCCCCGAGCCTTCGCAAAAGCTGCTCGCGCGAGAAGCCGCCGCCGCGTGCACGTGTCGGCGCCGTCGGCAAAGGCCAGACAGCGATGTCTGCTTGCGAAATGTTCATGAGTTCAGCCCCTGTACCGGATTCCCATCCCGGAACTGCACTTGCACTGTCGCCGCCAACAGCCGGCCGAAGCCGAATATTACCACCAGTCGCAGATCAGGACGCGAATCAACTGTTAAAAATGTACATCGCTGCGAGAAAAATACCACCGCCCTGTTCTGGCTATTTACTTCCCATCCTGTGCATGGGCCGATTCGATCCAAGCGAGCCTTTCACGCTCGGCCCAGCGATGCTCATCGACGACACGAAGGCGCAACGTATTGACAGAAAACATTTTTCTCCCAAGTTGGTCGACGTTTCCGTGCCAGTTTGGCGATCAGAGGTAGCGCCATCGGCGACATTTTGCCCATGAAACGGGCGTTTATTGTCGCTCTTTGAAAATTAGAACCTGAAGAAATTATACTTTGCCTTGCCAGCTGTTGCTGAATTGCACCAGGAGGTTTTCAGTTCCTACTCATTTTACCGATATATAAATTGTGATTTCTTCAGAATAACTAATGATTATTTTAAAGTTATATTTTCATTTGACTATGTATAGACGAGTGCCGGCATAGTAGACGCCCACCCACAATGCACGCCATGCGCGCGTGCTGAATCTATAAATTAAGATAACGTTAAAATATTACCATCTTCGGCATACGACGGGACTCGACGACCTCGCTTCGAAACTTGAAGCAAATTGACAGCGAGGGCGACGGACGCGGTGGGACTCTCATAATATTTGCGCCGAACATGAACGCCTGCGCGACGCGTAAAGCAGCCGCGCTACAAACACAAATCCCGCCTCGGGGGCGGGATCTGTTGCATGCGGCACTGGGTGCGGCGGTATCAGGCGGCTTTGTCGAGAGCCCATTTGCGCAGGATCTTCGCAGCGCGTTCCTCGCTGATCTCGACCATCCGGGCCAGGCGCCTCTCCGGCCCTTCCTTGACGCGGCGATTGAAGCCACCGTCCTCGCCCATGTTGAGCAGATCGTCGGTGCTGTCGAAGCCGAAGTCCGACCCGAAGCCGTCCATAAGCGCCCCACCGGCACCGGCGGTCGCCGGAGAGAAGTCGGGCAGTTCGAGACCGGCTGCCTCGCCTTCCAGTTGGCCGGCATTGCTGCCGAAGCCGAGCTGGCGAGCCAGCGGTCGCATGCCCCAGACAACGAGGGCGGCAACCACGATGAAGGCGAGGGCATTGATGATGCCGCCGAGATTGCGGGTCAGCGTTTCCATGACGCCGGGGCCAGCGACGGCCTGGTCGAGCAATTGCGTTTCGACGAAGTCCATGGCGGTCAGGGTCACGACGTCGCCGCGGGCGGTATCGAGACCGGCGGCGGATGCGACGATCTTCTGCATATCGGCGAGATAGGCGTCGATCTTCGCCTGGTCGGCAGGTTCGCCAACCATGGCGGCCAGACGGCCACGGTTGACCACGACCGCAACAGAGAGGCGCTCGACCGTGTAGCTGTTCTTGACGGTGGCGATCGTCTTGCTGTTGATCTCGTAGTTGGTCTGCTCTTCCTTCTTCTCGGCCTGATCGCTCGATTGCGGGCCGGCGCCGCCCTTCGGGGCGGCCTGAGGAATGTTCTGCTGCACCGTCGCGGCATTGTCCGGCTGCTGTTGGCTGGACTTCTGTTCTTCCTTGGTCACGCGCGTGGAGCGCTCGACCCGCGATTCCGGATCGAAGACCGTTTCCTGGATCTGCTGCGTGTCGGTGTTCAGACGGGCCGTGACGCTGGAGCGGAAATTGTCCATTCCAAGGAAGGGCGCCAGCGCGTTGTCGATCTTCTTCTCAAGCTCGGACTGAACGTTCTGGACGACGCCGAGCGATTGGTTAAGCGCGCTGTTGGCGGGGTCGTCGCCGGAGGCGAGCAGCTGCCCGGTCGAATCGAGCACGGTTACGTCATCGACATCGAGCCCCGGTACGGAAGAGGCGACGAGATGACGGATCGAAGCGGCGGCACTGCGGCCAACGGTGGCGCTGGCACGAATCATGACCGAGGCAGTGGGATTCTGGTCCGCCTTGCGGAAGCTGCCGCGCTCCGGCATCACGATGTGGACGCGGGCGGCGGCGATGCCCGAGATCTGCTGGATGGTGCGACCGATTTCGCCTTCCAGGGCACGGACGCGCGTCACTTCCTGCATGAAAGAGGTGAGGCCGAGCGAACCGACATTGTCGAAGAGCTCGTAACCGGCATTGGCGCTGCTCGGCAGGCCGCGCTCGGCAAGCAGCAGACGGGCCTTGCTCGTCATGCCGACGGGGACCTGAAGGCTTGCGCCATCGGCGCCGACATTGAAGTCGATATTTGCCTCAGCCAGCGCGATGCTGATCTGGGTGACATCGCTGCGTTCGAGCCCGACATAGAGCGTCTCGAACGAGGGTCTGTTGACGTAAATGCCTGCCCCGAGCACCAGGCCGACGGCGACAACGCCGGCTGCCGCGAGCGCGATCAGCTTGCCTTGCCCGAGATTGCTCAGGTTCTTCGTGACCGTCGAGAGTTGATCCAACAGACTCATTCTGTTTCCGCACCCAGTATCGCAAGGTCTTCGAGCCGGTCATCGGCCGAACGCCCTGCGCAGTTCCAACATTCGGGTTTGCTGGGTATCGACATGCTTCGTATCGACTTCCAATGCGCGCGAATCTACCAGCCCCGGTCGGGACCGTAGGAAACGAAACTTGCGCGAAATTGGCTTGATCGGCTCGGACGGCAGACCAAGTGGCGATATCGGCGGGGTTATCCACCGACTGAAAAGAGCCTGCAGAGACGGATATCCGGGGCACGCGGCATGCGTGGCGCGCTGACCCAGGCGCCTTAAACTATTGATTTCACGGCTCTATTGCCAGTGCTGGACGTCGCGCAGACCTCAGGCGCGTGCTAGAAGGCCTCGAAATCGCCGGCTGCCTTGGTCAGCGGCTGGGAGTGGCCGTGGCGCAACATGCCGTTGCCAAGTGCCTTCTTCATATCGGCAAGCTTGACGAGGCTGACGGCGGTGGTCACGTCGACCAGCCAGTCATCGGGGATCGACGACGTTATCGTATCGATGAACTCGGCGAGGCCGCGCGTCTTCTGCACGGCAAGGTCGATGCCCTGCAGCACCATCATCTTGTCCGGATTGTCGAGCGCATCGACGCCGTCGTCGCCCAGGAGCTGCGGTTCGATCCGTTCGATCAGGTAGGCGACGTCATGCAGTTCGGTGACGATTCGCATCAGCACTTCGGGCAGTGCTTCTTCCACGTGTGGCATGTGGCCCTGGTAGTCGGTCTGCATTGGTATGTCTCACGTGGCTCGGGGCTTCGGTAGTCGTATTGCGGCCTGCGAGGCGCCAGCCTCGCAGGATCAGAAGAATTCGATCGAGCTTTCGGCCGGCTTCGGCGCGATGATCGGGCGCTCCTCCATCTGCACGGTGCGCTGCGTCTCGACTCCGGTCAGGGCATATTGCCGAGCCCGGCCGCTGGACGGCCAATATTCGAGCTTGCGGCCGTGCTCGCCGCCAGTGCTCTCCCCAACGATGCGGATGCCTTCGTCGAGCAGGAACTGCCGCGCGAAAGCGGCATTCTGTTCGCCAACATTGGAGAAGCGCGCGATCGTCTTGGCCCCACCAAAGATCTTGGCTTCGAGACGATCTCGGCGTGCCCCCTGTTTCAGCAGCCCGTTGATCAGGAGCTCCATCAGATGGACCCCGTAGCGGGTCGCGTCGCCGCCGGAAGCAGGCGACGTCGCGGAACCGGGCAGCAGGAAGTGGTTCATGCCGCCGACGCCGACCACGGGATCGCGCATGCACGCAGCCACGCAGGAGCCGAGAATGGTCGACAGCACGATGTTGGGATCGTTGAAGACCTTGTACTCGCCCTGGATGACATGCACGCGCTTGCCGGCGGCTTCCATGTTCATTTAAGCGCCCCGAATACGGCTTCGATCGCAGCCTTCATCTTTTCGATGGTGAAAGGCTTGGCGAGCACGTTGTTGGCACCGAGGGCCGCAGCCTTCTGAACCAGGGCACGGTCGCCCTGGGCCGTGAGGATGATGAAGGCGGCCTTCTTGGTCGTCGGATTGGAGCGGACCGCCTGCAAGAGGCCGAGGCCGTCCATCTTCGGCATGTTGAAGTCGGAGATCACCAGATGATGCGGGTTCTGGGCCATGATCTTCATGCCCTGCTCCCCGTCACCGGCGGCAGTGATCTGCTTGAAGCCGAGCTGCTGCAAGGCGTCACCCAGGAGCAGGCGGCTGGTTACCTGATCGTCGACGATCAGAACTTTGATTTTTTCGGCGATGGACATTATTCGCTTCCTTCCTTGCGGAGCGCCGCTGCTTTCAGGACCTCCTCCCCGATGGATCCGAGGGGGAGCTGGGTTTCAACGGCGCCCAATTCATAGGCGACTCTCGGCATGCCGTAGACGACACATGTCTTTTCGTTTTGTCCGAAGGTCTTTGCCCCGGCATGCCGCATTTTCAGGAGGCCGGAGGCGCCGTCGCGCCCCATGCCGGTCAGAATGACGCCGATCGCATTGCGACCGGCAAGTTCAGCAACGGAATCAAACAGCACGTCCACCGACGGGCGATGTCCGTTGACCGGCTCGCGATCGACCAGCCGGCAGCAGGGTGCCGTGGGGTTGGAGACCTGCAGATGGCGCTCGCCACCCGGCGCCAGATAGACCTTGCCGATTTCGAGCCGCGCGCCGTCCGTCGCCTCCTGCACCGCCGGCGCGCACAAGCGGTTCAGCCGCTCGGCAAAGCTCCTGGTGAAGGTGTGCGGCATGTGCTGGGTGATCACTGTCGGTGGGCAATTGGCCGGGAACTTCTGCAGCACCGTGATCAGCGCTTCCACGCCACCGGTCGAAGCGCCGATGGCGATGATCTTGCGGCTGGCCCGGTATTCCGAAGCCGTGTTCGCATTGGCAGCAGCGGGAGCGGCGGCAACCCTGTTGCCGGTGATGATGAACTTGCGTTGCGAGCGTGCGGCGGCCTTCACCTTGTCGACGAGGCCGGCGAACGGATGAGGATCGCCCGGATGCGGCTTGCCGACGCAATCGAAGGCACCGATCTCGAGTGCGGCGATCGTCGCCTCGGCACCCTTGTGCGTCAGCGTCGAGACCATGATGACCGGCATTGGCCGCAGCCGCATGATCTTGTCGAGGAATTCGAGGCCGTTCATGTTCGGCATTTCGATGTCGAGGGTGACGACATCGGGGTCAAGCTGCTTGATCGCCTGGCGCGCTTCCATGGCATCGGCCGCCTGGCCGACGACGGTCACATCAGGATCGGCATTCAGGACAGCGGTAATGAGGCCACGCATGGTGGCCGAGTCGTCAACGACGAGAACACGTGCGGGAGCGGTCATGCCCGTCCTCCATGAAACTTGCCGGTATGGCGGTAGGTGGTGATGCCGATGTTGTCGAAGTGCGCCTTGGCGTCACCCGAAACGCGCTCGGAATGGCCTATGTAAAGATGTCCGTCGGTATTCAGCATGCCGGCGAAGCGCGACCAGATCTTCATTTGCGTCGGCTCGTCGAAATAGATGACGACGTTGCGGCAGAAGATGACGTCGAACGGACCCTTGAACGGCCATTGCGCCATCAGGTTCAGCTCGTTGAAGGTGATCAGCCGCTTGACGCGATCGTCGATCTGCCACTTGAAGCGGCCACCGGCATTGACTTCGGAGAACCACTGCTTGCGCATGGCCGGATTGACGGTCTCAAGCGCCGTCGCGTCGTAGGCCCCGGCGCGGGCAAGCGCCAGGATCTTCGGGTCGATGTCGGTCGCCAGGATCCGGAAGTCGTAGTCGGCCGCATTCGGCAGCAGCGACAGAACCGTCAGCGCGATCGAATAGGGCTCCTGCCCATCCGAGCAGGCGGCCGACCAGATGCGCACGCGACCGCCGGCCTTGGCACGGGCGATCAGTTCCGGCAGCACCTCGGTCTTCAGGTGTTCGAAATGATGGTTCTCGCGGAAGAACCGCGTGAAGTTCGTCGTCAGGTGCGAGAGCATGTCGCGCCGCGCGGCAGCACCGGCGGGTGAAGCAACCAATTGGCAATAGTCACGGAAACCCTTGAGCCCAAGATTGCGGATGTGCTTCGACAGACGCGAATAGACCAGCGATGCCTTGCTCTCGTTGAGATAGATGCCGGCATCCGCATAGATCATGGCGGCGATCTCGGTGAGATCGCGACGGGTCAAGGGATATTCGCCGCTTGCCAGGCACTCGTCCGGCGACAGCTTCTGTTCGAACGCTACCTGGTTCCTCATGCGGCTTCCCTTTCTTCCTGCGGGAAGATGGCTTCCAGCTCAATGAGGCAGATCATTCGACCTTCGATCGCGAGCACGCCGCGAGCGAAGCTCTTTTCGAACTCCGACGACACAACATCCGGCGTCGGCTGGATCTTGTCGTCGGTGATCGTCAGGATGTCGGAGACGGCGTCCACCAGAAGGCCGACGACCTGGCTCTTTACCTGCGCGACGATGATGACGTGACGGACCGTCGGATCGGCCGGCGTCATGCCGAGGCGGGCCGAAAGATCGACGATCGGCAGCACGGCACCACGCAGGTTGATCACGCCGAGGACATAAGGTGGCGCATGCGGCATCGGCGTCGCAGGCGTCCAGCCACGGATCTCGCGCACCGACATGATGTTCACGCAGAATTCCTGAGCGCCGACACGGAAAGCGATCAGCTCCCGCCCGTCCGTCAGATTTTTTGCGGCGTAGGTCATTGTCATTATCCGACAGCAGCAAGTGACATTTCAGGCTTCAGCGATTGCCCGCGCGAGGCGGCGACGATCGCATCGACATCGAGGATGAGCGCCACGCGGCCGTCGCCGAGGATGGTCGCGGCAGCGATGCCCGGCACGTGTGTGTAGTTGGCCTCGAGGCTCTTGATCACCACCTGGCGCTGCCCCTGGATCGCGTCGACCATCAGGGCACGCTGGCCGCCACCTTCGGATTCCACCAGCAGCGCGACGCCCTCGACCGGGTTCGCCTGGATGGCGCGGAAGTTGAGGATGCGACCGACATCGACCAGCGGGCAGAAGGAATTGCGGATCGAGATCAGCCGCTGGTTGGAGCCGAAAGAGTGGATCGCCGACGCCTCAGGCTGCAAGGTCTCGACGATCGCGGTCAGCGGTACGACGAGCGTCTGGTTGGCGACCGTGACCACCATGCCGTCAAGCACGGCAAGCGTCAGCGGCAGGCTCATCGTGAAGACCGAACCGTGGCCCGGCTTCGAGGAGATGTTGATACGGCCGCCGAGCGCCTGGATCGAGCGCTTGACCACATCCATGCCGACGCCGCGGCCGGAGATGTCGGAGATCTTGTCCGCCGTCGAGAAGCCGGCGTGGAAGATCAGGTTGTCGATCTCTTCGTCCGAAAGATTGGCGTCGGCCGCGATCAGGTCGTTATCGATCGCCTTCTGGCGCACCTTCTCGCGGTTGATGCCCGCGCCATCGTCGGCAAGCTCGATGACGATGCGGCCGGAACGATGCTTGGCCGTCAGGCGCACGGTGCCTTCGGCGCTCTTGCCGGCGGCAACGCGCTTCTCCGGCGTTTCGAGGCCATGGTCGACCGCGTTGCGGATCATGTGGGTCAACGGCTCGGCCAGCTTGTCGATGACCGTCTTGTCGACCTCGGTATTTTCGCCTTCAGTGATCAGGCGGACCGACTTGCCGGTCATGTCGGCGATTTCGCGAACGATACGCGACATGCGCTGGAACACCGGCTTTACCGGCTGGGCACGGATCGCCATCACCGAGTCCTGGATCTCGCGGGTGAGCTGCTGCAGCTCTTCGAGGCCCATATTGATCGAGGACGTGCCGTTGGTGTCGTTTTCGACGACGCTCTGCGAGAGCATCGCCTGGTTGATGACGAGTTCACCGACGAGGTTGATCAGACGATCGACACGGTCGAGATCGACGCGGATCGTCGGCGTGGCGGCCGATGCGGCGGCCTGCTGTGCGGCAGCGCTCTGCGCTGCGGCACTTGCGGCTGGCGTCGACTTCTCGGCCGGCGCCCGCGCGGCGGACTGAGCCATCTGAAGCACGTTGCTGGCCGTGCCTGCGGCAGAAACCGCAGCATTGCGGATTTCCTGCTGCTGGACCGCGAGCTGTTCCTCCTCCTCGACGACACCGACGGAAACCGCCGGTTCATCATCAAGGATCGACAGATCGAACGGCACCGGCTGCATCGGCAGCTCTTCGCCCGACTGCACGGCCTCGTCCTCGACGAGAGAAATCTCCAGGTCGCAATCCCACTCGGCGAATTCGAAAACGGAGCGGATGGCGTCCTCGCCCTTGTCGGTCTTGAGCGAGATCTTCCAGAAGAAATAGGCGTTCTCCGGGCTCAGCCGATCGAGCGTCGGCAGTGCGCCCATGTCGCAATGGATGCTCATCTCGCCGAGGCGGGAGAGGTCGCGCAGAAGCAGCGTTGCCTCATTGCCCTTGGCGTAGAGATCGGACTTCGGCTTGAAGACGATCTCATAGGTGGGCGTTTCCATCAGCGGTGGCTCTTCGTCCGCTTCGAAGTCGTCGAAGGAGAAGGCGACCGGCTGGAAGCCTTCGTCATTGACCGGCGGCGGAGCCACGGCGGCGACCGGCTCAACCGGTGCAGCGGACACCTGCGGCACTTCACCGTTTGCCAGAGCTTCGAGCTCCTTGATGAGCTGACGACTGCGCGCCTCGTCAACGCTGCCGCCATCGCGCGCGGCGTTGGTGAGGTCGGCCAGCACGTCGGCCGACTTCAGCATCACCTTGAGAACCTCCGGTCCGGGATCGAGCCGGTTGGAACGAACGCAATCAAGGGTCGTCTCGAACACATGCGCGAAGGAGACGAGGTCATCGAGCCCGAAAGCGCCGGCGCCACCCTTGATCGAGTGCACCGCACGGAACACCGCATTGACCGTTTCCGGATCGCGGTCGCCGTCATTGAGCTTCAGCAGACCCGATTCCAGTTCGGCGAGTTGTTCCTCGCATTCCTGGAAGAAGATCTCTTTGATTTCGTTCATATCCATTGGAGGCTATCCCCGGACTTCAGGCCGTTACGCGCTCGATTGCATCGATGAGTTTGGTCGGGTCGAACGGCTTGACAATCCAGCCCGTTGCTCCCGCCTGTCGCGCACGGTTCTTCTTCTCCGCATCGCTTTCCGTGGTCAGAACCAGGATCGGAATGGCGCGATAGCGGTCGTTCTTGCGCACGCCTTCGATGAAACCGAAGCCGTCGAGACGCGGCATGTTGATGTCGGTGACGATCACATCGGGGTTGGCTTCTTCCAGTACCTCAAGGCCCTCGACGCCGTCTTCGGCCTGGATCGTTTCGAATCCGGCATTGTTCAGCGTGACCAGCAGCATGTTTCGGATCGTCCGGGAGTCGTCGACCGTCAGAACTCGCTTCTTCATTTCTCAAATCTCCTTTGCCACCAGGTGGTCGATCTCGACCCCGATGAGCTGTGTCGTTTTCTCGAAAGCGTCCGACACCTTGCTGAAGGTGAAAGACAAATGATCCTCTTCCCAGGTCTTGGCGCCGGCCATCAGCACCTGGACACAAAGCGTCCCGACCCGCTCGACCGCCGAGGCGTCGATCACGATATCGCTGCCCTTGAGCGCGAGCAGCTTCTCATGCAACGCCGTCGCCTCGTTCAGGTCCAACACCGGAGCGAGGCTGAGCGTCTTCTGAGCGGTCTTCTTGCTGGCCATTCCTGTCTTCCTCGACTGCTAACTCTGTACTGCCCTTGAAATCAGCGCTGCCATCCGGCGAACTGCCGCTGCGGCCCATCGTCGAACAGCGCGGCCGTCGGTTCCTCGGGAAACACGCGCGGGGCCGGCCGGCTCGGTTCGCGACCGACGGCTGACGAGACGGGATGGCGCCGCTCAAGACGGAACCGACGGATGGTCTCGCCAAGCTCGACGATGACGGTGTGGAGATCGTCCGACGAACGCGCGGTTTCTCCCGCCAAGGCAGCACTTGCCTGCACGCCCTGGGAGATCGTGCCGATCTCGGCGGCAACGCCCCGGAGGTCACCCACCTGCTGCTCAGCTTCGCGGGCAATGCCCGACACCGCCGAATTGATCGACGTGACCTGCTCGACAATGTTGCTGATCGCGTCCTGGGTGCGGCCGACAATCTCGACGCCGGTTTCGACCTGCGCCTTGGTGCCGGTGACGAGCTGCTTGATCTCGCGTGCCGCCTCACCGGAGCGCTGCGCGAGCGCGCGCACTTCCTGGGCGACGACCGCAAAGCCGCGACCACTGTCGCCGGCGCGGGCCGCTTCGATGCCGGCGTTCAGCGCCAAGAGATTGGTCTGGAAGGCGATCTCGTCGATGACGCCGATGATCTGACCGATCTTTTCGGCGGATGCCTCGATGTCGGCCATGGCCGTGATCGCCTGACCGGCGATTTCGCCGCTGCGCTCGACCGCGATGCGGGTTTCGTTGGCCTTCGTCTCCGTCGCACTGATGCGGCCGGAGCCGCTCGTCATGCGACCGGCCATGTCGGCGAGCGCTGCAAGCTGGCCGGACAGCGCATCGGCTTCGGCGGTCGCCTTGTCCGAGAAGGTTGCCGCGTTTGCGCGCATGCGATCGACCAGGGCTTCTGCGGACCGATTGTGCTGATCAGATGCCTGCAGGCTCTGCTGGATTTGCTCCAGCGCCGTATTCAGGCTGGCGACGATCGGCTGGTAGGCTTCCGCCGTTGCTTCCGGCAGCCGAGCACCGAGATCGCCGTGGCTCAGGCTCTCGGCAAAGTCGCCGAAGAGCGCCTTGACTTCCTGCTCGTCGGCACTGCGCTGCTCGGTCAGTTGACGCTGGTGCTGTTGACGCAGTGCGTTGAAGCGGAGCGAAACGCCGATTTCGGTGTCGACGAAGACTGTGCGCACGAGCGCGGCGACGAGGTCGCAGAGTTCGCGGCGTCGCGTCTTGCCCATCGGCAGGAAGGATCGTGGCCAGGCGTCTTCGATGAGGCCTACGAGGAGTTGCTCGAGCACGACCGCATGGCTTGCCATCTGCCAGCGCGGATCGAGACCCATGCGGCTTGCGGTATCGGCGAGGACCTTGACGCGCTCGGCATAGAGCCCGTCAAAGCGCGCGTCGGTCAGCACGTTCCAGTGCGAGGATTGAAGGTCCTGAAGGCGATCGATCTGGCGGTCGCTTTCGAAATGGCGGGAGGCATCAGGATAGGTTTGGAGGCGCTGGAAAAGGTCACGAAGCGCCTGGTCGATGCGGGGAGAAAGCTTCTGCCTGTGGTCGCGGACGCGGTTGCAGCTTTCCTCGTCGAGCCCGGCAAAACGCAAGCGCTCCAGCAGGCTGCCTGCCTGGCCCTTCCTTGCCTGTTCTGACGATGCTTCCTGCCTCAACGCTGATCCCCGGGTAGTGCGTGCTTTCGAATTTGCCCTGGGGAGGTTCAAGGGGAGCCACGGTCCACCGGACGTGCACGCCACATCGATGAGATCAGCCCCCGCCGCTGGCGTCTGCTATCGTTCATCCCGCAAGTTAATTCGGTGAAGAATGGATACCGGACCGGAACCGGTACGGCGGGGCGGCATCATGCCTTGAGGAGACTTGTGAATTATCCCATTCCGACGTGTGGGACCATGTTTATGGTTAATTCCTTGCCTGAAGGTTAACGGTCCCTAGCCTCTAATCGGAATCACTAAAATTCGCGGGGTGTTTTCGCAGGCGATTTTTGCACCGCAACAAAACTGTAATAAAGGCCCCGGATTTCAACAGGTTCTCAATCACAAGAGTTTAGAATTGTACTTTGACTTGCGCTCGCGTATCGAAGCGAAAGTGAAGTGGGCGCTCGATGCGCGAAGAAACCTTCGCACCGGTCAAGGCGACATCATGACGATGCGCTTACAGGAAACGAACAATGATTGTTCTTGGTATTGGCGCCGCGCTTACAGCAATCCTGACAATGACGGCAGTATCGATCGTGCTCAACATCGAACACAACCGCTCGGCAAAGCGCAGTTCTGTGTTTTAATCAGGCTCAGGTCCGTCTCTTACTGACACAACCGAGCACCTTGCGGCCGTGAACGGGTGTTCTACGGCTGTTTTTCTTTGCCCGCATGCTGCAGGGCGGCCTTGCGCCACGCCTGCGCGTAGCTGACAAAGCTCTCGGGTATCTCACCGTCAACCGGCTCGACCCCGGTCCTGACCCTCGATCCCTTTATGAGGCAGGCTGCGCCAAGGCTCGTACCCGTAACATTGTGAGGATCGGCGAAGACTGGCCGGCCTGTGGCCGCAGCAAGCATGCGCAAATAGGCCTTGTTGACGGCAAACGGTCCCTCGACAACGACCTCGCCGCGGGCTCCGATCAGATCGAGGCAGGTGGCCGTCATCAGTGCCAGATGGAACGAGACGACTGCGAAACGCTCGACGGGAGCAAGCGTCTGTTCGTCGGTCGTCCAGACCGCCTTCGACGCCGGAAACGGACCGGATCCCTCGGGAATGGAAGGCAGCAGCATGTAGCCGGCCTGGGCCACCGCATCTTCCACCGACGGCGACGCGGGAGCTGCCCCCTCTCCCAACAATAGCTGAAAGGCGCGGCCACCCATGAAACGGGCGGAGGGTACGGGATCGCCGAGCGCATTGACGTTGATGAGCGTGTCGCGACGTTCGTCGAGCGCCTTCGGCTCTGCCCCGACCGCCAGCATGACGACCCAGGTGCCGGTGGAGACCACCGAGAATGGCGAGGCCCGCGTCAGCAGATGCGGGAGCAGCGAGGCATTGGAATCATGAATGCCGCAATAGACAGGCGTCCCGGCCGCAATCCCGGTTGCGGCACAGAGTTCCGCCCGCAGAGCACCAGCGACATCACTCGCCTTCAGTACCGGCGCGAAAAGCGGCCGCCAGCCCTGGCGTTCGACCAGAGACGAGAACGTGGCGGCGCGCGGATTCCAGAGATCGGTGTGACAACCGAGCGACGTGAGCTCGTTGCAGAGCACGCCGGTCAGGCGGTAGGTCCAGTATTGCGCATAGGTGAGGATCGAGGCGACCCTGGCAAACTCAGCCGGGAAGGCCTTCTGCTGCCAATAGAGCTGCGCGCCGACATTGAGACCCATCGGCAGGCGGGCCGAGCCGGTCTCCGAAAACGGCGGCCGCGCCGCACCATATTCGGCGGCGAGGGTGTCGGGGCCAGCGTATTCGTAGTCCAACACCGGCAGCGCCAGGTCGCCTGATGCATCGAGCACGACCGCGGTCGCGCCATGGGTGGTGATCGAGATTGCCTCGAAGGCGTGTTCGGAATTGAGCGCCGCAAGGCTCTCGAGCAGGAAGGCCCAGAGACGCTCGACATCGAAATGCGGATAGGGACCATCGGCGCGTACCGCATTCGCCGTCTTGCGCACGGCGATCTCCTCGAAACGGTCGAGGTCAACGGCCGCTACCTTGGCATTGGTCTTGCCGATATCGATAACGCCAACAACCCGCATCGCATCAGTCCATATGGAAAACGGTCGTCAGCGGCACTGCCACCGGTTCGTTGTCGGCTTTGGTTTCCATAATGTCGGCCATGTAGGCCCACCATTTCTGCATGACCGGATGGGAGGGCAGGTCGGCCATGCGGTGATCGGCGGTGCGCCAGAGCACGCCGAAAAGCAGGTTGGTCTCCTCGTCCAGATGGATGGAGTAGTCGGAGACGCCGGCTTCCTTCAAAAGCGCCGCCAACTCCGGCCAGATGGCGTCGTGCCGCGCCTTGTATTCGGCGACCATGCCCGGGTTCAGCCGCATGCGGAATGCGTATTTTTCCATCAGAACCTCAATGCGCAAGACGGCGGCGGGCACGCCGCCAGAGGATGGGGAGTGCGATCACCGAGATCAGCAGCAGGCCGATAAAGATCGACATGACGATACCGGGCACATTGAGCAGACCGAAGCCGAAGGTCACCATGCCCATGATCACCGCCGCGAGCACGACGCCGGGAACGGTTCCGGAGCCGCCGAGAATATTGACGCCGCCGAGCACGACCATCGTCACCACTTCGAGCTCCCAGCCGAGCGCGATCGACGGACGAGTGGAGCCGAGGCGCGAAGTCAGGCAGATCGAGGCGAGCCCGGCCATCAGCCCGGTCAAGAGGAACAGGATGAACTTGATGCGCGCAACGCGGATGCCGGAGAAGAGTGCCGCCGTCTGGTTGTTGCCGATGGCATAGACCGAACGGCCGAAATTGGTCTTGTGCAGCACGACGCCGTAGGCCACCGCAAGGGCGACGAAGAGCGTGAACTCGAAAGAAAAGACCCACCAGACATAGCCCTGACCGAACCAGGAGAAGCTGTCGGGATAACCGGTGAAGGCCTGGTCGCCGAGGATGATAAAGGAGAGCCCGCGGAACAGGCTCATGGTGCCGATGGTGACCACGATCGATGGCAGGCCGAGGCCGGTGATCAGCAGGCCGTTGATGGCGCCGCAAATGAGGCCGACGGAGAGGCCGATCACCACCAGCGCCGGCGTATCGAAACCGAGCTGGACGGCATAGCCCATCGCCGTCGAGGCAAGCGCGATGATCGACGCCACCGACAGATCGATCTCGCCGGAGATGATCACCAGCGCCATGGCAAAGGCGATCATCGCCTTTTCGGTGAAGTTGAAGGTCGCGTCCGAAAGGTTCCACGGGTCGAGGAAGTAGGGCGAGGCCAGCGAGTTGCCGAGAAAGATGAGGCAGGCAACGACGAACAGCAGGCTTTCCCAGCTCTTCAACAGGCGCGCGCCGCGACCTTCCAACCGGTCGGGAATGTTGCGGGGGGTAAGGTGTGTCTCGGCCATCAGACAGCCTCCGCCTTTCTCAAAATGACGCGTCCCTTGCGCCGCTCGGCGCGGGCGTTGACGGCGACAGCAATGATGATGACCATGCCCGAAATCGCCAGCTGGGCGAAGGGCGAGATGTTGATGACCGGCAACGCGTTCTTGATCACGCCGAGGAACAGCGCACCGAGCACGGCGCCGGCCACCGTTCCGATGCCGCCGGCGATCGAGATGCCGCCGATGACGCAGGCGGCGATGATGTCAAGTTCGAAGCCGGCTGCGATATCGACATAGGCAACCGCGTAGCGCGATACCCAGAGGTAGCCGGAAAGCCCGGCGAGCGCACCGGAAAGACAATAGGCCGAGAAGCGGGTGCGGCCGACATCAATCCCGGTATAGACGGCCGCATGCGGATTGCCGCCTACGGCGTAGAAGGCGCGCCCGAGCGCCGTCCGGCTCATCAGCAGGAAGACAAGTCCGATCATGACAAGCGAGAGCCAGGAAAGAACCGGAAAGCCGATGAGCTCGGCACGCGGCAGCGCCTTGAACGCATCACTCATCTGGTGCGCGTTGATCCACTTGCCGCCGCTCAAAAGGAAGATCAGACCGCGATAGATGGTCAGGGTGCCGAGCGTGACGACGATCGGCGGAATATCGAGTTTCCACACGAGCGCGCCGTTGATCATGCCGAGCAGCGTGCCGAGCGCCATGGCGGCGAGGATGACCAGCGGGATCGGAAGGCCCGGAAAGGCGGCGTTCAGCATCGCCGCCACCATGCCCGAGAGCGCCAGGTTGGCGGCCATCGAGAGATCGATGCATCGCGTCAGGATCACCGCCATCTGGCCAAGGGCCAGAATGATCAGGATCGAGGTGTCGTTATAGACGCGTGCCAGATTTGCCGGTGCGACAAAGGGCGGGAAGCGCCAGGTGATCAGCGCGAGCAGCACGGCGATCGCGCCGACGAGCAGCAATTCGCGATTTCTAAGAAACTTCGCCATCACGCGGCCTCCTGGATGCCGGCGGCGGCACGCACCAGCTTTTCCGCCGTCAGATCGGCGCGCTCGAAACGACCGGCGATCCGTCCTTCTCGCATCACGATGACACGGTCGGACATGCCCATGATCTCGGGGATTTCCGAGGAGACCATGATGACGCTGAGGCCTTGCGCCGCCAGTTCGCTCATGAAGGCGTGCACTGCAGCCTTCGAGCCGATGTCGATGCCCTTGGTCGGTTCGTCGAGGATGATCACCTTCGGCCGGGTCGCCAGCCACTTGGCGATGACGACCTTCTGCTGGTTGCCGCCCGAGAGCGTGCCGACATCCTGATCGAGCGAGGCGGCGCGCAGATCGAGACGCGAGGTATATTCGCGGGCGAGCGCGAACTCGTTGGCAAGTTTCAGGAAGCCCGAGCGCGAGGTGCGCGACAGCGACGGCAAGGTGACGTTCTGGAAGATCGGCAGGCCGATGATCGCGCCCTGCCGGCCGCGCTCTTCCGGCACATAGACGATACCTGACCGGATCGCCTCGGAGGGGCTGCGGATGACCAGCACCTCGCCATCGAGCCGGACCGCACCGGCCGATGGACGGGTGATGCCGATCAGCGACTGCATGAACTCCGATCGGCCGGCGCCGACAAGGCCGTAGAAGCCGAGAATCTCGCCGCGGCGAAGCTCGAAGTTGATATCTTCGAATTCGGTCGGGTGGCGGTAGCCGGAAACGGTCAACACCGGTTCGCCGATGGTGACGTCCTTCTTCGGATAGACCGATCCGACGGCGCGACCGACCATGAGGCGCACCAGTTCGTCCTGGCTGACATCGGCAATCAGCCCCTCGTCCACCATCGTTCCATCGCGGAAGACCGTGTAGCGATCGGCGATGCGGAAGATCTCATCGAACTTGTGGCTGATGAAGAGGATCGCCTTGCCGTCGGCCTTCAGCCGCTCGACGAGGGCATAGAGCTCATTGATTTCCTTGTGCGACAGCGCTGCCGTCGGCTCGTCCATGATGACCACCTGGGCATCAACGGATAGCGCCCGGGCGATCGCGACGAGATGCTTCTTGGCGATACCGAGATCGCGCAGTCGGATCGTCGGATCAAAATCGGCGCCGGCGCGCGCGAGCAGGGCGCGTGCATCGGCATTAAGCTTCTTCCAGTCGATCAGCCCGAAACGATTGCGCGGGGCATGGCCGAGGAAGATGTTCTCGGCGACCGAGAGTTCGTCGAAAAGTACGGTTTCCTGGTGGATCGCCGTGACGCCTGCACGCGCCGCCGCGAGCGCTGTCGGAAAGTGTACCTCCCGATCGGCAACGGAGATGGTGCCATGGTCCGGCTGGTAGATGCCGGTCAGGATCTTCACCAGCGTCGATTTTCCGGCGCCGTTTTCGCCGATCAGCGCGGTCACAGATCCCGGATAGAGCGACAGCGAGACGTCGGAGAGCGCCTTCACGCCGGGGAAGGACTTCGAGATCCCCTCGAGCGCAATGGCGGGCTTCATCCGCGATGTGAGCGTATCCTGCAGCAAGAGACAGTCCACCAGTTCAGTGTTTCGATGACGCAAAGTCGTTCGGGACTCGTATGCCCGCATTGGGCTGCGCGAGGTTGCCCCTTACCCTAACCCTCTCCCCGCGGACGGGGAGAGGGAACGAGTATGCCGCGCTCCTTCCCCTCGTCAGGACGAAGGCAAACCGTTGCCGCTCGTCCCTTCTCCCCGTAAGCGGGGAGAAGGTGCCGGCAGGCGGATGAAGGGCAGCCTCCCCGCAAGGATGAGGCCGACATCGGCCAGGCGGTTCACCCGATCAGAAGATCTTGGCGAATTCCTCGACGTTCTTGGCGTCGTAGACGAACGGATCAGCCATCGCGCCTTCGTTGTTGTCGTCGAGCTTGACGGCGCCCATGCGGCCCATCTTCAGTTCTGCGCCGGGCTTGGCTTCGGCACCGTTGATCAGGTCATAGGCGATCATCGTTGCGGAGTAGCCGAGGTCGATCGGGTTCCAGATCGCGAAGGACTTGGAGGCGCCCGACTTCACGTGGCCGGCCATTTCCGAGGGAAGGCCGAGACCGGTGACGTTGATCTGGCCGATCTTGCCGGCGTCGGTGACGGCCTGGGCAGCTGCGACGATGCCGACCGAGGTGGGTGCAATGATCGCCTTCAGGTTCGGATAGGACTGAATGAGGCCCTGCGTTTCGCGGTAGGACTTGTCGGCAAGGTCGTCACCGTAAACGGTCGCGACGACATTGATGCCCTTGTAGTTGCCCTGCACCTTTTTCATTTCCTCGATCCAGACATTCTGGTTGGTCGAGGTTGCCGTTGCCGAAAGCACGGCGACGTCGCCGCCTTCGGGAAGGTTGTCGGCGGCGAGCTTGATGATCATGTTGCCGATCAGCGGGCTCGAAGACGGGTTCAGGTGCATCAGGCGGCCGTCCTTGGCGACGCCGGAATCCCAGGAAATGACCTTGATGCCGCGATCCATCGCCTTCTTCAGCGCCGGAACGAGAGCGTCGGTATCGTTGGCGGAGACAGCGATCGCGTCGACCTTCTGCGCGATCAGCGAATTGATCACCTCGATCTGGCCTTCGGCGGTCGTCGTCGTCGGGCCGGTGTAGATCACCTCGACGTCGCCCAGTTCCTTGGCGGCTTCCTGGGCGCCCTTGTTGGCGGCTTCGAAGAAGCCGATGCCGAGCGCCTTGACGACGAGCGCGATCTTCTTGTTTTCCGCATGCGCGGCATTGGCCATCAGCGCCAGCGACACGGCGGCCGTTACCATCAGTGACTTCAGGATCTTCATGCTCATTTCCTCCCATTGTCCGGTGCGCGAAAATCGCATCCGGCGCGAATTCCTCCGTTCGGCGACGACCCGGCCGTTTCGGCCGTGACCGCCACCTTCCCCTCCCTCCTCCGCCTCAGGCGGACGAGGACATGTTCTCTGCATCCGTGCCGGCTCTGCCGCTGGCAACGACCAGCCTCACACCGGCATTTTCGAGCATCGCGGCATGCCTGTCCTCGATGCCCGAATCCGTGATCACCGTGGCGATCCGCTTCAATCCGCACAGGATCAGGCTGGAGCGCTTGTGAAATTTCGATGAGTCGACCAGCACGACGAGTTCGTCCGCCTGGTCGATCAATTTCTGTTCCGCCTGGATCAGCAGCGGGTCGGCCTCCATCAGGCCGAGCGGTCCCAATCCTTGCGCCCCCATGAACATGCGGCGCGCATAGAAATTGCGCGTCACGTCATTGTCGAAAGGACTGAGGATGATGTTCTGCTCGCGGTAGATCGTGCCGCCCGACAGCATCACCGTATTCTTCGAATGCTTCAGCAGATGCTCGGCGATCGGGAAGGAGTTGGTGAAGACCTGCATCCGGCGATTGCTGAGGAAATGCACCATCTGAAAGGTGGTGGTGCCGCCATTGATGATGATCGGCTCGCCATCTTCGCAAAGCGCCACCGCCTCCTTGGCGATCGCCTGCTTTTCGCGGGCGTGCAGACCTTCGTTGACCTTGAACGGCCGACCGGCAAGCCCGACGAACTGCGGCGGGTTGATTGCCTCCGCACCGCCGCGCACCCGGCGCAGCTTCTTCTGCACGTGGAGGGCTGCAATATCACGCCGGATCGTCGCCTCGGAACTGTCGGTCAGATCGACCAGTTCCTGGACGGTGACGACGGGTTTTTCCTGAACCGCCGACAGAATGATCCGGTGTCTTTCTTTCTCGTGCATGCGCTCCTCCGATGCTTTTCATGCTTCCATCACGATCGACCATTGTCAATCACAATCAATCATATTTTTTCATTGTGCAGCGCAATATGCGCGAACTTGATCGTTTTTGATTGACTTTAACGCTCAAGTCCTGTGATCTGATGCCAACCACATCTCTGCGCGGTCGCCAAGCCGCGCGCATCTGACCGGGAGGAATTCGAGATGCTTGACAAGCAGCAGGGCGCACGACTTGCAAACCTTTGGGACGAGGCAAAGGCTGCCGGCATGAGCGAATCCGGACGCCTGCTCTATCGCTCGAACCTGCTCGGCTCCGACAAGCGCATCACCAACTACGGCGGCGGCAATACCTCGGCCAAGGTAATGGAGAAGGATCCGCTCGGTGGCGGCACGGTCGAGGTTCTCTGGGTCAAGGGCTCCGGCGGCGACGTCGGAACGATCAAGCTCGACGGCTTTGCCACCCTCTATATGGACAAGCTCAACGCGCTGAAGTCGATTTATCGCGGTGTCGCATTCGAAGATGAGATGGTCGGTTACCTGCCGCATTGCACCTTCAATCTCAATCCGCGCGCCGCATCCATCGACACGCCTTTGCACGCCTATGTCCCGAAGAAGCACGTCGACCACATGCATCCCGATGCGATCATCGCGATTGCCGCGTCAAAGAACAGCCGCGAACTGACGGCGAAGATCTTCGGCGACGACATCGGCTGGCTGCCGTGGAAACGTCCGGGCTATGAGCTCGGCCTGTGGCTCGAAAAATTCTGCCTGGAAAATCCCCGGGCGCGCGGTGTCGTGCTCGAAAGCCACGGTCTCTTCACCTGGGGCGATACGGCGAAAGAAGCCTACGAGACGACGATCGAGATCATCAACAAGGCGATCGCCTGGTTCGAGGCTGAGAACACCAAGCCTGCCTTTGGCGGCGCAGTCACTGCGACGCTTGATGCTGCCGCCCGTGCCGACGTCGCTCGCAAGCTGATGCCCGTCATCCGCGGCCTGATCAGCGCAGACGAGCGCAAGGTCGGTCATTTCGACGACAGCCAGGCCGTGCTTGATTTTGTCTCCGCGCGCGACCTGAAGCCGCTCGCAGCACTCGGCACCAGCTGCCCCGACCATTTCCTGCGCACCAAGATCTGCCCGCTGGTGATCGATTTCGACCCGGCCAATCCGGATGTCGACAAGACGCTGACAGCACTGCCCGAGGCGATTGCCGCCTATCGCGCCGACTATGCGGCCTATTACGAGCGCTGCAAGCACGAAGACAGTCCCGCCATGCGCGATCCGAATGCAGTGGTCTATCTCGTGCCTGGCGTCGGCATGATCACCTTTGCCAAGGACAAGGCGACGGCCCGCATCTCCGGCGAATTCTATGTCAACGCCATCAACGTCATGCGTGGTGCCTCCGGGGTCTCCACCTATGTCGGCCTGCCGGAACAGGAAGCCTTCGACATCGAATACTGGCTGCTTGAAGAAGCGAAGCTCCAGCGCATGCCGAAACCGAAGAGCCTGGCCGGCCGTATCGCGCTCGTCACCGGCGGCGCCGGCGGCATCGGCAAGGCGACGGCCAACCGGCTGATGCAGGAAGGCGCCTGCGTGGTGCTCGCCGATATCGACGAAACCGCACTGAGCGCCGCTGCGAGCGAGCTTTCCGCGCGCTACGGCAAGGATTTCGTCCGCTCTGTCAGCATGAACGTCACCAGCGAAGCGGCGGTCGAAGGCGGTTTCGCCGACGCGCTGCTTGCCTTCGGCGGTCTCGACATTCTCGTCTCCAACGCCGGCCTCGCCTCGTCTGCCGCGATCGAAGACACGACGCTGGCGCTCTGGACCAAAAACATCGACATTCTGACGACCGGCTATTTCCTTGTCTCGCGTGAGGCCTTCCGCATCTTCCGCCAGCAAAAGGCCGGCGGCAACGTCGTGTTCGTCGCTTCCAAGAACGGCCTTGCCGCCTCCCCCGGCGCGTCGGCCTATTGCACCGCCAAGGCCGCCGAGATCCATCTCGCCCGCTGCCTGGCGCTTGAAGGTGCAAGCGCACAGATCCGCGTCAACGTCGTCAATCCGGACGCGGTTCTGCGCGGCTCGAAGATCTGGACCGGCGAATGGAAGGAGCAGCGTGCCGCCGCCTACAAGATGGATGTCGACGACCTGGAGGCGCATTATCGCGAGCGCTCGATGCTGAAGCTCAGTGTCTTCCCCGAGGATATCGCCGAGGCGATCTACTTCCTTTCCTCCGACATGTCGGCGAAATCGACCGGCAACATCATCAATGTCGACGCGGGCAACGCCCAGTCCTTCACCCGCTGATCGAGGAGAGTTTCATGACGACCACCATGATCAGCCAGGCAACGGTCGAGGCCGAGAACGAAAGCCGGCTCACTGCACTTCGCCGGGATTATGAAAGCCTCGGCGAGCGGCTCGACCGCCGTGGTATCTCGATCGACGCGATCAAGCGCAAGGTCGCCGCCTATGGCGTCGCCGTCCCCTCCTGGGGTGTGGGCACCGGCGGTACGCGCTTTGCCCGCTTCCCCGGCAAGGGCGAGCCACGCAACATTTTCGACAAGCTCGAAGATTGCGCCGTCATCCAGCAGTTGACCCGGGCGACCCCGACCGTCTCGCTGCACATCCCCTGGGACAAGGTGAACGACATTTCCGAACTGAGAGCGAAGGGCACGTCGCTCGGTCTCGGCTTCGACGCGATGAACTCCAACACCTTCTCCGACGCGCCCGGCCAGCTGCACTCCTACAAGTTCGGCTCGCTGTCGCACGCCGACGCCGCCACGCGCCGCCAGGCGGTGGAACACAATCTCGAATGCATCGAGATTGGGCGGCAACTCGGCTCCAAGGCGCTGACGGTTTGGGTCGGCGACGGCTCCAACTTCCCCGGCCAGAGCAACTTCACCCGCGCCTTCGAGCGTTATCTCGACGCGATGAAGTCGGTCTATGCAGCCCTGCCGGAGGATTGGCGGGTCTTCACCGAACACAAGATGTTCGAGCCTGCCTTCTATTCGACCGTGGTACAGGACTGGGGCAGCAACTATCTGATCGCCCAGGAACTCGGACCCAAGGCCTTCTGCCTGGTCGACCTTGGCCACCATGCGCCGAACGTCAATATCGAGATGATCGTCGCCCGCCTCATCCAGTTCGGCAAGCTCGGCGGCTTCCACTTCAACGATTCGAAATACGGCGATGACGATCTCGACACCGGCGTAATCGACCCCTACCGCCTGTTCCTCGTATTCAACGAACTGGTGGATGCGGAAGCGCGCGGCGCCAAAGGCTTTGAGCCGGCGCATATGCTCGACCAGAGCCACAACGTCACCGACCCGATCGAAAGCCTGATGACGAGCGCAACCGAGGTCTGCCGCGCCTATGCCCAGGCGCTGATCGTCGATCGCAAGGCGCTTGAAACCTGCCAGGACGACAATGACGCCCTGATGGCGAGCGAGACGCTGAAGACTGCCTTCCGCACCGACGTCGAGCCGATCCTTGCCATGGCGCGGCTTGAAAGCGGCGGGGCGGTCGCGCCTGTCGCGACCTATCGCAAGAGCGGTTACCGCGCGAAAGTCGCGGCTGACCGCCCGGCCGTTGCCGGTGGCGGCGGCGGTATCGTCTGACTTTCATCAAGCGCGACGGTTCAAAAAAATCGTCGCGCGATGAAATTGCCCCCTATCTGATTTCAATTCCTGATCTATCTTTCCCTTGAAGGTCCAACGGAAAGGGAACCGTTCATGGGTATCGAAAGCATTCTCGTCTTCCTGATTGTCGGCGCGATCGCCGGCTGGCTTGCCGGCCTCATCGTCAAAGGCTTCGGCTTTGGCCTGATCGGCAACATGGTGGTCGGCATCATCGGCGCCTTCATCGCCGGCTTCCTCTTCCCGGCGATCGGCATCAGCCTCGGGACAGGCATCCTCTCGGCGATCCTGCACGCGACGATCGGCGCCGTTATCCTGCTGGTGCTGATCCGCATCGTCAAACAGGCCTGATCCCACACCATCCAGCAGCAGCAACCCTTCGCGCCTGGGAGCCCCCCGGGTCGCTCGATCTGGACGCGCGAAGGGTGCTGTAGCACTCTGATTTGCTGGCCGGGTCATCAGCCGGAAAATCTTACATTGCCAGACGGAGGCGAGCATGAACGCGCTTTACACCGACAAGATCGAAACGGCGCTCAAGCATTTCATCGCGGATCATCCGGGCCTGCAGACACGAGACGAGGCGATCATCGCAATCCTCGAGAACTGGTTCACCAGCCACGGCTACCTGCCACCACAGCAGGAAGGTCTGCGCCCGGAAGACCTTGACGCCTCCAACGACGACTGAGAGATTTGCGCACCCGGCGCGCAAGATCATAGCGCTCTTCGCGCCGCGGCTGATCGCCATTGCCTTTTAATAACGTGAACTGTTCGCCATGAGCCTGACTTCCGTCAAACACTTCTTTTCCGAGCATGCCCCAGACATCGACGTCATCGAACTACAGCAAAGCACCGCCACGGTTGCCCTTGCAGCCGAGGGCCACGGCGTCGAGCCGGCTCAGATCGCCAAGACACTGGCGCTTCGTGTCGGCGACGACGTGATCCTGATCGTCACCCGTGGCGATGCCCGTCTCGACAACAAGAAGTACAAGGCCCGCTTCGGCACCAAGGCGCGTATGCTCGGCTTCGACGAGGTGGAAGCCGAAACCGGCCACCCGGTCGGCGGCGTCTGCCCCTTCGGCCTTGCCAAGCCGCACAGCATCTATTGCGACCTGTCGCTGAAGGCCTACGACATCGTCGTTCCGGCCGCCGGCGCCACCAATGCGGCCGTGCACATCAGCCCCGCCCGCATTGCCGAACTGACCGGCGCCGAGTGGATCGACGTATCGGAAACGTAGTTCGGCGTTTCACGAACGTGACCTGCCTTGGAATGGCCACAAAGCTTAACTGAAACCGCAGGCGCGCACCGGTAGTGATTTGCCGGTTCGGTTCTTTGCATGGTCAGGAGTCCGTCAAGCATGAAGCTACTCGCGTACCCGCTCATCTTCGCTGCCACATTTTCTCCGGCGCTGGCGATGGATCAGTCCCTGGTACGCCAGTTCGAAAAGCTTGACCCGCAGACCCGCCTGGAGCAGCGCTGCGACACTGAAGCGATGGAGCGCATCAATGCCGACAAGTCGACCTTCAAACCGGACAAGGTAATCGCCTACACCTTCGCCGAACCGGTGGTGAAGGAAGACAAGATGAAGGCGCCGGGCGCCGTATTCCGCAGCAAGGGAGAATGGTACAAGCTGAAGTTCAAGTGCCGCACCGATACGGAGCACCTGGATGTCCTGTCCTTCGAATACAAGATCGGCGAGCTTGTGCCGCACGAGAGCTGGGACGAATTCTACCTCTATCCCTGAGTGGGGCGTCGCCCGAAGTCGCCGTTAGAGGACAGCCAGCAGAAACAGCAGCGAGCCGAGCGACAACGCGGCCATGATGCTCATCAACATCTTCATCATGTGAGCTGCCATATCGTACATCCTTGTCTCTGCTCCCTCAGGAATGAACGAATGCGTCTGCTTTTTGGGCGGAAGTCTCGAAAAGCGCCAGGTTCGAGCGCTATTGCTACAACCATCGAGACTGCGCCAGCATGGTTAACAATTCGCTAACGCGAGCCGCACTCGCCCCCAACATCGCGGCCGCCTGAACCGCCTCCATTCAAGGCAAGGCTCAGGCAAGATCGAAGCGGAATAAGGGAGCCCTAGGAATGGCCCCTCGACGCGCTGCCGTTGCGCCCGGAGGCGTCCGGTCCCTACCCTGCCGTTGCATCGCCAGCCACCGCTGCTCTCGTGCCGGCGTGCAAGCAAAAGAGACGCGACCGGCGGCTTGGCCGAGGGCTCGATGTCGCACATGACTGAGGAGAGGCGAGTGAGCCAGGTCAAGCTGAGCATCTGCATTCCCACCTATAATCGCGCGCCCTTCCTCGAAAAGGCGCTCGGCTATTTCGTCGAACTCTACCAGTTCCCCTTCAAGTACGAGATCATCATCTCCGACAACGCCTCGACCGACGGCACCCGGGAGATCGTCGATCGTTTTGTCGCCAAGGGGCTGCCGATCCGCTATTTCCGCCAGTCGGAGAATTTCGGTGCGATTCCCAACGTCATCAGTGCTGTCAGCCGCGCGGTCGGCGAGTACACGCTCTACCTCGCCGACGACGACGTGCTCATCAACGATGGCCTGCGCGAGGCAATCCGCTATCTGGACCTCAATCCGGAAGTAACCGCCTGTTTTGCGCCCTGGTACACGCATGACGAGGTCGACGAACGCGACAACGCGCCGTTCTTCTCGGTCGACAAGGACACGAAGTTCAAGAAGCGGGAGTTCGAGCCGGTGTTCGATTTTCTCGTTGACCGACATGTCTTTCCCGAGATCGGCATCTACCGGACCTCGGCCCTGCGCTCCGCTTGGGCGCCTCGGCACTTCGCATATTGGGCCTTCTCCTATCTCGCGCATTTTCTCGAACTCGGTGCCGTCACCTTCCTGAAGAAGCCTTTCTACCGCCAGGTGATACGCTCCAAGATCGTCCGCGATCGGCCGCAGGCGGGCCACGCCGAAACGCTGACCGGGTGGGATACCTATCGCGGCGGCCTTGAGTACTTCATCTACAGCGGCGCCAAACGCGGCGTTGTGAAGCTGACTGCCGATCGCCGCGCCTATTTCGATGCGCAGATTCGGGACTTCACCATGGTCCGCATGAGCGTCGCCTTGCGCATGTGGGTATTGAAGAAGGACTATGTTCGCGCCTATGAGCTCTATACGCGGCTGATGTTGGGCGGCTTCGAGCACCATCCCGACGTTCAGCAGGCACGAGCGGCGCTGCCCCTCATGGTCGCGCTCCAGACCGTCACGTGGCACACGAACGCCATCGCAGAAATCGATCGGCTTGTCCTTCACGGCGTGGACGACCACGGCGCGATCGAGGCGCTGTTGCGTGAGCTGGGACTGCGCTCCGAAATCGCAGTAGTGCCGCCAACGACACAATTGACGGCGGACGAGATGGCCCGCACCGCCGTGTTCATCACCTCCGATAGCGACCGCAAGCATTATCTGCGCGAAGGCTATCCGCCGAACATGGTGGTCAGCGAAGGCGATATTCTCAGCCATGTTCTGATCTGAACGAAAGGGCGCCACCGCGCCCTTTCTTGTTTTCAAGGTGGCACCGTCTGAGAGGCGGAGCCGTGGCCAAGCGCCAACGGCCTTTTCGGCCTCACACCTGCCCTTCCTACTTGCGCATGATGCCCTTGTAGTAGGAGCCGTTTCTCGGCGGCGGGCGGTTTACGGTCTTTCCGGGCGGATTGTACTTCTCGCTCCGGTGGCCTTCGTTGACCGGCGTTGGTGACACGCCCTTGTAGTAGCTGCCGCCTGCAAAGGCAGGAGCGGCTGCGCCCGCGGCGATCGTAGCCACGACGAAAGTTGCTAAAGAAAGCCTGGCAAATTTACGCATTTCTAATCCTCGGTTGACCCTGCCACGATCCTGTTTTTGTTGTGGTTCCGTAGCATCGATTACGCGACGAGACGTTCGTCGCTCAGGTCCTCCCGGGCGCCAGAATAGGCAGAAGCTGCGACGGACATGTAACGCAGGTAACAGCCGCCGATCCCCGCCTTCGATAGAAAGGAGGATCAATACCGGAACATCCCCCCTCCAAGTGGTGCCACTTGAAGCAGGAGGGCGTTCCAGAAAACAACGGGCTGGAAAGCTGAAGCAGCTGTGATCGGCGTTTGGCTTCTCCAACAACCATCGCTTCGCGACGGTGAGATCACTCAGCGAAAGAGTTGCAGGATGTTCTGCGCGTTGGAGTTGGCGATCTGCAAAGCCTGGATGCCAAGCTGCTCCTGCGTCTGCAATGCCTTCAGGCGTGTCGACGTCTCGTTCATATCGGCATCCACCAAACGTCCAACACCCTTTTCGATGGTGGCCATCAGCGACTGAGCGAAGCTGGACTGCATGTCGATGCGCGTCAGCAGCGAACCCAATGCGGCAGCTCCGTCGATCGTCTTCTGCAACACGACTTCGATATATTGAATGTAGGAATCGATCGACTGCGGGTTTGCGGCGACATCGATATCCAGAAAATCGCGTCGCGCGATCGGCTCGATGTTGACGTCGATGCCCGAGAACTCGATGCGCGTCGAAATGCCGGACTTCCGATCGACGGCAGGATCGGACTTTACCAACACCCCGCCTGCCCCATCATTCTGAACAATGGTGCCGGGCCGCGTGACGAGCGACTGCAGGAGCGTCACCATCTCGTCGCCGGTTTCGATCTTGCCGGTATCCTTGCCGAGCAGGTTGTTCACGTAGTTGCGATCGAAGGAATGCGCACTGGCTGCCTCGCCGTTGACCGCAAAACTGAAGGAGACGACCACATCCTTGTAAACCTCGAAAGGTTCGAAGGTCAGCGTCATCTCCGATCCGCGCTCGCCGAAGTCCGAGTTCGGCGCCAGTCCACCGGCGCCCCCGGTTGCGGTGTTGACCGTCAGATTGGCGACTTCGACATAGGATCCATCCAGCCCGGAACTCTCCTGCGTCCTGAAGCCGATCCTGTCGATGATAGGCGCATAGGGCGGATAGTTGTAGTTGTATGTACGAACAACGGCACCGGCGCCCGCGGTTGTGACCGCATGATTGAGTACCGCCGCATATTGCGTGTAGTTCGAGATGACGCCGTTGGCGGCACCGCCCAGGACCGCATCCACGGTCGTACGGTCGATGGTAATCCCGAGCGTCGGCTTGCCTGCATGGTGCGGCAATGGCAGACCCTGCGTGCTGCTATCCTTGTCGACGATGATATCGAAAGTGATGTTGTGGCTCGGATCCGAAAATGTGATCGGACCGTTGAAAGTGAACACGAACTCCCCGGCGCCGCCGATCCTCCCATTGTTGCGGCTGTTGGTCGTATAGCCGTCGACATCCGTACCGGTAACGAAGCGGATGCCCCCGACCGTACGCAGATCCCGCGTATCAGCCTGGAGGATGCCGCCGCCCGTGCTGTTGAACAGCGAGGACTCTCTCAAATGAAAATCTGCGGTATTGAGCGACACGCCATTCCTGGAGTCGCGTGAGAACGAGGAGACGACGGACGTTCGGTTGAGATCGCTGTCATAGATATCGGAGACGTCGGTCTTCAGCCAGTTCTGCCCGCTGAAACTCGATGACGCGACAATGCTCGCGACTTGCTGCTTCAGTTCCCCGAGTTCCTTTTGGATCTTGCTCTTGTCGACGCCCGGCTCTTTCGCCGCCACCAGCTTGGACTTGAACTCGCTGAGGATGCCAACGACGGCTTCCATGCCGGCATAGGCTGTCTCGACCTTCGCCGCACCAAGTCCGAGCGCATCCTGGACCGCGGAAACCGCCTTGCTGTCCGATCGCATGGTCGTCGAGATCGACCAGTAGGCTGCGTTCTCGGCCGCCGTCTGGATCCGCAACCCGGAGCTTACCTGGCCCTGCGCCGAAGCCATGCCGGAGTTGATCGTTCGCAGAGCCTGGAGCGCAGAAATTGCCCCAGCGTTCGTATGAATGCTGACCATATTAGAAACATCTTAAAATTGAAAATACCCATCATGGGCGACGCGAGATTGTGGCGATACAAGCAAGGAGATGGTTAATTAAATCTTAAGACAACGGCATAGCCGCACCGCGAGCTTAAAATAATCCGTTGATCCGGCATGGATCGGCGGAAACATGAAGGTTTACTGCATGCCGGGGGCCACTCAGGTGGGACTACGCCAAGACAAAGACTTCCCGCGCCAATCCGCCTCCGCAAGGGTGCGGCCAACGAACATTACACGGAGTGCCAGAGGTGGGATTGCGTCACGCCGCACACGCTGAAGACGCCTTGTATCTATCTTAGGGACCAAACACTCTTTGAGATGAATGGTGCCCGGAGGCGGATTTGAACCACCGACACGCGGATTTTCAATCCGCTGCTCTACCAACTGAGCTATCCGGGCATCCTGCCGTTTTCGGGCAGCGGTTCCTTGCGGAACCCTCGGGGCGCTTGTTTGTGCCCCGGAAGCGAGCGGGGTTATAACATCTTGTTCGGCGGTGTCCAGCGCCAAATGAAAGTTTTTTGACCGAAATCCTGTGGACAGTCGAAAAAACCAAAAAGACAAGGAGTTTCAGAGGGATCGTGCTCGCTCCCAGCTACGCGCTGCGAGAGAAGCGGCCTTCAGAAGCCGAAACGACGGCTGCACGCACCTGCAGACGCGCAGGATCGTCCGGCCGTTGTTCAGAGCTTAGAGGATGCATGGAGGGAAATGGCCAGAACTGCGCGAGCGGCCACGTCGGCACGCGTTAGCGGTCGTCTCTGTCGTCGGCCTTCGCCTCGTCGTCGGCGACCGGAATGGCGTAGGAGCCGGAGAGCCAGCGATTGAGGTCGACATTGCGGCAGCGGTCGGAGCAGAAGGGATAATGCTCCCGATGCGACGGCCGCCCGCATTCTGGACAGGGCCTAGGCGCCCGCAGGGGCGCGATGTTCGAACCGCTCTTTTGGGTTTCGTCGGTCACTGGCTTCAGCCTTCCAGCCAACGATTGTGCACGTCATAGCCTTCGCCGACAAGCAGGCTGACGGTTTCGTAGAGCGGTAGGCCGACGACATTGCTGTAGGAGCCGACGAGTTTGACCACGAAGCTGCCGGCAATGCCCTGGATGCCGTAGCCGCCAGCCTTGCCGCGCCATTGACCCGAGGCGAGGTAGCTTTCGATGTCAAAGCCTGAAAGGCGTTTGAAGCGCACCTTGGTGTCGACGACCTTCTGCCGGAGCGTCTTGTCCGGCGTGATCAGGCAGACGCCGGTATAGACGCGGTGGCTGCGGCCGGAGAGAAGATGCAGGGCGCTGGATGCGTCGCTGACCAGTTCCGGCTTCGGCAGAATACGTCGTCCGACACAGACCACCGTGTCAGCCGCCAGGATGTAGCTACCGTCCCAGCCGGGCTCGCCCTTGATCGCGGCAAGCGCTGCCCGCGCCTTCTCGGCCGACAGCCGCCTTGCGAGCGAACGCGGATGTTCGGCACGCTTCGGCGTCTCGTCGAGATCCATCGGCATCAGGCGCGTGGGCTCGATGCCCGCCTGCGCCAGAAGTTCGACGCGACGCGGCGAGCCGGACGCCAGTATCAGTTTCTTGGCCACTGTCATCGGAACGAGCCGTCACTCCAGAGCAATTCCAGCAAAAATGCGGTAGGCGGTTTTGCGTCTGGAATTGCAATCCAACCAAACGTTAGAGCGTTTTCGCGATTCGAAGAAGAAGCGGAAATGCTCCAGGAATTGCGTAGAGCCGGAGCGGCTTACTTGAAGCGATAGGTGATACGGCCCTTGGTGAGGTCGTACGGGGTCATTTCAACGAGAACCTTGTCGCCGGCAAGCACGCGGATACGGTTCTTACGCATGCGGCCCGCGGTGTGAGCGATGATCTCATGCTCGTTTTCGAGCTTCACGCGGAAGGTCGCATTCGGAAGCAATTCGGTGACCACGCCCGGAAATTCAAGGACTTCTTCTTTCGCCATGTAGGACTGTTCTTTCTATCTTTGTTTAGGGATACGTCAGGTATCCCGAAAAATTCGCCGGAAACTACACAATCGACGAGGATTTGTGAACCATCTAAGACCGGCTTTTGCGCTTTTGTGACGGGCTACAATGCCGCGCGTCCTATCAGAGGCGCAGCGGTCGCTATAGCACTTTGAACTGCGGCATGTCTTTAGCTTTAAATCGGTCAGGATTGAAGAAGACATGTAAAAGAACTGTCGCCGGAAACCGCATGCGGATCGCCGTGAAGTTCTCAGGTTTTTTCTCGTCTGTGCGGGCCGACCAACCGAAGATTGATCAGCGTCGACAGGTGATCACGCACTGCGCGATACGCGTCGACGATCTGCTCGCGGGTGCCGGCTGCTACCGTCGGGTCCGGCGTCGGCCAGTAGACCACGTCGACGGCCATCGAGCGAGTCAATTCCAGCGCCTTGTGATGCGCCTCCGGCGCCAGCGTGACGATGAGGTCGAAGTAATCGTCCTCCAGTTCGTCCAGCGTG
Organism: Ensifer adhaerens; assembly: GCF_020035535.1. NCBI lineage: Bacteria > Pseudomonadati > Pseudomonadota > Alphaproteobacteria > Hyphomicrobiales > Rhizobiaceae > Ensifer > Ensifer adhaerens. The sequence continues at coordinate 244,246 of NZ_CP083349.1, read as the reverse complement.
TGCGGTTGATGCCGTCCGAGACTCAAGCCCACCTCGGCCATCACCACGTCGACAAAAGGATCGCGTTCGCCGTGCCGGACACCGGCGGAAGCGACGTAGGTTCCGGCCGGCAGGGCTGCCTTGGCGAGTGCTTCGGCCATCGGCGAGCGGATGGCATTCATGCCGCACATGAACAGGACCGAACGGGGCGTCTTGAGTGGCGAAACCTCGGTTCCCGTCATGCCGGTCCCGCTCTCATCCGCGCCAATAGAGCACGCAGACGAGCGTGAACAGGCGACGGGCCGTATCGAAATCCAGCCGGATCTTGCCGGACAGACGATCCAGGAGGGTCTGTGAGCCCTCGTTGTGGATGCCGCGGCGCCCCATGTCGATCGCCTCGATCTGACTTGGAGTCGCCGATCGGATCGCCTCGTAATAGCTCTCGCAGATCATGAAGTAGTCCTTCACGATCCGTCGAAACGGCGTTAGCGACAGGATATGGGTGGCAACGTCGCCGCCTTTTTCGGTCGAAATTGCAAAGACCAGCTTCGCATCGACGAGCGAGAGGTTGAGCTTGTACGGACCGCCGGGATGGCCGACGGGCTCGAACAGGTTTTCTTCGAGCAGATCAAAGATCGCAACCGCGCGCTCATGCTCCACGTCAGGCGTCGAGCGGCCGATGGTCTCGTCCAGAACGACATCGCAGAGGCGCAGGTTGCGGTCCGCCTTCATCCAGCATCCTCGAAATTGAGACGAATGGCGACGGAGCGCGCATGAGCCTCAAGGCCCTCGGATTTTGCCAGCACGATCGCCGCAGGCCCCAGGATCCGCAGCTGCTCGGGATCGAGCCTAAGGATCGACGTGCGCTTCATGTAATCGAGCACGCCGAGACCGGAGGAGAAGCGCGCCGAGCGCGCCGTCGGCAACACGTGATTTGAACCGCCGACATAGTCGCCGATAACTTCGGGCGTGTGGCGGCCGACGAAGATCGCGCCGGCATTGCGGATCTTGGCGATCATCGGTTCCGGATCGGCGAGCGCCAGCTCCAGGTGTTCCGCCGCGATACGGTTGGCAAGCGGCACAGCCTTTTCGAGATCGGGAACGAGGATGACGGCGCCGAAATCGCGCCAGCTTGCCGCCGCGGTTTGGGCGCGCGGCAACGTCTTCAGTTGCCGTTCGACCGCCTCCTCGACCGCCTGGCCGAAGGCCGGATTGTCGGTGATCAGGATCGACTGGGCGCCGACGTCGTGCTCGGCCTGGGCCAAAAGATCGGCGGCGATCCAGTCCGGGTCGTTGTGCTCGTCGGCAATGACGAGCACTTCCGAGGGGCCAGCGATCATGTCGATGCCGACGGTGCCGAACACCTGGCGCTTGGCAGCGGCCACATAGGCATTGCCGGGGCCGACGATCTTGGCGACCGGCGCGACAGTCTCGGTGCCATAGGCAAGGGCTGCAACGGCCTGCGCGCCGCCGATGCGGTAGATTTCCTCGACACCGGCAAGCCTTGCTGCTGCAAGCACCGCCGGGTTGATCTCGCCGCCCGTTGCCGGCACCACCATGACGATACGGGGAACGCCGGCCACTTTCGCTGGAAGCGCGTTCATCAGCACCGAGCTCGGATAGCTCGCCGTACCCCCGGGCACGTAGAGACCGACGGCATCCACCGCCGTCCACCGCGAGCCAAGGCCGACACCCATGGTGTCCTCGTAGATATCGTCCTTCGGCCGCTGGCGGGCGTGATGCGCCTCGATACGGGTGGCGGCAACCTTCAGGGCGCCCAGAACCTCCGGCTCGACCGCCTGGATCGCCGCATCGATTTCGGCGGCACTCACGGCCATCGGCGTCACGGAGAAATCGACGCCATCGAAACGCTTGGAATACTCGGCGAGCGCCGCGTTGCCGCGGACGCGTACGTCGTCGATGATCGCCTTGACCACCGCATTGACGTCCTCGGACACCTCACGCTTGGTCGTCAGGAAGGACGCGAACTTTTGTTCGAAGTCGCCGTCGAGGAAGTTGAGCCTGATTGCCAAAGGAGACGTCCTTGTATGCCAGTGTCGTTCGGGTCGAGTGGATCAAGCGCCTTCAGGATGCTTGGGCTTAAATGCGGTTTCCCACGCCCCGCCGGTATCCGCAAGCTGCGTTTCGATACACTCCACGTCAAGCGCGATCGACGCAGCACCGGCCAGAACCAGTTCAAGCGTGCCTTCCGGCCCTTCTCCGCGCAGGCTGAACTTCAGCGTCAGCAGATCGAGAACCGCCTCGGCATCGCGCCGGTCAAAGCCGACCGAGCGGACGGCATTCACCTGCTTGAACAACAAAAGTGCGCGCCGACGCTCGAAGGAGCGCCGCTTGCCGTCGGCCGTCTCCCAGACGAACCGATTGACGATGAGCGAGAACTGCTTGCGCCGAGCGTCATATTCCAGGCCCGACACCTTGAACACGGCATCCTGGACGTGCGCGGAGACGACAGCGAGATCCTCCTCGTCGAGCGCCAGCAGCTTCAGACCGTTCATGCCGTCCATCCCTTTCATTTCGCCGCACATCTTCCGTGCCACAATTGAAATGGACATAGGATGTTGCGCCTGAAACCGCAACGGTATCAGGCGCAACCGATCAAATCAGTCGCTGACGCGCTCGACATGCGCACCGCAGCGGGTGAGCTTTTCTTCAAGCCGTTCGAAGCCGCGATCGAGGTGATAGACGCGCGAGACCATGGTTTCGCCCTCGGCAGCCAGACCGGCGATGACGAGCGAGACGGAGGCGCGAAGGTCAGTCGCCATGACGGGCGCGCCCTTCAGCCGGCTGACGCCTTCGATCTTCGCCGTCTGGCCGGAAAGCGAGATCTTGGCGCCGAGACGGGCCAGTTCCTGCACATGCATGAAGCGGTTTTCGAAGATCGTCTCGGTGATGTGCGAGGTGCCTTTCGCCATGGTCATCAGACCCATGAACTGCGCCTGCAGATCGGTCGGGAAGCCAGGGAAAGGATCGGTGACGACATCGACCGGCTTGATGCCGGCGCCGTTGCGCACGACGCGGATGCCGCTGTTCGTCTCGGTAATCTCGGCACCGGCGCGGCGGATCGCTTCGAGCGCCGTGTCGAGCAGCGCCATATTGGTGTCTTCGAGGATGACGTCGCCGCCGGTCATGGCAACGGCCATGGCATAGGTGCCGGTCTCGATTCGATCCGGCAGGACGCGGTGGCGCGCGCCGGAGAGCGAACGTACGCCTTCAATCGTAATCGTCGGCGTGCCCTGGCCGGTGATCTTGGCGCCCATGGCATTGAGGCAGTTGGCGAGATCAACCACTTCGGGCTCACGCGCAGCGTTGCCCAGCACCGTGGTGCCGTTGGCAAGGGTCGCTGCCATCATCAGGACGTGGGTGGCACCGACCGAGACTTTCGGGAACGTGTAACGCGCACCGATCAGGCCGCCTTCCGGCGCCGTCGCGTTGACGTAGCCGCCGTCGATCTCGATATTGGCGCTGAGCGCCTGCAGGCCTTCGATGAAGAGATCGACCGGACGCGTGCCGATGGCACAGCCGCCGGGCAGCGAAACGCGGGCCTTGCCTTCACGGGCCAGCAACGGGCCAATCACCCAGAAGCTGGCACGCATCTTCGAGACCAGCTCGTAAGGGGCGGTCGTATCGACGATGTTGCGGCAGGTGAAATGAATGGTGCGGGCGTAGCTCTCGCCCTGGCGCTCGCGGCGGCCGTTGACGGAAATATCGACGCCGTGGTTACCGAGGATACGGATCAACTGCTCGACGTCGGCGAGGTGCGGCACGTTTTCGAGCGTCAGCGTATCGTCGGTCAGAAGCGACGCGATCATCAGCGGCAGGGCCGCGTTCTTGGCGCCGGAAATCGGAATGACGCCGTTAAGCTTGTTGCCGCCTACAATCCTGATGCGATCCATGAGGCCTCTCGAACGGGCTTGGCCCGCCTTTCCAAAAATAATCCATGTTTGTCTGAAGGCGCCTCTTTAGTGGAGACGCCGCGAAATTAGAAGTACCTTGAACGCCAAGCGTCCATTCAAACGCCTGAGGTCGCCATATCGATTAAGTCGCTGCCCTCGATCGCCACCGACCGCGAGCATTTATGCAATTGGACGCCAGACGGCCGGGCCGCCCGCACATGGGAAAGAGCCGGCGAACGCCGCCCCTGCCCCGTACTAATCTTGGGATTCGTCCGTTTTTGCGGCAGGAAGGCCGCTCACTTCATCAGCTGCACCGGAGCGACGCGCCCGCGCCTGCTGCTTGCGGCGCTGGAGATTGTCGCGCAAGTTCCTGGCAAGTCGCGCCTTTTTCAGGTCCGCCTCGGTCGTATCCTTCTTCTTGTCCCGGCGCACCTTGCCCTCGCTCCGCGACTCGTCCGGCGCGGGCTCGTTTTTTCCACCATCACTGTCGTTTATCTGCATGGTCCTGCATTAGCGCAAAACCAGGGTCTTCGGAAGCGGCGGCAAACTTTCTCACAGGTCTTCGCGAAAAACTTCGAAATGCGGCTTGCACTCCCCGTCCAGCTATGGCAATAGCCCCCTCGCTTGATGCGGCTGACACACGAACCGGCCGCCAGATGCTGCTATAGCTCAGGGGTAGAGCACTCCCTTGGTAAGGGAGAGGCCGAGAGTTCAAATCTCTCTAGCAGCACCAGTTTTCCCGCAGGACATTCAAACATTTAATCCGGTCACTCTGGTACAGATGACCCGTCGGCTTCACCCGTGACCGCCTCATGCGGACCGTGCGCCGCTCCGTCCGCGCCATCTCACCCGTCGGGCTTCTCTCCCATTTCGGCCGTCACCAGGCAATTCAACTCGTCCAGCCACTGCGCTATGCTCCGATTCGGGCGCGCCCATGCCTCCCCCCTCCGCTCGGGAAAGTAGATTTCATACGGGGCCATCCACCATCGAGCCAACTGTTCGAGCCTTGAGCATAAGGAGGGATTGCGAAGACTGCTCGCATCAGGAGGTTACCGATGAAACTGTCTGCGCCAATCTACCATCTGAAGCGCAAAGCGAAGCGGCTTTCCCGCGATGAAGACATTCCGCTTCATGAGGCACTCAATCGCGTCGCCGTTCACGAAGGCTATGCGAATTGGAGCCTTCTCGCCTCAAGGCATGTCTCTGCCAAGCCCGAAGACACCTTGTTGGAGCGCCTGCGACCGGGAGACCTGCTTCTCCTAGGTGCACGGCCCGGACAGGGCAAGACGCTGAAGAGCCTCGAGCTGGCCGTGAATTCGATGAAGGTCGGCCGGCGGGCGTATTTCTTCACGCTGGAATATACGACGAAGGACGTGATCGATCGTTTTCCCACAGTCGGCGCCGAATACGCGTCGTTTGTCGAACTCTTCGAGATCGACTGCTCGGATGCAATCAACGCCGAGTACATCATCAAGAAGCTGGCATCAGCGCCACGCGACTCGTTGGTAGTCGTGGATTATTTGCAACTGCTCGACCAGAGGCGTGAAAACCCGGAACTGGGGAAGCAGGTTCTGAGCTTAAGGGCGTTTGCACAGGAACACGGCATCATCATGGTCTTCATTTCCCAGATCGACCGTTCCTACGATGCCAGTACAAAACCGTTTCCCGATATCGACGATATCCGGTTGCCGAATCCGCTCGACCTCAGGCTTTTCGACAAGACGTGCTTTCTGAACCGCGGAGAGACGCGATTGCAGTGCGTGGCCTGACGCACCGGGCGAGCAAGCCAAGATCGGGAACGTATCCGCCCTCGCCGCGTTACAGTTTCAAAGACAGCAACGCGGAGGCTTATACATGAAAGGCATCATTCTCTGGCTCATGGGCGTGCCGCTCATCGTCATCATCCTTCTCTACATGTTCGTGTTTTAGAGAAGCGATACGCAACGGCAGGTTGGCGCCTTAACGCAACCTTAAGATTCCACTGCCAGATTTGACATCGCGATGATGGACAGTCGCAACATCTTTGATCCCCTATTGAAACCGGCACTTGCCGGTTTCTTTTTTGAATTGGCGGAAGCCGCTGCGCGCTCTTCTTGGCGCTACCTCGGCGTCAGACCTTGACGGCCTGCTCGACGAAGTCTTCGGAGCCGAAGAACTTGAGATAGCGCTCGACTTCGGCGGGATCGCCGGTCGCCTTGCGCGGATTATCGGAGAGCTTCACCGCCGGGCGGCCGTCGGCCTCGCTGACCTTGCAGACGATCGAGATCGGGTTGAGGCCGCTGATTTCCGTCGGGGCGCAGTCGGCGAAGTCGTTGGTGAGGTTGGTGCCCCAGCCGAAGCTCATGCGCACGCGCCCCTCGAAATGCCGGTAGGTCTCGATGATCGTGTCGACGTCGAGACCGTCGGAGAAGATCAGCAGCTTTTCCCGGGGGTCCCGTCCCATCTTTTTCCACCAGGCAAGAATCTTTTCACCGCCCTCGATCGGCGGCGCACTGTCCGGCCGGAAGCCCGTCCAATCCGCCACCCATTTCGGCGCGTCGCGCAGGAATGCTGCGGTTCCGAAGGCATCGGGCAGCACGATCAACAGATTGCCGCCATAGAGCTGGTTCCAGTCCTGCAGCACCTTATAGGGGGCGGCAGCCAGTTCCTTGTCATTGCGGGCAAGGGCCGCAGCCACCATCGGCAATTCGTGTGCGTTGGTACCAAGTGCTTCCAGATCGTTGTCCATGGCGAGCAACACGTTGCTGGTCCCGGAGAACGAACTGCCGATCCCTTCCTTCAGCGCCTCGACGCACCAGCGCTGCCAGAGGAAGCTGTGCCGCCGCCGCGTACCGAAATCGGAGATCCTGAGGTTCGGATATTGCCGCAGGCGCTCGACCTTGGACCACATCTTGGCCTTGGCGCGGGCATAGAGCACGTCGAGGGTAAAGGGACCGAGTCCCTTCATCGCCGAGCGCGAGCGCAGCTCGTTGATGATCGCCAGCGCCGGGATTTCCCACATGGTGGTCTCGGCCCAGCGGCCGCGGAACGTCAGTTCGAACTGGCCGTCGCTGCGTTTCAGCTCATAGTCCGGCAGGCGGAATTTCGCGAGCCAGGCAAGGAACTCCGGCGAGAAGATCTGCTTGCGGCCGTAAAACGTATTACCCGCGAGCCAGATCATCTCCTTCTTGGAGAAGCGTAGCTCGCGCGCGTGATCGAGCTGTTCGCGGAGTTCCTGTTCGTCGATCTCGTCCGCAAGTCGCACCGTCTTCGTGCGGTTGATCAGCGAGAAGGTGGCGTCGACATCCGGGTAAAGCTGCCAGATCATCTGCAGCATCAAGAGCTTGTAGAAATCCGTATCCAGCAGGCTTCGCACGATCGGGTCGAGCTTCCAGGCGTGGTTATAGACGCGCCTGGCGATATCGGTCTTCGTCATCGGTGAAATCTCTCCTTCCTCAGCGCGAGGGCAGTCGAACTAGTTCAGCTCGACACCGGCATCACGCATGCGGGTAATCATAGCCTGAAGCGAACCATTGAGGTCGATGCCTCGACAGGCTTCGAGAATGACCGATGTCGAGAACCCCTGCGCGACGGCATCGAGCGCAGAAAAGGCCACGCAGAAATCCGTTGCCAACCCACACAGCGTGACCCTCTTGATGCCGCGGTCCCTGAGATAGCCGGTGAGGCCCGTGGGTGTCCGGCGGTCGTTTTCGAAGAAGGCGGAATAGCTGTCGATCTCGGGCCGGAAGCCCTTGCGGATCAGGAGCTCGGCCCGCGTCCATTCGAGCGCCGGATGGAAATCAGCACCGCCGCTTCCCTGGACGCAATGGTCCGGCCAGAGCGTCTGGCCGCCATAGGGCATCGCGATCATTTCGAACGGGTTCTTGCCAGGATGGCTGGAAGCAAAGCTCGAATGGCCAGCGGGATGCCAGTCCTGCGTCAGCACCACATGCTCGAAGCGGTCAATCAGGCCATTGATCATCGGTACGATCTCATCGCCGCCTGCGACCGCAAGCGCCCCGCCAGGGCAGAAATCGTTCTGCACATCCACGACGACCAACGCCTTATCCGCCATAATTCATCCCTGCCTGCCAAACGTCATCGATCACCAAAATCGATTTAAGTCCAAGATCAATCACAGAATTTGAGCGACGACAAGCCGCTTCCGCTGGCTTTGAAAATCAGAAGGCCAGACAGACAAAGGGCGCCGACCTTGCGGTCGACGCCCCTCGAAAAAAGCGGTCTGGTGCGATCAATTGCCGTTGAGGTTGTCCGCGATCGCGAAGCCGGAATTGGCGATGCCGACCGGCTGGGCGATGAAGTTGAGGAACTTCGAGAAGTCGACCGACGGATGGCGCGAGGCATAAATGACGTCGCGGTTCTTGACCGGGAAGGTCTGGCCGACGATCAGGCTATCGGGCTTGCTCATGTCGAAGCGATAGACGATCGGGTAGCGGCCCATGCTGTCGGTCTTCATGCCCTTGCGCAGCATCTCATTGAAGCGCTGCTGGCCGAGCAGGCTCATGACCACATCAGGCTCTTCGTAACGGAAGATGAAGTAGCCCTTCATGTCGAGCGTATAGTCCGCGCCACCGCCGGCAAGACCCATGGCCTCGAGCAGGTTCAGGTCGTTGGCACCAAATTCGACGCGCTGGTTGGCCTTGACGGCGCCCAGGATCGTGAAACGACGCGGATCGCGTGCAACGAAAATCTGGTCTCCAGGCTTTACGTGGATGTTCTCGGACGGGTTCTCGATGATTGACTTGAGAAGAACCGTGCCGGTCTTCTTGCCGCGCACCAACGTGACATAGGTCTCGTAGGGCTGGGCGACGGGACCACCCGCCTTGGCGATCACTTCGTTGATCGTTTCGTCGACGAGGCTGAGCGGCACGACCGACGACTTACCGACGGCACCCGAAACGGTGACGTTGCGCGAGGCGGTGCTCATGCTGGTGACGATGACATCCGGCTCGACCGCCTTCTGCTTCAGCGCTTCCAGGATTTCCTGACGCGCCTGTTCCAGTGTCAGGCCGGCAAAGTTGACCGGACCGACATAGGGGATCGCAGCCTTGCCATCCGGCTGGACGACGAGATCGATGCTTGTCTGCTTGGAATCCTGCGTCGAGAACAGACCATCGCTGCCGGCCTCGAAAATCGACACCTTCAATGCGTCGCCGACACCGATGACGACTCGGCCGACGCCGCCGCCAATGCCGAAACGACGGTTGAGCGTCGAGGAGACATAATCGGAAACGAGGCGCGCGGTGCGGCCATCCACTTCGACGATATCGAAGACGGTCGCATTCTGGCGCCCGATCTCCGCGCCGGACTGACCGGCATCCTTGACGATCGCTCCGGCCAGCGGCCCCTCGCCCGGAACGGCCTGGCATCCCACGAGGGCGGTACAAAGCAGAAGGGCACTGACTCGTTTCAACTACGACACTCCAAATTCGACACGGCCATGATTTTACTCACAGTTCCGCGCCGCATCATCTCCCGACCGGGAATTTCGCCGGTCCCTGAAAAGCACAATCGCCGTCCCACAACAAGTCATCCGAAGACCAAGACGGGCAAAATATTTGGACCCGCGTCTTTCTGGTCATACCTTCTCTACCTTGAGCGTGGTTTATCGCCTTATCCGCCTTGGACTGGCGTTGACAGCGTGTATATCTTCAGTGTTTGGGGTTGAAAGCTAGGGACTTTAAGTTAAAAGCTGACTAATGAGGCGGAACGAATATAGCTGGGGATAGCCCGGCAGCATGACGATTGGCGATTGCATTTCGGCCTCCGACGCGCAATCGCAGATGCAACTTTAGCGGCAGTTTAGAGCGTTCGATCATACATGGCTGTTGAGATTATTGGGCGTGCATGCCTCGCCCCTGGAGCAGAATCGCCTTCGGCGTTGTTCAAACTTCTCCGTCAAGGCAAGTGCACCGTCACCAGCATTCCGTCGGATCGCTGGGACGTCGCGCGTTTTTGGCACCCCGTCATGGGCACGCAGGGCAAGACCTATTCCTTTGCCGCCGGCGTGCTCGACCAACTCTATGATTTCGACCCTGCCGTGTTCGGCATGTCGCAGCGCGAAGCCATGTATATGGATCCGCAGCAGCGCGTGCTGCTCCAGCTCGCCTGGCGCGCGCTCGAGGACGCCAATATCTCGGCGACATCGCTGCAGGGAGAGAATGTCGGCGTCTATATCGGCGCATCGAGCCTCGACCATGCCAACCTGACGGTGGAAGACCCGGCAGCGGCCGGCCCTTACTTCATGACCGGCAATACGCTGTCGATCGTGTCCAACCGTATCTCCCATATCTTCGGCCTCAGCGGCCCCAGCATGACGGTCGATACTGCCTGTTCCTCCTCGCTGGTCGCGCTCGACCAGGCGATGCGGGCATTGAACTCGGGCGAAATCGACACCGCGATCGTCGGCGGCGTCAACATCCTTGCTCACCCCCTGCCCTTCGTCGGCTTCGCCCAGGCGCGCATGCTGTCGCCGGAGGGCCTGTGCCGCGCCTATGACAACGACGGCGCAGGCTATGTGCGCGCCGAAGGTGGCGTGGTCTTCGTTCTACGCCGCTCGGATCGGGCGCGCCGGGAGAAGGATCGCAGCTACGCGCGGATCGTCGCGACCGGCGTGAACTCGGCCGGCCGCACCAACGGCATCTCGCTGCCTTCGCGCGAGGCGCAGGCCAATCTCTTGAGGGCGATCTACGAAGGCAACGGCATCGATGCCAACCAGGTGGCCTTTGTCGAAGGCCACGGCACCGGCACCAAGGTCGGCGATCCGGCCGAAGTCTGGTCGATCGGAACGGTCATCGGCGCCAAGCGCCGGGCGCCAGTGCCGATCGGTTCGATCAAGTCGAACATCGGTCATACGGAACCCGCCTCCGGCCTCTTCGGCATGCTGAAGGCCGTAATGGCGCTCGAAAACAACTACCTGCCAGCTTCGCTGCACTTCGACACGCCAAACGAGCACATCGACTTCGACGGTCTCAACGTGCGCGTCACGGCGAACCCGATCGAGCTTCTGCGCGGAAAGCGCACCCGGCTCGCCGGCATCAACTCGTTCGGTTTCGGCGGCGCCAATGCGCACGTCGTCATCAGCGACCCGGAACCCGCGGCCGACGAAAAGGCGTCGAACCCGTCGTCTTCCGGTCATGTTTTCCTGGCGAGTGCTCATACGGCGTCGAGCCTGGAGGCGCTTCTCAACGACTACAAGGCGGCATTCGCGCATGCTTCCAAGGGCGAAGCCCGTTCGATGATCGCCGCATCGGGTGCGAACCGCACCCATATGCGCCATCGCTTCGCCGCTCGCAGCGACCAGCCGGAAGATATCGTCCGCGCGATTGCCAGCCATCTGGAAAAGCCGGGCTCCGGCATCGGCGAGATCGGCGAAGCCGTCGCCCGCGATGCCAAGGTCGCCTTCGTCTTCTCCGGCAATGGCTCGCAATGGGCCGGCATGGGTGTCGAGGCCTTCCGCGAGAACCTGCATTTCCGTCAGTGTTTCACGTCCGTCAGCGCGCTGTTCAAGTTCCACTCCGACATCGCATTGACAGATCTTCTCACCGATCCAGACCTCGACAAGAAGCTTGGCGATACAAAGATCGCACAGCCGCTGCTCTTTGCGGTGCAGGCTGCACTGTCGGATTCGCTGGTCGCCATGGGCGTCAAGCCGGTTGCGGTCTTCGGTCACTCCGTCGGCGAGATCGCCGCCGCCTATGCCGCCGGTGCGCTGTCGCTGGTCGACGCCGTTTCGATCGTGGCGAAGCGCTCGCTGCATCAGGATCTGCTTGCCGGTCACGGAACGATGGCCGCCGTGATGCTCGGGGAAGAGGCCGCTCGCGCCTTCGCCGAAGCACGCGGCCTTGACGAGCTCTGCGTTGCCGCAATCAATGCCCACAATTCCGTGACGATCTCCGGGCCGGCCGATCAGATTTCGAGCTTCCGCGACGCCGCGCGCAAGGCGAAGATTCCGGTCCAGATCCTCGACATCAACTATCCCTTCCACCATCCGATCATCGATCGGGCGAAGGACGCCTTCCTCTCGGATATTCCGGATATCGCGCCGCGCCGCACCGAACTCGCCTATCTGTCGACGGTGACGGGTGCCGCTCTCGAGGGCACGCAGCTTGATCCGGACTACTGGTGGAAGAACGTGCGCGAGCCGGTCCGCTTCCAGGCGGCCGCCGAAGCTGCAATCGAGATGGGCTGCCGCCTATTCATCGAGATTTCGCCGCGTCCGATCCTGTCGTCCTATGTGAAGGAGACGATCAAGCAGGCTGCGGCCCCGGGCATGGTCGTGCCGACCCTGCTGCGGGACGTCGGCGAAACTGGCCAGGACCCGATTTCGGCAGCGATGGCGCGTGCCGTCGCACATGGCGCGGTCGTCGACACGGCCCGCGTCTTCGGCAAGCGCAACGCGTCGATCGCGTTGCCCAGCCTGCCGTTCGAGCCCGTCGAACTGCGCCCTGCGGCAACAACCGACGCGACCGACCTCTTCGGCCGGACCGAGAAGCCTTACCGTTTGACCGGCTGGCGCAGCGACCCGAACAGCGGCAGCTGGAAGAACCATGTCGATGCGCATCTCTTCCCGGACCTTGCCGAACACGTCGTGGACGGCAAGGCGATCCTGCCAGGCAGCGGCTTCATCGAAATCGCCGTGGCTGCAGCACAGCAATTCTATGGCAGCGACGAGGTCGAGATCACCAATCTCGAAATCGTCCGGCCGCTGGAGCTCAGCGACACGAAGATCATGGAGCTGTCGACGGTGCTTTCGCCGGAGACCGGCGACATCGAGATCCGTTCGCGCGAGCGGCTGTCGGAAGACGATTGGGCCGTGCATGCGGTTGCCCGCTGCCGCAAGCCATTGCCGGCCGAGGAGCGCGCCTATCCGTCGCTTGCCGGCTTGGCGAAGACCGCAACGGTCGCACCCGCGCGTGCTTACGAGACGGCAAAACAGTTCGGTCTTGACTACGGCCCGCGCTTCCAGCTGCTGGCCAAGGCCGTCGCCTATGGCGATCGGCTGGTTGATGTCGAGCTGAAGACACCCGATGTAGCCGGTCACCCGCTCGTCACCTATGCGCTGAACCCGATTTCGGTCGATGCGACCTTCCACGGGCTCGTCGCCCTGTTCGATCGCTTCACCGGCGACAAGAGCGGTGCCCCGTATATCCCCGTTCGCTTCGGTTCGGTGCGGGTCGTCAACGGCAGCCAGCCAATCGCGCGCGCGATGATCGAGATCGAGCGCGTCAGCCCCAACTCGATCAAGGCGAAGTTCCACTTCTTCGACAAGTCGGGCGCGCCGATCGCCCACTTCGAGGATTGCCGCTTCCGCCGCACCTATTTGCGCAAGCACAAAACGCTCGATGCGCTGTCCTTCCACTACGAGGCAGTGCAATCGGAATCCGCGCTGCCGGGTCTGCAGGGCAAGGCACCGACGCCGATCAAGATCGCCATGCCTGACGCCAGCGAGGCCGGCGTCGACAATACGACCTTGCTTTTCAACGCCGCCATCTATCGCGCCTGTCAGGAGATTGCCCTCAAACTCGCCAAGGGCCGACCGACCCTTCAAGGCAACAACCTGCCCGGCGATTTTGCGTTTCAGTGTTTCCTGACGAGCTGCCTCTACGTGTTGGAGGACGCCGGTCTCTGCGAACACAGGGACGGTGTCTGGACGATTGCTCAGGACTTCAATCTGCCGAGCGTCCCGGAAATCCTGCGCGAACTCTATGGCGAACGCTCGGATCGCGCCGTCGAAGCCGTCTTGATCAACAATGCCTATGCGGAAGCTCTTGCGCGCCTTGATGCTCTGCAGGCCGGCGACGAAGGATCCCTCGGCACCACGTTCATCAGCGATGCCACGCTCGACCATCAGGCCGTCCACTCGGAGGCAAGTCGAGAACGGATGGCGTTCGTTCTCGACGCGCTCGAAAAATCTCTGGCTGCGACACCCGGTACGCGCCTGCGCGTCGTCGAAATCGGCAGCGTTTCGGCCGCGTTCACCCGCCGCCTGGCAACGCTTGCCGAAAAGCACGCCGCCAGCCTGACCGTCTTCGAAGCGCGTGACAACGCCCAGCGTGGCCTGGAGCTCGCCTTCGAGAACGATGCCCACGTGCGCATTCTCAAGAAGGGTGAGCTGGCAACGCTTACGTCCTTCGATCTCGTGGTCAGCGCGTCCGACGGTCTCTACAGCCTGATCGAGGACGACGTTGCGGTTCGCACCGCACTTCGCTCGGCGCTGCGCGACACCGGCGGCTTGATTGCCGCCGTCAGCGCGCCGTCGCTGTTCAACGATTTCGCCCTCGGGCTTTCCGAAGGATGGTTCGCCCGCAGTCAGACAGCGGAGTTCCCGATCGGCAATCTTGCGGCCGCCCCGCATTGGCAGAAATGTCTCGGAGATCTCGATCTGCGCGACGTCGATATCGCCGACCGTGAATGCGCCAGCGGCAATGTCATCCTGCTCGAAGCGCGCGGCGCCGCCGCGGCTTCGGTAAGCGCCGAAGCACCGGCCGCCGGCCCGTATCTGCTGCTGCAGACCGCAGGCGGCAAGGACAGCAAGCCTTCGACGCCGGCTATTCCCGTGAATCTGAGCGGTGATATCGTCGCCGACAAGGCAGCCCTTCTCAGCGGCTTCGAAACCTTTGGCGACCAGCCGCTGCGGGCGATCTTCCTTGCGTCGCCGGCCGCCACATCCCGGGAAGACGATTCCGCCTCGCTGCAGGCGCAGATCCTTGCTCTCGGTGCGTTCGCCGAAGCTCTGCGACAGCACATCGGCGGAGCCGAGCCGTCAGGCGAAAATCGCCCGCGTCTCGTGCTCGTCGCGCCAGGTGGAGCCCCGATCGCGAGCCGGGCGACCGGTGAAACGGTTGCAAGTGACGGCGTCAATGCCGGTCTCTGGGCCTTCGCCCGCGTGCTTCAAAACGAATACGAATTCCTCGATGTGCACGCGCTCGATATCGATGGTTCGCCGACCACGATCGAGCAGATCGCGGCAGCACGTCCGCTGCTCGGCAGCGTCACCGTCAACCGCGAGTGGCTGCTGGAAGGAAAAGACGCGGCGCTTTCCGAAATCCGCGCCGTACCCGGCCCAGTCGACAACGCCCATGCGGCGATCGACACCTTCAAGGCCGCAACGATCCGCCAGCGCGTCAGCTCACAGGTGGGCAGCATCGTCTGGGAAGAGAGCGACATTCCCTCGGCAGGTTCGGGTGAAGTCGTCGTCGAGGTCGCAGCCACCGGCCTGAACTTCCGCGACGTGATGTGGGCGATGGGCCTGCTGCCCGAAGAGGCACTGGAAGACGGTTTCGCAGGCGCAACGATCGGCATGGAACTTTCCGGCCACGTCGTTGCCGTCGGCCCAGGAGTCGACGATCTCGCCGCCGGTGACGCCGTCATGGCGATCGCGTCCTCCGCCTTCTCGACCCATGCCGTCGTCTCGCGCGCCGGCGTCGCCCGGCTGCCGCAGTCGGTCAGCCCGGTCGCCGCAGCAACGGTTCCTGTCGCGTTCCTCACGGCCTACTACGCCATGGTGGAACTCGGCCGGATCCAGCCGGACGAGACGATCCTCATCCACGGTGCTGCCGGTGGCGTCGGCCTTGCCGCGCTGCAGGTCGCGAAACTCAAGGGCGCCAAGGTTATTGCCACGGCCGGCACACGCGAGAAGCGTCGCTTCCTCTCGATGCTCGGCGCCGATCATGTCTTCGATTCGCGTTCGCTCGGCTTCGTCAACGACGTCCGCGCCGTGACGGACGGAGAGGGTGTCGATCTCGTCCTCAACTCGCTCTTTGCCGAAGCGATGGAGCAGAGCCTGGCGCTGGTGAAGCCCTTCGGGCGCTTCCTCGAACTCGGCAAGCGCGACTACTATGCCGACAGCAAGATTGGCCTTAGGCCCTTCCGTCGCAATGTCAGCTACTTCGGCATCGATGCCGACCAGTTGCTGGTCAACCAGCCGAAACTCACCAAGCGGATCTTCACCGAGATCGGCGCGCTGTTTGAAGATGGCAAGCTCACGCCGCTTCCCTATCGCGCCTTCGACTTCGATGAGATCGGCAACGCCTTCCGGCTGATGCAGAATGCCGGCCACATCGGCAAGATCGTCGTGCTGCCGCCGGTTGCCGGCATGCACCGCGTCGCCAAGCGCCCGCATGGCGGCATGAAGGTCGATCCGAACGGCATGCATCTCGTGGTCGGCGGTATCGGCGGTTTCGGTCTGGCTGCCGCCAACTGGCTCGTCGAAAAGGGAGCGACGAAAATCGCCCTCTGCTCGCGCCGGGGACAGGCGGATGCCGAAACGACCGCGATGATCGAAGCCTGGACGAAGGTCGGCGTCTCCGTCACGGTCCGTGCCTGCGACGTCACCGATCCGGCAGCAACCGAGCGTATGCTGAAAGAGCTGCGCGCAATCGCCCCGCTTCGCTCGATCGTCCACGCGGCGATGGTGCTCGACGACGCGCTGATCAGCAATCTCAATCGTGAGCGCAACCGCCCGGTCATTGATACCAAGGCCAAGGGTGCTGCCGTTCTCGATCAACTGACCAAGGACGACACGCTCGACAACTTCATCCTGTTCTCCTCGGCGACGACACTCGTCGGCAACCCGGGGCAGGCGAACTACGTCGCTGCCAACGGCTACCTCGAAGGTCTCGCCCGCGCCCGTCGCGCCCGCGGTCTTGCGGGTCTTGCCGTCGGCTTCGGCGCAATTGCCGACACGGGCTACCTGGCCCAGAACACCGATGTGAACGACCTGCTCGCCAAGCGCATCGGCAAGACGGCGCTGAAGGCGCAGACGGCGCTCGACATGGTCGAAAGCCACCTCGCCTTCGACCCCGGCACCGTCGATGCGGCGACCGTCATGATCTCGGAGATCGACTGGTCGGCCGCGCGCAATCTGCCGGTCGCCAAGAATGCCCTCTTCGAAGTCATCCTGCGCAGCGCCGACCAGCACGCCGCAGGCGGCGAAGGCACCAAGATGGACCTGGTCGCGATGATCGAAGGCAAGTCGCCGCAGGAAGCCGAAGACATTCTCTTCGACCTCGTGGCCGGCGAGATCGCCGCAATCCTGCGCGTATCGAAGGATACGGTCACGCGCGCCAAGGTGCTGAAGGAAATCGGCCTCGACAGCTTGATGGCCGTCGAACTCGGTATGAGCTTCCAGCAGAACACCGGCTTCGACATGCCGCTCAGCGGGGTCGCGGACAACACGACGGTTGGCGATGTCGCCCGCAAGCTTTATGAGAAGGTCAGCAAGCGCGACCAGAGCGACGATGCCGAGCCCGCCGACGACAAGATCGTCAGCGATCTCGCACAGCGGCACGTCGGAACGGCGAAGGAAAAAGCACAGAGCCAATGAGCACGAACGGAAACGGTCCAGGCGCATCCAAGATGACCAGCAGCCTCAAGGAGAACCTGCTGGACCGGATGCGAAATACGCATCAATCCTCCGAGCGCAACCGCATGGCGCGCTCGGAGCGGGAGATGCCGCCGCCGGCACGCCGTCAGCAGGCCCGTTTCGAAGATCTGCCCGAATACAAGCAGGTCATGACTCAGAAGTTCGCAAGCGAGCAGCTTGGCATCGCCAATCCGTTCTATCGCGCGCACCAGACCGCGGCCGGGGCGACGACCGTCATCGACGGCCGCAAGCTGATCAACTTCGCCTCCTACGACTATCTCGGCCTCAACCGCCATGCGGAGGTGCTGGCGAAGGCAAGGGATACGATCGGCACCTTCGGTATCTCCGCGTCGGCAAGCCGCCTCGTTGCCGGCGAACGGCCAGTGCACGTGGCGCTCGAAGAGAAGATCGCAAGCTTCTACGGCGTGGACGCCGCCGTCTGCTTCGTCAGCGGCTATCTGACCAATGTCGCCGCCATCAGCTGTTTGATGGGCCCGAAGGACCTCGTGGTCCACGACGAATTCATCCACAACAGCGCGCTTGCCGGCATCAAGCTTTCGGGCGCGACCCGGCGCCTGTTCAAGCATAACGACGTCGCCGACCTCGAACACGTACTACGCACGGTTGCTGGCGACTATCGCCGCATCATGGTGATCGTCGAGGGTATCTACTCGATGGACGGCGATGTCGCCGATCTGCCTGCGCTTTTGAAGCTTAGGGCCGAATACGGCTTCTGGCTGATGGTCGACGAGGCACACTCGCTCGGCGTTCTCGGCAAGACCGGACGCGGCCTTGCCGAACATTTCGGCGTCGATCCACGCGAGATCGACATCTGGATGGGCACGTTGTCGAAAACCACGTCGAGCTGCGGCGGCTACATCGCCGGCAGCGAAGCACTGGTCGAGGTGCTGAAGGCATCCGCAGGCGGCTTCGTCTACAGCGTCGGCCTTGCGCCCGTGCTGGCGGCCGCAGCAACCGCGAGCCTCGAGGTACTGGAACGCGAACCGGCGCGGACGGCGGCGTTGCGCCGCAACGGTGCCCTGTTCCTGAAGCTTGCCAAGGAAGCCGGCCTCGACACGGGCCTTAGCAGCGGCTTTTCCGTTGTCCCGGTTCTGGTTGGGGATTCCCTGCGCGCCGTTCAGCTTTCGAATGACCTGCTTGCCGAAGGGGTCAATGCGCTGCCGATCATCCACCCGGCGGTACCCGAGGGGCTTGCGCGCCTGCGCTTCTTCATCACCAGCGATCACACGGAAGAACAGATCCGCCGGACGGTGACATTGACCGCGGAACGACTGACAGATCTCACCGAGCGAAACTTCGGACTGGGCGGCATCGACATCGATCAGATGATGAAGGCGCTCTCGGCGCGCTAAGAGCCATCCACGTGTGCGGTCGTCTTGCATTCGCACAAAACCGGACGCAAGCCCGCTTGGCGCCTTTCCGGAATTTGCTCTAGGGCGGAATATCAGCATGACGCATGTGATCATCACCGGTGGCTCGAGCGGTATCGGATTTTCGGTCGCATCGATCTATGCGGCGCGCGGGGCGCGCGTCTCGCTGATCGCCCGTTCCCGCGACCTTCTGGAACAAGCGCAAGCGAAGCTGGCAACTTCCAGCGGGGGCAGTGCCGGCAACATCAGGATCGAAGCTGCCGATGTCGCTTCGGAAAACGACGTCGAGGCGGCGGTCCTAAGGTGCGAACAGGTCTTCGGAGCCTGCGACATCCTCGTGACATCGGCAGGCATCGTCGAGCCCGGCCGTTTCGAGGAGCTCGACAGCGTTTCGTTCCGCCGCCAGATGGACATCAACTTCTCCGGTACCGTGCATGCGGTCCGCTCAGTCTATGACGGCATGAAGCGGCGCGGGCGCGGTCGGATCATGATGATCTCGTCCGGCGCCGGCCTCATCGGTATCTACGGCTATTCGGCCTATTGCGCGTCGAAATTCGCGCTGCACGGCTTCGCCCAGGCGCTGCGCTCGGAAGCCTGCGCCCATGGCGTCAGTGTTTCCGTGTGTTTTCCGCCGGATACGGAGACCCCGCAGTTTCAGCGTGAGCTTGCAAGCCGCCCGCCGGAGGCCGCCATCATCATGGGCACGGTCCGTCCCTGGCCGGCGGAGGCCGTGGCGAAAGCGATAGTCAAGGGGATCGACCGGGGACGGTTCGAAGTCTACTTCGGCACAACGCTCTTTCTCCTCGGCCGCTTCGCGCCGGCCATCCGCCCGTTGCTTAACTGGTGGTTCGACAGGGCGATTGCGCGTGGCAGCAACACCGCGACGCATAATAGTGGAGTGTCTGAGCGCCAGACCTGACTGCGCTTGTACGTCCAGGCGATAAGATCTAAGTGTCGGGCGGACGCTGTGCCGCATGAAGCGGCTTCGGCCGGCATGAAGACATGAAGGTTTCCGCTTGGCGTTGCTTCCCTTTCAGCTGCACGACTACCCAAGAACACTGACGCTCTGTTGTTACGTGCTGTCCTGTGCGGTGATCTTCTTTACCGACCGCTTTGCACTGCCGAAGCGGGAGCGGCGTGCCCACCCCTCGCCGTTCGGACGGACGCAGGATGTGATTGATGCGCTCGCCCGCCTGCCGGTCATCGCGCTGGTCTTTGCCGGCTTCTTCGCCGGCTCCTGGCGGCCGCTTTATGCCGCAGCCGGTACGATGAGCTTCTTCATCATTTTCACCGGCATTTCCCGCGCCAAGTTCAAGTTCATCCGTGAACCGCTGATCTTTTCGGATATCGCGCTCGTCGTCGACGTCTTCAAGTACAAGACGATTTTCTACGCGAGTTCGCTGAACGTCGTCTTCTGGACCGTCGCCTTTCTCTATGTCTTCGGCGTGTCGGGCCTCTACATGTATTTCGAGCCGGCCATTTTGCCTGATCGCGGCAAAGCGTTCTGGATCCTCCTGATGCTCGGCATCGCCTACGGCCCTTGGCTCCTGCTCTTCTACGGTCCGGTCAACCGCCCGACGGCGGCGCTGGTGCAAAGACTGCTGAAGGTGCTCGACGTCAAGATGAATACGGTGCGCTTCGGCACCTTCGGCTCGGTCGTTTTCCGCTTCATCGTCTGGCTTGGCGTGCGGCGTGAAAAGATCGTCGCCGAACTCTCCGAGATCGTCCGCGCGGCCGTGCATGATCTGATCGGTGACGACGGCTCGCCGCTGATCGTGGTCTGGCAATCGGAATCCTTCATCGACATGCGGCACTTCGGCGTCAACACGCTCAACATGCCGACCCTGGACCGGCTGCGTCGCGAGGCGGTGCAATGGGGCCGGCTCAGCAGCGTCTTTGAAGGCGGCTATACGCTGCGCACGGAGTTCGCCGTCATCAGCGGTCTCGTGCCTGACGACATCCACGTCGACGCCAGCTACCCCTATCTCAGGGCCTCGCACTATGCGGACGTGGTCTGGCCGGGGAAGATGAAGCGTGCCGGTTGGAACACGCATTTCATCCATCCCTATGACCGCACCTTCTTCCTTCGCCACAAGGCGATGCCGCAGCTCGGCTTTTCCAAGCTGACGATGCTCGACGGCTTCGACCATCGGCCCGAAAGAGACGGGCCTTACGTCTCCGACGAGAAGCTCGCAGCCAAGGTGATCGACGCCTGCGAAGAACTGCCTGAGGACGAAAGCGGTTTCATCTTCGTTGCGTCCATGGCCAATCACGGCCCATGGGAACCGGGCCGCGTCGACGATCTTGCCAATCCCGTCGATATCTATCTGGCCATTCTGGAACAATCCGACGCTGCCCTGAACACGCTCAGCGAGCGCCTGGACAAGCTGGACCGCCCGGTCTGGCTCGTGTTCTACGGCGACCATGCGCCGCTGCTCAAATCCTTTGCCGATCCCTTCCCCGATCCGCGCACCGACTACCTGATCGTACCGCTTGCCAAGGCAAAGTCGTCCTCCCACAAGCCGGTGGAACCGAGCAACGTCGAGGCCTGGAATTTGGTCGAAGACCTGCTCAACCACGCCAACCTCAGAAAGGATACGCTGCGGTAGCGGCGGTGGACGAATGGAAAACGCTTCGATGACATCGACCGGAGCGGCCAATCGGCCAAAGCGACGGGTATTCCTGTTCCTGCAGGGACCCTCTTCGTCGATCTTCCGCAAGATCGCTGACCGGCTCGAAGCTCGCGGGCACACGTGCCTGAGGATCAACCTGAATGTCGGCGACCAGATCATCTGGGGCCGCAAGGGTGCGTACAATTATCGTGGCACGGCAGCCGACTGGCCTGCCTATCTCACGACCTTCGTCGCGCAGCACGGCGTCACCGACATGCTCATGCTCGGTGAGGAGCGGGCGTACCACCAGGCAGCAACCGCGGTCGCACGGCGCGCAGGCGTTAGCGTCGCCATTATCGAGATGGGGTATCTGCGACCGGACTGGCTGACGCTAGAGCGCAATGGCATGTCCTCGAATTCGCATTTCCCTGCTGATCCCGTGCAGATACTTGCAGCGGCAGCGGGCGTGCCCGAGCCGGACTGGCGCAAGCATTACAGCCAGACGTTCCTCGCCGATGCGAGCTATGACTTGCTCTACAATCTGCCGAACGTCTTTCTCTGGTTTCTCTTCCCGCACTATCGACGCCACGCGATCTTCCATCCGCTTGCCGAGTATGCGGGCTGGATTCGCCGGCTCGTGACCGAAAAGCGGCGCAATGCCGAGGCCGAGACGACCGTTGCCAAGCTGCTTTCGGATGACGCCCCCTATTTCGTTTATCCGCTGCAGCTCGAAACCGATTTCCAGCTCAGGGCGCACTCACCGTTCCACAGCCAGAAGGACGCGATCGCCGAGGCGTTGGCTTCCTTCGCCGCCTTTGCCGCGCGCGACGCACGCCTCGTCTTCAAGGTGCACCCGCTCGACAACGACCTGATCCCCTGGCGCAGGATCATCGAAGAACGAGCAGCCGCGCTGGGTCTCGGCGGGCGTGTCTTCTATCTCGATGGCGGCAACCTCGATACGCTCGGAGAGGCCAGTGCAGGCATGGTCACGGTCAATTCTACGGCCGGTCTGCATGCCTTGAAGCAGGGGCGACCGGTGAAGGTGCTCGGCACCGCCGTGTTCGATATCGCCGGACTGACCGATCAGCAGTCGCTCGATGATTTCTGGGGCGCACCGCAGGCACCGGAACCGGACCTGGCGAATGCGATGTTCCGCCTGCTCGCCGCCTCGATCCAGGTGCGTGGAAATCTTTATTCGCGCGCCGGAAGCGATGCGGGTGCAGAGGCGATTGCCAAGCGCCTCAGTGAGAACAGCCTCAACCAGCCCGGCGCTTTTGTCGACCCGCCGCCCCGCCGCAAGCCGGAAAAACGGTCAAGAATCGCCTCGTCCGCGTGACGAAGGCTGACGTAGCGGCTGCTGTGCCAGCCTAACGCCGCGCCGTCGCGACGACAAAAGCTGCGAGCAGCATCAGGCCCGCCGCTACCAAAGGCAGCATGAAGAAAGCGACCCGAGCATAGGCCGCGCCGAACCCGATCGTGCCGACAAAGAGCGCGAGATAGGTGACGCCGCTGTTCAGCCCCATGACCGCGCCGCGCTTGCCGGGATCGAGGCCTGTGAGGCGCATGATCAGCACATTCAGCCCAAAATGGTTGGCAAGCCCCCAGAGGAAGACGACGGCCAACATGGCCGTATAGGAGCCGCTTGCCACCGCCATGGCCACATAGACACCTCCGACCACCAGAAAGATCAATGGTAACAATCCGCCCGCGCTGAAACGATCAATGAGGCGGTCGAGAAAGGCGGCGGCCCCGAAACCGAACCCATAGGAAACCGCGATGAGACCATTGGCGCTGACCGGCAGGCCAAGTGCAACATGCAAGTGCTCGCCGATATAGGCGTAAACGCCATAGAAGGCGGCCATGAAGGCAGCACAGGCGATCAGAAGCGGCGCAACGCCGGGAACGCTCAATGCCGCCAGCGGCGATGTCGCCTTGCCGGTGACAGCTTCCTGCACTGATGCGAACTTGACGGCGGCGCAAGCGATC
The DNA here is from genome assembly GCF_020035535.1 of Ensifer adhaerens. NCBI lineage: Bacteria > Pseudomonadati > Pseudomonadota > Alphaproteobacteria > Hyphomicrobiales > Rhizobiaceae > Ensifer > Ensifer adhaerens. Next base: position 220,998 of record NZ_CP083349.1, on the reverse strand, counting down.
AATGTTGCCGATGCGACGATGACATAAACGGCGCGCCAGCCCGCAAAGTCAGCGATCGCGGCCGATAACGGCACGCCCGCCACCATGCTGAGAGTCCAGCCTGTCAGCACAAGGCCAATCGTCTCGCTCTCCCGTCCGGCCGGCGCAATGACCGAGGCCAGCGTATAGATCGAGGGAAGTGCAATGCCGGCAGCAAGACCGACGACGAGCTGGGCAGCGACGAGGACCGCAAGCGATGGCGCGAGCGCACTGCCGCCCAATCCTGCAGCCAGAAGTAGGAGGGCAGCAGCCAACATGCGACGCGGGCCATGACGATCGATGAAGCGGCCAAGAAAGACGGCGCTGACCGCCGTGCCCAGACCGAAGGCGGCGGAAGCCGTCATGACGGCTGGAACGTCGGCCGCAAGGCTTCGCGCCACTTCCGGCGCGATCGGTCCGAGCGCAAGCGAATTGGAGCCGATGACGCCGATGCAGATGGTGAGCACGTAGGCAAAGGGCGGGATACGCGCCTTGTCGATCGAGCCATCGGAAACTGATTGATTGATGTTCGTCATTACCTCATGTTTGCAGAACGACATTCAGCAGCAAGAGGATATTTTGGAATGAATCAAAATACAGATGACATTCGGCGGAAGCGCACGCCAGAGCGCGAGCTTGATGCGATGGACCGAAAACTATTAGGCGTGCTGGTGGAGGACGCGACCACCAGCTATGCCGAACTCGGCGAACGGGTCGGACTTTCGCCGCCGGCGGCGCATGAACGTGTGAAGCGGTTGAGGCGATCGGGAGCGATCAGAAGTGTGTCGGCGCGGATCGATCCGGAGGCCATCGGAAAGACGTTGCTCGCCTTCGTCCATGTCGACACGACCGGCTGGGGCAAGACACAGGCGCTGCTTGCCATCGAGGAATGCCCGGAGGTGGAGGAAATCCACTCGGTCGCCGGCGATACCTGCATGCTTCTCAAGGTGCGCACCGAAAGCACGCATGCGCTCGAGGGGCTGCTGGCGCGTCTCTACGACACGCCGGGCGTCAAGGCGACGCGGAGCTATGTGGTGCTTTCCACCTATCTGGAACGGCCGGTGCAGCCGGGCACGACGAGCGATTGGCCCGCCGTGGTCAAGGGCTAGACAGTTTTGTCGGGCGCACGGCCTGCCCTACTGCCCCAAGCCCCCTCAGACGACGCCGGCGCGCAGCAGGTCGTGAATATGCAGGATGCTGACCGGTGCTCCCCCATCGTCGACGACGAACAGCACCGTCACCTTGTGCTGCTGCATGAACTCCATGGCGCCGCTGGCGAGCACGTCACCGCGGATCACGCGCGGATTGCGTGACATCACCGCCTCGACCGGCTGCAGGAGCAGATCACCCGACATGTGGCGACGCAGGTCGCCATCGGTGATCACGCCGACAAGCTTGCCACTGTTCTCGACGATGCCGACGACGCCGAAACCCTTCGACGACATTTCGATAAGCGCTTCGCTCATCGGCCGTCCCGTTTCCAGCAGCGGCATCTGGGCACCCTCGTGCGCCAGTTCGCGGACCAGCCGCAATTGCGCACCGAGCTTACCGCCCGGGTGGAATGTCTTGAAGTCCTCGGCCGAAAATCCGCGGCGTTCCAGAAGTGCGATCGCCAGCGCGTCGCCAACGGCGAGCTGCAGCATGGCGGACGTCGTCGGCGCGAGGCCGTGCGGGCAGGCCTCCTGCACCTTGGGCAGGACGATCGGCACTTCGGAGTTGCGCGCCAGCACGCTGTCGCGGTTGGCACAGATCGAGACGATCGGCACATTGAAGCGCTTGGCATAGGTGAGCATGTTGGCGAGTTCGGCCGTCTCTCCCGACCAGGAAAGCAGGATCAGCACATCCTGGGAAGTGACCATGCCAAGGTCGCCATGGCTCGCTTCGGTCGGATGCACGAAATAGGCGGAGGTGCCGGTCGATGCCAGGGTCGCGGCGATCTTGCGACCGATATGGCCACTCTTGCCGACGCCGGAGACGACGACACGCCCCTGGCTTTCGCCGATCAGTTCGACGGCATCGACAATGTTGCGGGCGAAGGCCTCGTCGGAGCCAAGGTGATCTGCCAGCGCCTTGATGCCGACCATTGCAGTCGTCAGCGTCCGACCGATCGACTCCAAAGCCGCAACCGCGGTGCGCTCATGCGCCGATGCTTGTCTCAAACCCATGATGACCCCAATTCTGCGAAGACTTAAGCGGCAGGCTGCAACGCTGCGCGCCAGACCATTGACGGCAGATAAGCGCTTTTTCTTGGCAAACCAAGCCTTGGAAGCAGACTTTGGGGGAAAACTGGCGCAATCGGCGGCGTTTTCGTCAGCCGGCCCGCTTTTCTTCCAGTGTTTCGAGCGGCATCGACTTGTCCGCGGCGAATTCCTCTAACGTCATCGAGTCGAGGATCGCGGCAACGGCGTCACGCACCGTCGTCATCGATACCCGCACCTGACAGGTTTCGGGATCGTTGCAGTCCTCACAGACCTCATAGGCCGTGCGGCTGGCACAGCGGATCGGTGCAAGCGGGCCATCCAGCGTGCGGATCACATGACCGATGCGGATTTCGGCCGCCGGCCGCGACAGCGAGTAACCGCCACCCGGCCCCTTCTTGGAGCGCAGCATGCCGGCGTTGCGCAGTTCGAGCAGGATCGTATCCAGGAATTTCTTCGGGATATTGTTGCGCTGTGCGATTTCGGTAATGAAGGCGGTCTCCCCCGGCTCCAGCCGTGCAAGATCGACCAAAGCCTTCAGTCCGTATTTTCCCTTCTTCGTCAGCATTCCGGCACGCTTTCCCTGCGGCTCCCTGAACGGGAATCATCCGCGCAAATGCAAATATATCTTGGCATAGCACAAGAAACGTACTGCCAACATATAATTATAGTGGGGAATTAGCCGAAGTCGCGGCCGCGCTTGCAGCAGAAGCAACGACAGTTTTCAGACCTATCTGGCGGATGCGGGAGGAAGGCCGAATACGGCTTTCCTCACCCGCTTCAAGCGGCTGCGCTGTGGCCCCGCCGGTTCGCCGAAACGGCCTGATGGGCCAGCAACTGGCGGATCGCGGCACGGGCTTCCTCGGCCGAACCGAAGCGTTTCGCGTCCAGATCCCAGACGTGATACTTCACCGCCAGGAACTTGAACCGATCTTCATCCGGGACGACCACGCCGACGGCTTCGCCGCCAAATTCGATAACTTGCTTGCTCATACAAATAACGCTCCTTCCACGCCGGAGGCGCGGAGACTTTCAATTTCGGCAAAAGATAAAGTTCGAGGGGTTCGACGGTCACATTCGGCAGAGATTGCGAATGAGCCATTTTTTCTCTGTTGCGCGACAAAGGAGACGCGTGCCGAAGAAGGCGGCGGTCGAGACGTTTCCGAACATGTCACTCTCCTTTGGCTGGCCCGGCATCAACATGCCGGTGCGTTTGATGAACAACCGTGAGGCGGACTCCCCGCGTCACGTATTGGCAAACTAGAATAATCTACCAATTCCGTCAATTAAAAAGATGAAGACGCGAAAAATAATTCCCGCCCTTCAAATTTTAGGGGGACACGGACGCAAATCCGTTCTCCCACCCCGAAACCGGAGACCCTTGCTATCTAGGTAGCGAAGAATCAGTCTGCAAGGCACGAGTGGGATAAAGACAGCACATTCGGACAAAAAAGGGGCGGCCCGCCGGGCCGCCCTTTCACGTTTTATATCCGGTGAGCGGGATCAATGCATCGCGCTCAAACCGAGACCCAAGTCATGCCGCCGGCGTGCCCGCCTGGGTCGTGGTCGAGCGAGACGCTTCGCGATCCTTCCACCAACGGTTCAGGAACAGCAGGATCGGGCCGCCGATATAGATCGACGAAGTCGTCGCGACGATCACGCCGAAGATCATCGGCCAGGCGAAGCTCTTGACCGCGTCACCGCCCCACATCGCCATCGGCACCAGAGACAGTGCCGTTGCCATCGAGGTGAAGATGCATCGCGCGATCACCTGGTTGATGCTCATGTCGATCAGGTCGGAGAACGGCATCGACTTATACTTGCGCAGGTTCTCGCGCATGCGGTCATAGACCACGACCTTGTCGTTGACCGAGTAACCGATCATCGTCAGCAGGGCCGCGATGGCCGTCAGGTTGAAGTCGATACCGGTCAGCGCGAAGAAGCCGATCGTCTTGGTGATGTCGAGCAGCAGAACCGCTATCGCGCCGACGGCGAAGTGCCATTCGAAGCGGAACCAGATGTAGAGCAGGATCGCCACCATGGCGAGGCCGACCGCGAGGAAGCCCGAGCGGGCAAGCTCGGCGCTGACGGTCGGACCGACGACCTCGGTACGCTCGAAGGTCGCGTCAGGGATCGTCTGCACCACCGCGTCCTTGATGCGGTTCAATGCAGTGGTCTGTTCCTGCTCGCCGCCCGGCTGACGCTGGACACGGATCAGGACCGATTTGTCCTGGCCGAACTCCTGCAGTGCCACTTCGCCGATGTTGAGCGCCTCGAGATTGTGGCGCAGGTTCGGAAGGTCGAGCGTGTTCTTCGACGTAGTTTCCACCTGAATACCACCGACGAAGTCGATGCCGTAGTTGAGGCCAGGCGTGAAGAACAGGACCACCGAGCTTACCGACAGGAAGGCCGACATACCGATGGCGATGTAGCGACCCTTCATGAAGGAGAAGGTCGGCAGACGCGGAACCCGGCCGAAGAGCGACGGGATTTCCAGCTTCTTCATCTTACGGCGAACGACGACCTCACGCATCATCAGGCGCACGACGGTGATCGAGGTGAACATCGAGATGATGATGCCGAGCATCATGGTGATGGCGAAGCCCTTCACCGGGCCGGAGCCGAAGGCGAACAGCAGGATGGTGCCCGAGAGCGTCGTCACGTTGCTATCGATGATGGTCGCGTAGGCTTTGTTGAAGCCGATATCGAGCGCTTTCATCGCGCCCGCTCCGCCTTCCGTCTCTTCGCGGATACGTGCGTTGATCAGGATGTTGGCGTCCACCGCCATGCCGATGCCGAGAATGATACCGGCGATACCGGGCAAGGTCAGCGTGGAGCCGAGCATCGCCAGGACGGCGATCGTCAGGATCGTGTGCAGGACCAGACCGACGTTGGCGATCATGCCCCAGGCGCCGTAAAGCACGACCATGAGGGTGACGACGAGGGCAAAGCCGGCAAGGCCGGTGTAGATGCCCATGCGGATCGAGTCTGAGCCGAGGTTCGGGCCGACCGAGCGCTCTTCGATGACGGTCAGCGGTGCCGGCAGGGCGCCGGAGCGCAGCAGCGCCGAAAGGACGGTCGCTTCCTGGGCGGTGAAGTTGCCGCTGATCTGGCCGCTGCCCCCGATGATCGGCTCGCGGATGACCGGCGCGGTCAGAACCTTGCCATCAAGCACGATCGCGAAGGGCCGGCCGACATTGGCCTGGGTGATTTCAGCAAACTGACGGGCACCGAGTGCGTCGAAGTTGAAGGAGACGATCGGCTCGTTGCTACGCTGATCGAAACCGGCCTTGGCATCTGCCAGGCGCTCGCCCGAGATGGCGACGCGGCTTTCGACGGCGTATTTGTTGGTGTCGTGTGCACCCGGCAGGATGTCGACGCCACGCGGCGCCGGCTGATTGGGATCCACGGTCTGGTCGACCATGTGGAAGCTCATCTGTGCGGTGGAGCCGAGAAGCTGGCGCAGCGCCGTCGGGTCTTCAAGACCCGGGAGCTGGACGAGAATGCGGTTGGAACCGACGCGCTGGATCAAGGGTTCGGCGACGCCGACCGTGTCGACGCGCTGACGGATGATTTCCAGGCTCTGCTCGACTGCTTTGGTCGTTCGGTCGTTCAGGCCGGCTTCGGTCATCGCGACCGTGATGGTGTCGCCGTCCTCGGTCACCTCGATATCGGAAGCCGAGCCGCCGAAGCCGAGCGTGCCAACCGGAGCCGCCAGTTCCTTAAGCTTCGGCAGGACCTTGTCGCGGTCGGCCGCGTCCTCGATCTTGACCGTCACGGTATCGCCGGCGATGCGGGCCGACGACGCCGGAACGCGCTCGGCACGAAGCGCTCTGCGCGTATCGTCGAGCAGGGTTTCGAGGCGGGCCTTGCGCAGGCCGGCGGCATCGACTTCGAGGACGAGGTGCGAACCGCCCTTGAGGTCGAGGCCGAGCGTCACCGGCTTGACCGGCAGCCAGCGGCCGAACTGTTCACGCTGCGTTGGTGTCAGCACGTTGGGAAGCGCCGCGATACATCCGAAGATGATCACGACGACATAGACGAGAATCGCCCATTTCGATGTACGCATGTTGTGGTTCCAGAAGAGCCTGCACGGGCACGGGGCGCGCCGTCAGGACTTTGTTTCATCAAAGGCAGTGCTGCGTCGAATCCGCCAGCCAGCCAGTATGTGCTCGATGGATCAGGCGCGCGGGGGCGCGCGAATATGGGGACCGTGGTTCGCAGTCCCACCGATCTGCTCTGCGACACGGCGCAGGAACCGACCGTCCGACGGTTGGGGATATTCCAGCTCGGCCAGTACGGGCAGCAGAGCCGGCAAACCGTCGTCTGCTGCGGACTTGGCGTCCTTGCGTTCGGCCGTAAATCGGAGATCGGAAAGTGGTGTCGCCCGCGACATCTGTCGGGCTGCAGGGCGATCGCTCGAGCCGGTATCGGTGACGTTGCCGGCCTGGGCACCAGAGGACGAGCGAGACGGGATGCTCTGCCCAACCGAGATGACCTGCATAGCGAAGGAGGCACAGAACAGCCACAGCACGGCTAGAAGCCGGCCGGCCTGCATGTTCTTGCTGCCACCACCCAAGCGGTCCATCGAGGACGCAGTCCCTTTCCTTGGCGCCTACTGCATATTTCCTTGAATCCTATTCGATCCGAGGGAAGCATAAGCAGCAATTCGAAGCGCAACAGCGCCTGCGACACGAAAAAATCAGCCCGAACCCCAACCGTACCGCAAGAACGTGGCCGGAATCGAGCATGCGCGCCTTTAACACCATTGCGGGCCGGAAAAGTCAAATCCGGCCCGTTGTACCACTCCCGCGCCGTCAGGCCGAAAGGCCCACCGTCCGCCTCTCGTGGATCTCGATGAGCGACGGCCCCTTGCGCCCTGCGGCCACGGCAAGCGCCTGCGCCAGATCGGCAATCGAGGTGAGCCGCTGCCCTTCTACCCCATAGGCCTTGGCCGCCATCAAGAAGTCCGGCGCCGAAGGCTTGACCCCTTCCGGGGTGACGCCGGCGTCGACCATGTAGGACTCGATTTCCTGGTAGCCGTCGTTGTTCCAGACGAGGAAGATCACCTTCGCTCCGGCATCGACCGCGGATCCGATTTCGGCCAGCGAGAACTGGAAGCCGCCATCGCCGACGAGGCAAACCACTGGCCGCGACGGATCGGCGACCGCAGCGCCCACCGCCGCCGGCGGGGCGTAACCGAGCGAGCCGTAGCCGGTCGCGGAATTGAACCAGCTGCGCTGGCGCGGCGCATCGCAATAGAGGTTGCCGGCATAGACGGCCTGGGTCGAGTCACCGACAACGGTGCAATCCGGCAACGTCCTGTAGAGCGTGTCGATGATGGCGATCTCGGCCCGCATCTTCGGCGTCAGTTCCTTCTGCGCTGCCCGTCTCGCGGTTTCGGCACGCCCCACGCCGTCCTTCGCGGTGTGGCCGGGCAGGAAGGCGAGGATGCCTGCGGTTGCCGCCTTGGCGCCGGAGAGAATGGAGAGCGCCGCATGCGGTCCGCGCGCAAGCTGGGCGGCGTCGATGTCAGTGCGGATGAGGTTGCGCAAGGCCGGGAAGCCGCCATCGGCATACATGTCGTAGTCCGTCTGACCCATCTCGGTGCCGAGCGCCAGGACGAGGTCGGCCTCCTTCAGGAGTGACCGTACCGCCTTCAGGCTGGGGCTTGCCGGAACGCGCAAGGGATTGCCGGCGAGCATGCCGCGGGCATTGACGGTCGTGACGACGGGGGCGCCGATCTTCTCGGCAAGCTCCTTCACCTCGGCCTCCGCCGTCAAGGCGCCGCCGCCGCAGATGATCACCGGTCGCGAGGCGTCGGCGCAGAGGATGGCAGCGCGCTGCAGCGTCTCACTGTCGGAGCGCGGGCGCGTGGCGGTCGCGGGCCGTGCTGCCTGCGGCGCGATCTTCGCCGCCATCACGTCAGTCGGGATTTCGATATGCACCGGGCCCGGTCGGCCGGAGACGAGCACCGAGAACGCCCGGTCGACGACGAACGGCAGGTCATCCGGATTGAGCAGGGTGTGCGAATAGAGCGCCAGCGTCTTCATCATGCCGTGCTGGTCGGGAAGCTCGTGCAGCAATCCGCGACCATGACCGAGCGAATCGCGGCGATTGACGCCGGAGATCACCAGCATCGGGATCGAATCCTGCCGGGCCTGCGCCATTGCCGTGATCGTGTTCGTCAGTCCCGGTCCGGTGATGACGAGCGCGACGCCCGGCTTGCCGCTGACGCGGGCATAGCCATCGGCCATGAAGCCCGCGCCCTGTTCATGGCGCGGGGTCACATGGCGAATTTTCGATGCCGCCAGTCCGCGATAGAGTTCGACCGTGTGCACGCCGGGAATGCCGAAAACGACCTCGACGCCATTGGCCTCGAGCAGATCGACGAGGACTTCTCCAACCGTCTTTTCCATAGTCATGCGCGGCGCTCCTTACGCAGGCTGGCCCGTTCGGCGAGCGCGGTGATGCGCCGGCAGGCCTCGTCGATGGCGCTATCGGGCACGGTCAGGCTGACGCGCAGATAATTCTGCGCCTGATCGCCAAAGGATGATCCGGGCATGACGGCAACCCCCTCTTCTTCGAGCAGTGCCCAGGCAAACGCGTCGCCATCGAGGCCGGTTCCGGAAACGTCGATCAAAATGAACATGCCGGCTTCCGGCGCAAAGACGTCGATGCCGGGTGCGGCGGCGAGGCCGGAGACGATCTGCGCGGCGCGGGACTTGTACGCTTCACGCATCCGGCGGGCTGTGTCGATGTCATGCGTCAGGGCGTAAGCCGTCATGTCGGCGATGAAGGGCTGGGTGCCGAAGAGCATCGTCTCCGAGACCGGCAGCAGCCGGTCGACAAACTCGACCGGGCCCACCGCCCAGCCGCTGCGGAAACCGGGCGCCGCATGAGATTTGGAAATGGACGAGACGACGATGGTGCGCTCGGCGAGATCCGGATTGTCGAAGGGCGAGGCAAACACCGCGTCGAAGACCAGCTCCTCATAGACCTCGTCGCAGACGATCCAGAGATCGTGGCGGCGGGCGACTTCGCCGATCGCGGCAATTTCAGCGGCCGTCAGCACGGCACCGGTCGGATTGTGCGGCGTATTGAGCAGCAGCACCCGGCTCTCAGGCGTGATCGCCTTTTCGAGATCTTCGGCCTGCATGTGGAAGCCGAATTCCGGCTTCAGCGGCACCAGCACCGGATGGGCGCCGGTGGAGCGGATCACGCCTTCATAGGTCGCATAGAGCGGGTCGCCGACGAGCACCGCATCGCCGGCTTCCACCAGGCCCAGCATCACGGCAAAGAGCGCTGTCTGGGTGCCCGGAAAGCACAGGACGTTCGCCGCGGTAACGTCGGCACGGCGTCGGCTGTATTTCTGCGCGAGCGCGGCCACGACCGCGGGTTCGCCGCGACCGTTGGAATAACGATAGCGCCCCGCATTCATCGCGCGCTGGCATTCGTCGAGAAGCGCGCGATCCGGAGGGAGATCCGGCTCGCCGATCGTCAATTCGATGATGTCGGCGCCGCTCGCCTTCAGTTGGCGGGCACGAATATGCAGCGACCATTTTCCCGAACCAAGATCGGCAAGACGTTCGGTGATGGACGCGTAGCGCATGGTGCTTTCTCCCGTTTTCATTGTTTTGCAGTTCCGATCGACGTGCCGAGCAGCGCTTCGGCCGAGGACATGGCGATGGCGATCAGTTCGCCCTCGCGAAAGAGATCGCCAGCCAGGCATCCCTCGATCCAGAGGCCGTCGACCAGCCCGTTGATGGCGATGGCGAAGGCCCGGCAGCTTTCCGGATCCGCCGGCTTCCCCTTGGCGGCAAGAAAGTCCGCAAGCAGTTCCTGCAGCGTATTGCGGAATGCGAGATAACCTTCGCGATGGATCTCGGCGAGTACCGGATCGACCCGCACCTGGCTGATGAACGCCGCCCAGAGCGAAATGCTGCGGCTGTCGGCCACCGGCTCGGTGAGGTTGATGGCGATGAAATCCCGAAGCCGTGTTTCCGGATCGCCCTCCACCTTGCTCGCCTTGTCGGTCAAGGATGCGATCACGGCGCGATAGGCCTCGGCGACCATCTGGTCCTTCGATTCGAAGTAGTGGCGCACCAGCCCCGCGGTCACTCCGGCGCGAATCGCGATCTGCCTTACCGTCGCGCCCTTGAGCCCGAATTCGGAGATGCAGTCGAGCGTCGCCTCGATCAGTTCCTGGCGGCGCTCGCCTTCCGGGGCACGGTGAAAACTGCGCCTGTTCATGCCACGGCCCGCTTGAAAACGTGCCCTGGCGCGGTCGGCAATGGCATCGGCCGGGACGGGGGCATGGGCGGCTCCTTCGGGAAATCGAGACTCAGGGCGGGCGTCAAAAAATCGACGACGGCTGTTATTATACGCTTGAACAATAGCGACACAAGTGCAACGATGCCGGCCAACAAAGACCCGTGACAGGCCGAAGATGCCGCGCGGAAAACGACAGGGGAACAGTTCTCATGCCAACAGCAAATGCTCTGAGAGCCGCCGGAGTGGCGTGCCGATGACGGATACGGCCCAGGCAATCGCGGTCACTGACCTGCACAAGCGTTTCGGGCCATTGGAAGTGCTGAAGGGGGTTTCGCTGACGGCGAAACAGGGTGACGTGATCGCCATCATCGGCGGCAGCGGCTCCGGCAAATCGACCTTTCTGCGCTGCATCAACCTCCTGGAACTTCCGTCAGCCGGCAGCGTCAGCGTGCACGGCGAAAAGATCAAGATGAAATCCGACGGCCGCGGCGGCCTGGTGCCGGAGGACCGCAAACAGGTCCAGCGCATCCGCAGCCAGCTCGGCATGGTCTTCCAGAGTTTCAACCTCTGGCAGCACATGACAATCCTTGAAAACGTCATCGAGGCCCCGATCCACGTGCTCGGCAAGCCCAGGGCAGAAGCGGTTGCAACCGCCGAAACGCTGCTCCGGCGTGTCGGCCTTTACGAAAAGAGAGACGCCTACCCGGCCTTTCTTTCCGGCGGCCAGCAGCAGCGCGCGGCGATCGCCCGGGCGCTTGCGATCCAGCCGCTCGTCATGCTCTTCGACGAGCCGACGTCGGCACTCGATCCCGAGCTTGTCGGCGAAGTGCTATCGGTCATTGGAGACCTCGCGCGCGAGAAGCGCACGATGATCCTGGTGACGCACGAGATGAAGTTCGCGCGCGACGTCGCCAACCACATCGTCTTTCTCCACAACGGCGTGATCGAGGAACAGGGCCCGCCAGAGGCCATTTTCGGCGCACCGAGATCGGAAAGGCTCAAGAAGTTCATCAGTTCCATTCACTGAATTCCTGAATGCTAAACAACCAAAAAGGGGAACAGCATGAAGAAGGCATTGAAAGTCCTGGCCGTTGCGGCGGCAATCGCCGTCAGCGGCGGCGTGGCCGCCTCGGCGGAAGCGCTTAAGGTCGGCGTCGCCGCCGAACCCTATCCGCCGTTCACCGCACCCGATGCCAGCGGCAAGTGGGAAGGCTGGGAAGTCGAGTTCATGAACGCGATGTGCGCCGAGGCAAAACTCGAATGCGTGCTGACGCCTGTCGCCTGGGACGGCATCATCCCGGCGCTGACCTCGAAGAAGATCGACATGATCATCAGCTCGATGTCGATCACCGACGAGCGGCTGAAGACGATCGATTTCTCGGACAAGTACTACAACACCCCGACGGGCATCATCGGCACCAAGGGCGTCGACATCAAGCCGACGCCGGAAGGCCTGAACGGCAAGACGCTGGGCGTCCAGGTCTCGACGGTCCATCAGGCCTATGCCGCCAAGCACTTCGCATCAGCAGGCGTCGAGGTCAAGGAATACCAGACGCAGGACGAGGCCAACAACGACCTCGCCGCCGGTCGCCTCGATGCGGTCCAGGCGGATGCGATCGCGCTCAAGACCTTCCTCGCGACCGACCAGGGCAAGGAATGCTGCGATTACAAGGGTGATGTCGCCGAAGACGTCGCCGTGATCGGCCCGGGTGTCGGCGTCGGCCTGCGCAAGGGCGAAACCGAACTCAAGGACAAGGTCAACGCCGCCATCAAGGCGATCCGTGACAACGGCACATACGACACGTTCTCGAAGAAGTACTTCGACTTCGACATCTACGGCAAGTAAGGCGCGATCGGCCGGCGTTCAACCCGCTAAGGCGTTGCATGTCTGAAGGGCACGCAACGCCGTAGCGACCGCCGGCCGGCGCCATCGGAGCTCGACGTATGGCTGCGGATTCCCTCATCAATTGGGGCCTGCTTTCGCTTACGGCGCCCGGCTGGGGCGGCGTGTTGCTGCAAGGCTTCTTCAATTCCATTCAGATCGCCGTCGGCGGTTTCACGCTGGGGCTCGCCCTCGGTGTCGGCGGCGCCTTCGGCAAGCTCTATGGCGGCCCGGTGCTGCGCGACCTGCTCGAATGTTACACCACGGTCGTACGCGCGGTGCCGGAACTGGTGCTGATCCTGCTGCTCTATTACGCCGGCACCGATCTCCTCAACCAGGTGCTTGCGCTCTTTTCGATCGGCCCGGTCGACATCAGCGGCCTGATGGCCGGCATCTTCGTCATCGGCGTCGTCCAGGGAGCCTATTCGACCGAGGTGTTGCGCGGCGCGATCAAGGCGGTTCCTGCCGGGCAAATCGAGGCCGCGCGTGCCTACGGCATGTCGCCGACCAAGGTCTTGAGGCGCATCACGCTGCCGGCGATGCTGCCCTATGCCATTCCCGGCCTTTCCAATCTCTGGCTGATCGCGACCAAGGATACGGCGCTGCTCGCCGTCGTCGGCTTCAGCGAGCTGACGCTGGTCACGCGCCAGGCGGCCGGAACGACCAAGGCCTACCTCCTGTTCTTCCTTGCCGCCGGCGCGCTCTATCTGATGCTGACGCTCGTCTCCAACATCTTTATCGGCATGCTCGAACGCCATGCACGACGAGGGTTGGCGGTGCAGCGATGACCGACGAAACCACACACGCCGTTGCCTTCACGCCCGAGGACCTGCCGACGGCCAAGAGCTTCTTCCAGCCCCATCGCATCGTGATGATGCTGGTCTTCGCAGCCTTCGTCGTCTCGATCGCCGTCTTCATGCGCTGGGATTGGCTGCCGCGCTACCTGCCGCGGCTTGGCTGGGGCATTCTCGTCAGCCTCCTGATGCTGTTCAGCACATCGATCCTCGGCTTCCTTTTCGCGGTGCCGATCGGCCTGGTGCAGGTGACCGGCCCCTGGTTCCTGAAGCTCCCTGCCAAGGTCTTTTGCACCGTCATCCGCGGCACGCCGCTGCTCTTGCAGCTCTGGCTGCTCTACTACGGGCTCGGCTCGCTGTTCCCGCAGTTTCCGGCCATCCGACAATCCTTCCTGTGGCCCTATCTGCGCGAGGCCTGGCCCTATGGCATGGCGGCGCTGACCATCTCGTTCGCCGCCTATGAGGGCGAGGTCATGCGCGGTGCCTTTGCCGGGGTTCCGCATGGAGAGCTGGAAGCGGCCAAGGCCTATGGCATGGGCCGCTGGACGATGTTCCGCCGAATCTGGCTGCCACGCGCCATCCACCGCGCGCTACCGACGCTCAACGGCGAAACCGTGCTGCAGCTGAAATCGACGCCGCTCGTTGCCACCGTTACCGTCGTCGACGTCTATGCGGTGATCTCCAAGGTGCGGCAGGAAACGTTCCTCACCTACGAGCCGCTGCTTTTGCTGGCGCTCATCTATATGTGCCTCACCGGCATTCTGGTGGTGGCCTTCCGCACATTCGAAAATCGCATCCCAACCCGCGGTGCCTGACATGAAGCTTTCCTCCTCCATCACCAACGCCATGCCCGAACTCGTCGCCATCCGCCGCGATCTGCATGCCCATCCGGAACTCGGGCTGGAGGAGAAGCGCACCTCTGCCTTCATCGCCAAACATCTCAAAAGTCTCGGTTACGAAGTAACGACGGGCCTCGCGCAAACCGGCGTCGTCGGCACGCTCCGAAACGGCACGAGCACGCGCTCGATCGGTATCCGCGCCGATATCGACGCGCTGCCGATTCTGGAGGAGACCGGGCTCGACTATGCCAGCAAGACCGCAGGGCTAATGCATGCCTGCGGTCATGATGGCCACACGACGATGCTGCTGGGAGCGGCCCGAGCGCTCGCCGAACGACGCAATTTCGATGGCACGATCCACCTGATCTTCCAGCCGGCCGAGGAGAATTTCGGCGGCGCCAAGATCATGATGGACGAGGGCCTGTTTCAAAAATTCCCCTGCGACGCCGTCTTCGCGCTTCACAACGAACCGGGCCTGCCCTTTGGCCAGTTCGCGCTTCGCGAAGGGCCGATCATGGCCGCCGTCGACGAGGCGCGCATCACCGTGCACGGCCGCGGCGGACACGGCGCCGAGCCGCAAGAAACGGCTGACCCTATCGTCTGCGGCGCCTCGATCATCATGGCGCTGCAGTCGATCGTTTCGCGCAACATTCACCCGATGGATCCCTCCGTCGTCACCGTCGGCGCCTTCCATGCGGGCTCGGCCAGCAACATCATTCCCGAGCGCGCTGAAATCGTCGTCGGCATCCGCTCCTTCGACCCCGCCGTGCGCGACGAACTCGAACGCCGCATCCGCATGATCGCCGAAGCGCAGGCCGCCAGTTTCGGCATGCGCGCATCGGTCGACTACCAGCGCAGCTACGACGCGACGATCAACCACAAGGCCGAGACGGATCTCGTTCGCGAACTCGCAGTACGCTTTGCCGGGGCCGACAAGGTGGTCGATCTTGCCCGTCCGTTCATGGGCAGCGAAGATTTCGCCTACATGCTGCAGGAGAGGCCGGGGAGTTACTTCTTCCTGGGCTCGAAGGTCAGCGATGACGACAAACCGCTGCATCACCCCGGCTACAACTTCAACGACGACCTGTTGCCGATCGGCGCCGCCTTCTGGACCGAGCTTGCCGAAGCCTATCTCGCGCGCCGCTGAGGCGCGCTCGTCCTACCGTTTCGCCAATATGCCGCAGCGCAACATTGCCGCAGTGTGACAACGTGGCGGACGCGCTGTCATTGACGTTTGGCAAATTTGGCGCAGATTCAAGCGCATGCTGAGACGCCGGCACAAACACTGAAGTCTGTCCTGGCAAACGGCCAAAGAGGTTCCCTGATCGGCGATCGGTCACGGACAACAAGATGCAGCAGCCAGAGCGATACGGCCCGCGTCAACGACGCCGTGCGTCCGTATGTCTGAAAGGATTGCGCCCGTGTTTGAAAGTTTCGATGCGACCCTGCTCGCTCGCTTCCAGTTCGCCTTCACCGTCTCCTTCCACATCATTTTCCCCGCCTTTTCCATCGGTCTTGCGAGCTACCTTGCGGTGCTGGAGGGGTTGTGGCTCCTGAAGAAGGACGCAGTCTATCTCGAGCTCTTCCACTTCTGGAAGACGATTTTCGCCGTCGCCTTCGGCATGGGCGTCGTCTCCGGCATCGTGATGTCCTACCAGTTCGGGACCAACTGGAGCGTCTTTTCCGACAAGGCCGGGCCAATCATCGGGCCGCTGATGGGATATGAGGTATTGACGGCCTTCTTCCTCGAAGCCGGCTTCCTCGGCGTCATGCTTTTCGGGCTCAATCGTGTGGGACCGAAGCTGCATTTCTTCGCGACGCTCATGGTCGCCGTCGGCACACTGATCTCCGCCACCTGGATCCTCTCGGCCAATTCCTGGATGCAGACGCCGGCTGGCTTCGCCATGAACGAAGCGGGCCAGTTCGTTCCCGTCGACTGGTGGAAGATCGTCTTCAATCCCTCCTTCCCCTACCGCCTCGTACACATGGTGCTTGCCGCCTATTTGACAACCGCTTTCGTCGTCGGTGCCTGCGGCGCCTGGCACCTCATCCGCAAGACGGCGCCGCGGCGCGCGCGAAAGATGTTCTCTATGGCCATGTGGATGGCGGCGATCGTCGCGCCGATCCAGATCTTTGCCGGCGACATGCACGGCCTCAACACGCTGGAACACCAACCGGCCAAGGTGATGGCGATGGAAGGCCATTACCAGAGCCATCCGGACGGCGCGCCACTCATCCTTTTCGGCATCCCGAACTCGCCGGAAAAGCGCATCGACTATGCGATCGAAGTGCCGAAGCTCTCCAGCCTCATCCTGAAGCATGATCTCAACGCCCCGCTCGCCGGTCTCGACACGATCCCGGAAGAGCTACATCCTCCCGTCGGCGTCGTCTTCTGGTCGTTCCGGGTGATGGTCGGCCTCGGCTTCGCCATGCTCGGCATCGGCCTCTGGTCGCTCTGGTGTCGCTACCGCGGCACGCTCGACAGCAATGTCTGGCTGCACCGCGCCGCCATCGCCATGGGGCCCGCCGGTTTCGTTGCCGTGCTCGCCGGCTGGGTCACCACCGAGGTCGGGCGCCAACCCTACACAGTCTACGGCCACCTGCTAACGGCGAATTCAGTGGCGCCGATTGCAGCACCGGCTGTCGCCGCCTCGCTGATCGCTTTCATCATCGTCTATTTCTTCGTTTTCGGCGCCGGCACTTTCTACATCCTCCGCCTCATGGCACGTCTGCCAAAGGACACCCTGCCGGATCTCGACGAAGGACCATTGCGCAGTTCCGGCATCATGCCCGGCCCTGCCATCCACAGCACGCACGCCAACACCCAGGGAGGTCACCATGGACTTTGATCTGCCGCTCATCTGGGCGGGTATCATCGCCTTTGCGGTACTCGCCTATGTCATTCTCGACGGCTTCGACCTCGGCGTCGGCATCCTCTTTCCATTCTTCCCTGAGAAGCACGACCGAGACGTGATGATGAATTCCGTCGCCCCGGTCTGGGACGGTAACGAAACCTGGCTGGTGCTCGGCGGCGGCGGCCTGATGGCGGTGTTCCCGCTCGCTTACGCGACGATCCTGCCAGCACTTTACGCCCCCATCATCGCCATGGTCATCGGCCTCATCTTCCGCGGCGTCGCCTTCGAATATCGCTGGCGCACGCGCCGGGCCGAATATCTCTGGAACTGGGCCTTTTCCGGCGGCTCGATGTTTGCGGCCTTTGCGCAAGGGATCACGCTCGGGGCGCTGGTCCAGGGCATCCCGGTCGAAAACCGTGCCTATGTCGGCGGCTGGTGGGACTGGCTGACGCCGTTCTCGATCATGACCGGCATCGCCGTCGTTGTCGGCTATGCGCTGCTCGGCGCCACCTGGCTGGTCATGAAGACCCACGGCGAACTTGCGGACCGGGCTCGCGGCCTTGCGCTCAAGTGCTCGTTCGGCACCATCGCTGCCATGGGCATCGTCAGCCTCTGGACGCCGTTCCTGGAGCCGCAATATCTGGATCGCTGGTTCGGCTTTCCGACGGCGATCTTCAGCGTCATTGTGCCGGCCCTCGTTCTCGGCTGCCTCTATGCGCTGATCACAGGCATTCGCAACCGGCACGACAGCCGCCCCTTCATCGCCGCCCTCGGCCTCTTCGTGCTTGGCTATGCCGGCATCGGCATCAGCTTCTATCCCTATATGGTGCCGCCATCGCTGACGATCTGGGATGCGGCAGCACCGGAGGAAAGCCTGTCCTTCCTGCTCGCCGGCGCCTTGGTGCTGGTGCCGATCATCCTTGCCTACACCGCCTACGCCTATTGGGTGTTCCGTGGCAAGGTCGATCCCGAGGAGGGCTACCATTGACCAGCGAGACGGGTACCGGCCGCAAGCTTCTCTGGTTCGTCGGCCTCTGGTGTGCGGGGGTGGCGGCCGTCACCCTCGTCGGCCTTGCGATCAAGCTGATGATCGGAACGTGACCGAATCACATAAATTCAGCGCGGGAGGCAGAAGCCCGCGCGGAGTTTTTCCGCTCTATAAAGCCTCGCTCAAGCTTGGCCGGCTAACTTCTCTAAACACGTCAGCAGGCGATCGCCGCAGACGGAGACAGGACCGCACCCTCCTCCCCTGCAAAGCGATCGCCTGCTGAGGTGACCACCCCGCGCTCAGCCGCCTGCGTATCTTTCCCCCTCCTTTCGGAGTGGTGACGTCCCACAGTGCGACCCTGTTGCCCCTTCTCAGAAAGCTCGCCGTTTGTTAGCAGTGCGCCGCAAGGGCGCCCCGCTTACTGAGAGCCGAGGGACGCTCGAACGCCCTGGATCTGCGCTCGGCCGAAACGGTCGGACCCCAGGCAATCGGACGAGACAGATGCAGAAGACCCCCGCGCAATGCGAAACCATGGCCGATGTGCGTGCCGAAATCGACCGGCTCGATGAGGCACTGATGACGCTGTTTGCCGAACGCTGGGGCTATATCGACCGGGCAGCCGAGATCAAGGCGCCGCTGAAGCTGAAGGCGGATATCCCGGCGCGCGTCATGGAAGTGCGCGAGAACGCCCGCAAGAACGCCGCGAACTTCAATCTCGACCCCGATTTCTACGAGGATATCTGGGCGCGGCTGATTGGCCATGCGATTGCCCATGAACAGAAAGTTCTGGGCGAGACCGGCGACGAATAGTCGCCTCTTCGGTCACGCGCCCCGGCGTCAGCCGCCAAGGATATAGCGCTGCAGGCGGTCTGCGGCTTCCTTCACCTGAGCCGGATCGCGCAGGAAACAGGCGCGCATGAACAGCGAACCACCGTCGCCGAAGGCGGTGCCCGGCGCCAGGCCGACGCCAGTCTTGTCGACGATATCGATCGCCGCCGCACGCGAATCCGTAACGCCATCGATCTTCAGGAACGCGTAGAGCGCGCCGTCGGGCTTCAGCGTTTCCACCCGGTTGGTGGCAATCAGCGCATCGCAGAAGACGTCACGGTTTTTCGTCGCCTTGGCGACATTCGCGTCCAGGAAGGCATCGCCCTCGTCGAGCGCAACGACGGCGCCGCGCTGCATGAACTGGGCAACACCCGACGTCGAATATTGCACCAGATTTTCCAGCACCTGGCCCATCTCCGGAGGCGCGACGATCCAGCCGACACGCCAGCCGGTCATCGACCAGTTCTTCGAGAAGGAATTGACGAAGAGGATACGGTCGCCCTCTTCCATGACGTCCAGGAAGGACGGCGCGCGGGTACCGGCATAGTAGTAGAGGGCGTAGATCTCGTCGGCGATGATCCAGAGGCCGTGCTTGCGCGCGAGCGCGAGGATCGCGGCCAGTTCTTCGCGGGTCGCGGTCCAGCCGGTCGGGTTCGACGGCGTGTTGATGAACAGCGCCCTGGTCTTCGGTCCGATTGCCGCTTCCAGTCGATCGAGATCGAGCTGCCATTTACCGTGTTCGAAGCGCAGCTCGACCGAAACCGGACGGACGCCGGAGAGATCGGCGGCGGCGGCAAAGTTCGGCCATGCCGGCGTCAATAGCACCATCTCGTCACCCGGCGAGGCGATCGCCTCGATCGAGAGCTTGATCGCCTGCATGCCGGAGCCGACGACGTAGAAGTTTTCGGGCGAAAGGCTTTTCTGGAAGCGCCTCTGGTAGTAGCGCGCCAGCGCCTCGCGCAGTGGCGGGATGCCGCGCTGCCAGGTGTAGAAGGTCTCGCCGGCGACAAGCGCCTCGCGCGCCGCGTCACTGATGAAGGCAGGCGTCGGCAGATCGCCTTCGCCGACCCAGAGCGGAATCAGGCCGTCACGCCCGCGGGCATAGTTCACCACCTCGACGATACCGCTTTCGGGCGCCGCAAGAGCGCGGGGGCTGATGGTGCTGAGGATGGTCATGACGGGCTCCGGACGCGCGACGGTCCCGGCCGGATCGCCCGAGATCATCGCGAAAGATTCCAATGGATTAGAGCGGAAATGGCCCGCTCCAGACTGTCCATCGCTTCTAGCCGCTTTCGCGTGAGCGATCACGCGACTTTATCTGACCGGTTTATCGATTTCTGTGATGTTTCGCGGCCCCGGTTGGCCGAGGCCGCGAGAAATGGCTCAGGCGCGCTGCTTCAACAGGTCGCGGATTTCGGAGAGAAGCTGGATGTCTTCCGCCGGCGGAGCGGCCGGTGCTGCTTCCTTCTGCTTTTCGAGCGAGGTGCGCATGCGGTTCACGGCCTTGATCATCAGGAAGATGATCCAGGCAAGGATCAGGAAGTTGATGAGCACGGTGATGAAGTTGCCATAGGCAAACACCGCGCCCTGCTGACGGGCAGCGGCGAGAGACGTCGCGGTCACATTGGCGGAGAGCGGGACGAAGTAATTGGAGAAATCGAAACCACCGCCGGTGAGCGCACCAACAATCGGCATCACGAGGTCTTCGACGACCGACGTCACGATCTTGTTGAAGGCGGCGCCGATGATGACACCGACCGCGAGATCCATCACGTTCCCGCGGGCAATAAACTCCTTGAACTCATTCAGCATACGTCTCTCCGTTTTATCCCCGTTGAAAGCGACCGCCGGCGCTGTCCCGCGCTGCAACCGTTTACGGAAACTAAACCAAAGCGGGCAGCGAGAAAACCTTTCTTTGCTTTGGTCAAATCGCGCCTGCGAAAAGAAGGACCGAAACCCCGCCGCACCCGAGAGCGCATTTTCTCTAGCAGCGCCTTGGACTTAAGACTCATGCGCGGGGCAATTCTCAACCTGACGGACTTGTCCTATGCTTCGTGTCGGAGGAATGAGGCATGCTTTCGGGTTCGGTCATCTTTGCCTCGGCCTTCGCCTATCTGCTGCTGCTGTTTGCAGTCGCGAGCTATGGCGACCGGCGGGCCAGGAGGAAAAGCGCTGCGCTGAAAGGCAGACCGCTCGTCTATGCCCTCAGCCTTGCGATCTATTGCACGTCCTGGACCTATTTCGGCGGTATCGGGCTTGCGGCCGAGCGCGGGCTTGAATTCACCGGTATCTATATCGGGCCGATCCTGATGTTCACGCTGGGCATGCCGCTGATCCGCAAGATCATCCGCCTTGCCAAGACAGAGAAACTGACCTCGGTCGCCGACTTCATCGCCGCGCGCTACGGCAAGAACCCGGCCGTGGCAGCAATCGTCGCGCTGATCTCGCTGGTCGGCGCCATCCCCTACATCGCGCTGCAACTCAAGGCGATTTCGAGTTCTGTCGCGGCGATGATCAACACCAGCGACTACGGCATCGGCGCCGGGCAGAGCTTCATCGACCTGCCGCTGCTCGTGACCCTGTTTCTCGCCTGCTTCGCCATCGTCTTCGGCACGCGCCACACCGACGCGACGGAGCACCAGGACGGGCTGATCCTGGCGATCGCGATGGAGTCGCTCGTCAAACTCGTGGCACTCGTCACTGCCGGCTTCTACATCGTCTTCGTCATTTTCAACGGCCCGGCGCATCTCTGGTCGCTGGCCACCGAAAGCCCGGCGGTACAATCGGCACTGTCCTACGAGACCCCGACGGCGCGATGGATCCTGCTGATCGTCACCTCGGCCTTCGCGGTGATCATGCTACCGCGCCAATTTCACGTCACCGTCGTCGAAAACCGCACGGACGGAGAACTTCGGACCGCCGGCATTCTCTTCCCGCTTTATCTGGTCGCCATCAATCTCTTTGTGCTGCCGATCGCGATTGCCGGACTCCTCACCTTCTCGGGCTCGGGGGACGCGGACCTTTACCTCTTGACCCTGCCACTCGCCAACGGCCTGCCGCTCCTGACGCTGATTACCTTCATTGGCGGTTTCTCGGCAGCGACGGCCATGGTGATCGTCGCGTCGGTGGCGCTGTCGATCATGATTTCCAACGACATCGTCATGCCGGTTTTCCTGCGCCGCAATCTCAGCCAGCGCGGAGGCTTGCAGGAAAACCTTGCTGGGACGCTTCTCAACATCCGCCGCTCGGCGATCTTCGTCGTGCTCCTGCTCGGTTACGGCTATTACCGCTCCGCCGATATCAGCGCCGGGCTTGCTTCGCTCGGGCTATTGTCTTTCGTCGCCATCTCCCAGATGGCGCCGGCCATGCTCGGCGGCCTCGTCTGGCGCCAGGCGAATGCGCGCGGCGCGATCACCGGCATGGTCTCCGGTTTCTTCGTCTGGGCCTATCTGCTGTTCCTGCCGAGCCTCGGCGGACCGGACAATTCCCAGGTCGCGGCAACGGTCCTAAGCTTCCTGCTGCCATTTACCGACCTGTTCTCGGGTCCCGGCGCCGACCCGCTGGTCAATGCCACGACGCTGAGCCTGCTCGTCAACTGCAGCGCCTATGTGCTGGCGTCGCTGACGCGGACACCAAAGCCGATCGAGCGCTTCCAGGCCGGCATCTTCATCACCCGGCGGTCGCGCACCGAGGGCACCTTCCGCGGTCGCAAGACCAAGGTCACGGTGCGCGATCTCAAGGCGACGATCGGCCGCTACATGGGCACCGAGCGCATGCAGCGCTCGTTCCACACCTATGAGCGCCAGTCCGGCCGCTGGCTGGACGACAACGCGCCGGCCGACATGGCGGTCGTGCATTTTTCCGAGCAGTTGCTCGGCAGCGCCATCGGCTCATCCTCGGCGCGTCTGGTGCTTTCGCTCGTCCTGCAGCGCGGCGACGACACGTCGTCGGACACCGCGTGGCTGCTCGACCAGGCAAGCGAGGCGCTGCAGTACAATCAGGATATGCTGCAGACGGCACTCTCGCAGATGGACCAGGGCATTGCCGTCTTCGACAATGCCAACAACCTGATCATCTGGAACCGGCGCTTCCGCCAGCTTCTCGACTTGCCTGAAGCCGCCGGCCAGGTGGGCTTCCCGCTTGCCGATATCGTCTCGATCCTCACCAAGCGCGGCGATATCCGCAAGGATCAGGAAAAGGGGCTGATCGCCAACTTCCTGACACTCGACAAACCCTTCCTGCTCGAACTTGGCAATGGCGAGCGCATCATCGAAGTGCGTACCAACGCCATGCCCGACAAGGGCATCGTCACCACCTATACCGACATCACCCAGCGCGTTGCCGCCGACATGGCGCTGAAACAGGCGAACGAGACTTTGGAACTGCGCGTCGAGGAGCGTACTGGCGAGCTGACCCGCGTGAACCGGGAGCTCGCCGAAGCACGGGCTGCCGCGGAAGAGGCCAATATCGGCAAGACGCGGTTCTTCGCAGCGGCCGGCCACGACATCCTGCAGCCGCTCAATGCCGCCCGGCTCTACTCCTCCTCGCTGGTCGAGCGGCTCGGCGATTCCGATGACAGCACATTGGTCGAGAACATCGATTCCTCGCTGGAATCGGTCGAAGCCATTCTCGGCGCCGTGCTCGACATCTCACGCCTCGACACCGGCGCCATGAAGCCGCGGCTGCAATCCGTGCCGCTCAACGACCTGCTCCGCCGCGTCGAGACCGATTTCGCGCCGATCGCCCGCGCGAAGGATCTCGAACTGGTGGTCATGCCGACCTCGCTCACGGTGCGCAGCGATCCGAACCTGCTTCGACGCGTGGTCCAGAACCTCGTTTCCAACGCGATTAAATATACGCTCACCGGCAAGGTGCTGGTCGGCGTGCGCAGGCATGGTGCGATGGCGACGATCGAGGTGCTCGATTCCGGCATCGGTATTCCATCCTCAAAATTCCGCACGGTCTTCAAGGAGTTCGCCCGGCTCGATGAGGGTGCGCGCACGGCTTCCGGCCTCGGCCTCGGCCTTTCGATCGTCGATCGCATCTCGCGCGTGCTCAACCATCCGGTCAGCCTGCAATCGACACCGGGCAAGGGCACCGGCTTCAAGGTGACATTGCCGCTGGACATCAGCGCCGGCGAACGGGTCGGCGTCCGCCCGGTCGTTCCCAGCAAGGCAAGCGAGGCGCTCAACGGCCTGCGTGTGCTCTGCATCGACAATGAGCCGCGCATCCTCGAGGGCATGAAGGTGCTGCTGTCCGGCTGGGGCTGCGTCGTCAGCACGGTTGAATCGGTTGCCGCCTGCGCCGAGATGGCCGCACAGCCGGCCGAAAAGCCGCACGCTGTTATCGCCGACTACCACCTCGACGATGGAACGGGCATCGAGGCAATTGCAAAGATCCGGCTATGCGCGGGTGAGGCGATTCCGGCCTTGCTGGTGACGGCGGATCGCACTCCGGAAGTACGCGCCGCGGCCGAGCGCGACGGCGTCTCGGTCCAGAACAAGCCGGTGCGACCGGCAGCGATGCGGGCGTGGCTGACGCAACTTTCGACTGCGGCGCGAACGGCTGCTGAATGAGCGCGTCGGCGGTGCGCCGGCGATAGAAGAAAATGGCTGCAGCGCTAGGTCAACCGCCTCAGGCCGCGGCGACGGTGCCTATCTTGGAAAGCTGGATGACCGCCTGGGTGCGGCTGTCGACATTCAGCTTCAACAGGATCGCCGAGACATGCGCCTTGATGGTTGCCTCGGAGACACCGAGCTCATAGGCGATCTGCTTGTTGAGCAGCCCCTCACCCAGCATGCTGAGAACACGCGACTGCTGCGGCGTCAGCGTCTGCAACCGCTGCAGCAGATCGGCGACTTCCGGTTCGTATTCCTGTGTTTGGTCATAACCCGCCGGCACGAAGACCTCGCCGGCCATCACCTTCTCGATACCTTCACGGATTTCCTCGATACCGGCCGACTTCGACAGGAAGCCGGAGGCGCCAAGATCGAGCGCGCGGTGGATCGTTGCCGGATCGTCGTGGGCCGAAACCACCATGACCGGCAGGCTCGGAAACTCGGCGCGAAGCGCAATCAGGCCCGAGAGGCCGCTGACGCCGGGCATGGTCAGGTCCAGCAGCAGGAGATCGGCATCCGGATAATCGGCAGCAGCCTTGCGCGCGGCTGCGAAATCGCCTGCCTCGACGATGGCAGGCGCGCCGTCCATGCCGCTGAGGGCCTGGCGCATGGCGCCACGAAACAGCGGATGATCGTCCGCGATGATGATGGTCATGTCCGGCGTCATGTCGCTCCCTCCCAAGAGCCCGGTCTGCGACCTGCACGCCTCCACGCGCCGATCCGCATTCCGCATGGCCGATCCGGCGTCTCAGGTCTTCTGCGGCTCCGTCGCGGGGTCGCTGCCTTCGAGATCCTTCACGATATCCATGAACTTACGCATCATTCTTTCCATGATGCCCATTGTCCGGTCAATCTCTTCGTCGGTCGGAAGGTCCCGTTTCGCGACGCTATCACCGGATTTGACGGCCTTTTCCAAGGTCTCCACCCGTTTGGTCAGGAGGTCGATCTCCAGCTCGAGCGCAGAGCGTTCGTCCGCTGCCATGCGGCAGACGAGTTCGCCGTTCCTTTCCTGGCAGAGTGACACTTCGCCGGTTTGCGTGTCGAGACGGGCGATACCGGTCTCGGATTTCTGCATACTATAGCGGCCGGGCGCCGGATCCTGCGCCGAGGCGATGCCGGCGAATGCCAAGCCGGCACCAATCAGAAGTGCGACAGTTGCTTTTCTCATGACGTCCTCTCCGTTGCGGTCCTTGCCAGATGACGTCCGGCACATGAACGGGATGAGCGAAATCGATCTTCACCACCGATTATGCGCGAATCGACGTCCTTCTGCGATGGACAATCGCCGATATTTGCGGCAAGGCCACGACAGAAGATTACGGGGACAGACGGGCACAATGGGTTCCATCATCTACAAGATCGTTCCGGCCTCGCTGTGGCAGGAAGCCAAGCGCAGCGGGCGCTTCGACGGCGCGCCCGTCGATCTCGCCGACGGTTACGTCCATTTTTCGACCGGCGAGCAGGTCGTCGAGACGGCGGCGCGCTATTTCGAAGGACAGGAAGACCTGCTGCTGGTCGCCGTCGATGGCGACGCGCTCGGAGAGGAGCTGGTCTACGAACCTTCGCGCGGTGGCGCCCTCTTTCCGCATCTCTACGCCCCCCTCTTCCTCTCCGCCGTGGTTTGGGAAAAGCCCCTGCCGCTCGGTGCCGATGGCTCGCATATCTTCCCGGAACTTGACGCATGAACCCGCTTACCAATCTCGCCCGCCGTGGCCTCTTCCTGTTCGATCCGGAGGCCGCGCACGGCCTCTCGATCAAGGCGTTGAAGACCGGGCTCGTGCCGAGTTGTCCCGCCAAGGCCGACAAGCGGCTGTCCCAGACGGTCGCGGGCATCGAGTTCCCGAACCCGATCGGCATGGCCGCCGGCTACGACAAAAATGCCGAGGTGCCGGAAGCGCTGCTGAAGATCGGTTTCGGGTTCACCGAGATCGGCACGGTCACGCCGAAGCCGCAGTCCGGCAACGACAAGCCACGCATCTTCCGGCTGGTCGAGGACGAGGCCGTCATCAACCGGCTGGGCTTCAACAATGAGGGCCATGGCGCGGCGCTGGCGCGGCTCAAGGCCTGCTCGCGCAATGCGCTGATCGGCGTGAATATCGGCGCCAACAAGGACAGTGCCGACCGCATTGCCGATTATGTGAACGGCATCCACGCCTTCTACTCGGTCGCCCGCTATTTCACCGCCAACATCTCTTCGCCCAACACGCCCGGCCTGCGCGACCTGCAGGCGCGTGAGAGCCTCGCCGCCCTGCTATCGGCCGTGCTCTCGGCTCGCGACGAGGAAGCCCGCAGCAGCAGCCGCTATGTTCCGGTATTCCTGAAGATCGCGCCCGATCTGACGGAAGAGGGCATGGATGACATCGCAGCCGAAGTGCTCGCCCACAATCTCGATGGTCTGATCGTCTCCAACACGACGCTTTCGCGCGAAGGCCTGAAGGATCAGACCCAAGCGAAGGAAGCCGGCGGCCTCTCCGGCCGGCCGCTCTTCGAGAAGTCGACGGCAGTGCTTGCCCGTATGCGCAAGCGCGTCGGACCGAACCTGCCGATCATCGGCGTCGGCGGCGTCGGTTCGGCCGAGACCGCAGCGGAGAAGATCCGCGCCGGCGCCGATCTGGTCCAGCTCTATTCCTGCATGGTCTATGAGGGCCCCGCGCTGCCCGGCCGTATTGTGCGTGGTCTTTCCGATCTCTGCGACCGCGAACGGCTCAACTCGATCCGCGACATCCGCGACAGCCGCCTCGACTATTGGGCCGGTCGGAAGGTCTGACGCGCCTTCGCGGGAATTCTCGAAAGCAGAAACAGGCCGCGCATCAGCAGGAAAAGGTTGAGGCCGGCCCAGAGCCCGTGATTGCCGAAGACGGGTACAAGCACGGCCAGGGCCGCCGCGTAGCCGACAAAGGCCGCGACCATCATGTTGCGCATCTCGCGCGACCAGGTGGCGCCGATGAAGACGCCGTCCATCAGGAAGGCGAGCGCGCCCGTGGTCGCGGTCACCGCCGCCCATGGCAGATACTCGTATGCGGCCGCGCGGACATCGGACGCCGTCGTCAGCAGATTGACGAGCCTGTCGCCTAGAAGCACGAGGGCGATCGTGGTGACCAGAGCGAGCCCCAGCGACCACGCGCCCGTGAGGCGTAGCGCCCGATCGAAGGCCGGGCGGTAGCGGGCACCGATCGAGCGGCCGATCAGTTGTTCGGCAGCATTGGCGAGACCGTCGAGGTAGTAGCCGGCAACCAGGAAGATCGTCATCAGCACCGCGTTTGCCGCTAGCGTCACCGGCCCGAAGGCCGTACCGATGCGCGTCATCAGTGTAAAGGCGGCCAGCAGCACGAAGGAGCGGATCATGATGTCGCGGTTGAGCCCGAAGAGCGGCTTCAGCCGTTCGCGATCGCAGATCGACGCCCAGCTCGGCGCGTCCTTGAGATCGAAGCGCCCATAAACGATGGCAAAGCCGGCAAGCGCACCGACAATCTCGCCGATGACGGTCGCGAGCGCGACACCCGTCACACCCCAGCCGAGAACGAGACCGAGCAGGATCGAGAGCACGATGTTGATGCCGTTAATCAGCGTCTGCAGCACCAGGCCGATGGTACCTTCGCCGCGGCCAAGCACGAAACCGAGGATGGCGTAGTTCGCAAGAGCGGCAGGCGCTGAAATGATGCGACAGAGAAAATAGGTCCGGGTGACGGCTGCCACCTCAGGCTCCGGTCCCATCAGCCAGAGGCCGCCGGATAGCAGAAGCGGCGAAACGAGCAGGCTGACCGTACCGCAAATGAGCGCGATGATCAGCGATCGCCAGAACACCGCCTGCTGCTCACGGCGGTCGCCGCGGCCATAGGCCTGGGCAACCAAACCCGTCGTCGCTGCCCGCAGGAAGTTGAAGGTGGTGAAGATCAGGTCGAACAGGATGGCGCCGACAGCAAGGCCCGCCAGCAGGGTCGCCTGCCCCATGCGCCCGACGACAGCCGTGTTGACCAGCCCGAGCAACGGCGTCGTCAGAAAGCCGAGCGTCATCGGCAGCGCAATTGCCAGGATCAGACGATGGGTGACGTGAAAGGGGCCGGCAGGTTCGCTCGGCGAGACGGGAGAGGCGGTCATCGAACGGTCCGGGCGTGATAGGTGAGAGATGACCGTTTTAGGGAATGAGCATGGGGGGATGCAAGGTGGCATTTGCCGCTGCCGACCGCGAATGCATGCGCGGGTCAGCGTATGTGAAGGCCCCTCTCCTCGGATCTAACCGGAGGACTGGCCGTCTCCCCGCAGATGGAGAGAGGGGACGTCGCGACGGACCGAGCAAGCGCCATAGGTCTCCTGCTCCCCATCCCTCTGGGGAGTAGGGCCCGGCAGGGGGATGAGGGGCAAAGCTCCAAGAGAGCGGTCGCGTAGTGGTGAGGCGCGCTTAGCCCGAAAGCACCATGGCCCAGAAGGGTCGGTTGCCGGAGGCGGCGTTCTGGGCGACCGCAACGCCGAGGCCGCGATAGTTGCCGAGCATGTTTTCGAGATGCTTGGGCGACTTGAACCAGGCGTCATAGGCGCGCTCTGCGTCGTCCTGGCCCACGGCAATGTTTTCGGCGGCCGGCAGGGTCACGCCCTGGCCCTTCATCCGGTCGTAGAAACTGTCGTTCCAGCCAATCAGATGCTGCATCTTACCAACCTTGGCCATGCGCGCCGCCTGGCTCATTGCAGCGGCCGAAGCCGCGTGGTTGGCCACGAGCTCTGTCAGCCCCCTGCCCTTGCGCAGCTTGTTGACGTAGCCGAGGCTCGCCGCAGTCTGGTCGCTGCCGGTGCCGCTTTCAGGCGTCAGCACCTTGGAGGTCGTGCAGCCGGCAAGCGCGCCGAGCGATAGGATGGCGGTGGCGCGCAGAAGGCCGCGGCGTTCGATGAGAAGAAACCGGTCCTGCATCATCAGCGCCGATAGCTCAGCACGCGAAGGATGACGAAGGCCGGAACGACGATCACGGCACCGAGCAGCAGGTAGTCCCCTACCCGGCCGAGTGCGGCAAAGCCGGTATACCAGAGGTCGAGCAGGAAGTTGCGGACAGCGAAGTAGATATCGGTCGGATACCAGCCGAACATCCTCATCACGAAGCCGACGAGGATCGACACCACGACGAGCTTAACCAGCACGCGCAGCGGCGAGTCACCCAAGAATCTGTCCATTCCGTCCGACATCCTCGAACTTCTCCTGTTTGTCTTCACATAAGCCGCGATCGGCGGCGTCGCAAGTCGGCCAGCCCCTGCATGGCGCCCAAGCTCTCGGTTTCGGCCAGATTCCGCTTGTGTTTTGCGGCATCCGGCGTCAGAAGCGCTGATCGCAACCAACATCTCACATTGATGACGCTCAACCAGCTCTCCTCCGGCGACCTGATCGCCGACCGCCGCGCCGACTACGCAAAAATGCTTGCCGAGGGCGGCGAGCACTCAAGCGCGGCCGAACTCATGTCGCAAGCGCTGGAACAGGCCCCCAACTGGGCAGCTGGCTGGTTTCGGCTCGCGGACTATGAAGAAAAATCTGGCCGGAAAGAGGCGGCGATCGACGCGCTCAGAAAAACCCTGTCGCTGAGCCCTCAGGACATCTTCGGCGCCGGCCTGAAGCTGGCGCTTCTCGGCGCGGCAGATATGCCCGAACAGCCGCCGAGCCTTTATGTCGAGCGGCTCTTCGACGACTATGCCGACCGCTTCGACAAGGCGCTGGTGGCGAAGCTCGGCTATACCGTGCCGCAGAAGCTCGCGGCCCTAATCCAAAGCCACACCGGAGGCCTCATCTTCGAGCATGTGACGGATCTCGGCTGCGGCACCGGCCTCTTTGGCGAGCGCATCCGGGATCGAGCGCAGTTTCTCGAAGGTTTCGACATCTCCATCAACATGCTCGCCAAGGCCGAGGCGAAATCCACCTACGATCGGCTGGCACGCGCCGACCTCTCGCTCTCGCCGGAAACATCCGGCATCTTCGGCAACTTCGCCCCCGCCCGGGCCGATCTCGTCAGCGCCGCCGACGTTCTCATGTATCTCGGCAATCTCGACAGTGTCTTTGAGATTACCCTCCGACTGCTTGACGCAGGCGGCCACTTCGCCTTCTCGGTCGAGGATGCGGGCGATGGCGTGGATTTCCTCCTACGCCCCTCGCTGCGCTATGCCCACAGCGAAACCTATATCCGCGGGCTCTGCGCGACGCATGGTCTGGAGTTCAAGGCCATCGAGCGCACCGTCATTCGTATGGATGCCGGCCAACCGGTTTTCGGCATCCTGTTCCTGGCGCGCAAGCCTGCGTAAAACGCAAGGCAGAGTCGCAAAAATAGGTCAGCATAACTGACGTATTTTTCTTGATTGTTTTTGTGCGTTGCAGCATTGCTTTGCCATCGCAATCGAGGATTTGCCATGGCTCAGATCAGCAGCGTTTTCGGTCTCTGGAACACCAGCCCGACCCGGCACTCAGCCGTCGAGGACCTGCAGGGCATCTTCACCGGCAGCCTGATTGCCGCGCTCGGCCTCTATTTCCTCGCAAGCGCGGGTCTGCTCACCGGCAGCACCGCGGGCGTCGCCTTCCTGTTGCACTATGCCTTCGGCATCAATTTCGGCCTCGCCTTCTTCCTGCTCAACCTGCCGTTCTTCTACCTGTCGCTGAAGCGGCTCGGCCCGGCCTTCACGGTCAAGACCTTCATCGCCATCGGCGTGACCTCGTTCCTGACAGACATCCAGTCGCGCCTCTTCCAGATCGGCACGATCCAGCCGGCCTGGGCGGCCCTGCTCGGCGGCCTGCTGCTCGGCTACGGCCTCCTGGCGCTCTATCGCCACCGCGCCAGCCTCGGCGGCGTCGGCATTCTCGGCATCTACCTGCAGGAGCGTTTCGGCATTCGCGCCGGTCTCGTGCAGCTTGCGATCGACATGGTCGTGCTCGTCTTTGCCTTCGGCGTGACCTCACCCACAGTCGTCGCGTGGTCGGTGCTCGGCGCGGTCGTCCTCAACCTGTTCGTGGCCATCAATCACCGCGCCGATCGGTACATCGCCCTCTAGATCGGTTCTCCGCTTGGAAGGCCTGTTGCAAGAGGCATTTCCGGGAGAGCGCTTCATGCTTTTCCCGGAATAACGATGGTTCAGGCAGCCTTTGACGGCGCGTCGACCGGGTGCTGGGAGCGGAAGCCGACAGCGATCCGGTTCCAGGTGTTGATCACCCCGATCGCGACCGTGAGCTTGGTGATCTCGGCTTCGGTGAAATGTTCCTTCAGCGGCTCGAAGTCTTCGTCCGGCGCACGGGTCTGGGCGATGTTGGTCAGCGATTCCGTCCATGCAAGCACAGCGCGCTCGCGCGCGTCGTAGATCGGCGATTCACGCCAGGTGCAGATCAGGTGGATCCACTGCTCGCTGAGGCCGCTATGGCGCGCCTCCTTCACATGCATGTCGACGCAATAGGCGCAGCCGTTGATCTGCGAGGCGCGAAGCTTGATCAGGTGGATCAGGCGGGGCTCCAGGCCCGAGTCCTTGACGACGTATTTGTCCAGCGCGGCAACGGCCTTATAGGCATCCGGGGCGGCTTCGACGAAATTGAAACGCGGTTGCATGCACTTCTCCTTGGGTTGACGTGATTTATGGGGTTGGCGGACGATCTCAAACGCCGGCGGCTGACCGGCGTTCGTTGATCTTCAGGAACGCATTGGTTCTTGCGGCAATGCTGCCGTCATCCTTGGCATAGAGCTCTTCCATGATGCTGGCGATGGTCACGCGCCTGAGCTCGGCGCGATAGGCCTGCTCGGCCCTCAGCATCGCGGCATTGATGGTGCAGGGCGCCGTCGGCTTGCAGGTGTATGGATTGGGACCGCGCAGGCGGATCTCGTTGCAGCGGAACGCCGGCTCCGGGCCCTCGACCGCAAGCACGATGTCGAGCAGGCTTATCTTCTCCGGCTTGCGGGCAAGGCGATAACCGCCCTTCGGGCCCGGCACCGCCTCCAACAACCCTGCCCCCGACATTGCCTGCAGGTGCTTCAGGAGATAGCTGGTGGAGACGCCATGGAACTCCGCAAGGGCAGCAGCCGACAGCGTGCTGCCCGGCTGCAGACAGCTCAGCATCGTCACACTGTGAATGGCCTGCTCGACCCCATCACCAAGTTTCATTGGCACCCCCATAATCATAGATATATTTTATCCATGATTCTCAAAAAGAGTCAACGGGACCGTCTGCCACCCGCCTCACAGGCTTCTCTTTTGGCAGATTTGATCTACCTTTGTTCTCCGTGAACAGGATCGATTCCCCGGAACCGCAAGGCGATGCCCTGACCTTGCCCGCACCCTTTCTACGCTGGTTCGGCGAGAAAGGCTGGCGGCCGCGTGCCCACCAGCTCGAGCTGCTGGCACACGCCGAGGCGGGAGAAAGCACGCTGCTGATCGCGCCGACGGGCGCCGGCAAGACGCTTGCCGGCTTTCTGCCATCGCTGGTCGATCTCACCCGACGCGGCAAGATCCCGCCGGGCTCCGCCTTCGTCGGCATCCACACGCTCTACATTTCGCCTTTGAAAGCTCTCGCTGTCGACATCGAGCGCAATCTGATGAAGCCGGTCGGCGAAATGGGCCTGCCGGTGCGCGTCGAAAACCGAACGGGCGACACGCCGACCGCCAAGCGCCAACGGCAGAAGCTCAATCCGCCCGACATTCTCTTGACAACGCCGGAACAGCTGGCATTGCTGCTTGCCAACGGCGAAGCGACGCGTTTCTTCAAAAACCTGCGCTACGTCGTCTTCGACGAGTTGCACTCGCTCGTCACCTCCAAGCGCGGTCATCTTCTCTCGCTCGGCCTGGCGCGGTTACGCCGGCTGGCACCGCGACTGCAGACAATCGGGCTTTCGGCGACGGTCTCGGATCCGATGGATCTGCAGCGCTGGCTGGTGCCACAGGAGCCGGACGCGAACAACCACGCCGGGCTCGTGCTCGTCGAAGGCGGTGCGAAACCGCAGATTTCCATCCTCAAGACGGAAGAGCACGTGCCCTGGGCCGGGCACTCGGCGCGCTACGCCATCGCCGATGTCTACGCCGCGATCAAGGAGCACGGTACCACACTGCTCTTCGTCAACACCCGCAGCCAGGCGGAGCTTCTGTTTCAGGAACTCTGGACGATCAATGACGACAACCTTCCGATCGCGCTGCATCACGGTTCTCTCGATGTCGCCCAGCGTCGCAAGGTCGAGGCGGCTATGGCGGAGAACCGCCTGCGCGCCGTCGTCGCCACTTCGACGCTCGACCTCGGTATCGATTGGGGCGATGTCGATCTCGTCGTGCATGTCGGCGCGCCGAAGGGGGCGAGCCGCCTTGCCCAGCGCATCGGCCGTGCCAACCACCGCATGGACGAACCCTCGAAGGCGATCCTGGTGCCGGCCAATCGCTTCGAGGTGATGGAATGCCAGGCGGCGCTCGACGCCAACTATATCGGTGCGCAGGATACGCCACCCGTCGGCAAGGGCGCGCTCGACGTGCTCGCCCAACACGTGCTCGGCATGGCGTGTGCTGCTCCGTTCGCTCCGCTCGACCTCTATGACGAGATCACCACCGCCTCGCCCTACACGGCACTTTCCTGGGAAACCTTCGAACGGGTGATCGATTTCGTCGCGACCGGCGGCTATGCGCTGAAGACCTATGAGCGCTACGCCCGCATCCGCAAGACCAAGGACGGGCTCTACCGCGTCTCCAATCCGCTGGTGGCGCAGCAATACCGGCTGAACGTCGGCACGATCGTCGAGTCGCCGATGCTGAACGTGCGCATGGTCAAGCGCAACCAGCGCGGCGCGCTTGGCCGCGGCGGCATGCCGCTCGGCAAGGTCGAGGAATATTTCCTCGAAATGCTGTCCCAGGGCGATACCTTCATGTTCTCCGGCAAGGTGCTGCGCTTCGAAGGCATCCGCGAGAACGAGTGCCTCGTCAGCCAGGCCTTCACCTTTGATCCCAAGGTGCCGAGTTATGCCGGCGGCAAGTTCCCGCTTTCGACCTATCTGGCCGCGCAGGTGCGCAAGATGCTCGCCGATCCGGCGCGGCGCTCGGCGCTGCCGGAACAGGTGCGCGACTGGCTGTCGCTGCAGAAGGACGTCTCGATGCTGCCGCGTGAGGACGAGCTTCTGATCGAGACCTTTCCGCGCGGCAGCCGGCATTACATGGTCGCCTATGCCTTCGAGGGGCGGCTGGCGCACCAGACGCTCGGCATGCTGCTTACCCGCCGGCTCGACCGCGCCGGGTTGAAGCCACTCGGCTTCGTCGCCACCGATTACTCCCTGGCGGTATGGGCACTCGACGATCTCGGCGCCACCTTCGAACTCAGGCGCGGGGCGCTCGCCGACCTTTTCGATGAGGACATGCTAGGCGACGACCTCGAGGCCTGGCTGAACGAATCCTTCCTGCTGAAGCGCACCTTTCGCAATTGCGCCGTGATCGCCGGGCTGATCGACCAGCGGCATCCCGGCAAGGAAAAGACCGGCCGCCAAGTCACCGTCTCGGCCGACCTCATTTACGACGTATTGCACGCGCACGAGCCGGACCACCTGCTGCTCGAGGCGACCCGCAACGATGCGGCAACAGGGCTTTTGGACATCGCTCGCCTCGGGGATATGCTGAAGCGAATCAAGGGACACATCACCCATCGACGGCTCGACCACATCTCGCCGCTGGCCGTGCCCGTCATGCTGGAGATCGGCAAGGAGATGGTCCAGGGCGAGGCGCAGGACTTCCTGCTTTCGGAGGCCGCCGACGACCTGATCCACGAGGCGATGGGTGGGCTGAATGTGGATTGATAGCAAAATGGTTTTGAGAATGAGCAGTCGGTGGCGTTGGGCGGGTGATCCCTCTCTGGACGGTCTGCCGCGTCAGGCGGGTACCCCCCTCCGTACAGAGCGTGCGAGACCATAACCATGCACCGGCTCGCCCACGCCCTCTCGGCTCAGACCACTGCCCCGCTCCTCCACGCCCAGACAATCGTCAACGGAGTCGCGGCGATGTGCGATCCGCTCGGCAGCCTCTATCTGCCGGAGACAAGCACGCTCGTCGTTTCCGATCTTCACCTGGAAAAAGGTTCCGCCTTTGCCCGGCGCGGCATGCTGCTGCCGCCCTATGATACGCTGGCGACGCTACGCGTTCTCGAAGCCGCGATCGCCCGTCACAATCCGAAACTCGTCATCAGCCTCGGCGACAATTTCCACGACCGCGTCGGCTCAGCTGCGATGCCAGACACGTTCCGCCACATGATTGCCGCCATGGCGCTCGGGCGGGAATGGGTCTGGATCAACGGCAACCACGACCCGGACGGCGCCTTTGGGCTCCCGGGCGCCTCGATGGACGAGCTTAGCCATGCCGGTCTCGTTTTCCGGCATGAGCCGAAGCGCGGCGAAGTCGCGGGCGAGATCGCCGGTCATCTGCATCCGGCAGCAACGGTGGTCAGACGGGACAGGGCCGTGCGCCGCGCCTGCTTTGCGACGGACGGCACACGCATGCTGATGCCCGCCTTTGGTGTGACCACCGGCGGGCTCGACCTCAGGCATCGGGCGATGACCGGGCTGTTCGACCGCAGCAAGCTGGTCGCCCATATGCTCGGGCGCGACCGGATCTATTCAGTACGGTTTGCCAATCTCATCGCCTGACGAGAGCGGGGAAAACGGCGCGGCTCTCCCGCGCCGGGGCTCCGCCTGTAATCAGAACGCGTTGAACGTCAGGGTGGTCAGCGAGCGCGAGATGCCCGGCACCGTGGCAATGTTGTCGTTGATGAACTTGCCGATGTCCTGGCCTTCTTCGATGTAGACCTTGATGATCAGGTCGTAATCGCCGCTCGTCGAGTACATCTCCGAAACGATCTCCTTGCGGTAGATCTCGTCGGCGACTTCGTAGGTCTTGCCGGGAGCGCACTGCAACTGGACAAAAATCGGTTTCATCGAGCTTCCTCTGTCTGTGTCGCGTCGCTTGCCGTCATCCGGGGGATAGGCGCAAGCTGCATCGCTTTCTCGAACTCACCACGCCTTTTGGCGCGACGCGTTCAGATCAACATGTTCGGGACACCGGGTACTTTACCCCTAAAGCATCCTGCTGCTCTTTCTTTAAACGCGTGCCGGGCAAAAGCAAACGCAAGGCAAGCTTCTGCCCAAACTATTCCTTGCGGAAGATCACGCTGGCGCCCCAGCCTGTGATGACTGCGAGCAGGACGGCGACGAGACCGTAGAAAAGCGGCTGCTGATGCGCGGCCTGGGTAATGAACTGCTCCAGGCCCGTCTTGACGACACGCAGCGGCAGCGCCTTGGCGGCAACGAAGACGCCGTCGCGGAAGAGATAGGCGCGCACCACGTGGACCCCGTTCGGCACGTTCGCCGGCAGGCGCACCGAGGCCTTGAACAGGCTCGCACTGATGAACTGCACCCCGCCCGGATCGCGCTCGTAGACGCCGCTCGTTTCACGGATGCGACGGAAAGCATCGCGGAACTCGCCGAGATTGCTGCCGTCGCCGACGAAACCGAGCGGGACCAACCGCATATGATCGACACCGATGCCCATGTTGCCCATCTCGCCGGGCGGCGCGATCGTTTCGATATCGCGCGTGCTCGACAGCGAATAGGATTCCGGCACCAGCTCGAAGGTCATGGAGCTGGTGTTCACCCAGATGCCGAAGACGCGCTCCTTCTTGCGCACCGTCGCGTTGTCTTTCGGGCCTTCGAGGGACACGATGATGTTGTACCGGCCTTGGGCCAATAACCCGGAATCAAAACCGTCCACTGCGCCGAAGATCGTCAGATCCGCGCCGCGAAAATCCGAGGTAATGGCGATCTCGTCGGTGGAGATGCCGATCTCCAGCTTCTCTGTGAGATCGGCGTTTTCTTCCTGCAGGGCGGCACCGGCCGGCGCGGCCAGGGCAAGGACGAAAAGAGCGAGTGCTGTGCGGGCAAAACGGATCATCAGAAACCGAACCCCGCGGATACGACCGAATAGACGTCCTTCGGCGGGATGACGAGCTCGATCGCCAGACGGATGCCGACGGCGAGAACGAGGAGCGCCAGCAGCGCGCGCAATTGTTCGCCGCGCAGCTTCTGACCGACGCGCACGCCATACTGAGCACCGATGACGCCGGCGATCATCAGGACGAAGGCGAGCACGATGTCGACAGTATAGTTGGTCGATGCCTGGACGATGACCGTATAGGCCGAGACGAATATGATCTGGAACAGCGACGTACCGACGACGACGTTCGTCGGGATGCGCAGGAGATAGATCATCGCCGGCACCATGATGAAGCCGCCGCCGACACCCATGACCGAGGTCAGGATACCGATGCAGAACCCGAGAGCGATCACCGGAATGACGCTCAGATAGATCTTCGACTTCTTGAAGCGCATCTTCAGCGGCAGGCCATGCACCCAGTTGTGCTGTCCGGGACGGCGCAAGGTCGTCTGCTGGTTCTTGGCCGCCTTGCGCATGGCGGTGATGCTTTCCCAAAGCATCAGGCCGCCGACGGTGCCGAGCAGCACGACATAGAGCAGCGAAATCACCAGATCGAGCTGACCGAGGCGGCGCAGCAGCGAGAATAGCCAGACGCCGACCGTCGCGCCGGCAAGACCCCCGCATAGAAGCACCGTGCCGAGCTTGATATCGATGGTGCCGCGCCGGAAATGCGTGATCGCGCCCGAGATCGACGAGGCCACCACCTGGTTGGCGCCGGTCGCCACCGCCACGACAGGCGGAATATTGTAGAAGATCAGGAGCGGTGTGATCAGGAAGCCGCCGCCGACGCCGAACATGCCGGACAGAAAGCCGACGGCTGCGCCCATACCGAGAATGATGAGTATGTTCACCGACAACTCTGCGATGGGCAGATAGATCGTCACGCCGGGTCCTCGATATGCCAACGGCCCGCAATGCGGGCAAACCGGTTAGTGTGGCAAGCAATTCACCACGAATGAGGGATTATTCGAAAGGCCGGCACCTCTCCCGAGGGCGAGGCGGCTTTCGTCATGCACTCCTGCAGCGTTGCGCTTCCACCAGGACGTGCCAAGGCCACAGTCGGACCTTGATTGCTGCATCAATTCTTCCTTAGCCTGATTCCGATTAAGGAATTATGCAGCAGGCCTGACATTTCAACCTTTTCAGCCACATGGCAGACGGCTTCGCCACCCGCAACCCGTGTCGCCCGGCTCTGCGGCTTTATTACGGCGCAAGTCCAAAGGTCAGGAATTGCGCTTCAGCAATTCCTTGACCAGCTGCTCGGTAATCTCGCCCGTCGGCTCCTGGCCGACCGACTTCTGGAAGGCCTTGATGGCCGCCACGGTCTTCTTGCCCATCTGGCCATCCGGCTTGCCGGCGTCAAAGCCGTTGTTATTCAGGATCGCCTGGATGTTGCGGACCGCCTTGGTCATGTCGACGCTGGCGGTCTTGTTGGCCGGGCCGACCCAGGCATCCGGAACGTCCACCGTGTTCATCTTGGCGTCGACCGGCTGTGCTTTCCAGGCATCCGCCTTCGCCTTGGCGCTTTCGAGCTGCTCGGGCTTCATCGCCTTGGCAACTTCGTCGCGCTTGGCGGCGGCATCCACATCACCTTCGCGGGCGGCGGCCGAGAACCACTTGTAGGATTCGGTGAGATCCTGCGGTACGCCGTTGCCACGCGCATAGAGGACGGCAAGGTTGAACTGGCTATCGCGAATGCCGAGTTCGGCCGCCTTCGCGAACCACTTCGTCGCCTCGGCAAAATCCGGGGCACCGTCACGGCCACTCGCCAGCATGACAGCAAGATTGTGCATGGCGCTGGCGTTGCCCTGGCCGGCGGAAGCGAGATAGAGCGCTTTCGCCTTGGCGGCGTCGCGTGTCACGCCCGTGCCCTTCTCGTACATGCTCGCAAGGCGGTACTGCGCCGGAACGACGCCGGCATCGGCCGCGCGCTGATACCACTTGGCGGCTTCCGCCATGTTTTCCAGAACCCCGCGCCCCTCGGTATAGCGAGCGCCGATCTCGTAGTAGGCAAGCGGATCGCCCCCCTTGGCGGCCGTCACCAGGGCGGCTGGACCGAAACCTTCAGGCAGGACGACGTCGCCCGGTGCGGCGACCGGCGACAGCGCCGGTGTCGCCGCGCTCTCGGCGGATGAACTGACAAGGGCAGCACCGCTGGCAGGCGCATTGCCGGCCGGCGTCGGCTGGAACTCGGAAACCGGCGAAGCAGCTTTCGTCTCCGCCACCGGCGCGAGCATCGGTGCCTTTTCCTCGACCGGCGTCCCGATGCTGGTCGTCGGCACGGTCGTCGCCGGGACCGAGATCGAAGCTTGAGATATCTTCGCTGGTGCTTCAGCGGAATCGAGAGGTGATGCGGCCGGGGTCCCGGATGCCGTAAGCGACGTTTCAGCCGGCGCCACGGCCGCGCTCTGCGGCAACAGGCCGTCGACGATCTTGTTTTCGCGCGATTCCGGCACTGCCTGATGCTCGATGATCGCAGCCGGCTCGACCGGTGCGCTCTCTTGCTTCTTCAGCATGTTGGTGACGAGCGGATAGGACATGATCGCCAGCAGGACCGCGCCGACGGCCATCAGGATCGGCCGGCGGTGACGGGCAAAAGCGCCGCCGATGCCGGAGGTCTTCCCGCCCTGACCGGCCTTGTTCAGGGTGTCGGCCTCTTCGACGGCGAGCTGGGCGGCGCGGCGGGCG
This sequence comes from Ensifer adhaerens, assembly GCF_020035535.1. NCBI lineage: Bacteria > Pseudomonadati > Pseudomonadota > Alphaproteobacteria > Hyphomicrobiales > Rhizobiaceae > Ensifer > Ensifer adhaerens. Next base: position 181,065 of record NZ_CP083349.1, on the reverse strand, counting down.
GCGGCGATGAAATCCGACTTGTCGCCGTCGGCGGGCTGCACACCCGCCTTGCTCATCTGGCCGGCGCGCACGCGCTCCAGGATCTTCTTGACGTCTGGAACGCCCGAACCCGGCTCCAGCAGCTGGTTGGCTTCCTCGGGCGCAAGCATTTCGGACGGATCGATCGACGGGGTCGGCTCGACGATCTGCCGAGCCTGTTCCGGCGCCGGCTCGGACCGCTTGCCGGAGAAGCGCCGGGTCAAACCTGCAAGCAGGCCGGTGCGGGCTGCAGCGGCCGGTTCGCGCACGTCTTCGACTTCAACGGTCGAGACCTGTTGCTCGTCGGCAAAAGCCGTTTCCGGCTCTGCGACCTGCGCGACCACCGCCTGATCTTCAGCCTGCAGGGCGCGGACGTTGCGCTGCAGGTCCTCGTATCGGTCGTCGAGCTCGTTGCCGCCGAATGGATCGTTGAAATCCGGCTGTGCGGCCCTCGGCATCATCGCCGGTTCGCGCATTACCGGCGCCTCGGTCCGCGCCGCCATCGTCGGCTCGCGATTTTCGATGCGCTCCAGCTTGTCGGCGATATGCACGAGCGTCTCGTGCAAAGCCTCGAAGGTGCGCGCCGTCCGCTCCTCGCTGGAGCGGCTCAGGTCCTCGAGCGTGCGAAGGTCCTCGGCAAGCGCCGAGATTGCCGCGAGATCTCCGCCGGAACCGCGTGGAGAACCATTCTTGGCGTAGGCTTCCATCACCGCTTCGGCCGCCTGACGAGCGGCCTCGACGATGTATTCGTCGCTGGTCGAGAGGTAGTCCTCGAGTGCGCTCATGCGGTTTTCGAAATCGACGGGCATGGCGCTCGCGGCAACGTCCGCGCGCGGTTGGCTGACCAGCGTCGACAGATTGGCGATCTGTGCTTCCAGATTCTGCAGGGCGGCGCGATCGTCGAACGGCGCGGCGTGGGTCTCTTCGAGACGCTGTGCAATGCCGACAAGGCGATCTTCCAGCCGATCGAAACGCGGGTCGGAGGCAGGCTGAGCCCCATGCGCGTCAAGTTCGTCGATCCGGCGCGCCAGATAGTCGAGCCGCTCGGCCAGCGCGTCGTTGACGCTGCCCTGGTCCAAGGCCTCGATCTTGCGCGAAATGTCCGACAGGTAGTCGTTGAGATCCGACTGTGCGGTCCTGTTGCTGCGCTCCATCAGCAGCGAAAGCTGGTCGAGCCGCTCCTCGAGACGGGCGGCCGCCTTCTCGCCGGCGAGATCCTCGACCCGGCTCGTCAAAGCCTCCAGGCGTGCGCCGAGCCCGGAATCGTTCGGGCGCGACAGGCTGTCGATCTGACGGGAAAGGTCGCCGAGCCGATTTTCCAGGCGATTGCCGAAGCCGCCATCGAGTGCGGTCGTCGTGCGGCTGTTGGCAGCGATGGCGCGGCTGATTTCGTCGAGCCGGCTGTCGATATCCGCAAACTGCGAAACGAGACGGCGATCGTCGGGCTGGATCTGCCGGCCGAGCATTTCGATCGCCTGCGCGACAGCGATCAGCTTGTCTTCCAGCACGTCGACGGCAGAGCTGTTGTTCAGCGAGCCGATCTGCGACTTGATCTCGTCCAGCCGATAGGCAAGTGCCACCAGCTCGTCGTCACGGTTCTGATCAAACGCGATCAGCCGATCCTCGACGCCGTTCCAGCGGTTTTCCATGCGGCGCATGCTGTCTTCACGCGCCAGGCCGTCGATCATCGCCCGCAGTTCGTCGAAGTCTCCGCGTAGCGCATCGGCCTGCGCGGGAGACGCCTGGCGGCCGAGCTGCTGGATGCTGTCGGCGAGGCGCTGCATGTCGCCACGCACGTCTTCGGCAAAGCTGTGATCCTGTGCCTGGTCCTTGATGCCGCGAATTTCGGAGCGCAACGAATTCATCTCGCGCGTCAGCCCGTCGGTGATGTCGCGTTTCAGGTCCTGGCGCAAACCGACGAGGGCTTCCGCGATATCGTTGACGGCTGAGGACGGGCGCTGCGGCTGACTATGGAGCGGCTGGGGGCGCGGCTCTTCTGCGAAGCGCGCAGAGACCGGCCGCTCAGAAGCGATGCGTTCCGGGGCGTAGCGTTCCGGCTCGCGCTGCGACAGCCGATCGCGAAGCGGCGGACGCTCGCGCGAAGCGCTGAGGCTGCGCTGACGCTGCATGATCTCGGCGACGGCGTCACGGGGCGCTATGGGTTCTCTGGCCGGTTCGCGGGCGGGAACGCGCTCGGGCGGCCTTGGGGCCGCGTCGCGGGCAGCGCCGTTCATCAGGCCCTCGATCCGGGCCTCCAAACCTTCGATGGTGCGGTTCAATGCGTCGAGCGACGGCCGCTCGCTATAGGACTGGCTGCCTGCGCGCTGAGGATTTGATCGCGATCCATTCATGGTGTTCTTCGCCCCTGTCGTCGGCCATCTCGAAAGTCGTCACGGAAGAAAACAGCTTTCTTCACCCCTGTGGCGCTTCCGACGCGGGCAAAACTACAACGATGCGACGCCAGGACAGGTTGCAGTTTTGACCATCTCAACACCCACCTTTCACGAAACGTGGTAAACAAGCGGTTAACCTGCGGGTGGTTTTTAACGATTTGGCAGGATCGTGCCGCAAGCGTCGGGTTTCCGGCGCGCCCATTTCCACTTCTGCGGGTATACGCGACGAAACTTCGCAACCCGCAATTTTTGACGTTTACGCAAACGTCAAAATTTTGTAGCATCCTGCCAACGATGCGAGACCCCTAGAGCAACCCGCTTTCACGTGGAATCACCGAAAGTGGAAAGATGTTCTAGAATCATAGTTCTAGGGCGTCCCTTGTGCGGTCATCCGAACGCACGGCGCTCTTAGAGGAGGGCGGCGCATCCGGCATCCTGCAACCGGGCGTCGACAACGAGACACGACGGCCCGAAGCACCAAAGGCGAGGAAAGAATGCCCATCTACAAGGCTCCAGTCGACGATACCCTCTTCATCCTGAACGACGTGCTCGGCATCGAACGCTACAACAATCTTCAAGGTTTCGGCGATGCGACGCCTGACATGATCGAGGCGATCGTCGGCGAGGCAGCCAAGCTCGCCGAGGAGGTTCTTTTCCCGGTCAATCTCTCCGGTGACCAGGAAGGCTGCAAGCGCCGCGACGACGCCTCGGTCAGCGTGCCGAAGGGGTTCAAGGCAGCCTTCGATCTCTACCGCGAAGGCGGCTGGCTCGGCCTCGCCGTTCCCGAGGAATTCGGCGGCCAGGGGCTGCCGTATACGCTGCACACCGCCGTCGGCGAATACATGTCGTCGGCCAACATGGCGCTGACCATGTATCCGGGCCTCACCCAGGGCGCGATCGCTGCGATCTTCGTCCACGGCACGGACGAACAGAAGCAGGCCTATCTGCCGAAGATGGTCGCCGGCACCTGGACCGGCACGATGAACCTCACCGAGCCGCATTGCGGCACCGACCTCGGCCTGCTGCGCACCAAGGCGGTTCCGGATGGCAACGGCGGCTATAAGATCTCCGGCCAGAAGATCTTCATCTCCGCCGGCGAACACGACATGTCCGACAACATCATCCATCTGGTGCTCGCCCGCATCGAGGGCGCGCCCGAGGGCGTGAAGGGCATCTCGCTGTTTATCGTGCCGAAGTTCAAGCTGAATGCCGACGGCGAACCCGGCGAACGCAACGGCGTTTCCTGCGGCGCGATCGAACACAAGATGGGCATCCACGGCAACTCCACCTGTGTCATGAACTATGACGAGGCCGAGGGCTACCTCATCGGCACGGAGAACAAGGGCCTCAACGCCATGTTCGTGATGATGAACGAGGCCCGCCTCGGCGTCGGCCTGCAGGGCCTGTCGATTGCCGAAATCGCCTATCAGAACGCCGCCAGCTATGCCCGCGACCGTATCCAGGGCCGCTCGCTCTCCGGCCCGAAGGCGCCGGACAAGAAGGCCGACCCGATCATCGTGCATCCGGACGTCCGCCGCACGCTGATGACGATCAAGGCCTTCAACGAAGCCGGCCGCGCCTTCACGCTCTGGACGGCACTGAAGTCCGACATCGCGCACCGCTCCGACAACGAAGCCGACCGCCAGACGGCTGATGATATCCTTGGCCTGATGACGCCGATCCTCAAGGGCGTGCTCACCGACAAAGGCTTCGACCATGCCGTCATGGCGCAGCAGATGTTTGGCGGCCACGGCTATATCGAAGAACACGGCATGAGCCAGTATGTCCGTGATGCCCGCATCGCGATGATCTACGAGGGTGCCAACGGCATCCAGGCGCTCGACCTCGTCGGTCGCAAGCTCGGCCTCAACGGCGGCCGCGCCGTCATGGCCCTGTTCAAGGAGATCGGCGATTTCTGTGAGGAAAACCGCAGCAACGAGAAGCTCTCCGCCTATACGAAGGCACTGAAGAAGGGCCTCAACGACCTGCAGGCCTCCACCATGTGGTTCATGCAGAACGCCATGGCCAAGCCCGACAACGCGGGTGCCGGCTCGACCGACTACATGCACCTCTTCGGTCTCGTAGTCCTCGGCTACATGTGGGCGAAGATCGCCAAGACCGCTGGGGAAAAGCTTGCCTCTGGCGAAACGGCGCGTGCAGACTATCTGAAGAACAAGCTGATCACCGCGACCTTCTTCATGGAAAGGATCCTGCCGGAAACGGCCCTGCGCAAGGCCCGCATCGAAACCGGCGCCGACACGCTGATGGCGCTCGACGCGGCCGCTTTCTAATCGCGTCGCGGGTTCGATCTAAAATGTTTTGACGGGCAGCACCGCGTGGTGCTGCCGAAAGGGAGATGAGACATGACGAAAGTCTTCGTTTACGACCACGTGCGCACGCCGCGCGGCCGTGGCAAGAAGGACGGATCGCTGCACGAAGTGCCGTCCGTGCGCCTCGCCGCCAAAATGCTGGAAGCGGTGCGTGACCGCAACGACCTCGACACCTCGACCGTGGACGACATTATCATGGGCTGCGTCGATCCGGTTATGGATGCGGGCGCGGTGATCCCGAAGGCTGCCGCTTTTGAGGCCGGTTACTCGACCCGCGCTCCCGGCATGCAGATCTCGCGCTTCTGCGCCTCCGGTCTCGACGCCATCAACTTCGGCGCGGCGAAGATCGCGCAAGGGGCCGACGACATTGTCATTGCCGGCGGCGTCGAGAGCATGTCGCGCGTCGGTCTCGGCATGTCCGGCGGTGCCTGGTTCATGGACCCCTCGGTCAATCTGCCGGCCTTCTTCATGCCGCAGGGTGTTTCGGCCGATCTTATCGCCACCAAATACGGCTTCAGCCGCGACGACGTCGACGCCTATGCGGTGGAGAGCCAGAAGCGTGCGGCCCATTCCTGGGAGAAGGGCTACTTCAAGAAGTCCGTCGTTCCGGTCAAGGACCAGAACGGCCTGACGATCCTCGACCGTGACGAGCACATGCGCCCGGGCACCGACATGCAGGCGCTCGCCTCGCTCAACCCGTCCTTCCAGATGCCGGGCGAGATGGGCGGCTTCGAATCCGTCGGCATCCAGGCCCATCCGGAAATCGAGAAGATCAACTACGTGCACCACGCCGGCAACTCCTCCGGCATCGTCGACGGCGCCGCTGCCGTGCTGCTCGGCTCCAAGGCCGGCGGCGAGAGCATGGGCCTGAAGCCGCGCGCCCGCATCCGCGCCTTCGCCAATATCGGCTCCGATCCGGCGCTGATGCTGACCGGTCCGGTCGACGTCACCGAAAAGCTCCTGAAGCGCGCCGACATGAAGCTGTCGGACATCGATCTCTTCGAGCTCAACGAGGCGTTTGCAGCCGTCGTGCTGCGCTACATGCAGGCCTTCGACATCCCGCACGACAAGATCAACGTCAACGGCGGCGCGATCGCCATGGGCCATCCGCTCGGCGCGACCGGCGCGATGATCCTCGGCACGGTGCTTGACGAACTGGAGCGCCGCGATCTCAACACCGCGCTCGTGACACTCTGCATCGGCGCCGGCATGGGCACGGCCACGATTATCGAAAGGGTCTGACGATGGACGTGACGCGCCGCACCCTTCTCGGACTGATGGGTCTGGGGCTGCTTGCAGCCGCCGGCTGCGTCTCGGACGAGGAAGAAGGCGGCGACAGCTTCACGCTCACCGGTACGATCTCCAATGTCGCCAGCGGCCCGGTTCCGGCCGGCACCGTCACGATCCGGCTCGAGGAGCAGGGCGTGATGGATGTCGCCGCCAAGCAGATTGCGGAAACGTCCGTCGTCAGCGATGGCAAGGCGACGCGCGTGCCCTTCGTGCTGCAGGTGCCCAAGCCCGAATTGGACAAGGCCGTCGATGCGGGCTTCACCGTCCGCGTCGAGCGCGACGGACGGCTGATCGCCACCAACACCAGCAAACAACGTTACAGCGGCGGATCGAATATCTCGCTGCACATCGAACCCATTCTCTACTGAGGGGGAGAACCATGACGAATTACACCAATTTCAAGATCGAGACCGACGCCGACGGCATCGCACTCGTCACCTGGGACATGCCTGAGAAGTCGATGAACGTCTTCACCCAGGAGGTGATGGAGGAACTCAACGCCATCGTCGACGCAACGACTGCCGATGCAGCGGTCAAGGGCGTCGTCTTCACATCCGGCAAGTCGAGCTTCTCCGGCGGCGCTGATCTCTCGATGATCAAGTCGATGTTCACCTTCCAGCAAGAAGAAAAGAAGAAGGATCCGGATAACGCCGCCCAGAAGCTTTTCGGCCTGGTCGGCCGCATGACCGGTCTCTTCCGCAAGCTCGAAACCTCGGGCAAGCCCTGGGTCTCGGCGATCAACGGCACCTGCATGGGCGGCGCCTTCGAACTCTCGCTCGCCTGCCACGGCCGCGTCGCTTCCAACTCCAAGGCGGTGAAGATCGCGCTGCCGGAAGTCAAGGTCGGCATCTTCCCGGGCGCTGGCGGCACCCAGCGGGTGCCTCGCCTTACCAACGCACAGGACGCGCTGCAGATGATGACGACAGGTTCGTCGCTGACGGCAGCCCGCGCCAAGGCGCTCGGCCTGGTGCATGAGGTCGTCGATGCCGACAAGTTGGTCGATGCTGCCAAGGCGATGATCAAGAACGGCCTGAAGCCGGTCCAACCCTGGGACGAAAAGGGCTACAAGGTTCCGGGCGGCGGCATCTGGACGCCGGCCTCGGCCCAGCTGTGGCCGGCCGCTTCCGGCATCCTGCGCCGCGAGACCTACGGCAACTATCCGGGCGCCGTTGCCATCCTGAAGTGCGTCTATGAAGGCCTGCAGGTGCCGTTCGACACGGCGCTCAAGATCGAGCAGCGCTACTTCACCGAGATCCTTCAGACCACCGAAGCCTTCTCGATGATCCGCTCGCTGTTCGTCTCGATGCAGGAACTCGGCAAGGGCGCCCGCCGCCCGGCCGGCGTGCCGAAGTCCGAATTCAAGCATGTCGGCGTCGTTGGCGCCGGCTTCATGGGCGCCTCGATCGCCTATGTGACGGCTGCTGCCGGCATTGCCGTGACGCTGATCGACCGCGACATGGAAGCGGCCGAAAAGGGCAAGGCCCATTCGGAAGGCCTCGTCAAGGATTCGATCGGCAAGGGCCGCCTGACCAAGGAAGAAGGCGAAGCCCTGCTTGCCCGTATCACGCCTTCGGCCGACTACAACGATCTGAAGACCGCCGGCCTCGTCGTCGAAGCGGTATTCGAGGATCGCCAGGTCAAGAAGGACGTGATCGAGAAGGTGGAAGCGGTGATTGCCGAGGACGCGATCTTTGCCTCCAACACCTCGACGCTGCCGATCACCGGTCTTGCCAAGAACTCCAAGCGCCCGGACCAGTTCATCGGCGTCCACTTCTTCTCGCCGGTCGAGAAGATGATGCTGACGGAAGTGATCCTCGGCAAGGAGAGCGGCGACAAGGCACTCGCCACAGCGCTCGACTATGTGGCCGCGATCAAGAAGACGCCGATCGTCGTCAACGATACGCGCGGCTTCTACGTCAACCGCTGCGTCTTCCGCTACATCCACGAAGCCTATGACATGCTGATCGAAGGCGTACCGCCGGCAATGATCGAGAATGCCGCAAAGATGGCCGGCATGCCGGTCGGCCCGCTGTCGCTCAACGACGAAGTGGCGATCGACCTCAGCCAGAAGATCCTGAAGGCCACCGTCGCCGACCTCGGCGAAAAGGCCGTCGATCCCAAGCACTTGGCGCTGATCAACAAGATGGTCGACGACCTCGACCGTCGTGGCCGCAAGAACGGCAAGGGCTTCTACGAATACCCGGCCAAGCCCGCCAAGAAGTATTTGTGGCCGGAGCTGAAGACGCTCTATCCGCAGAAGAACGCCGACACGATCGACGTCGAAGTCTTGAAGCAGCGCTTGCTTGCGACGATCGCGCTCGAGGCCGCACGCACCGTGGAAGAAGGCATCGTCACCGATCCGCGTGAAGCCGACGTCGGCTCGATCCTCGGCTTCGGCTTTGCGCCCTATACCGGCGGTACGCTCTCTTACATCGACGGCATGGGCGTAAAGACCTTCGTCAAGATGTGCGAGAAGCTCGCCAAGGACTATGGCGACCACTTCAAGCCGACGGCGCTCCTCAAGGAAATGGCCGAACGCGGCGAGACCTTCTACGGTCGCTTCGATCCCTATGGCGAGAAGAAGCAAGCGGCGTAAACTCCGCTCAACGCATTGAAAACAGGCCCCCTCCGGGCCTGTTTTCGCTTGGGCGAAAAGCTTGCTCCAGAAGCATGGCGTGCTGCAGCCCGCATCGGCACAGGCATTAACCTGTCACGATTACGATGCTAGACCTGTCCGCGTCGAAGCAACGTACTCCCGTGTCGAAGCCATGACCAAAGCCACCTTGCGCCCCGCCATCGTTGGCGACGAACCCTACCTGCGTTCGCTCGAAGAGGCCTGCATGCGCGACTATGCGATCGCGCTCTGGGGCGGCCACGGTCGGCGGATGCGCTGATCCTCGGCGAACATCGGATCATCGTTGCCGAAGGAGAAGATGTCGGCTGCGTTTCGGTCACCCGACGGGACGATCATGTCTGGGTCAACAAGCTCTATGTGGCCCCCGATCATCAGAATCACGGCTATGGCGCGATCGCGCTTCGCCAGGTGCTTGGCGAAGCAAGGGCGATCGGCCTGCCCCTGCGGCTCAGTGTGCTAACCACCAATCCGGCCGTCGCCTTCTACCAGCGCGAGGGTCTCCGCATCTATGACGAGACCGCCGAGCGCCGCTACATGACCTCAGAGGCGGCCTGACCACCCCTGGGAAGGAGTCAGGCGGCTGCACTCGCGCGCCGGTGCGCCAGTCGCTCGCCGACGATGATCAGCAGGCCCGCAGCAAAGATCAGGCCGGCGCCGGCGAAGACGTTAGAGGCCGGAACGTCGCCCCAGATCAGGAAGCCGAGGCCGAAGGCCCAGACGAGCGAAGTATATTCAAAGGGTGCGATCACCGAGATCGGCGCACGGCGCATGCCTTCGAACAGTGCGTACTGGGCAATGCCCGCGATGACGCCGGTGCCGGCCATCAAGGCGACATCGAAAAGCGCCGGCGGCGTCCAGAAGAAGCCGACCGCTAGGCCGGTCATGGCGATGAAGAAGACGTTGGAGATCGTCATCTGAACCAGGGTCGTTTCCTGGAGCGCGGTCTTGCGCAACATCACCGTGCCGATCGCCCAGAAGACGGCAGCCGTGAGCGCCAGGAACACCGGCATCGACAGCTTCATGCCGGTCCCGAGCGGATCGCAGGCAATCAGCACGCCGACAAAGCCGATGAAGACGGCGAACCAGCGGATCGGCGGCACGTCTTCCTTCAGGATAGGCACGGCCAGCAGCGTCACGATGATCGGTGCTGCATAGTAGAGCGTCGTCATTTCGGCGAGGCCAAGATCGCGGGCCGCGTTGAAGTAGGAAAGCCAGGCGGCGAGCAACAGGAGGTTGCGCACGAACAACGGCTTGACCACCGGAGAAGAGATGGCATTGCGCACCAGCTTGCCGCGGCCGATGATCAGGCAGAGCAGCAGGATCGTGATGCTTCGGGTAAACAGGATCTGCCAGACCGAATAGCCGACGACGAGCCATTTGACCGACGCATCCTGCAGCGAGAACAGGAAATAGGAAAACGTCGTCATGACGATGCCTGACAATACGGTCTTGTTCATGGGAAAGCCTCGATCGCGCCGGCGGGAGAGAAGCGGCAGCGTCCCCGTCTGATAGCGCGGCCGTGACACACGCGGAAGAGGCATTCCGGCGGGCGCCTGTGGCGATTTCTTGCGGGTCGCTTCCGGCGCGATCGGATACCCGCTTGATGGAGATCAAGAACGGGCGCTTGCGCCGTTGCTAGAAGACAGCGATAACGGCCATGAAACCTGAGTTCAACGACATGCAGCCGCTCGCCTTCGCCCTTGCCGCCCTAATCCTGCTCGCAACGCCGGGGCCAACGAACACGCTGCTCTGGCTGTCCGGCGCCTCTATCGGCTTCCGCCGTTCACTGCCCCTGCTCACCGGCGAACTCGGCGGCTATCTCGTCGTCATCATTCCGGCGGTTGCGCTTCTCGCGCCATTCCTCGCCGCCCATCCACAGCTTGGCCTGGCGCTGAGGCTGATCGCGGCCTGCTGGGTTCTCTATCTCGCCTATGCGCTCTGGACCACCGATGCCGAGCGCAGCGAAGGCGTCGTCATCTCCGTCCGTCAGGTCTTCGTCACGACCCTGCTCAACCCGAAAGCCCTGATCGTCGCCCTGGTGTTGCTGCCGCAGACCGGACTGGCGACCGTCTGGCCCTGGATCGCCGGATTTTCGCTACTGGTCGTTGCCGTCGGATCAAGCTGGATCGGCGCCGGCGCCATGCTCGTGCAGATGTCGAAAGGCTTGTCGACATCGCATCTGCCGCGTCGGATTGCCGCCGTCTGCCTCACACTGTTTTCGATGGGAATTGCCGGCAGCGCCATCGCCGCCATGCATTGAAATCCCCGGAGATCGGCACCGTCCCGCGGGGATTTCACTGACCTTTTGACACAGGCTGCCGCGCGTCAGGCGGCGGTGGCCGCCTCGCCAAGCTCCTTGGCCAACGCCCCGACCAACTGTTCCCAGCCATCGCGGCGGTATTCGAGCTTGTCCAGCCCATCGAGAAACGCAACCTGTTCGGTAAAAACCAGGCGCGTGCCGCTGCCCTCCCGCCGGATATCGACCGTGGCAAGAGAAGCGGAAATCCTCCTGTCGTTCTGCGCCATCGTATAGGCAAAGACGATCCGGCGGTTTTCCACGATATCGAGATAAACGGTGTCGTCGTGATAGGTCGTCTCTTCGTCCTGAACGAAACGCCCGCTTTCCCGACCGCCGACGCGGAAGTCGTGCGTGATTTGAGCCCCGGCGTCGACATTGACGAACCAGCGCTCCTTCGCCGCCGGCTCGGAGAAGGCCCTGAACACCTGTTCCGGCGTCGCCTTGAAGCTGCGCTCAATGGTGAAGCTCGTATGTTCCACGGATCTGTCAGTCATGTGCTTGTCTCCTCTGGACCGGAAAACCGGTGGCAATTGCAAAACTGGTTTCTTTTAAAAACTGCTATAATTTTGAAAGCAGTTGCACGTTAGCTTCACTGCTGCGATAATGCAAGCGGTTTTGAAGAGGTGCCAATGAAGGACGACATTCGCTCGGGTTGCCCGATCAATCTTTCGCTCGAAGTGTTCGGCGACAAATGGAGCCTGCTGATCATTCGCGACATGATCTTCGGCGGTAAAAGGCATTTCCGGGAATTGCTGCGCTCCCAGGAGGGCATCTCGTCCAACATCCTGGCCGACCGGCTGAAGATGCTGCTCGAACAGGGCATGCTGACCAAGGCCGACGACCCCACGCACAAGCAGAAGGCGATCTACAGCCTGACGGAGATGACGATCGCGCTGGTGCCGATCATGGCCCAGCTCGGCGCCTGGGGACGGCGCTACCTGCCGGTCAGCGAAGAGCTCAGCATCCGCGCCGAGCTGATGGAACAAGGCGGGCCTGAGCTCTGGGACCGCTTCATGGACGAGCTGCGGCACGATCATCTCGGCGCGCTGCTCGATGGTCCGCCGCGGGTGCGCGCCATGCTACAGGCTGCCTATGAAGAAGTAGTGGCAAGAAAGGCGGGAGAGAAGGCGACGGCCTGACACATGCCAAGCGTTCGCCACCCGTTCAAAGCCCGATCACCGACAGCATGACGAAGGTGGCGAACAGCACGAAATGGGTCATGCCTTCGATGGCATTGGTCTGACCGTCGTTGAGGTTGATCGCCGCGACGATCAAGGTGATCGTCACCATTACCGTCTGCACCGGCGACATGGCCATTACGAAAGGCTGACCGGTATAGAGCGCGATCGCCTCCATTACCGGAACGGTCAGGATGACCGTCGAAAGCGAGGCGCCGAGCGCGATGTTGACCACGGCCTGCATGCGGTTGGCGAGAGCTGCGCGCATGGCGGTCATGATCTCCGGCGAGGCGGAAATCGCGGCAACCACGATGGCCGTGACCGCCGGCGGAGCACCGCTCCCCTTCAGGCCCGATGTCAGCAGCGACGACATCACTTCCGCCAGCACACCAATCAGCACGATGCCGAGGATCAGGATCACGATCGACGGCAATGCCGGCTGGTCCGGAATGCCCTGCCTCGCGCTCCCCTCGCCCTTCGCCTTTGGATAGCTGTAGCTGAAGAAATAGCTGTGCACTCCCACCTGCATGCGCAGGAACAGGGTGTAGAGCGTGATCATCGCGCCGATGGTGAAGACCGAGTAGAGATGCCATTTCGCCGCCGGCACGAATTCCGGGACGATCATCGAAATCCCCATCGCCGTCAGGATCATCACACTGTAGGTGCGGGCGGAATCGTCGTTATAGGGCTGCTCGCCGTGTTTCAGGCCACCGAGCAGGGCAGCCAGTCCCAGAATGCCGTTGATGTCGAGCATGACGGCCGCATAGATCGTGTCGCGCACGAGCGTCGGCGAGGTCTCGCTCGTCATCATGATCGCCAGCACGACGACCTCGACCAGTACCGCCGAGAGCGTCAGGATCATGGTGCCGTAGGGATCGCCGACCTTGGATGCCAGCACTTCGGCATGGTGCGACACCCGCAGCGACGCCAGCACGATCGCGACCACTAGACCGCCAGCGCCGAGGAGCGTTGCGAGCCGTCCCATCTCCAGAAGATGATGCTCCAGCGCGATCCCGGCAACCGCGGCAGCAACGGCAACGAACAGCAGACGCTCCGATGTCATGCGCGCCAACAAAACGTTCCCTCCGGTGAAAGCCTGCCCTGTCCGTCAGGCGAACTATAGGGCCCGTCGTCCCCAATGCAAATGACGGGAAAAGGACTATTTTCCTTCGGATTCTTTACCGGTCCTCCGCGTTTCGGTAGTGTTGCGTTGAACAAACCCAGCAAGCGGCCGCCCTGTTCGGCCCGGACCTTTCGCATGTTGTCTCACGGCACGATCTGGCACGCCATCGATGCATTGGCCGAGCGCAATCAGCTCTCGCCTTCTGGTCTCGCCCGCCGCGCCGGGCTCGACCCCACCTCCTTCAACAAATCCAAGCGCCACTCCGCCGACGGGCGGGAACGCTGGCCTTCAACGGAATCGATCGCCAAGGTGCTGGAGGCGACCGGCGCCACCATGGATCAGTTCACCAGCCTATTGAGCCCGGATGGCGCTCAACCCGTCCCGGCGGCTGCAAGCGCGGCAATCCCGCTGATCGGTTTCGCCCAGGCGGGGGCGGGCGGCTTCTTCGATGACGGCGGCTTTCCGGCTGGCCAGGGCTGGGACGTCATCGACTTTCCGACGACGGTCGAACGGCGGCCCGGCATCTACGCGCTCGAGGTCCAGGGCGACAGCATGCTGCCGCTCTATCGTGACGGTGACACGCTCATCGTCGACCCCGGTGCGCAGGTTCGGCGCGGCGACCGCGTCGTCGTCAAGACGCGCGAAGGCGAGGTCATGGCGAAGGTCCTGACACGCCAGACCCCGCGCACGATCGAACTCCTCTCTCTCAACCCGGAGCACCCGAACCGGAGCTTCGAGATCAGCCAGATTGAATGGATCGCCCGGATCATCTGGGCCAGCCAATAGGACGTTCTTCCTGATGCGGCAGCATTTATACACTCTCGCCGGCGGCATCGCCGCGATCGCGCTTTTCACCGGCATCCTCTACGCAGGAGCAGCCGCCATTCGCGACCGTGAGAGCGCGGCAACGCCGGACCTCGTGCTCGAAACGCCCGACATGACGGAATTCGAGACGGCGCCGGATCAAGGCGAGACGGGCGAAGACGTGCCGCTCGATCTCGGCACATCCTCTGGCGGCACCCCGGAGCCCGGTGCGGCTACGACCGGCGAGCAACCGCAAAACCCCGCGACGGAAAATGCCGCGCGCGCCATCGAGCCACAACAGTTCGGTTTGCCGGATACGGTAACCGGCGCGCCGCTCGAACGGATGGAGCCGCGCGCACCGCTGTCGGAACAGGACAAGCAGGCGAAGTCGGCGGCCGGGCCGACCATCCTCTACCGCCCGATGGCTGTCGCCGCCGGCGTGATCCAATTCGACAAGCTGACGCTGCAGATCGACGGCATCGAGCCCGAGCAGGCGGACAGGACCTGCGAAACCGGCGGCAAGAGCTGGCCCTGCGGCATCGTCGCGCGGACGGCCTTCCGGAACTTCCTGCGCGCCCGTGCGGTCAGCTGCGACATGCCGGAAGGGAGCGCCGGTTCTTCGGCCACTGCCTCGTGCTCGCTCGGCGGGCGAGATCTCGCCGCCTGGCTCGTTGACAATGGCTGGGCGACGCCGGTACCCGGCTCGCCGCTCGAGACGCGGGCCGACGCCGCGCGCCAGGCAAAGCTCGGTTTCTACGGTGAGGATCCGCGCGATCTCAGCCACACGCCGATGACGCTTGACGATCCAACGTTCGGCACCGGCATGGACGACCCCCAGCCGGACTTGTAAACAGCCACGACAATTCCCAGCTCTCAACCGTCCGGATCGTCTCACTCTTTCGGTGAACCAGGGCGATGATCCAACTCTTTGAAACGACGCATTTCCGGAAAGCCCCATGCCGCCAAGCCTGAGCCACCACGAAGCCCTCGTCTATGTCATGGTGATGATGTCGGCAGTCGACCGCGAAATGAGCGACGACGAATTTGCCCGCATCGGCCGGCTGGTGCAGTTCCTGCCCGTCTTCGAGGGGTTCGATGAGGACCAGCTCGTGCTCATCGGCCACGAATGCTCGGCCCAGCTCGCGGCTCCCGAAGGGCTGGACATCGCCCTGGAAATCGTGCGCGAGGCGCTTCCGGAAAAATACCACGAGACGGCCTATGCGCTTGCGGTCGAAATCGCCGCCGCGGACCAGCGTATCCGCAACGAGGAGATCCGCCTGCTGCAGTTGCTGCGCGATCGCCTGGGTCTCGACAAGCTCACCTGCGCGGCAATCGAGCGCGGGGCGCTCGCCCGCTTCCGCCGATAGCCTACCCCACCCTGGCACTCACTACAGGGTGCATTACCCTCAGTAGATGCCGTTCGGGAAATAGCGCAGGTAGATTTCCTCGAGCCGGCCGCTGCGCGAAAGCGCCAGCAAAGCGTGGTCGATGGCCTGGGTCAGGGCCGGTTCGGATTTGCGGTTCATGATCGTCAGGCCTTCACCGAGAAAGCGCTGCGAGAAATAGGCGCCGTCGACAAGCGAGCAGCACCCACCGGCAGTCGTGCCTGAGACCCAGAAGGAAAGCTGCAATCCGTCGGAATAGACCGCCGGCACTTCGCCCTTCTGCAGCGCCGTCAGCATGGCGTCGCGATCCGGGAAGACCTTGGCCTCGATCTTCGGGAAGTACGCCTTGAACATGGCCTCATGCGTCGTCCCCGCCACGACCCCAACCGCTTTTTTCCTGAGATCCTTTGGACCCGTCACGGCGCCAGCTGCCTTGGCGTTGATGGCGAACCGGGCGGGCAGCCGCATGAAGGCGCGCGAAAAGCCGAAGCGCTGGCGCAGCTCAGGGCCGACGGCGATGCCGGCGGCGACCGCTTCGCCCTGCCCCTGTTCCAGCGCCGGCAGGAGTTCCGCATAGGTCACGGCCTGGATCTGGCATTTGGCTTCGATGTCGAGCTCGCGGCAGATCTCGCGCACCAGATCGACGTGAAAGCCGGAGAGCTTGCCGGACTGGTCGATGAAATTGAACGGTGGAAAGTCCACCGTCGTCAGGAAACGCAGACGCGCCAGACCCGTGAGATCGGGCTTGGCGATGCGTTCGCGCGCATCGAATAGGATCGGCAGATCCTTCGGCTGCGCCGCCAACGGCGTTGCGATCAAGGACGCGCAGAGAGCGAACAGGGAAAGAAATCTCATGGGCAGCGGGCCGGCATGTCTCATGTGGCAGGGGCGGCCCTTAGAACCGCGGGATGATTCATCGAGCGGTAAAGTAACCGCCATCAAGGCAACTGGCCATAGGCCTCGCGCGAACGCGGCAAGAGAGGCTTCAGGAAGAATTGGAGCGGGTGATCGGGATCGAACCGACGACATCAAGCTTGGGAAGCTGGCGTTCTACCACTGAACTACACCCGCGATGCCTGCGAAATTTCCCGAACCGAGACGATCTGTCAAGGACCCTTGCGCGGTATCGCACGAGGGTCCCACGCAAAATCTCCTACTCGGCGCGGAAATGCTTCGAAAGCTTCAGGCCTTGCGCCTGGTAGTTGGAGCCGACGCCTAGACCATAGAGGCCCTCAGGACGTTCCAGCATGTGTTCATAGACGAGACGGCCGACGATCTGCCCGTGCTCGAGGATGAACGGCACCTCGTGGCTGCGCACCTCCAACACCGCGCGGCTGCCGGTGCCGCCGGCGGAGGCATGGCCGAAGCCCGGATCGAAGAAGCCCGCATAATGCACGCGGAACTCACCCACCAGCGGGTCGAACGGGGTCATCTCGGCGGCATAGAGCGGCGGCACATGCACCGCCTCACGCGAGACAAGAATGTAGAACTCGTCCGGATCGAGGATCAGCTCGTCGCGTCCACGGCTGTAGAGCGGCTCCCAGAAGTCGAAGATCGCGTGCTGCGCCTTCTTGTCGACGTCGATGACCGCGGTGTGATGCTTGCCGCGGTAGCCGATCAGGCCGTCCGGGCCAGTACCCTTGAGATCGATCGACAGCGCGATGCCGCCACCGCTGACATTCGGGCGCTCACTCGCCACCAGCACGTCGCTTTCATGCAGCGCGAGCAACTCCTGCTCCGACAGCAGCGACTGGCCCATGCGGAAGCGGATTTGCGAGAGCCGCGAACCGCGGCGCACGACGATCGGGAAGGTGCGTGGGCTGATTTCGAGATAGAGGGGACCGCTGTAGCCGGCCGGAATCTTGTCGAACTCCTGGGCGCGGTCGGTGATGACGCGGGTGAAGATGTCGAGACGGCCGGTCGAGCTCTTCGGATTGGCCGAAGCCGACATGTCCGAAGGTAGCGCCAGGCTCTCCATCAACGGCACGATGTAGACGCAACCGGTCTCCAGCACTGCGCCATCGGTGAGATCAACCACGTGCAGCTTCAAGCGGTCGAGCTTGTCCGCGACCAGATGGGACGGGCCGGGCATGAAGCTCGCGCGAACGCGGAAAGCCTTGGCGCCAAGACGCAGGTCGAGGCTTGCCGGCTGGATCTGATCGGCATCCAACGGCCTCTCGCTCTTCAGGCGCCCCGTTTCGAACAGCGCGGCAATCGCGCGGTCGGCCAAAATCCCAGTGTCGCGGCCCATTGCAGTCCTCTTTTCAGTTGCGAGACAAAACCAAACTACGGGAATTGACGCAAGCGCACCCTAGCAGTATTGAAGCTTTATCCCGTGGTGATTTGGCCGGTCGGCTTGCAGCCACGTTAAACAAGTAGCTAAAAAGGCCGGGTGTCAAACCGGCCCGTTTTCGCGGCCGGTTTTTTTGTTTTTGAAAGTGATCGTCACATGAGCAAAAACTGGCGCCCTGCAACGCAACTTGTTCACGGCGGAACCACCCGCTCCCAGCACGGAGAAACCTCCGAAGCGATCTTCCTCACCCAGGGCTTCGTCTACGAAACATCCGAAGCGGCAGAAGCCCGTTTCAAGGGCGAGACCGAAGGCTTCATCTACGCCCGCTACGGCAGCCCGACCAATGACATGTTCGAAAAGCGCATGTGCATGCTGGAAGGCGCCGAAGACGCGCGCGCCACAGCCTCCGGCATGGCTGCCGTTTCCGCGGCGATCCTTTGCCAGCTGAAGGCCGGCGACCACATCGTCGCTGCCCGCGCCCTCTTCGGCTCCTGCCGCTGGGTGGTGGAGACGCTGGCGCCGAAATACGGCATCGAATGCACGCTGATCGACGGCCGCGACCTCGCAAACTGGGAAAAGGCGATCCAGAAGAACACCAAGGTCTTCTTCCTGGAAAGCCCGACCAACCCGACCCTCGAAGTCATCGACATCGCCGGCGTCGCCAAGCTCGCCAACCAGATCGGCGCCAAGGTCGTCGTCGACAACGTCTTCGCCACGCCGCTCTTCCAGAAGCCGCTGGAACTCGGCGCCCATATCGTCGTCTATTCCGCCACCAAGCATATCGACGGCCAGGGCCGCTGCCTCGGCGGAGTCGTGCTTTCCGACAAGGAATGGATCAACGAGAACCTGCACGACTACTTCCGTCATACGGGCCCGGCGATGTCGCCGTTCAATGCCTGGACGCTGCTGAAGGGCATAGAGACTCTGCCGCTGCGCGTGCGCCAACAGACGGAAACGGCCCGCCGGGTCGCGGACTTCCTTGCGGAGCAGCCGCAGGTGGCCAAGGTCATCTATCCCGGCCGCAAGGATCACCCGCAGGCCGACATCATCGCCAAGCAGATGACCGGCGGCTCCACGCTCGTCGCATTTGAACTGAAGGGCGGCAAGGACGCGGCCTTCGCGCTGCAGAACGCGCTGGAGATCGTGCGCATCTCCAACAATCTCGGCGACAGCAAGAGCCTGATCACCCATCCGGCGACGACGACGCACAAGAACCTGACGGACGAAGCCCGCGAAGAACTCGGCATTTCCGCCGGTACCGTGCGCTTCTCGGCCGGCATCGAAGACAGCGACGACGTCGTCGAGGATTTCGCCCGCGCGCTCAAGGCCGTCAAAGCCTGAGGCAACGAAAGATGCGGCCGCCGCGACAGGACGGCGGCCGTCGATCCCCCGCGGCACTCATGCTCCGGCAGCGCTGCCATCCAAGGTGGCGTTACCAGCGGTGTCGAGGGCTCAAACAGCCGATCGGGATTCCCGCAAGCCATTGCCCAGGAATGGGTATGCACAATCTTGCCGTTATTCTTGACGAAACCATCTTGCTGTAGAATACCCTGGAAGACCTGAAGCAAGGTGTTGCCCATGTATCGCGCTTTGACCCGCGACATAGAAGTTACGGTGGAGCCGTACTATCTCGAAGAGCAGTCGGATCCCGATGACGGCCGCTATGTCTGGGGCTATCGCATTGTCATATCGAACCATTCGGACGCAGCCGTCCGGTTGATGACCCGTTACTGGCATATCACCGATGAGAATGGACAGGTCGACGAGGTCAGCGGCCCCGGCGTGATCGGCGAACAGCCGCTGCTCAATCCCGGTGACACCTATGAATATTCGTCGGGCTGCCCGCTGGATACACCGTCGGGAGTGATGTTCGGCCACTACAGCATGGAAGCGGAAGGCGGAGAGACCTTCAACGTGGCCATCCCCGCCTTCTCGCTCGATTCACCCGGGCTCGTGCGCACCCTGAACTAAAGCAATTCCAGGATTAAGAGTGAGGCGCTTTTCCGTCGGGATTTGCGTGCCTCAAATAGCTACCCCGGCCAAATGACCGGAGGCGCCCGCTACTGCGGACGCACTTCGCTTGCTTCGAAACGGTAGGTGGTGGAGCAGAACTCGCAGGTCACCTTCACAACGCCATCCTCGAGGGTGCTTTCGAGATCGTCCGCTTCCAGATTGGCGAGCACGGAACGAAGCTTCTCGCGCGAGCAGCTGCAACGGTCAAAGACCGCCTGCGGCTCATAGACGCGAACGCCGCGTTCGTGGAACAGCCGGTAGAGCAGCCGCTCGGTTCCGACCATCGGGTCCGTCAGCTCGTCGGTATCGATCGTTTCGACCATCACCTTGGCTTCCGCCCAGAGATCGTCATCCTCGAAGACGCTTTCGCCATCATCGCCGTCGCCGCCGGAAAGGTCGGGCTGGCGCATGCGCTCAGGCGCTTCCGGCAGGAACTGGGCGACCATGCCACCGGCACGCCAACGATGGCGCGGCTTGCCGTTTTCATCGCGATCGAGCAGCTCAGCAACACCGAGCCTGACCTTCGTCGGAATCTGCTCCGACTGGCGGAAATAGACGCCGGCGATTTCTTCCAGCGTGGCGCCGTCCAGCGCGACGATGCCCTGGTAGCGCTGAGTGTGAGCGCCCTGGTCTATGGTAAAGGCGAGCACGCCCTTTCCGAGCAGCTCGTGCGAGCGAGTGCGGCCATCCTTCTCGGCAACGGCCAGCGCGTCCGCATCGTAGCGGGCATATGCGCGCACACGGTCGGGCGTCGAGAAATCCGCAACCACCAGATCGACTGGACCGTCGCCTTTGGTCTGGACGATCAGCTTGCCTTCAAACTTCAGCGACGTGCCGAGCAGAACCGTGAGGACGACGGTCTCGGCAACAAGCCGCGCGACCGGCAGCGGATAGTTGTGGCGCTCCAAGATAGCGTCGAGCATCGGGCCGAGCTGTACGGCACGCCCCCGCACATCGAGGCCTTCCACCTGGAAAGGCACGACGTGATCGTCACCGGCGAAGTCGAACTCACCAAGCCCTGGCGTCATGTCAGTCATGTCTTGCTCCCTGCATCAGCCAACTGCATTGCGCCAGGGACATTCCTATCCCTCGGCGCAACGTGCCCGCTGTCTCAATTGATCCCGCGATGAACGGATAGTCCACCGGGCATGTGCCGTTCGCCATTGCGCTGCACACCACCCATGGCAGTCAGCGCTTCACTGTTGCCAGGAGCGCCCCGCTTGCCGCCTAGATCGTGTCGCGCTGCGGCAATGTCAATAGCCAGCCACGCGCCTACCGAAGCGCTACGCGATCGGCTGGCCGCGCAGCGCTCGTACCTGCAAGCCGCTTAGACGAGGCCCATGCACCAGGCGATGATCGACTTCTGCGCATGCAGACGGTTTTCAGCCTCATCGAAGACCACCGACTGCGGGCCGTCGATCACCTCGTCGGTCACCTCTTCGCCGCGGTGCGCCGGAAGGCAGTGCATGAAAAGGGCATCGGACGCAGCACGCTTCATCAGCTCCTCGTTGACCTGATAGGGCTGGAAGACGTTGTGACCGCGGGCGCGGTGCTCCTGGTTCATCGACACCCAGGTGTCGGTAACAACGCAGTTGGCATTGGCGACAGCCTGCTCGGCATCATGACACAGCAGAATCTCGCCGCCGTTGTTACGGGCCCAGTTCAGGATCTTGTCCTGCGGCTCGGAACCCAGCGGCACGGCCATGTTCATCCGATAGCCGAAACGGGCGGAGCCTTCGATCAGCGAGTGCAGCACATTGTTGCCGTCACCGGTCCAGGCGATCGTCTTGCCCTTCACCGGTCCGCGATGCTCCTCGAAGGTCATGATATCGGCCATGATCTGGCAAGGATGCGTATCGTCGGTCAGGCCGTTGATAACAGGCACTGTCGCATGCTCGGCCAGCTCCAGAAGACGACGATGGTCGGTGGTGCGGATCATGATCGCGTCGACATAGCGCGACAGGACCTTGGCGGTGTCGCCGATCGTTTCGGCGCGGCCGAGCTGCATTTCGGTGCCCGAAAGAAACAGGGTTTCGCCGCCCAGCTGGCGCATGCCGACATCAAAGGAGACGCGTGTACGGGTCGACGGCTTTTCGAAGATCATCGCCAGCATCTTGCCGGCGAGCGGCTTCTCGGCGGTTCCGGCCTTGGTCGCCGCCTTTCGGACGCGGGCATCGTCAATGATCGTCCGGAGATCGGCGGCCGTCATGGCCGAAAGATCGAGAAAATGTCTGGTGCCTGCCATCGTACTCGGTTCCTGTCTGAAAAATCGATCCCTGGTGCGCCACGCATTCCGCGTGAACGCACGAAGATCATTCTAACACCCTGTGTCGGCGTCGGTCCTATCCGTTAAGCGGCAGCGTTGCCGCCGGCCTTGCGCACTGCCTCGGCAGCGCGCTCGATGCGTGCGAGACCCTCGCGCGCTTCCTCCGCCGTCACCGTCAGCGGCGGCAGCAGGCGCAATACGTTGTCGCCGGCCGGGACGGCCAGGAGCTTCTCGGCGCGGATTTCCTTCAGGAGATCGGCCGAGGGCCCCTTCACCTTGATGCCCAGCATCAGGCCATCGCCGCGGATGTCCTCGATGACATCCGGGAAGCGGTCCTTCAGAGAGGCAAGGCCCTGGCGGAAGACGAGCGCGACATCACGCACATGGGCGAGGAAGCCGTCCGCGAGGATGACGTCGAGCACGGCGTTGCCGACGGCCATGGCCAGCGGATTGCCGCCATAGGTGGAACCATGCGTGCCCGCCACCATGCCGGCAGCCGCCTCTTCCGTCGCAAGGCAAGCGCCGAGCGGGAAACCGCCGCCGATGCCCTTGGCCACGGCCATGATATCCGGGCGGATACCCGACCATTCATGGGCGAATAGCTTGCCGGTACGGCCGACGCCGGTCTGAACCTCGTCGAGGATCAGGAGCAGGCCGAACTCGTCGCAGAGCGCGCGCAATTCCTGCATGAACTCCTTGGTCGCCGGACGAATGCCGCCCTCGCCCTGGATCGGTTCGATCAGGATCGCCGCAGTCTCCTCGGTGATCGCATTCTTGACGGCTGCGATGTCACCGAACGGAACCTGGTAGAAACCCGGCGCCTTCGGCCCGAAACCTTCGATGTATTTCTGCTGGCCGCCGGCCGCAATCGTCGCGATGGTGCGGCCATGGAAGGCACCCTCGAAGGTGATGACGTGAAACTTCTCGGGCTGCCCCTTGGCGAAGTGATAGCGCCGCGCCGTCTTGATCGCGCACTCCAGCGCTTCCGCACCGGAATTGGTGAAGAAGACCCGATCGGCAAAGGTGACGGCTGCCAGGCGACGCCCAAGGCTTTCCTGACCCGGAACCTCGTACAGGTTGGAAAGGTGCCAGACCTTCTCGGCCTGTGCCTTCAGCGCCTCGACGAGGTGCGGATGCGCATGACCAAGCGAGTTCACGGCAACGCCAGCAGCGAAGTCGAGGTAGCGCGAGCCATCTTCGGCAATCAGCCACACGCCCTCTCCTCGCTCGAAACGCAACGGCGCGCGCATGTAGGTATCATAAAGCGGCGTGGTTGCAGTCATGCGAGGCTCTCCTTCACTCCAGTCGGCATCGATCCCGCGGCTTCGTGCGGCCCGATAAAAATCAAAAATGCCGCCTTGCGGCGGCGCAGGCACTATTCCCATTTCGCACTGCAATGTCAACAAAACCAAGCCTTGCAGCGCGATGACAAGGCCCGTTTCCCTGCGGCGAAAAAATCAGTCGGAAGGGCTTGCAAAAATGCAACGCTGATCGAGCAAGTTGGGGAAAACTACGAATTCGATTCGGCTCGATTCCCCGGACTCTTGCCACGGAGTCCGACGGTCAGTACGTTAACATTCAATTACTAGACGCATGCGGCGGACCTAGTCACCAAAAGAGTTATCGCGTTTGCAGCCTCGGGGTTCAGCCGGGGTGCGGTGAGGGATTCTGCCATCCCCAACGCTGAGAACGGAGAGTGCAGAAATGAACTGGACTGACGAGCGGGTGGAGAAACTGAAGAAGCTTTGGTCCGAGGGCCTGAGCGCTAGCCAGATCGCGGCACAGCTCGGCGGTGTCAGCCGCAACGCTGTCATCGGCAAGGTTCATCGCCTGAGCCTCCCGGGACGCGCCAAGGCTGGCGGCAGCACCACCGCTGCGGCCCGTCCGAAGCGGCCGACCTCGGCCCCGCGCGCACCGAACTACGCCGCGCGCGTTGCGACCCGCACCGTTGCCCGCCCGTCCGGCGCCACGGTTCTCAAGGAAGAGATCGAAGTCGATCTCGTGGCAGAGCAGGATTTCAGCATCAGCACCGACGTGGTCGTGCCGATGTCGCGCCGCCTCGAGCTGACCCAGCTCACCGAGCGCACCTGCAAGTGGCCGATCGGCGACCCGCTGAAGGAAGAGTTCCACTTCTGCGGCAATGACTCGCCGGAATCCTCGCCCTATTGCAGCTTCCATGCACGGCTTGCCTACCAGCCCTCGGCCGAGCGCCGTCGGATGCGCTGAGGCGCCGCACGGGAACAAAAGGAAAAGGGGCCGACTGGCCCCTTTTTTATTGGCTTCAAGTCGTCTTTCTCAGCTCTCGAGCGAGTATCCGGCGCCGCGGACCGTGCGAATGACGTCGGGCATGGTCGAGAAGTTCAACGCCTTGCGCAGGCGGCCGACATGGACGTCGACGGTGCGCTCATCGACATAGATGTCATGACCCCAGACCCCGTCCAGCAGCTGCGAACGCGAAAAAACGCGGCCCGGAGAGGACATCAGGAACTCCAGCAGGCGGAACTCCGTCGGCCCCAGGCGAACTTCGCGGCTACGGCGATGAACGCGGTGGGTTTCCCGGTCGAGCTCGATGTCGCCGCAGCGCAGCAACGTCGAGAGCACTTCAGGCTTCGCCCGGCGCAGCATCGCCTTGACGCGAGCCATCAGCTCCGGCGTCGAGAACGGCTTGACCACATAGTCGTCTGCCCCGGTCGCCAGACCACGAACGCGCTCGCTCTCCTCGCCGCGCGCCGTCAGCATGATGATCGGCAACCGCTCCGTTTCCGGGCGCTGGCGCAGCCGACGGCACAGCTCGATGCCGGAGACGCCGGGCAGCATCCAGTCGAGAATGAGGAGATCGGGCAGACGTTCCTGAAGCCGGATCTCCGCCTCGTCACCTCTGAGGATCGTATCGACGTCGAAGCCTTCCGCTTCCAGATTGTAACGCAGCAGGACGCTCAGCGCCTCTTCGTCCTCGACCACGGCGATTTTTGGCAACATCAGGTAACCACTCCTTACCGTGAGTGCCGTGTGGGTCCAGTGGACCGTCCGGCGCTCAGACACTCTAAATCTGGAGCACAACCGCCGTTTTCAAAGACGGTGCGAAAGCCGCGTGCTTCAGATACAGGAATTCGGGGCCGCGACCGGAGCCGCGACCGGATGATATTCATGGGGCATGCATTGCGAACGCGCGTTCGGCGCTAGAAAGGGATGGAGAAGAGTGTAGGCAGCTTCCCCTCGCATCCCGCTCCAACCTAGTCGTTGACCGAGCCCAACGTCGACGTGTTGTCATCCTTCGGACGCTCGCCTTCCGGCTGGGCACCCGTCGCCATGTAGTAGATCGTCTCGGCGATGTTGGTAGCGTGGTCGCCGATACGCTCGATGTTCTTGGCGCAGAACAGAAGATGCGTGCAGGGCGTGATGTTGCGCGGGTCTTCCATCATGTAGGTCAGCAATTCGCGGAACAGCGAGGTGTAGATCGCATCGATCTCCTCGTCGCGCTCACGGATGCTGTTGGCCTTTTCCGGCGAGCGCGAGGCGTAGACGTCGAGCACTTCCTTGAGCTGCACCAGAGCGAGCTCAGCAAGGTGCTCGAGACCGCGTGCGAGCTTGCGCGGAATGCCGGAACCGGCAACCGCGATCACGCGCTTGGCGGTGTTCTTGCCGAGGTCGCCGACACGCTCCAGATCGGAGGCGATGCGGATCGACCCCATGATCTCGCGAAGGTCGGCGGCGACCGGCTGGCGCTTGGCGATCGTGACGATCGCCTTCTCGCCGATCTGGCGCTCGGCATCGTCGAGAATGGTGTCGTCCGAGATCACCTTCTGCGCCAAAGCCAGGTCGGAATTGACCAGGGCGCGAACGGATTCGGCAACCATCTGCTCGGCAAGACCGCCCATCTCCGAGATGCGGCGCGTCAGGTACTTCAATTCTTCGTCATAGGCGGACATGATATGCATGGACATGATCGTCGATCCTTACAGGCGCTTTCCAGTTACTGTTGCAGCCGTAATTGGCCTCAGCCGAAGCGGCCCATGATGTAATCCTGGGTGCGCTGGTCATCCGGATTGGTGAACATCTTGTCGGTGTCGTTCTCCTCGACGAGATTGCCGAGGTGGAACATGGCGGTGCGCTGCGAAACGCGGGCGGCCTGCTGCATCGAGTGGGTCACGATGACGATCGTGAAGTTCGTGCGCAGTTCGTGGATGAGTTCCTCGACCTTGGCGGTCGCAATCGGGTCGAGTGCCGAACAGGGCTCGTCCATCAGGATCACTTCCGGGCTAACGGCAACGGCGCGCGCAATGCACAGTCGCTGTTGCTGGCCACCGGAAAGCCCCGTGCCCGGCTCGTGCAGGCGGTCCTTGACCTCGTTCCACAGACCGGCCTTCTGCAGACTGGTCTCGACGACCTCGTCGAAATCCGCCTTGGTGCGGGCAAGTCCATGGATACGCGGACCGTAGGCCACGTTGTCGTAAATCGACTTCGGAAACGGGTTCGGCTTCTGGAAGACCATGCCGACGCGAGCGCGCAGTTCGACGACGTCGATGGTCGGATCGTAGATGTCGTCCTCATCGAGCGTGATCTTGCCGGTGACGCGGCAGTTCTCGATGGTGTCGTTCATGCGATTCAGCGTGCGCAGGAAGGTCGACTTGCCGCAACCGGACGGGCCGATCAGCGCCGTTACCGTGTTTTCCCGGATGTTGAGGTTGACGTCGAAAAGCGCCCGCTTCTCGCCGTAGTAGACCGACACATCCTTGCCGATCATCTTGTAGGGCACGGTGTTCATTTTCTGATCCAAGGCCTTCTCGACTGCTGCTTCTGACATGATGTTCATAGTAATTACCTCACTACCAACGGCGCTCAAAGCGACGTCGCAACAGAATGGCGCCAAGGTTCATGACGACGAGGAAGATGAGAAGGATGATGATCGCGCCGGAGGTGCGCTCGACGAAGGCGCGTTCCGCCTCGTTGGCCCACATGTAGATCTGCACCGGCAGCGCCGTCGACGGTTCCATCGGCGAACCGGGAAAATCGACGACGAAGGCGACCATGCCGATCAGAAGAAGCGGCGCGGTTTCGCCAAGCGCGTGGGCAAGACCGATGATCGTACCGGTCAGGATGCCCGGCATTGCCAGCGGCAGCACGTGGTGGAAGATGGTCTGCATCTTCGAGGCACCAAGGCCGAGTGCCGCCGAGCGGATCGACGGGGGAACCGCCTTCAAGGCCGCGCGGGTGGCGATGATGATCGTCGGAAGCGTCATCAGCGTCAGCACGAAGCCGCCGACGACAGCCGCCGAGCGCGGCATGCCGGCAAAGTTGATGAAGACGGCGAGGCCCAGCAGACCGTAGACGATCGACGGAACGGCCGCGAGGTTGTTGATGTTGACCTCGATCAGGTCGGTGAGCCGGTTCTTCGGAGCGAACTCTTCGAGATAGATCGAGGCGGCGACGCCGATCGGCAGCGACAGCACGAGCACGATCAGCATCATGTAGAACGAACCGAGGGCAGCAACGCCGACGCCTGCCGCTTCAGGACGGCTGGAGGCGCCGAAGGTGAAGATGCCGGTGTTGAAGCTCTTCTTCAGGATGCCAGCGCTTGCAAGCTCGTTCATCCAGGTGACCTGCTGGTCCTTGACCTTGCGTTTGCTCTCGTCGACCTTGAGGTCGATCTGACCCTTGTTGGCGGAGTCGATATTGGCTTCTGCCAGCAGCGTGACCGGAACGGTCTTGCCGATGATGGACGGATCAGCCACGACCATGTCGCGCAGCAGCGTGCGGGAGCTCGCAGAGACCATGTCGGTCGCCTGCTTGACGAGCGGGCGCTTGGTCGCGTCGATGCCGAGTTGCTTGACGAGCGCGTCGCGCACCAGCAGCGGATAGTTGGCAGTCATCAGGACCTTGCTGTCGGTCGTGCGTTCGCCGTTGGGGTCGATGACCTTTTCGGTGAACTCGATCGGCAGCGTGATCGTCGTCTGCTGGAATGCGGTGTAGCCGTTGGAAATGACGGTCCACAGCAGCAGCGCCAGGAAAAAGAGACCGGTGCTGATTGCGGCGATACCGTAGGCGCGGAACCGGCGTTCGGCGGCATAGCGTCGCTTGATGCCGATATCGCGCTTGGCGGATGCGGGACGGGCGGAGATCCGGACGGTCGGGGAAGCGATGTCGGTCATTCGTACTGTTCCCGGTATTTGCGCACGATGTAGAGCGCATAAATGTTGAGGCCGAGCGTGATGACGAAGAGCGTGATGCCCAGCGCGAAGGCCACCAGCGTCTGCGGCGAGGTGAACTCGAGGTCGCCTGTGAGCTGGTTGACGATCTTCACGGTCACCGTCGTCATCGGTTCAAACGGATTGATCTGCATGCGGGCCGCCACACCGGCTGCCAGCACCACGATCATGGTTTCGCCGACGGCGCGCGAGGCGGTCAGAAGCAGCGCGCCGACGATGCCCGGGAGGGCTGCTGGAAGGATAACCTTCTTGACCGTTTCCGAGCGGGTGGCGCCGAGACCGAGCGAGCCGTCACGCAGTGCACGCGGCACCTGGGTGATGATGTCGTCGGAGAGCGACGACACAAACGGGATGAGCATGATGCCCATGACGATGCCGGCGGTGACAACGCTCTGCGCCTGGATGAAGTTCTGGTAGTTGCCGGTGGCAAGACCGTTCAGCTGCGCCGAGATGTCACGCAGGAACGGGCCAACGGTTACCAGTGCGAAGAAACCGTAGACGATGGTCGGGATGCCGGCGAGCACTTCAAGTAGCGGCTTTGCGGTCGAACGCAGGCGCGGGCTTGCATATTCCGCCATGTAAATGGCTGCGAAAAGGCCGATCGGCACCGCAAAGAGCATGGCGACGAAGGCGATGTAGAGCGTGCCGGCGAGAAGCGGGATCAAGCCGAACTGACCGGAGGCACCACCACTGCCGGCAGCAGCGAAGCGCGGATCCCAGACCGTGCCGAAGAAGAACTCGAACGGCGAGACCATGGTGAAGAAACGGCCGGCTTCCGACAGCATCGAGGCGACGATACCGACCGTCGTCAGGATGGCAATGGACGAGGCAACGATCAGCGAGCCGAGAATGACCCGCTCAACCTGGTTGCGCGCCCGGAAGCGGGTGGCGACGTTGCGAATGGCATAGATGCCGCCGGCAATCGCGATCAACAGAACGACCGCCGTCATGAGCCAACGGTTGGCCGCAGTCATCGCGTTGAAGTGCTGGGCGACGGTGACCATGTAGGGCTCGCCTTCGCCGGCAAGGGCGACACCCTTGGATGCAAGCGTCGAGCGGAGATTGGCGGTGCCGCCTTGGAGCGCCGCAAGTTCCTCGCCGCTCAAGCGCAGCAAGCCGCCGGCGACGGATTTGACCTGACCAAGCGCGAGCTGGACGGCCGCTGCGCCCTGGCTCTGAACAGTATCCGGCAGGGCTGCCCGCGTGCTTCCGTCGATATAGACGGGAGCAGCAATCAGCCACGCGCCGAGGACGAGCGCCGCCGGCAGCATCGCCCAGATGGCGACGTAGCTGCCGTGATAGCCCGGCAAGGAATGAAGGTTGGAGAGCTTGCCGCCGGAGAGCGCAAGCGAACGCGCGCGACCGGCAAAATAAGCAATGAAACCAATAACAACAATTAACAAAAGAAGGAGCGAAGTACTCATCGGCACGTCTCCCCGGCATCGCCCGTCATGGCCGCCGGCAAATCGAATGGAGGCATGCCCCGGCGCGAAAAACCGCGCCGGGGCTTGTCATTATCAGAGCATGTTGCCGGCTTCGAAGGCCTTGCGGATTTCTTCGCGCTCGGCGTCCGGGGCAGCAACCAGGCCGTATTCGGCGAGCGGGCTGTCCGGGCCGATCATCTGGTCGTTGATGAAGAATTCAACATATTCCTTGAGGCCCGGGATAACGCCGAGATGTGCCTTCTTGACGTAGAAGAAAAGCGGGCGGGAAACCGGGTACTCGCCGGAAGCGATCGTTTCGGTCGACGGCACGATGCCGTTGACGGTCGCGACCTTCAGCTTGTCGGCGTTGTTTTCGTAGAAGGACAGGCCGAAGACGCCGATGCCGTTCTTGTTGGCAGCGATACGGGCGAGCGTTTCGGTGTAGTCGCCGTCGATGTCGACAGCCAGACCGTCCTTGCGAACTGCGACGCACTTGCTGTGCTGCTGCTTTTCATCGGCAACGGCAGCCTTGATGACGTCAACGGCGCCAGCTTCCTTGCAGCCTGCCGCCAGGATCTTCTCTTCGAAGACTTCGCGGGTGCCGTGCTTTTCGCCCGGAATGAAGGCGGCGATTTCTACGTCCGGAAGCGCGGAGTTGACTTCCGACCACTTCTTGTAGGGGTTGGCAACGATCTTGCCGTCGACGACGACTTCGGAAGCCAGGGCCTTGTAGAGATCGACAGGCTTCAGGGCGAGGTCGGCATTGGCAGCGTCGGTCGCAAA
The DNA here is from genome assembly GCF_020035535.1 of Ensifer adhaerens. Taxonomy (NCBI): domain Bacteria; kingdom Pseudomonadati; phylum Pseudomonadota; class Alphaproteobacteria; order Hyphomicrobiales; family Rhizobiaceae; genus Ensifer; species Ensifer adhaerens. Next base: position 150,625 of record NZ_CP083349.1, on the reverse strand, counting down.
GACGATGCCGTCATAGCCGATCTTGACTTCCTGGATCTCGGTCACGCCAGCGGCCTTGCAGGCCTCGACTTCGCTGTCCTTGATCTTGCGCGAGGAGTTGGCGATGTCGATGGTATCCGGGCCGACGCCCTTGCAGAATTCCTTCAGGCCGGCAGAGGAACCTCCAGATTCAACGACCGGGGTCTTGAAATCGGGGAAGGTCTCGCCGAACGTCTCGGCGACGATCTTTGCGTAGGGAAGAACGGTCGAGGAGCCAGCGACCTGGACCTGATCGCGCGCGGCGGCTGCGCCGGCAAAAGCGACAGACGCGACCAGCGCCGCGACAGTGAATTTAAGAGCTTTCATAAAAGTTCTCCCAGAATGGGCTTGTGTTGGTGTGCGCCAAGCGTTGCAGCGCTCTTCGCCGTCTTATCGGCTGCCCCTAGTTAGCTGCCGATAGCCACACCTTTTATGTCAGTTTGACGAAACATTTATGACAGCTCATGTCATTGAAAATGCTAAGGGAAAATGAACGATCCCGGCTTTTCCCGCGCCAATATGTCAGAACCGGACCGTAAAGGTCGTACCTTTGCCGATCTCTGAATGGATCAGCAGCCGGGCACGGTGCCGGGTGAGGATGTGCTTGACGATGGCAAGGCCCAATCCGGTGCCCTTCTTCGAACGGCTGGCCTCGACGTTGACCCGATAAAACCGCTCGGTAATGCGCGGCACGTGCTCGGCTGGGATACCTGGTCCGTAGTCCTTCACGATCACTTCGGCCTGGGAGCCCTCTTCACCGCCGCGCAAGATGATGTCGACCTTCTTGCCCTCCTGGCCGTACTTGCATGCGTTCTCGATCAGGTTCTCGAATACCTCGGTGAGCTCGTCGCGATCGCCCTGCACGATGACGGGCTTGTCCGGCACCACCAGAGATACGGTGACGTCGAGGTCCTTCGCCAGCGGCAGAAGGCTGTCGCGCACATGACCAAGCAAGGGTGCGAGATCCACCGGATCTTCAGGCGCGATGTGCGAGCGCAATTCCAGCCGCGAGAGCGACAGGAGGTCATCAACAAGGCGGCTCATGCGGGTCGCCTGCTCGTGCATGATGCCGAAGAATTTCTCCTGCGCCTTCAGGTCGTTGCGCGCAGGCCCCTGGAGGGTCTCGATAAAGCCGCGCAGCGATGCCAGCGGCGTGCGCAATTCGTGGCTGGCATTGGCGACGAAGTCGGAACGCATGCGGTCGATGCGGCGCGCCTGCGAGATGTCGCGAAAGGTGATGAGGAAAATGCGGCGCGTCCGACCCTCCCCGCCGATCTCGGCCGGTGCGACGCGCACGACGTAGACGGCATCGGACGGCAGGCGCTCGGTGTGCTCGATCTGGTTGGCCTTGCCGGTCGCCATCGTCTCGCGAACCATGTCGAGAACACCCGGCGAGCGCACCCGGGCGGCCAGGTATGTGTTCGGCGGAATGGTGCCGAAGGCCTTCTCCGCGGCGATGTTCTGGAAAACCACCGTCTCGTCGGCAGCGACCACCAGCACCGGCATATCGAGCGCATTCAGCGCCGGCATGAGCGGATCGCTGGTCGGGCCGTCGACGGCCACGGACTTCGCCGGGCTCAAGATCACGGAGGCCGGCGCGCTGCGGTTGAGCAGCGCAGCGACCAGAACGATCCAGAAGGGAAGCACGATGAGGAAGTGGATACCGGCAAAGGTCGCCAGGATCGCCAAAAGCACGGTGAGGCCCAGAAGCCAGCGCTCTGCTTTCAGCCGCGGCACCAGGTCCCGCCAGAACGCTTTCGAACCGTCCACCTCGACATCCTCATGAATCACTTTGTCTTCCTCCCGAACCAAAATGATCGAGGAATAGCGATCCTTCATGACATGATTTTCACGACCGGCTTGAATCCGCAACGCAATTGTGGCCTCCTCCAAGGAAATCGAGCCCTGAGCACCGCGTCTTTTCAACGCTGCCTGGGCCTACAGAAGTTTGAAAACGCGCATGATCCTGCCGATGATCGAAGCCGGTTTTCGGGCCCGTGCGCCAAGCCGAAAGGGCGAGTACATGGCGTTAGCGGAGAGGACGGAAAAGCCTGAAAGCCGCGCAGTGGAACTGCAGATCGGCGGCAAGAGCCGCATTTTCGACATCGACAATCCCGAGTTGCCGAAGTGGATCGACGACGAAGCGTTTTCGTCCGATGACTTTCCCTACAAGAAGAAGCTCGACGACGACGAATATCTCGAGACACTGGAGAAGCTTCAGATCGAGCTCGTCAAGGTTCAGCTCTGGCAGCAGAAGACCGGAAAACGCATCATCGCGCTATTCGAGGGCCGCGACGCAGCCGGCAAAGGCGGTGCGATCCAAGCGACCATGGGCAACCTGAACCCCCGCTGGGCGCGCATCGTGGCACTGACGAAGCCGACAGAGACCGAGCGCGGGCAATGGTATTTTCAGCGTTATGTCGCGACCATGCCGACGGCTGGGGAATTCGTGCTTTACGACCGCTCCTGGTACAATCGCGCCGGCGTCGAGCCAATCATGGGCTTCTGCACGCCCGAGGAGCACAAGCAGTTCCTGAAGCAGGCGCCACGCTTCGAGAAGATGATCGTGCACGAGGGCATTCAGTTCTTCAAATTCTGGATCAATATCGGCCGAGAGATGCAGCTCAAGCGCTTCCACGATCGTTGCCACGATCCGCTGAAGATCTGGAAGCTCTCGCCGATGGACATCGCCGCCCTCAACAAATGGGACGACTACACGGCCAAGCGCGACGAGATGCTGAAGGCAACGCACACGGACCATGCGCCCTGGACCGTCGTGCGTGGCAACGACAAGCGGCGCGCGCGCCTCAACCTCATCCGCCACATCCTCTCCACGCTCGATTATGACGGCAAGGACAAGGGCGCGATCGGTGAGATTGACGACAAGATCATCGGGTCCGGCCCTGGTTTCCTGAAGTAACGCCAAGGCGATAGCGGCCGAGAGCGGCGGCCCGGACGAGGCGCCGCTATGGTCGCCCGGCTGGCGCTCGGGTGTTTAGGAACGCCGAGGCGGTCGAGCGGGGCCTTATTGGCCCGGAAGGACGCGGATGGCGTAGAGGTTGAGGCTCTTGCCCTCGCCGCTGATATCGCTGTTGATCACGATCCGGCCGGCGGAGTTCGGCGCGAGGCTGCGATCGAAGGTGATCTTGAACAGCATGTCGAGCCGCTCGTCGTGGACGGTGAAGCGATGACGGCCGCATTCGCCGAGCGAAGAGAAATTGCACTCGACAGCAAACTCGGTCGTCTTGCCGGGCTGCGCCTGCACCGTCAGCGCCATGGTCGAGGTTTTTCCGGAAAGCTGCGCCAGGACCGTCGCCGGGATCTCGATGGTGATGTCGCCTTCCGTTTCGGCGACCGAAGACGTCAGCTGGATGCGTTTGCCACCGTCGTCGTCCACCGGCTCAGCCTTGGCGCGCGCGCCGGCTGCGATGGCAGACGTGTTTGCGGGCGCGAAGACTTCCACCCAGTCACCGGTGAAGCCCTGCTGGGCGCCGAGCGTTTGCAGGCCGGCGGCACCGTCGAAATCTTCAGAAGCCACCGATGCCGGCGGGTTGGCGACATTGGTGTCGCGTTCGGCCGCGGATTTCAGGAGATCATTGGTCTGCACCCACCAGGCAGCGGCTCCGGCCGCGGCGGCCAGGGTGACGACGACCATGGTGAAAGACAGGAAACGGCTGCGCTTGCGGCGGCGCTTGCGATCCGTATCCCCGCGAACCTCGGGCGCGGCGGCAGTTGCCTCTGCGCCCCGTGCCGCCGTATCCGCGGCCGCACGGGTCGAGACAACCGGGCCGTCACGATCGGCGCGAAGGCCACCGAGCCCGCCATCATTGCCTGCGGAACGGGACGCATCGGCGGCGAAACCCGGCTCGCGGCGGTCTGCCGCCGGCGACTGCGGTTGGACCTGAGGCCTGGACTGCGGTTGAGATTGCGGCTCGACACGCCCCTGCTCCGGGTCACGAGCGCGGACGGCGGCGTCGACACTAGCGACAGGAGGGGTGACGGGAGGCGCGGGCTGTCGCGCCCTCAGGGCCGCTCGCTCCTCGGTTTCGATTGCATGGATTACCCCCTCCAGCCGATGGCGCTGCTGGGCGATGACGTTGACGTCCTCAATTCCCTGCTTCTGCAGCCCGGCTTCCAGTGCCTGGCGGGCCGACTGGTAGATGCGCGCCCGTGTTTCCGCGCTGGCGCGGTCGGAGCGCTCAAGTGCATTTCTGATCGCAGTCTCAAGTCCGCTCACATCAAGTCCTCTGTGTAGGCAGGGCTTTGGGCCTGCCGGCGCGCTCTAGCCGCTACTTCCTCGATCTGTCTCCAGGGGCCTAACGGTTAAATCTGGAGGCACGCCGTTGGTTTTGTTAACAATTGCGTAACTGCTGCTTTCGGAATCTGCAAGTCCGGCGGTCCAGTCGACCGGCCAAGCCCGGGGAAAACGCGACAACTTCGCGGGCATCGTGCAGGATAAGCCCGCGTCGCCGGCGCGAAAACCACCTCTTTGCAAGCAATGAACTTGCTGCTATCTATTTTGACGTTTACGCAAACGTCAAAATTTGATGCGCCACGAGGGATGGAGAAACCGATGCCGCTTCCGCCAATTCTTTCCGGAACGACGAGACTGCCTGTCGTCGGCGCGCCTTTGTTCATCATCTCCAATCCGCAATTGACGATCGCCCAATGCAAGGCCGGCGTGATCGGGGCCTTTCCGGCACTGAACGCACGCCCGCAATCGCAACTCGACGAATGGCTCGCCGAGATCACCGAGACGCTCGCCGATCACGATGCCCGGAACCCGGGCCGGCGCGCAGCACCCTTCGCCGTGAACCAGATCGTGCACAAGTCGAACGCGCGCCTCGAGCAGGACCTGATGCTCTGCATCAAATACAAGGTCCCGGTCGTCATTTCCTCGCTCGGCGCCGTGCCCGAGGTCAATGCCGCGATCCATTCCTATGGCGGTATCGTGCTGCATGACGTCATCAACAACCGCCACGCCAATTCGGCGATCCGCAAGGGCGCCGATGGCCTGATCGCGGTTGCCGCCGGCGCCGGCGGCCATGCCGGCACGCTCTCCCCCTTCGCCCTCACCCAGGAAATCCGTTCCTGGTTTGACGGGCCGCTGCTGCTTTCCGGCGCGATCGCCACCGGCGGCGCCATTTTGGCAGCCCAGGCTATGGGCGCCGACATGGCCTATATCGGCTCTCCGTTCATTGCGACCGAGGAGGCGCGCGCCAGTGACGCCTACAAGCAGATGATCGTCGACAGCAACGCCGGCGACATCGTCTACTCCAACTATTTCACCGGCATTCACGGCAACTACCTGAAGCCCTCGATCGCTGCGGCCGGCATGGATCCGGACAATCTGCCGGAAGCAGACCCGTCAAAGATGGACTTCGGCGCGGCAACCGAAGGCGCCAAGGCCTGGAAGGATATCTGGGGCTGCGGCCAGGGCATCGGCGCGGTCAAGGAAGTGACCTCCGTCGCCCGCCTGGTCGACCGGCTCGAGCGCGAATACGACGCGGCCCGCACCCGCCTCGGCCTGAACGCCAAGCCCGTCGCGGCAACTAACAAGGAATTTTCAAGTTCTCGAAACTGATGGCTTGAAATCTTGGCGCTTTGCGTTTATCAGCGCCTCACATTCGTTCCGCGGACGTCCGCGGAACTGCCTCCGGGCCGCTTTAGCTCAGTCGGTAGAGCACATCATTCGTAATGATGGGGTCACGTGTTCGAGTCACGTAAGCGGCACCATTCTTCTCTCGGAAATCAGTATTGAAATTGCCGGCTTGGCAATGGCTCAGCTATCCCCGTCCGAGGGGCGACGCTGCTGCACGACTTGGCCCCGGAACGGCGCTAATCGGCGCGGATCTTCCAACCATATTTCGGGTCCGACATGGCTCCAGGTGCGTCCACGCCAGCCAACGTAATTTCCAGGCCTTGCGCACTCGGCAGTTGACGCTTTTGCGGAAACCATGACCGGCTTGGTTCGACGGCGATCAGCAGCCCCTCATCATTACCGATCGCGGCAAAACCGGACGAGGCCGGTCCGAGCGTTGCCATCCCGAACGCCCTGAGGCACTCGGCAACGAGGCTCGCGACATCTTCGGTCGGCAACCCGACCTCGCTCAAGCAGGATAAATCAGCCCCGCTGAACGGTCGATCTCCGGCGAGGCCGGCCAGCCTGCGACGGCCGATCAACTCCAGCACCGAGCCGTCGCGACCGTCGAAGTAGATAGACTTTGCCTGCCAATGTCCGCCAAGAACGAAGCATTCCCTGCCATCCGGTACCCGTTGGACAGGCGTTCGCTCCTTCAGCCAGTCCACTGCGGCACCAAACCGATCATAGGGCACATTGAAAGCCATGTGCACGCCACGCGGCGCCTCTTCCGTCGCAGAGATCAGACGGATTTCGCTCCACCCCACCTGGATGGAATTCCCGGTTACCGGCAGGTCCAGCACGTCACGAAAGAACGCGGCGCTCTTCGAGATATCCGATGCAGGGAGTGTCAGTTTATCTATACGCATGAAATCCGATCCCATCGAATCGATTTGGCTCTATCGGACACCGTGTTACGACCTCAAGTTAAGTTGAGGTCAAGCCGCCCGTGGCACCAATTCGCCACGGCCGACAGGAGACCTCGGCGTGCACGAGGGTTCCTCGTCGATCCCGGCGCGCGTGGTTGAAACTGAGGAGGAGTTGAATTGGCAGGCATGCCGTGACGAAGGTCATCAAGCCGGCGCACCCTACCGGGGCGCAATCTGGGTGTTCGTGATCGAGCCGATGCCGTTGAGTCGACCTCCGCAGTCTCACTTCGGCAACTTAGCGCGCATGCCATCGGTGGGTGACCGGTAGTCGACCGGTCACCCACCGAGTCAAGCTTCTGTCGCCAGACACGGAGTCCGCGGACGTCGCCGCAGACCCGCCTCCGCCCGGGAGAATCACTTCAGATTGCCGTCGCCGCTGCGATCCGCCGTTTTGAAGTCCGCCATCACCCGGTCCAGAAATTCGGCCCGGGTGATCTTGCCGTCGCTATTGGCATCGGTGGCGGCAAACTGCTGAGCATTGAGCGCCTGTTTCGTCTCGTCGGGGGTAAGGTTACCGTCCTTGTTCTTGTCCAGGTTCGCAAAGGCCGTGGTCATGAAGGCCTCGTACTCGGACCGATCGACCGCGCCGTCCTTGTTGCGGTCGAGCGCATCCATCTGCCCCTGGTTCATCGTTGCAGCCTGCTGCGCGACAGCGAGACCAGCCGGACAGAATACAAGGACGCTCAAAAGAACGAGCTTTCTCATCCCTCAACCTTCCGTGATCAATAGTAGTGGCACGTCAGCGCATTGCCGGCTGCAGCGCCGAGCGTGGCGCCACCGCCAACCGCCCAGAGCTGACCGGTGCCTGAGCCGATCGTCGAGCCGATCAGGCCGCCGACGATCGCGCCACCCACCGTTCCGGCGATGCAGCCGAATTCGTTGCCCGTCGGGCCGCTCTTCGACACGTAGGCCGATTGGCACCCGGACAAGGCTAGGGCGCCGGCAAGAATGATTGTTACGGTCTGCTTGCTCATTTTATCCTCCAATATGGCCGTCTGTTTAGAATAGAGATCGGGCGGAGGCGCCATTGAGTGGCGTCAGATGTAAATAAGCTTCCGAGTATGCTCCCAGGATAAGGGAGGCTCTTCTGTTCAATCAGAAGCAGCTCACGAATAAAACACAGAGTCCGGAGACAAAGACCCCAAACTTGCGGGGCGAATACTACCCTTAGCGACCGGCGATGACAATGTTCCACGTAGTATTAGCTTTTCCACCTGAAGTAACCCTCACCCTCTTCGGCCACGCCCGCCAAACGGCAGGAAGCTCTGTCCCTAGATTTTTTTGGGTCTCCTGCGAAATATCATCGTTTGTGACATGGCGAGGAGCGGCCTAGGTCTGGCTTGCCCCCGGGCACAGCCCCTTGCTTTTGCCCGAAGCTCGCCGGGCGACCATCGGGCGTAAGGCACGCTCAACGGGCCGATCCGGCTATCCGTCGCTTTTTGGGCCCGACGCCCCCTCCCGGGTCCAGCCAGTGACATCCCGGCCGCACAAGAAAGAACAGATCGAATGGATAGAATGACGATAACAAAATTAGGCCTTGCTACTACAATCCTCGTTTCGCTTGCCACGACCGCCTTCGCCGAGAACGACGAGCAGGCCCGGATTACTGCCGCCGTGGACAAGGCCATCAAGCCGATCATGCGCGAATACAAGGTGCCGGGCGTCGCGATCGCGGTCACCGTCAATGGCCGGAATTACTTCGCCAATTACGGCGTCGCGTCCAAGGAAACGAAAGCACCCGTCACCGAAAACACGGTGTTCGAACTGGGTTCGATCAGCAAGACCTTTGCCGGCACGCTCGCATCCTATGCGCAGGTGCTCGGCAAGCTTTCCCTTAACGACCATCCGGGCAAGTACATGCCAGATCTCAGCGGCAGCGCGATCGACAAGGCGACCCTCCTCAATCTCGCCACCTATACTGCAGGCGGCCTGCCGCTGCAGTTCCCCGACGCGGTCAAAAGCGACGCTGACATGGTGGCTTACTTCCGCGATTGGAAACCCGCCGCCGAACCGGGGAAGAGGCGCCGTTACTCCAACCCGAGCATCGGCCTCTTCGGCCATGTCGCGGGTCTGGCGATGGGCGGCAGCTTCGCAACTGCGCTCGAGACCGTGCTGTTCCCGAAGCTCAACCTCAAGCACAGCTATGTCATCGTGCCGGCGCGCGCGATGAACGATTACGCCTGGGGCTACGGCAAGGCTGACAAGCCGATCCGGGTGAACCCGGGCATGTTCGATGCGGAAGCCTATGGCGTCAAATCGTCGGCGGCAGACATGATCCGCTTCGTCGAGGCCAACATCAGGCCGGAACAGTTCGATGACACCGTTCGCCGCGCCATCGAGGGAACGCATGTCGGCTACTTCGACACCAAGAAAATGGTCCAGGGCCTCGGCTGGGAACAATACCCCTATCCGGTTTCGCTTGAGCGGCTGCTCGACGGCAACTCCCGTGCCATGGCACTCGAGGCCAACCCGGTTACGGCCTTGATCCCCCCGAAGCGTCCGGGGGGCGCGACGCTTTACAACAAGACCGGATCCACCAACGGCTTTGGCGGATACGTCGCCTTCGTGCCGCAAAAGAAGATCGGCGTCGTGTTGCTTGCCAACCGCAGCTTCCCGAATCCCGAGCGGATCAAGGCGGCGCATGCGATCCTGGAAACGCTGGCTGCCGCGTCCGAATAGGCAGCCGGAGCATTCGATAAAGACGACCCCCCGTGTTGCGGCAGTCTCGCCACGGGGGAATCTGCGTTCATCAACAACCCTGTAGCGAAACTTCAATAAGCGCGCGCTTGCATATTAACGCCGAGTGTTGTCATCTTCGTTTCGCGAAAGCGCGATCAGATGCAGTCGAGTTCAGGCGTATGTGGGGATGCCGATGTTCGGGCGGGTGGGGTTTCAAGGTTCGTTGCGGCACAAATGCGCAGGCAAAGGACGAATAGTGTTTGTCTTGGCGACCCTGGCGTTGCTTGCCGGTTGCGGCGGCCATGCCAAAGGCGTGATGGCACCCATTGCACTCACGGCTCCGGTCCCGGGCGCATCCACAGTCGACATGCTGGTCGCAACGACGCGTGAACCCTCGGGTGACCCGGCAACGCTGTTTTCCGGCGAACGTGACGCCAATACCTTCCTGACCGACGTCGCAGTCTCGATCCCGCCGGACACGGCACGCAAGTCAGGCACCGTGCAGTGGCCGCGCAAGCTGCCCCCGGATCCCACCAAGGAATTCGCCGTTACCCGCGTGCGTCAGCTCCAGACACTCGATGAGGCCAAGTCCTGGTTCCTGCAGCACGACGTCGAGGGCAATGCCTTCGTCTTCGTGCACGGCTTCAACAACCGCTACGAGGATTCGGTCTACCGGCTCGCGCAGATCGTCCACGACTCGGACGTCAAGGCGACGCCGGTTCTCTTCACCTGGCCTTCGCGCGCCAATGTGTTCGACTACAACTACGACAAGGAAAGCACGAACTATTCGCGCACGGCGCTTGAAGACATCCTGAAGAAGCTTTCCGACGCGCCGAAGGTCAAGAGCATTACCATCCTTGCCCACTCGATGGGGACCTGGCTGACCATGGAGACGCTTCGGCAGATGGGTATCCGTGACGGCAACGTGCCCGCCAAGATCGAGAACGTCATCCTCGCGTCGCCCGACATCGACCTCGACGTCTTCGCCAAGCAGTTCGTCGAGATGGGCCACAAGCGGCCCAAATTCACGATCTTCGTTTCGCAGGACGACCGCGCGCTGGCGCTTTCCAGCTTCATTTCCGGCGACGTTTCCCGCCTCGGAGCGATCGATCCTTCTGCCGAGCCCTACCGCAGCCAGCTGGAACGGGCCGGCATCACCGCAATCGACCTGACCAAGGTCAAATCGGCGGATGGCCTCCACCACGGAAAATTCGCGGAAAGCCCGCAAATCGTCCAGCTCATTGGCACACGGTTGGCTACGGGCCAGACACTCACGGACTCCGACATCTCGGTTGGAACCGGCATTGCGGCAGTCGTTGCCGGCACGGCAAGAAACGTCGGCAATGTTGCTGCAGCCACCGTATCGGCGCCGGTATCGATGCTCGAAAACCCGATGCCGACCCCCAAGAAGAAGAAAGTCGTCGGCGAAACGCTGGCGACCGACGTGCCGACGCCGGTGAAGATCAAGTAAGCGGCCGCCGTTTTTGGCGGCAGCCTGCCGTCAACCTTCGTCGCCGACGAAACGATAGCCGACGCCCGGCTCAGTGCGGATGATCTTCGGGTCGGCGGGGTCACGCTCGATCTTGCCGCGCAGCTGGCCGATGAAGACGCGCAGATAATGCAGGTCTTCGCCATGCGCGACGCCCCAGACCGAGGTCAGCAGCGTCTTGTGGGTAACGACGCGGCCGGCGTGATGGGCGAGCATGACCAGGAGGTCATATTCCTTCGGCGTCAGCCGCACCGGTTCGCCGTCCTTGGTCACCACCCGCTTGATCGTGTCGATCGACACGCCATCGGCGGAAAGCTGGGTCTGGCCGCCTTCCATCTGCACGCGATGGCGAAGGGCAGCTCGAATGCGGGCGGTCAGCTCGCCGATGCCGAAGGGTTTTTCGATGTAATCATCGGCGCCGAGGTCCAGCGCCGCGATCTTCTCGCTTTCGCGGTCGCGGGCCGAAAGGATGATGATCGGCACCTGCGACCAGCCGCGCAGATTGGCGATGACTTCCTTGCCGTCCATATCGGGCAGGCCGAGATCGAGGATGACGACATCCGGGGCCGTCGTCGCAGCCGCTTTCAGCGCCTCGGCACCAGTCATGGCCTCCCGAACATCGTAGCCGGCGGCGCTGAGGGCCGGTTTCAGAAAACGCTGGATTTGGGGTTCGTCGTCGACAACGAGGATACGCTCCACGCTCATGCACGGTCCTTTTCGGATATTTCAGGCTTGGCGGCGGGAAAGCGCATGGAAATGCGCGTGCCGCGGCGGCGAAGCGCCGGGCTTTCCGCCTTGATCTGGCCGCCCATTGCCTCGACGAAACCCTTGGCGATCGAAAGCCCGAGGCCCGTACCTGGCGTGCGGCCATCCGCCTTGCCGCGGCGGAAAAACTTTTCGAAGACCTGTTCGAGATCCTTGGGCGCGATGCCCTTGCCGAGATCGGTCACCGACAGCACGATCTCTTTGCCGTCCGAGCGGGCATAGATGCTGATCGGCTCGTCACCGCCATACTTGTTGGCATTGTCGAGCAGGTTGAAGAGCACCTGCCCGAGAAGCACGCTGTCGCCGCGCATCAGGGGCAGATCGGGCGCGATGCTGGTTTCGATCTCGCGGTCAGGGAAATACTTGCGGGCACGATCGACGGCAGCTCGAACCGCGTCGGCGACATCGACCCAATCGCGCTTGGCGTTGACAGTACCCGCCTCGATGCGGGTCATGTCGAGCAGGTTGGCGACGAAACGGGTCAGCCGCCCACCTTCTTCCTCGATCGACTTCAACAGATCGTCGCGGCTTTCCGGCGGCATGCGGTCGCCAAGTTGGCGCAAGCTGGTGACGGCGCCTGTGATGGTGGCAAGCGGCGTCCGAAGGTCATGGGATATCGACGACAGGAGGGCCGCGCGAAAGCGCTCGCCCTCAAGTTTTGCCGCCTGATCCAAGCTTTCGCGCGACAAGCGCGCCCGGTCGACGGCAATCGCCGTCTGGTCGAGGATCGCGGCCAGCGCGCGCTCCTCGTTGATCTCCAGCGGCTTGTCGGCCTGGATGAAACCACAGACTCCGACGACGCCGTGCGGGCTCGTCAGCGGGCGGAAGTGGAAGGGGCTGTTCGGTAGCGTGCCGGTTCCGTTGCCGGCCGGCTCCTGCTTGTCCATTGCCCAGCGCGCCGCCATGATATCGGTGACGTCGAGCTCCGTATCCGGTGGCCAGGCAGCCTTCAGCTGCAGATCGCCCTCCTCGGGCAACAGCAGCGCCGAGCTGCGCTTCAACGTCGACTGCATCTGCGTCACCGCCGCCCAAAGCACGTCGTCGGCCTTGGCCGTACCGGAAAGCTTGCGGGAGAAATCATAGAGCGCCTGGGTTGCAGCAGCGCGCCGGCGCGCCGTCTTTGCCTGTTCGCGAACCCGCGATGCCAGGCTGCCGGCAAGGGCGGCGGCAGCAAGGAAGATGACGAGCGCGAAGACCTCGTGCGGCTCAGCAATTGTGAAAGTGCCGGTCGGCCGAATGAAGAAGAAATTGTAGGCGAGCACCGAAAACAGCGCCGCCGCGATCGCCGCGACGTGGCCCGCATAGGTCGCAGACGCCAGCACGGCGAGCAGATAGAGCAGCGAGATGTTGGGCAGAACGACGAAACGGCCGAGCAGCAGACCGATCGCAGTTGCCGCCCCCACCGACCCGGCGGCGATGCCGATGGCGCGTCCGAGCCCCGGCGGCAGGGACCTTTTGACGGTGGATCGCCGCTTGGCCGGCACCGTTTCGCGATCGGTGACGAGGTGGATACCGACACCGGACACCCGCTCCGCCAGAGCATCGGGAAGCGGCTGGCGAAACAACCGCATCGGGAGGGACTGACGGCGGGCGCCGATGACGATTTGCGTTGCGTGTTCGCGACGCGCAAGCTTCAGGATTTCCTCGACGAAGTCGTTGCCGATGATGCGGCGCGTCTCAGCGCCCAGCTGTTCGGCGAGGCGAAAGGTCTCGTCGAGGCGGCGGACGTCCTCGCCATCGCCACTCTCGCGGTCGGCGCGCTCGATGAACACGACGATCCAGGGAGCATTCAAGCCCTCGGCCAGCCGGCTTGCGGTGCGCACCACCTTTTCGGAGAGTGGATCGGAACCGATGCAGACCAGCAGACGCTCGCCACTCGCCCAGATCCCTTCGATCGCATTCTGCTTGAGATAGTCGACCATCTGGTCGTCAACGCGGTCGGCGGTGCGCCGAAGCGCGAGTTCGCGCAGGGCCGTCAGGTTGCCGAGGCGGAAGAAGCGGTCGACCGCGCGCTTGGCGCTGTCGGGCAGATAGACCTTGCCCTCCTTCAACCGCTCGATCAGCTCAGCCGGCGGCAGATCGACAAGCAGCACGTCGTCGGCGCGCTTCAACACCGTGTCCGGCACCCGTTCGCGCACCGGCACACCCGCAATCTGCGCGACGATGTCAGAGAGGCTTTCGAGATGCTGGATGTTGAGCGCGGTCCAGACATCGATGCCGGCGGCGATCAGTTCCTCGATATCCTGGTAACGCTTCGGGTGCCGGCTTTCAGCCGAATTGCTGTGGGCAAGCTCGTCGACGACGATGATCTTGGGTCGCCGGGCAAGGGCCGCATCGAGATCGAATTCGGAAAGCACACGGCCGCGATGGTTCACATCGCGGCGCGGCAGGATTTCCAGACCCTCGACCAGCGCGGCGGTTTCGCTGCGTCCGTGGGTTTCGACCAGCCCGATGACGATATCGACGCCGTCTTCCTTCAGTCGGCGTGCCCGCATCAACATCGCATAGGTCTTGCCGACGCCGGGGGCGGCGCCGAGGAAAACGGTCAGTTTTCCCCGACGGTCCTGTGCAGCGAGCGCCAGCAGGGCGTCTGGGTCGGGGCGACTTTTGGCGTCGCGTTCACTGTCGGGCATTCATTGTCTCAGGTTTGAGGCGCATCAAGAGCCAGGTTCAGTTCTAGCACATTGACGCGCGGCTCGCCTACGATCCCGAAGAGGCGGCCTTCCGTTGCCTTGTCGACCATGGCGGCGATATCCGCCTCGGCGAGGCCGCGCGCCTTGGCGACGCGAGCGACCTGCGCATCGGCGTAAGCCGGCGTGATATGCGGGTCGAGGCCGGAGCCGGATGTCGTCACCGCATCCGCGGGGATTTCGCCGGCGAGGCCTGCGGACTTCAGCCGCTCGACGTCGGCGGCGACGCGATCCTTCAGCTTGACCGAGGTGGTCCCGAGATTGGAGCCGCTCGACGCACCGGCATTATAGGCCTCCGGGCCGGTCGCGGATGGGCGCGGCCAGAAGTATTTGTCGGACGTGAAGTTCTGGCCGATCAGCGCGGAGCCGATCAGGGTGCCGTCCTTCCTGATGAGGCTGCCGTTTGCCTGAGCGGGCATCAACACCTGCGCGGCGCCGGTGATGGCGAAGGGATAGGCAAGGCCGGTGATGGCAGACAGAAGCACGATCATCACGATGGCGGGGCGAAGTTGATTCAGCATGGTTACACCAGATTGAATGCGTTGACGGCGAGGTCGACCAGCTTGATGCCTGCGAAGGGCAGGAGAAGGCCGCCGAGGCCGTAGACAACGAGGTTGCGACGCAGCAGGGCGGCCGCGCCGACCGGCCGATACCTGACGCCCTTCAGCGCCAGCGGGATCAGCGCGACGATGATCAGCGCGTTGAAGATGACCGCCGAGAGGATCGCCGATTGCGGCGAGCCGAGGCCCATTATGTTGAGCGCGGCCAGTGCCGGATAGGTCGTAATGAACAGCGCCGGGATGATGGCGAAGTACTTCGCCACGTCGTTGGCGATCGAAAACGTCGTGAGCGAGCCGCGGGTCATCAGCAGCTGCTTGCCGATCTCGACGATCTCGATGAGCTTCGTCGGGCTGGAATCGAGGTCCACCATGTTGGCGGCCTCGCGGGCGGCCTGCGTGCCTGTCTGCATCGCGACGCCGACATCGGCCTGGGCGAGCGCCGGGGCGTCGTTGGTGCCGTCGCCGCACATGGCGATCAGGCGGCCACCCTGTTGCTCCCGGCGGATATAGGCAAGCTTGTCCTCCGGCGTCGCTTCGGCGAGGAAGTCGTCGACGCCCGCTTCAGAGGCAATGGCCGCCGCCGTCACTGGGTTATCGCCGGTGACCATGACGGTGCGGATGCCCATGGCACGCAGGGCCGCGAAGCGCTCCTTGATGCCGGGCTTCACTACGTCCTTGAGATGGATGACGCCGAGCAGGCGCGGACCGTCGGCAACGGCAAGCGGCGTGCCGCCGGTGCGCGCCACCTGGTCGACGGCGCGGCGGAACTCGTTCGGCACGTTCTCGTCGCGGATGCCGGTGAACTTCAGGATGGAATCGACAGCACCCTTGCGCAGCCGGCGCCCGCCGAAGTCGACGCCCGAGAGCCTGGTTTCCGCGGCAAAGGGGATGACGGCGTCGATCCGGGTCGTGCCGGCCGGGCTTGCGCCACCACCGACGGCGAGCGCCACGACTTCGCCTTTTTCCGAGGCGGGAAGCGACACATCCGGGGTCTGACGGCCGAACTCGCCGGTCGCAAGTGCAGCAATCGAGCGCCCCTCCGGCGTTTCGTCGGCAAGGCTGGCAAGCAGCGCCGCATCCGCAAGTTCGGCCTCTGTCACGCCGGGGACCGGCATGAAGTCGGCGGCCATGCGATTGCCGAAGGTGATCGTGCCCGTCTTGTCGAGCAGCAGCGTATCGACGTCGCCGGCAGCCTCCACAGCGCGGCCGGAGGTGGCGATGACGTTGAAACGGACCAAGCGGTCCATGCCGGCAATGCCGATTGCCGAAAGCAGACCACCGATGGTGGTCGGGATCAGCGTTACCAACAAGGCGGCAAGCACAGTGACCGAGAGAACGGTACCGGAATAACCGGCAAGGCCCCAGAGCGTGACGACGGCGACGAGGAAGATCAGCGTCAGGCCCGAGAGCAGGATCGACAGTGCGATCTCGTTCGGGGTCTTCTGACGCTGGGCGCCTTCAATCAGCGCGATCATGCGATCGACGAAGGTGTTTCCGGGGGCAACGGCGATGCGCACCTTGATCCAGTCGGACAGAACCTGCGTGCCGCCGGTGACGGCCGAACGGTCGCCGCCGGACTCTCGGATGACGGGCGCGGATTCGCCGGTGATGGCGCTTTCGTTGACGGAGGCGACGCCCTCGACCACTTCGCCGTCGCCGGGGATCAGGTCCCCGGCTTCGACCAGCACGAGATCGCCGACCTTCAGCGATGTCGCCGGGATCTCCTGGGTTTCGCGGCCTTCTGCCGATACCAGCTTGCGGGCCGTCAGTTCGGACTTGGTGCGACGCAGGCTGTCGGCCTGTGCCTTGCCGCGCCCTTCGGCGACGGCTTCTGCGAAGGTGGCAAACAGCACGGTGAACCACAGCCAGGCCGCGATCTGCCCGGAGAAGAGCGGGCTGCCGCTGCCGGTTGCAAGATCGCGGACAAAGAAGCCGGTAACCACGGCCGCAACCACCTCGGTGACGAAGATCACCGGGTTGCGCACGAGCTGGCGGGGATCGAGCTTGACGAACGCCGCCTTGACCGCCGGCAGGAGGATGGCCGGGTCCAGAAGACTGGGAGCAACTGGTTTGGAAGACATGTGTCGAATTCCTTTAGAAGGTCTGGCCGGCAAGCATCGAAAAATGCTCGACGATGGGACCGAGAGCGAGCGCCGGGAAGAACTGCAGCCCGCCGAGAATTAGGATGATGCCAACGAGCAGGCCGACGAAGAGCGGCGTGTCGGTCGGGAAGGTACCCTTGGACGCCGGCACGCGGGTCTTGACGGCAATGGCGCCGGCGATCGCCATGACCGGAACGGCATAGGCGAAGCGGCCGAGCAGCATCGCGAGGCCGAGTGTCGTGTTGTACCAGGGCGTATTGCCGGTCAGCCCACCGAAGGCCGAGCCGTTGTTGCCGGCGGCGGAGGTGAAGGCGTAGAGGATTTCCGACAGGCCGTGCGGCCCGGCGGTGCCGATGCTCGCGACCGCGAAGGGCAGCATGGCGGAGACGGCGGCAAAACCGAGGATCGTCACCGGCAAGATGAGCACCGCGAACATCGCGTATTTCATCTCGCGCGCTTCGATCTTCTTGCCGAGCAGTTCGGGCGTGCGGCCGACCATCAGGCCGGCGACGAAGACGGCGAGGATCGCGAAGACGACCATGCCGTAGAGGCCGGAACCGACGCCGCCGGGTAGAACCTCGCCGAGCTGCATCAGGAACATGGGCACGAGGCCGCCGAGCCCCGTCAGCGAACCGTGCATGCCGTTGACGCCGCCATCCGACAGACCGGTCGTGACAGCCGCGTAGAGCGCCGTCATCGCCTGGCCGAAACGGACTTCCTTACCTTCCATATTGCCCTGCGTGGCATCGAGACCGAGCGCGGTCAGGATCGGGTTGCCCTGGGATTCCGCCCAATAGACAACGGCAACACCGGAAATCAGAAGGATTGCGGTGACGGCGATGAAGGCCCAGCCCTGACGACGGTTACCGACCATCTGGCCGAAGGTGTAGACGAGCGCTGCCGAGATCGACAGCATCGCGAAGATGTTGAGGTAGTTGGAAAACGCCGTCGGGTTCTCGAAGGGGTGAGCGGCGTTGACGTTGAAGAAGCCGCCACCATTGGTGCCGAGCTGCTTGATCGCCTCCTGGCTTGCGACCGGACCGATCGAGATCGTTTGCTTGGCGCCCTCGAGCGTCGTTGCCGTGAGGTCGGCGTGGAAGGTCTGCGGTAGACCGCTCCAGACCATGGCGAGCGCCATGACGACCGCGATCGGCAAGAGCACATAGAGCGTCGAACGGGTGAGATCGACCCAGAAATTGCCGATGGTTGCGGCATTCGAACGGGCGAAGGCGCGGGTGACCGCGAGCGCCATGGCGATACCGGTCGCAGCCGAGACGAAGTTATGCACCGTCAATCCGGCCATCTGGCTGAAGTGGCTGAGGGTCGTTTCGCCGCCGTAGTTCTGCCAGTTGGTGTTGGTGACGAAGCTGACCGCCGTGTTGAAGGCAAGATCGGAGGGCATGCCCACGAAGCCCTGCGGGTTCATCGGCAGAAAGGCCTGCAGCCTCAGGATCGCATAGAGCGAGACGAAGCCTGCGAGGCTGAAGGCCAGCATCGAGATCGTATAGGCGAGCCAGCCCTGTTCCTTGTTCGGATCGACGCCGGCAGCGCGATAAAGGCCGCGCTCGACGGGACCGAGAATGGGTGAAAAGACGTTGCGGTCACCGGAGAAGACCCGCGCCATGTAAAGCCCCAGCGGCTTGATGACGATCAGGACGGCGGCGAAAAGGAGGCTGATCTGCAGCCACCCGATGATAGACATGAGATTACTCCGCTAAGGGCGGCCGGACGGCGCAAACACGCCCGGCTGATGCGAACGGCACGGGTGCGAACCCTTCGGCCGGGATCAGAACCGTTCCGGGCGAACGAGGGTGACGACGAGATAGGCAGCGAGCGCGACGGCGACAGCGAGACCGATCAGGGCTTCGAACATAGTGACCCTCCTAAAGACGGCTCAGCGCGCGCGCATAAAGCGCGAACACGACAAAGCCGCCAATGCCGGCGGCGAGGAAAAGAACATCGGACATGCAAATACTCCGGACTGTTGAGGTCCGAATCTTGCGCCCGTGACGGGTCAATTATCGATTGCGATGGTTGGAAGGGCGCATAAGGAAAAGGTAAAGACGCCCGCTGTCTCCGGTTCGGGGAACACAGGATCGGATCAATGTCCGCGTATCGGCGAGACGTTGAACGCATCCGCGCGGCCGCGCATTTGCGGCCGCTGGCTTGGCGCGAATGCGCCTAGCCCTTGATGATGTGGTTGACGTTCGTTTCGGTGGGGGCGGTGACTTCGCGCATCCACTCGCGCCAGATGGCCACCAGCAGCGCCATCAGCACCGGACCGACGAAGAGGCCGAGGAAGCCCATGGTCTTCACACCGCCGACGAGGCCGAAGAACGTCGGCAGGAACGGGAGCTTGATCGGTCCACCGACGAGGCGCGGCCGCAGCGTCTTGTCGACGATGAAGAGTTCGGTCGTGCCCCAGGCAAACAGAGCAATGCCGTGAACCGGAGAACCGCTGGCGACGAGATAGACCGAGACCAGGGTGAAGCAGAGCGGCGCGCCGCCGGGAATGAGGGCCATGAGGCCGGTGATGATGCCGAGCGTAACCGGCGACGGCACGCCGGCAAGCCAGTAGGCAACGCCGAGCACGATGCCTTCGCCGATGGCGATGATGCCCATGCCCGTGACCGTCGAGCTGATCGTCAGCGGCACGACTCGCGACAGGCGCTCCCAGCGCATCGGGAAGATGCGCTCGCCAAGCTTATCGAGCTGGCCGGAGAAGGAATGGCCGTCGCGATAGACGAAGAACAACGTGATCAGCATGAACAGCAGCGTCAGGAAGGCGTGGAAGGTCGAGGCACCGACAACCAGAACACCACGATAGATATTGCCGATGTTGGAACCACTGACGAGCTGGACGAGTTCGCCAAGCGCACCCGGATGACCGATATGCTTCACCCATTGCTCGCCGAGCCAGGCGCCGGCAACCGGGATACCGGACAACCAGGCAGGGACCAGTGCGCCGTTGGCATTGGTCTCGACCGCCCAGACGACCCAATCGCGCACTTCATCGACCGCATAGACGGCGGCGATCGAGATCGGCACGACGATGAAGGAAATGACGCAGACGATGGCGATGGTCGCGGCAAGCGTGCGATTGCCGTTCACGGCGGCAAGCAGCCGGCGATAGATCGGCCAGCTGGCAAAACCGATGACGACGGCGGCCAGCACCGGCACCACGAAGCCATGGAAGAAATAGACGCCCGCAAGGAGAACGAAGACCAGCATCCAGCGGGCAGCGGTCATCGGGCCGACAAGGGCATGGCGCGAAATGGCTGTGTGCCCGAGGAGCCGTGGCTCCACCGCAAAGTTCTCTCGTTCGCGATTACCCAATTGCACCAATGATCCTCCGTCTTCCGACGAGCTTACAACAAACCCGCGGCCTTGCCAGCCTGCCTAGTGCCGCGCGCCGCCCCTTTGCCCCTGCTTTACGGTAGTTTCAGGGCCATAAGCGACGCTAGCGGCGGGACATGACAGAAAAATTTAGGAGGGTGCAAGTTCTCCAGGCCTTCTTTCGGCAAAGCCGGTCATTCCGCCGCAGGCTTTGCGGCCAGGCGAGCGGGCTGAGCACGGTCGACGAAGACGGATGCGAGGAAGATGCCGAAGCCGGCAACGCCGAGAACGGCACCGACAAGACCGGTGGAGGTCCAGCCATAACCTGCAGCGATCGAAGCGCCGCCAAGCCAGGCGCCCAGCGCATTGGCAAGGTTGAAGGCGGAATGGCTGAGTGCCGCCGCCAATGTCTGTGCCTCGCCGGCGACATCCATCAGCCGCGTCTGCACGCCCGGCACCACCGCGAAACCGCCGCCGATGAAGAGCACGTTGACGATGGCGATCCACGGATTGCCCATGGTGAAGTAGAAGAGCACATAGGCAAAGATGTTGAAGACGATGGCGATGCCAATCGCCGGCAAGAGCGCCCAGTCGGCAAGCCGAGCACCGACGATGTTGCCGAGGATCATGCCGGCGCCGAAGACCGACAGCATGATCGGCACATTGGCAAGCGAAACACCCGCAACTTCGGTGAGCGCCGGGGTGATGTAGCTGAAGACCGCGAACATGCCGCCGCAGCCGATGGCGCAGATGCCGAGCATCAGCCAGACCTGCAGCTTGCCGAGCGCTCCCAATTCACGGAGCGGCGTCGCCTTCGGATTGCCCTTGTCGCGCGGCACATGGACGAAGGTCAGCGCCACGGTCAAAAGGCTGATACCGCCGACGATCGCGAAGGCGGACCGCCAGCCGAGGGCCTGGCCGAACCAGGCGACGAGCGGCGTGCCGAAAAGGGTGGCGATCGTCAGCCCCATCATCACCCGGCCAACGGCGCGGGCTCGTTGGTGCGGCGGCGCGAGACCGGCCGCAACCAGGGCGGCAACGCCGAAATAGGCACCATGCGGCAGGCCGGCGAAGAAGCGCGCGGCGATCAGCGTGTAGAAGTCCGGCGCGATTGCACTCGCGAAATTGCCGACGGCGAAGATCAGCATCAGCGCGAGCAGCACGCGGAAGCGGGAGAAGCGGGCGGCCAGCACCGCAATCAACGGCGCACCGACGACGACGCCGAGCGCATAGGCGCTGATCACGGCCCCGGCTCGCGGCACCGAAACAGCAACATCATCGGCGACCTGCGGCAATAGACCCATGATGGCGAATTCGCCGGTGCCGATCCCGAAGCCGCCGACGGCGAGCGCCACTTCGGCAGCGGAGACGCGCGCCCGGCGCGGTTCGACGGCGGAAGAATAAGCTTCGTCACACATGAGCAATGGCCTGCGTCGTCCGGCCCGAGGGGAGAAGACCGGAGAAGAGTCTGGGGAATATGTCGGCAGATGTCGGATCGAACCAACAAGGATATGCTGCAATGCAATACAGTGTTTTTCCTTGGCAGGCAAAGCTTTTGCGGCTCTCGTCATACTTTTTCGGGAGCGCGGCTCGTGCCTGTTAACCGTAAGCTTTGTTGACGTTTACGTCAAAGTTATATAATCCCGAATCTCAGCTTGAAGAGGTGTATCAAAAGCATCATCTTCATCGGCATGAGAAGGTCGGGAGGGATTTTCTCAGGCCGCGAGCAGGCCAGCCTGTGGCGACCAGAGGGAGAGAGGTCATGGCGGAAGTCAGCGCACAACAAACGGGTACCAGCCCAGGCAAGGTCTGGCTGAAATCCTATCCACCCGGAATAGCCGCCGAAATCGGCCCCCTGCCCTATAAATCGATCGGCGAGTTCTTCGACCACGCCGTTGCCCGCTATTCGACCCGTCCGGCCTTCACCTGCATGGGCAAGTCGCTGAGCTTTGCCGATCTCAATGCCGAGTCCGCCAAGATCGGCGCCTGGCTGCAGTCCCTTGGCCTTGCCAAGGGCGATCGCGTCGCGGTGATGATGCCCAACATCCTGCAGAACCCGGTCATCGTCTACGGCATTCTCAGAGCCGGCTTCACCGTGGTGAATGTCAACCCGCTCTATACGCCGCGCGAATTGCAGCACCAGCTGGTCGATTCCGGCGCCAAGGCGATCTTCGTTCTCGAGAACTTTGCACATACGGTGCAGCAGGTGGTCGACAAGACCTCGGTCAAGCATGTCGTCGTCGCCACGATGGGCGACATGCTCGGCCTGAAGGGCGCGATCGTCAATCTGGTGGTGCGCCGGATCAAGAAGCTGGTTCCCGCCTGGTCGATCCCTGGCCACCTCCCCTTCAAGAGCGCGCTTGCCAAGGGCGGCCGCAGCACAATGAAGAAGCCGAACGTTGCCGCAAGCGATGTCGCCTTCCTGCAATATACCGGCGGCACGACCGGGGTCTCGAAAGGTGCGACCCTCACCCATTCGAACCTGCTGTCGAACATGGCGCAGATGGAAATCTGGTTCGAGACGGCCTTTCGCTCGCGCGCACGCCCCGACAACCTCGTCTTCATGTGCGCGCTGCCGCTCTATCACATCTTCGCGCTCACGGTGAATTCGCTGATGGGGCTTGCCACCGGCGGCAACAACATCCTGATCCCCAATCCGCGCGACATTCCGGGCTTCGTCAAGGAACTCGGCAAGCACAAGACCAACATCTTCCCCGGCCTCAACACGCTGTTCAACGCACTGATGAACAATGCGGAGTTCCAGAAACTGGACTTCTCGTCGCTGATGCTGACCTTCGGCGGCGGCATGGCGATCCAGCGCCCGGTCGCCGAACGCTGGAAGCAGATGACCGGGTGCTCGATCGCCGAAGGCTACGGCCTTTCGGAGACCTCGCCTGTGGCAACGGCCAACATCCTCGACGCAACCGAGTTCACCGGCACGATCGGCATGCCGATCCCGTCCACCGATGTCGAGATCCGCGACGACCAAGGCAACACCTTGCCGATCGGCGAAGTCGGCGAGATCTGCATCCGCGGCCCGCAGGTGATGGCCGGCTACTGGCAGCGGCCTGATGAAACCGCCAAGGCGATCTCTCCGGACGGCTTCTTCCGCTCGGGCGATGTCGGCTTCATGAACGCGGCCGGACTCGTCAAGATCGTCGACCGCAAGAAGGACATGATCCTCGTCTCGGGCTTCAACGTTTTCCCGAACGAGATCGAGGAAGTGGCGATGACCCATCCCGGCATCCTCGAATGCGCCGCGATCGGCATCCCGGACGAGCACTCCGGCGAGGCCGTCAAGCTTTTCGTGGTCAAGAAGGATCCCGCGCTGACGGAGGACGACGTCAAGCGTCACTGCGCCGCCAACCTCACCAACTACAAGCGCCCCCGCTACGTCGAATTCCGCACCGAATTGCCGAAAACCAATGTCGGAAAGATCCTGCGCAAGGATCTGCGCGGGTAGATTAGTCCAAAATTCAAACGATTTAAAAAATCCTGAAAACCGCCATTTCGGCGGTTTTGCGGGCTTGATTTGAGCGGCTTAAAGCGAATAGCTACGCAGGCGATTGTCCGACACACTGTCCGACCAAGGAGTCCCGCTATGAAAGCGCTTGTCGACCAACTCAAAGCAACCGCCTCTGAGACCAACGCAACCGATATCCGCGCGGCCTTCGCCAGCGACGCCGATCGCTTCCAGCGCTTCAGCACCACGCTCGGCGATATGCTGTTCGACTATTCGAAATGCGCCGTCAACGACAGGGTGCTCGACGGCCTGGAAGCGCTCGCCAAGGCGGCCAAGGTCGAGGAGAAGCGGGACGCGATGTTCCGCGGCGACATTATCAACATCACCGAGGAGCGCGCCGTGCTGCACACGGCGCTGCGCAACCGCGGCAACCGCCCCATCCTCGTCGACGGCAAGGACGTGATGCCCGACGTCAACGGTGTGCTTGCCGCCATGGGCGCCTTCGCCGACGGCGTCCGCTCGGGAGCGCTGAAGGGTGCGACCGGCAAGAAGATCACCGACGTCATCAACATCGGCATCGGCGGCTCCGACCTCGGCCCCGTCATGGCGACGCTGGCGCTCGCACCTTTCCATGATGGTCCACGCCTACACTTCGTTTCCAACATCGACGGCGCCCATATCGCCGACACGCTGAAGCTCCTCGATCCTGAAACCTCGCTCTTCATCATCGCCTCGAAGACCTTCACCACCATCGAGACGATGACCAATGCCGCGACCGCCCGCGCCTTCATTGCCGGCAAGCTCGGCGAGGCCGCTGTCGGCCATCACTTCGCTGCCGTCTCGACCGCACTCGACAAGGTGGCCGCCTTCGGCATCGACCAGGCCCGCGTCTTCGGTTTCTGGGATTGGGTCGGCGGGCGCTATTCGATCTGGTCGGCGATCGGCCTGCCGCTGATGATCGCCGTCGGCAAGGAGAATTTCGGCCGCTTCCTCGATGGCGGTCATGCCATAGACGAACATTTCCGCACCGCCCCGATCCGCCAGAACATTCCGGTTCTGCTCGGCCTGCTCGGCTTCTACCATCGCAACGTGCTCGGCTACCCCTCGCGCGCGATCCTGCCCTATGACCAGCGCCTGTCGCGCTTCCCGGCCTACCTGCAGCAGCTCGATATGGAATCGAACGGCAAGGCGGTAACGCTCGACAGCACGCCGGTCGATTACTCGACCGGTCCGGTCGTCTGGGGGGAGCCCGGCACCAATGGCCAACACGCCTTCTACCAGCTCATCCACCAGGGCACGGACATCATCCCGGCCGAGTTCATGATCGCCGCCAACGGCCACGAGAAGAACCTGCGCCACCAGCACGAACTGCTGATTGCCAATTGCCTGGCACAGTCCGAGGCGCTGATGAAGGGCCGTACGCTTGCCGAGGCCAAGGCACAGCTGACCGCCAAGGGCATGGCCGATGCCAAGGCCGACAAGATTGCTCCGCACCGCGTCTTCACCGGCAACCGCCCGTCGCTGACGATCGTCTACGACCAGCTCGATCCCTTCGCGCTCGGCCGCCTCATTGCCGTTTATGAACACCGCGTCTTCGTCGAGGGTGCGCTGTTCAACATCAACTCCTTCGACCAGTGGGGCGTCGAGCTCGGCAAGGAGCTGGCAACCGGCCTGCTTCCTGTTGTCGAAGGCAAGGAGGGTGCAGCCGGTCACGATTCCTCGACCGCAGGTCTGGTGGCAGCCTTGCTGAAGGCCGCGCACTAACCAGGTCCGAGTGGTTCATCCGGAACCGCACAGGTCTAAGCAAAAAGGCCCGAGGCGCGCGCGCACCTCGGGCCTCATCATATTGCGCAGGCCGGTAGCGCCGTGGTGCCCTCCGGTTTCAGCACCTGCAACAGATCGAGATTCGACAGCACCGGGAAATAGTCCGTGTCCGGCGTCATTCGCATCCAGGCATTGACCTTGACCTTGCGGCCCGCCGGGAAGTCACCATGCCAGCAGCCGCCCGAGAAATTGACCGACAGGCTGCCCCGGTTGCCGGGTTCGTCCCCTTTTGCCAATGCGATCTTCGCCTGCAGCACCCGCAAACGTGCGGCATCAGTCTCGGCGAGCGCCAAAACGTAGAGCGTCTCGCCCGAAGATATGCGGTCTGCGAGTACGGAACTCGACGCCCCTCCCACCTGAACGTCGAGCGCATAGTTCTGGCTCTCCGGAGGAGCATTCCCGTCCCGCCAGGAGAGCCCCAGCGTGGCATCGCCTCGCCTCAGGACGAGCTCCTTCGGTACGGCGAGCGCGACGCGAAGGTCGGCCGGATTGGTCTTCGAGGGGTCGAGCCTCGACAACTTGTCGATCGAGCCGACGTTCAGTGCCGCGCAGGCGGCAAGCAGGTTCAACAGCAGGAAAAGGAAAGGGTTTTTGAGAAAACGAAAAGGCATGGCGCGATACCAAAATCATAATTGACGAGAATTACTTATTGTTTTACGATAAAAATACAAGTCAAACGATAAAGGAATTTTAATGACGGATAGCGCCGAGAGGCTGCGCAGGCTCAGCCGCTTCATGAAGCTCATGATCCTCTTGGGCGGCGCGGTGTTCTGTTCGGCCGTCGTTTACATGCACTGGCAGATCTTTTTCGATCGGCAGGGCTTCGAGCAGGGCATTCGCGATGTCGTCTTCCCCCGCGTGGGCACGATCACCCTCTCCTACCGCGCCATCGCGACTGTCATTTTCCTGACGGCCATCAACAATGCGCTTGTCATTGCCGGCCTCGCCTTTGCCTGGCAGCTCTTCGACAGCTTTCAGCGTGGCGAAATCCTCTCCGGCCGCAATGGCGTGCTGTTGCGGAGGGTGGGGCTGATTGCACTGATCGGCGCAACATGCATGACCGTCAGCAACGGGATCGGCATCCTGGCCGTTACCTACGACAACCCGGGCACCGCGGGACAGGCGGTGATGTTCGACATCAATGGTGGCACGATGATCGTACTGCTGATGTCCGGGCTCGTCGTCGGCCTCGGCCACGTCATGGTCATTGCGTCCGGGGTCGAAGCGGAGAACAGGAGCTTCGTCTAACGCATGCCGATTGTCGTCAATCTCGATGTCATGCTGGCGAAACGGAAAGTCCGCTCACGCGATCTCGCCGAGCAGGTGGGGATCACCGAGCAGAACATCTCGCTGTTGAAATCGGGAAAAGTGAAAGGCGTGCGCTTCGATACGCTGGAGAAGATCTGCGCCGCATTGGAATGCCAGCCGGGCGATATCCTGGAATACCGCCCGGAACCGGAAGAATAAGAAAAGCTCAGAGGCCGATTTCTTGCTTCCACGGCGGGTTTGCGCCGGCACGCGAGACGGTGACGGCCGCCGCCTTGGCGCCGAGCGCCAGCGCGTTGCGGACGGCGGTTTCGGTGAGATCGGCGACATCGACCTTGGTCAGGAGACCCGCAAGTTTCAGCGACGCCAGCACGCCGGCATCGAACGTGTCGCCGGCGCCGACCGTATCGACCACCGTGACCTTTTCGCCAGCGACCTCGACCTTGTGACGCACCGCATAGCCGACGGCGCCATCGGCGCCCTTGGTGATCAGCACCAGCTTCGGTCCGCGCTTCAGCCATTCGGCAGCAAGATCGTCGTGGCTGCCTTCCATGCCGAACCAGGCGAGATCCTCGTCGGAGAACTTGATGATATCCGACATCGCCGCCATGCGGTTCATGCGCGCGAGATGGGCCTCCCTGTCCTTGATGAAACCGGGCCGGATGTTCGGATCGAATGAGATCACCCGCTTTTCATGCTCGCGCGTCATCAATGCTTCGTAGGTCGAACCGCAGGGCTCGGGGATCAGGCTGATCGCGCCGAAATGCAGCGCCTCGCAGAAATCGCCGAGCGCCGGCAGATGCTCGCGAGTGATCATGCGGCCGGCGGTGTTTTCATCGAAGAAGGCGTAGCTCGCATGGCCGTTGACGAGTTTGACGAAGGCGAGCGTCGTATGCAGCGAGAGGGTCGCGCAGGGGCCGAAATCCACGTTCGCCGCCTTCAGCGTCACGCGCAGAATATCGCCGAACATGTCGTCGGAGAGGCCGGTAAAAAAGCCGGTCGGAATGCCGAGCCGCCCCAGCGCGATCGCCGTGTTGAAGATTGCCCCGCCGGCATAGGGCGCGAACGCATTCTCGCCCGCGGTCGTGTCCCGCGGCAGCATGTCGATCAGCGCTTCTCCGCAACATACGATCATCGGCTTTACCTCCCCGATAGTATTTCAATCGATTTAAAACGAATAGCTCAAGCCTTGCGAGGCCCCGGCGGAACCGGGGCCTCGTCGAACATTATGCCAGAGCGCTCACGCCACCGTTGCGGCCTGACCAGGCGAGCGGCGCGTTGAGGAAGGCCTCGACTTCGCCCAGCGTTTTCTCGTCGAACAGCTTCTGCTCGCGGGCGACCGCAAGTACGTTGCGCCAGGTGGCGATCCAGTGCAGATCGACGCCCTTGCCCTTCATCTCGCCGACCGCTTCCGGGAAGATGTCGTAGTAGAAGAGCGCAATGCCATGGTTGACGACGCCGCCGGCCGCACGGATGGCGTCGATGAACTTGAACATCGAGCCGCCGGCGGTCGTCAGGTCCTCGATGACGAGAACGCGAGCGCCTTCCGGCATGTGGCCCTCGATCTGGGCGTTGCGGCCGTGGCCCTTGGGCGCCTTGCGGACATAGATCATCGGCAGGCCGAGCCGCTCGGCGAGCATCGCGGCAAACGGGATGCCGGCCGTTTCGCCGCCTGCAACCACGTCGAACTTCTCGAAGCCGGCTTCGCGCAGGATCGACGCTGCGGCAAAATCCATCACCGCCGAACGGATGCGCGGATAGGAAATCAACTTGCGGCAGTCGATATAGACCGGGCTCGCCATGCCGGACGAGAGCTTATAGGGCTTGTCGGCGCTGAAATGCACCGCCTTGATCTCCCAGAGCATCTTGGCGACCAGCTCGGCCATCACGGCCTTGTCGGTGAACGCGTTGGAAAACATCAAACTCTCCTTCAATTCTCTACAGCGCCGCGCGTCTGTTCAGACGCGCAAAGGTCGCCGTAACATCTTTAACTGCCGCATAATTTTGTCCTTGGATCCATCCGATCCAAGGAATTACGCAGTGGCGATCAGACGACGGCCCAGTGGAGCGGGAACATCGGATCGAAAACGGTGACCGGACCGGCGCCGGTCTCGATCTTCTTCGGATAGGTGACAACCTCTGCCTGCTTGCGCAGCGTGATCGTTTCCTCGTTGACCGGCAGGCCGTACCAGGCGGGGCCGTTCAGCGAGGCGAAGGCTTCGAGCCTGTCGAGCGCGCCTTCCTCTTCGAACACATGCGCCAGGCAGCTCATGGTGTTGATCGAAGTGTAGATGCCGGCGCAGCCGCAGGCGCACTCCTTCAGCGGATCGACATGGGGTGCCGAGTCCGTGCCGAGGAAGAAGCGCTTGTCGCCGGAAACCGCGGCAGCGCGCAGCGCCAGGCGATGGTTCTCGCGCTTGGCAACCGGCAGGCAGTAGTAATGCGGCTTGATCCCGCCGACGAGAATGGCGTTGCGGTTGATGATCAGGTGGTGCGTGGTGATCGAGCCCGCAAGGTTCGCCTTCGACGCCTTGATATAGTCGACGCCGTCCTTGGTGGTGACGTGCTCCATCGTCACCTTGAGTTCCGGCAGCCGCTTGCGCAGCGGATCGAGCACGGTCTCGATGAACACGGCCTCGCGGTCGAAGATGTCGACATCCGAGCTCGTGACTTCGCCATGCACGCAGAGCGGTAGGCCGATCTTCGCCATGCGCTCCAGCACCGGCATCGCCTCATCGATGTTGCGCACTCCGCTGTGCGAGTTGGTCGTGGCGCCAGCGGGGTAGAGCTTGACCGCCTTGACGAGGCCGCTCTTGTGGCCGGCCTCGACATCGTCCGGGCTGGTACCTGCGGTCAGATAAAGCGTCATCAGCGGCTCGAACCGGTCCCCGGCCGGGATCGCCGAGAGGATACGCTCGCGATAAGCGCTCGCATCTGCCGTCGTGACGACAGGCGGAACCAGGTTGGGCATGATGATCGCGCGGGCGAAATGGCGGCTGGTATCGGCGATAACGCCCTTCAGCATGTCGCCGTCGCGCAGGTGAAGGTGCCAATCATCCGGCCGGCGGATTACGAGGTCTTGCATGGTCAGCGTTCTCCTAGGTCAGAGCAGGCGCAGACGGAAATCCGCCGCTCCAGGCTCGTCGCGCCCGATCCGCGCGCGCGGCTTTGCAGCCGGCAGGTGCGGGTCGCGGGCGGTTTCTCATGTGGTGGAACCGCGTCTCGATATCACCAATGCGCCAGGAAACACAATCGACAATCCAACCATCGCTCAGAAATCCGCTAGCACCAGATCGGCCGGCCGCTGACGGTCAACGACGCGGTGGGCATTCGGAATGTCGTTGCCGAAGGCTTTTCGCTTCGCTGCCTCCTCGTCATAACCATGATCGTACCAGCGCTTCAAAAGTCGCCGCTCCAGCTCCTCAACGCCTGGATTGATGAAGATGGTAAAATCGAAGGCGCCCTCCAGCTTGTTCCACGGCGACTCGTCGAGCAGCAGATAGTTGCCTTCCACCAGAATGATGCGGGTCTCGGGTGAGACGATCCGGGCAGAGGCGATCGCGATCTCGCGCGTACGATCGAAGACCGGCACCAGCACCTCGCCGTCATTGGCACGCACTGCCGCAACGGTCGACAGGAACGCCCTGACGTCGAAAGTTTCCGGCGCTCCCTTGCGCGGCAGCAGGCCCTTTTCCTCCAGAACGGCATTGTCCATGTGGTAACCGTCCATCGGCAGCACCGCCGCCTTTTCTCCGCCGGCCACCAGCGTCTCGGCGAGTGCATCCGAAAGCGTCGACTTGCCGGCACCGGGCGGACCGGCAATGGCGACGACGAAACGGGCGGCGCCGGCCGCCCGCTTCAGGATTTCGTTGGCGATCGGCTCGACGTTCATGCCGCCAGCGCCTCGCGCGGCGGCTCCTTGGCGCCGGTCATGAAGGCCACCGCATCCGACATCGTGTGCTCCTTCGGATTGATGACGCAGAGGCGCTTGCCGAGACGGTGAACATGGATCCGGTCGGCCACCTCGAACACGTGCGGCATGTTGTGCGAAATGAGCACGATCGGCAGACCGCGCGAACGCACGTCAAGGATCAACTCCAGCACGCGCCGGCTTTCCTTGACGCCGAGCGCGGCTGTCGGCTCGTCCATGATCACCACCTTGGAGCCGAAGGCTGCGGCACGGGCCACCGCCACGCCCTGGCGCTGGCCGCCCGAGAGCGTTTCCACCGCCTGGTTGATGTTCTGGATGGTCATCAGGCCGAGCTCGGACAGTTTGGCCCGCGCCTTCTTCTCCATCTCGGCCCGGTCAAGCGTGCGGAAGAGCTTGCCCATGAGGCCGGGTTTGCGGATTTCGCGACCGAGGAACATGTTGTCGGCGATCGACAGCGCCGGCGACAGTGCCAGGTTCTGATAGACCGTCTCGATACCGGCCGTTCGCGCATCCATCGGCGAGCGGAAATTCACCGGCTTGCCTTCCAGCCTTATCTCGCCTTCATCCGGCGAGATGGCGCCGGAAATCGCCTTGATCATCGAGGACTTGCCGGCACCGTTGTCGCCGATCACGGCGAGGATTTCGCCGGGATAGAGATCGAAATCCGCATGATCGAGCGCGGTGACCCGACCATATCGCTTGACCAGGCCGCGTGCGGTGAGAATGGGTTCCTGAGCCATCAGCCTGCTACCTTTCTGATCCATTGGTCGATTGCGACGGCGGTGATGATCAAAACGCCGGTGAGGAAGACTTTCCATTGCGGGTCGGCACCCAGCATGTTGAGGCCCATGGAGACCACGCCGACGATCATCGCACCGATCAGCGTGC
Source organism: Ensifer adhaerens (assembly GCF_020035535.1). NCBI lineage: Bacteria > Pseudomonadati > Pseudomonadota > Alphaproteobacteria > Hyphomicrobiales > Rhizobiaceae > Ensifer > Ensifer adhaerens. The sequence goes on along the minus strand of NZ_CP083349.1, from coordinate 119,044 downwards.
CAAGGATCGATCCGCGTCCACCGAACAGCGAGATACCGCCGATCACGGCCGCAGTGATGGCCTGCAGATTGTAGTCGGTGACGGCTGCGGAGGGCGAGATCGAGCCATTGCGGCCGATCGAGACCCAGGCGGCAAGAGCGGCGATCAGACCGGCGAGCGTGTAGGCGCTGAGGAGCACGCGGCTGGTGCGGATACCGGAGAGCTTGGCGGCTTCCGGATCGTCGCCGACAGCATAGAGGTGCCGTCCCCAGGCGGTGTGGTTGAGCGCGTACCAGAGGCCGAAAACCAGCACGACCATCATCACTACGCCAAGCGTGAACACCGCAGAGCCCACCTTGAAGCTGACGCCGAAGACGTGGAGCATCTGAGTGACCGCCGTCACATCGGCCTCGCGGATCGTCGCGTTGGCGGAGTAGATGAAGTTCGTCGACATGATCACGTACCAGGTGCCGAGCGTCACGATAAACGGCGGAAGCTTGACCCTGGAGACGAGGAAACCGTTGAGGAAGCCGCAAGCGCCGCCGACGACAAAGCCGAGGAAAATCGCGATTGGCGCGGGAAGCCCGTAGGTCACGGCGCAATTGCCCATGATGACCGCCGAGAGCACCATGATCACGCCGATCGAAAGATCGATGCCGGCCGTCAGGATCACCAATGTCTGCGCCGCGCCGAGAATACCGACGATGGCGATCTGCTGCAGGATGAGGGTCAGCGTATAGGACGAGAAGAACTTGCCCCCGATGGCCATGCCGAAGATCAGGATCGCGGCGACCAGGACGATGAACGGCACGGCTGCCGGGGTCGAATGCAGGAAATGCTGGATCTTCTGTATCGCTGTCTTGTCATGCGTATCGAACGACGCGACCTGCGTCGAACTGTTGACCAGGACTTTTTCGAATTCCTGGGATGGCTGTGCGGCTGCGTTGGGCTCGCCCATGGACCTTCCTCCCGTGAACCCCACTCCCAAGGGGTTGCGATGCTGCTCGGTGCACAGCCCGCCCACCGTGTGGCGGGCATCAGCACTCTTACAAGAAGCTGCGCGGTTTTCATCGCCTTGTCAAAGACATCGGCGCTTACGCGAAGGGCGGCCGGGGCCGCCCTTCCGTAGCTCGTTCATGCGTTCGAAACGTAGAGGCGATCAGCCCCAGCACTTATCCGTGCCGACCTTGGTGTCGATCGATTCGACGCCGGCAGCCGGCTTGTCGGTCACGAGCGAAACACCGGTGTCGAAGAAGTCCTTGCCTTCGGTCGGCTTCGGCTTTTCGCCGGTATCGGCGAACTTCTTGATTGCCTCGATGCCGAGTGCGGCCATCATCAGCGGGTACTGCTGCGAGGTGGCGCCGATGACGCCTTCGGCGACCGATTTGACACCCGGGCAACCGCCGTCGACGGAGACGATCAACACGTCCTTTTCCTTGCCGACGGCTTTCAGCGCCTGATAGGCGCCGACGGCAGCCGGCTCATTGATGGTGTGGATGACGTTGATATCCGGATCCTTCTGCAGAAGGTTTTCCATGGCCTTGCGGCCACCTTCTTCGTTGCCGTTGGTCACGTCGTGGCCGACGATGCGCGGATCATCCTCGTCGCCGATCTTGTTCGGGTCCTTCGGGTCGATGCCGAAGCCGATCATGAAGCCCTGGTCGCGCAGGACGTCGACCGTCGGCTGCGACGGCGTCAGATCGAGGAAGCCGATCTTGGCGGTCTTGGCGCCTTCGCCCATGGTGGCCGCAGCCCATTGGCCGATCAGCTTGCCAGCGAGCAGGTTGTCGGTTGCAAAGGTCGCGTCGGCTGCGGTTGCCGGATCAAGCGGCGTGTCGAGAGCGATCACCAGCAGGCCGGCATCCTGCGCTTTCTTCACCTGGTCGACGATCGCCTTGGTATCGGAAGCCGCGATCAGGATGCCCTTCGCGCCATCGGCGATGCAGGATTCGATCGCAGCCACCTGGCTGTCATGGTCGCCGTCGATCTTGCCGGCATAGGCCTTCAGCGTCACGCCGAGTTCCTTGGCCTTGGCGGTCGCGCCTTCCTTCATCTTGACGAAGAACGGGTTGGTATCGGTCTTGGTGATCAGGCAGGCGCTGACATCGGCGGCCTGCGCCGGCGCGGCGAAGACGACGCCAAGCGACAGCGCGCCGAAAGCGGCGGAAAGAACAGTCTTCTTCATGAAATCCTCCCAAGGATTGAAAATCGTGCCGGCGTACCGGCCCAGGCCACGCCACCGCAGCATTCTCCTCCGCTGCGAGCGACGCTTCCGAGATAAAAACAAACACTAAATTTCCGGGGTGTCAATAAATAAATCAAATTGAATTATTATTTCGATGTGTCATTCTTGCGATGACGACGCTCCGCCGGAGGATTGGTGCGCCCATCAAATTGACAGAGCCGCGACAAGTGGAAACAAGAGACCTGCGCCAAGCGGGCACCAGAACGGGATCAGGGAAAATCGCATGCGGTTTTCCGCCCGCATCCCGCTCTCATTTATGATCCAGTGCCAACGGGAGGAGACGGTGGCATGTCATTGACAGACGGTCCTGATCGGGGACCGACGCAACCTGAAGTCATCGACCCGAGCGGCGGCGCCAACCAGACGCGTGTGCGCGCCTATAACGAGCGCCTGGTCATGTCGCTGGTCAGGCGTCACGGCGGCCTTTCCAAGGCCGATATCGCGCGCCGCTCAGGCCTTTCGGCGCAGACCGTTTCGGTCATCATGCGGGCGCTGGAAAGCGATGGCCTTCTGGTCAAGGGCGATCCGGTTCGCGGCAAAGTCGGACAGCCCTCGACGCCGATGCGGCTCAATCCGGACGCGGTCTTTTCATTCGGCGTCAAGATCGGCCGGCGTAGCGCCGATCTCGTGCTGATGGATTTCGTCGGCAGCATCCGGCTGCATCTGCACCATGTGCACGCCTATCCGTTGCCCGGCGATCTCGTCGACTTCATCATTTCCGGCATGGCGAAGCTCGAACAACAGCTTGACCCCGACCAACGCAAGCGGATCGCCGGCATCGGCATCGCCACGCCCTTCGAGCTCTGGAACTGGGCGGAGGAAGTGGGCGCCCCACGCGAGGAAATGAATAAGTGGCGCGACGTCGATCTGCAGGCGGCAGTCTCGGCCCGCACCACCTATCCGGTCTTCCTGCAGAATGACGGCACCAGCGCCTGCGGCGCGGAACTCGCCTTCGGCGTCGGCGCCAGCTATCCGGACTTCGTCTATTTCTACATCGGCTCGTTCATCGGCGGCGGCGTCGTCCTGAACTCAGCACTCTTTTCCGGACGCACCGGCACCGCCGGCGCCGTCGGTCCGCTGCCCGTCTCGGGCAAGGACGGCAAGACCATTCAGCTGCTGAAGATCGCCTCGGTTTTCGTGCTCGAGAACCTGTTGCGCGCACGCGGCATCGATCCGCGGCCACTCTGGTACTCGGCCGATGACTGGATCGATTTCGGCGAACCGCTGGACATCTGGATCGACGACTGTGGCGCAGCCCTTGCCCAGGCGGTCGTGTCGGCCGTTTCGATCGTCGACTTCTCCGCCGTTGTCATCGACGGCGGTTTCCCGCCCTGGGTGCGGGCGCGGCTGCTCGCCGCCACGCGCAAGGCGCTCTATGAGCTCGACCTCCAGGGCGTGACCATTCCGGAGCTGGTGGAAGGTATCGTCGGCAGCCATGCGCGCGCCATCGGCGGCGCCAGCCTACCGCTCTTCTCCCGCTACCTGCTCGACACCAATGTCCTCTTCAAGGAGCTCGGCTGATGCTGAAAGGAATTAACCCGATCCTCAGTCCCGAGCTGCTGGCAACGCTCCGGGCGATGGGCCATGGCGACGAGATCGCGCTGGTCGATGGCAACTACCCGGGGCAGGAGCACGCGCGTCGTCTCGTCCGTCTTGACGGACACGCCCTGATCCCGGTGCTCGACGCCATCCTCAGCGTTTTCCCGATCGATGATTTCGTGCCCGAAGCGATCTTCCGTGCCACGGTCAAGCAGGACAGGGACGCGCTCGACCCGGTGCACAGCGAGATCATCGCGTGCTGCGGCCGGCATGAGCCGGACCGTCGCGTCGTTCCCTTGCTCGGCGCGGACTTCTACCCGCGGGTCAGGGCTGCCCACACCGTGGTCCAGACGAGTGAACCCAGGCTCTACGGCAACGTCATCCTGCGCAAGGGCGTGATCTATCCCTGAAACGCAAAAAGCCCGCCGAAGGACGGCGGGCTTTTGTTATTGCGGTGAGACCAGGTCTCAGGCGCCGCGCTTGTCGACCGACAAGGCACCGGGGCCGAAGGCGGCCAGCACGAAGAAACCGCCGGCGATCGCAACGTTCTTCATCATCATCAGGCCGTTGAAGACGGTCAACAGGCCGTTGGCTTCCGGCGGGAAGTTCGGGATGTTGATTGCGCCGCTGTGGAAGGCGAAAGCCGTGACCAGGCTGAACAGACCCAACAGATAGGCGGCAATCTTGGTCTGGAAGCCGACGAGAACGGCAAGGCCGGCCACCAGCTCGAAGAGGCCTGCGAGGTAGGCGAGTGCGGTCGGGGCCGGCCAGCCGGCGCCGGTGATCATCTGGGCAGTGCCCGACGGATCCATCAGCTTGCTGAAACCGGACATGATGAACATGATAGAGAGCAGGACGCGTCCGACGAGGACGACAACATTCTGAGGCATGCGAGGCTCCTGTGAGAAACGGGTGTTGGCAACAGAAGTACCAGCATTCTCAAAATCAGCTAGCCGTCGCGCGGGCGACAGATCGTTCACAAAAATGAAACGACCCGGAGACATCGTCAACCTTTGCAGCCGGCATTCTCTCGCTCGTCTGACGGCGGACACGGAACTACATCATCAGCAAATCGTTCTTTTCTATTGCAAGGACGCAGCGGCTAGGCGAAGAATTTCGGCGCGGCAGGGGACGCCGCCCGGGGGCATGTCATGAACGAAATCAACAGGAGCCCGACATTCTGGCGCTCGTTTCCGATCTTTGAAGAATTCGACAAGAATGCCATTGCCGAACTTGCCGATATCGCGACCTACAGGAAGTGGCCGGCCGGCACGGTAATCTTCCAGCGCGGCGACGAAGGCAATTACATGATTGTCGTCATCTCCGGGCGCATCAAGCTATCGCTGATCACCCCGCAGGGCCGCGAGCTGATGCTGCGCCAGCACGAGGCCGGCGCGATCTTCGGCGAAATGGCGGTGCTGGACGGCCAGACGCGCTCGGCCGATGCCACGGCGATGACCGCCTCCGAGGGCTATGTGATCGGCAAGAAAGCCTTTCTCGATATCGTCACCAATCGACCGGAGGCAGCCGAGGCCGTCATCCGCTTCCTCTGCGCCCAGCTACGAGACACAACCGAGCGACTGGAGACCATCGCACTCTACGACCTCAACGCCCGTGTCGCGCGCTTCTTCCTCGCGACACTCCGCCAGATCCACGGCAACGAGTTGCCGGAGAGCGCCAATCTCAGGCTGACCATGAGCCAGACGGATATCGCCGGTGTACTCGGTGCCAGCCGACCGAAGGTCAACCGCGCCATCCAATGGCTGGAAGAGAGCGGCGCCATCAAGCGGAACGACGGCATCATCGCCTGCAAGGTCGGTCGCCTGCACAGTATTGCCGACCCGGAGGAGCACTAGACCGCATGGTCACTGAGCCGCGCCGGCAATTGCGTTTTACTCCGCTTGCCGGCGGGTTCCTGACGAGCCTGCTTGTCGCCGTCGCTCTCTATCTCTTCGCCGAGCCGGTCTTCGAAACGCAGCGCGAGTTGTTCTTCGACAATCTGACACAATGGATCCCCGCGCCGCAGTCGCCTGATATCATTGTCGTCGACATCGACCGCCATGCCCACCAATCGCGTCCGTCCGGCGAATGGGACAGGACGGCAACCGCCGAGCTCCTGTCTCGGCTTGCTAAGGCCGGCGCCAGGGCGGTGGCCGTCGACTTCGTCTTCAGCGCCGATTGCAATGCGACCAGCGACGGCAACGCTGCCCTCGCCTCGGCACTCGGAAGCGTCCCCGTCATCCTCGGCTTTCTGGTTGCCGATACGGTGCAGGAGCGGCCGCGGCCGGTACCGCCACTGGCCCTGAGCCGCCCCTTCGCTCCGCCCGAACTCTGGTTCCTCGACGGCGCCGAAACGCCCTGTGCCGCTTTCATGGAGCAGGCAAAGGCGGCTGCCGCTTCGTTTCTCGTTGGCGACGAGGACGCGCGGATCCGGCGGGTACAAGCCTATGCCATCCTCGGCAACGACGCCTATCCGACGCTGGCGATCGAGGCGGCACGGCTGATGCGCGGGGCCGGCACGCCCATTCTCGGCGGCGCGCCCGCGTGGGTGCGCATCGACGGACAGGTGATCGCGCTCGACGAAACCGGCAGCCTGCGCTTCGTCGCGAGCGCTGCGGACCGGCTCGCCACCCGCACGGTTTCAGCCGCTGACGTGCTCTCCGGCGAGGCGACCGCAGACCGGTTTGCAGGCAAGCTCGTGCTGATCGGCAGCAGCCTGCCGAGCCTTGGGGGCTTGCGGCCCAGCGCCTCGATGCCGCTCGAACCCTCGGTGCAGATTCATGCCGATGTCGCCAATGCGATCCTGACCGGCTTCATCCCGCAGCGCGACAGCCGGCTTCCGCTGGCCGAGGCCGCCATGGCCCTCGCCGCCGGCCTTGGCATCGCCTTTGCGGCGGCACGCCTTCGGCCGCTGATATCGGCAGCCCTTGGCCTAAGCGCCGTCGCCGCCGTCGTCGCGGCCGCGGCGGCCATCTATGACGCCAGCGGTTGGCTTATCGATGCGGTCAGCATTTCCGTCGCTCTTGTCACGGTTCTCGCGGTCACGAGCGTCCTGCAATTCGCCCGGGTGCGGCGGGCCGAAGCGGCGGCACGGCAGAAGTTCTCACAATACCTGCCGCAATCGGTCGTCGCCCGCTACATCGACAATCCCGGGCTTGCGCGCGTGGCCGGCGAGGAACGGCAGGTAACAGCGCTTTTCACCGATATCGAGAGCTTTTCCGCCCTATCGCAGAGGCTGAAGCCGCGGGACCTCATTGGCCTGCTCGATGTCTATTTCGCCGAGGTCAACGCCCTGGTGGCGGCGCATGGCGGCATGGTCGACAAGGTGGTGGGCGATGCGGTGCATGCGTTTTTCAATGCGCCCGAGGATTTGCCGCAGCATGTCGACAGGGCCATCGATTGCGCGAAGGCGATCCACGCATTGACGGAAGAGATGCGCCGGCGTCCGCAGTTCGCGGCCAATACCTTCGGCAGGACGAGGATCGGCGTCGAGACTGGACCGGCGGTCGTCGGTGAAGTCGGCGCTGGCGGCAAGCTCGACTACACCGCCCATGGAGACGCGATCAACTTGGCGGCCCGTCTGCAGGAGGCGAACAAGTTTCTCGGTACGGCGATCTGCATCGGGCCTGCAGCCGCAGCGGAAAGCAAACAGCCGCTTCGCCCGCTCGGCAGCCACGAAATCCGCGGCTTCTCGACGATGGAGTTGTTCACGGTTGCGGACTGAGGCGACGGCCACCCGCCCATGCTCACTGAAAGGCATACCGGCTTTCGGGTTTTGCCAATTCAACGCGTCAGGCCAACGCTGGCATAGGCTTCCTTGATCCGCGCCTCGCCCCAGTTGACCGGCTCGCTCGGGGCATCACCCCGGTGATGGAATTCCACCCCCTGCCCCGCAGCGACGATCTTGGTCACGCCGCCGCGCGCGACCGTAACGCTTCCATGTTCGACGAAGACCGCAAAGGCGGCACGGCTCGGTCCGCAGAAGAATTTGGTGCCGCGCACGCCGATCATACCGAAAGCGGTGCGCACGGCCACATCGACCTTCGGCAACCCCTCGGGCCGATCGAAGACCATGCGTCCTGTTCCAAGCTCGAGCGTTCCGCCCTGGCCAGCAATGAAGCTATCGACGAGAAGTTCGGTTTCGGCGCCGAGGAGCACCCGGGTGTCCGCGCCAAGGTTCAAGGTCGCATAGCTTTCGACATTGGTGTGCACGCGGTCGTTTTCGAAGAGCTCGCTACCGACGGCAAGCAGTTCGTCCTTTTTCGCCCGCTTTCGCCTTACGTCGCCGCGCACCTCGGTCGCCTCGCCAAGGGCCGAACTTGCCCAGGAAGGGACGGCACGACCGCCGACGGCCGCCAGCAACAGTCCGCCGACGACGGCGCGTCGGCTGACCAGCATGTGGCGCAGCGCCACTGCCAGATCTTTCATTGCCTCTCTCCTCTTTGAGCGTTGCCGCCATTCGAGGATAGCCCCGGCGCTCCCGGATGCAAGCGGCTCAAAAGCCCGCCCTCAACGGCCCCTCGCCACTTCGCCAGAGCTTTCGCCACCGGGCTGTTCCCGCCGGAACAGCGATCCGCGACGGGCGCGAATAAAGTCAACGTCAAGAGAAGGGGAAAGCATCATGGAAAAGCGCAGCACATCCGGCACCCGCATCATCAACGCACTCCTGCTGGCGATTGTCAGCCTGCTCGCGGTGGCCGCGATCGCCCTTCCCCCGGCGCGTGCTGCGGATCTCTCCGCTGCCGAGGTCTGCGACCGCGAGGCGGGCAGCATGTTCGACCTGCAGCGCAACCAGGCTTTCCCTGCCGTTTCCACCGAAGACATCCGGATTGGCGTCGCGCTGTCGGCCTGCCGCGAGGCCTATAATCAGAAGAGCGGCGCCCGCGCCGAATTCCAGCTGGCCCGCGTGCTCGACAAGGCGGGGCAGAAGGCCCAGTCGCTGCGCATTCTCGGTGAAGCCGCCGAACACGGTCACGCACTGGCAATGACGAACTACGCCGTACTCATGGGCGAACAGGGCGACACGGCAACCGAATTCTCGTTGAACCAGAAGGCCGCGGCCGCCGGCAACATTCTCGCCGCCTACAATCTCGCCGTTTCCTATCGCGACGGCATGGGCACGCCGGTCAACGGCAAGCTGGCGATCGAATGGTTCGAGCGGGCATCGCTCGCCGGTGACGACGTCGCTGCCTTCAACCTCGCGGTCATTCTGGACGAAGGCAAGCTGGTGGCGGAAGACAACGGAAGGGCTGCCAAATTCTACCGGTTGGCCGCAGACCGCGGCAATGTCGACGCCATGGTCAACCTTGGCCTGATGCTGGAGAACGGTGAAGGTACCGCCAAGGATCTTCCCGCTGCCCGTGCCATGTTCCGCAAGGCCGCCAACGAGGGCGACGCCTTCGCCGGAAAGAAGCTAGCGGAACTCACCGCCGACGAAACCTTCCAGACCGCCATGCTCGGCAAGACCAGCCGGATCATCAAGTAACCCCACACGCCTCCCAAGGGCCACGCGGGCCGGAGATCATCAGGATCTTCGGCCCGCGTTTTCGTTTCGGATGACGCAATTGCGGACGGAAAACCGCTTCGCCTTTTCCTGGAATTGGTCTTCCAGTTCGCAATTCCGGACGGAAAACCGCTTCGCACTTTTCCTGGAATTGCTTTAGCGGATCTCGCCCGCCTGCGGCCCCCAGGTATCGGTCAGTGCAAAGCCGTCGGCGAGCGGATCGAAGGGATCGAGTGCCACCTGGTGCAGGCCGAAGGTCCAGCCGCGGCCGGCAATGGTAGGGATGATCGCCTCACGACCGGCAACCGTCGTTACACCTTCGAGGCCGACTTCAAACTCGGAGCCGATGATCGAGCGGGACTTCAGGACATCGCCGACCTTGACCTTGCCGCGCGCATGCAGCGTCGCGAGGTTGGCCGAGCTGCCGGTGCCGCAGGGCGAGCGGTCGACACGGCCCGGCCACATGGTGGTGCAGGTGCGGATCGTGCCGTCGGGCTCGACATCGCGGAACATGACGTAGGCGACGCCCTTGATCTCCGGGATTTCCGGATGAACGACGGGGATGGTGCGGTTGACGATATCCTTCAGGATCATTCCGGCTTCGACGATCTCGCGGGCGTTTGCCTTGTCGATCGTGGTACCGATCTGGCCGACATCGACAAGGGCGTAGAAGATGCCGCCATAGCAGAGGTCAAGCTTGATCTTGCCCCACTTCGGCGTGTCGACTTCGACATCGAGCTCATGCACGAAGGACGGCACCATCGTCAGCTTTACCTTTTCGCACCGGCCATCGCGGCAGGTCGCGGTCGCCTTGACGAGACCGGAGGCGGTGTCGAGCATGACGACGGTCTCCGGTTCCTTCATCTCGATGATGCCGGATTCCAAGAGCGCAGTCGTGACGCAGATGGAATTCGAGCCGGACATGGCGTGCGCCTGGTCGGCCTGCAGGATGATGAAGCCGGCATCGGCTTCCGGCCGCTTCGGCGGCACCAAGAGGTTGACCGAACCGATCGAGCCGGACCGGGGCTCCAGGCACAGGAACCGCCGGAGGCTGTCGTCGACCGTGTTGATGTGGTTGAGCTGCTCGGCGATCGAGTTTCCCGGGATCTTCGGCACGCCGCCGATCGCGACCTTACCGATCTCACCCTCGCAATGAACGTCCAGCAACTGGATCGTGCGCTTCCACCGCATGCCGTTTCTCCAACTCGCTTGCCATCGCCCTGGCGGCGATCATGGCTGATATATCAGATGCGCTTGCATTACCGCTTTCCTCGATCCGCCGCAAGGAAAACCGCCGGACGCCGCAAGAGTCGCCCCAAAGTTGCCGCTTGACGCGTCACACGTAGCGCGACAGCTTGGGGCCACTCGCGACGCAACCTTCTGGATCTCCATGACAAAGCTGATCATCTTCACCGACCTACACATGGTGCCCGAAGGCACGACGATCATCGGGCTTGATCCCTACCAGCGCCTCGCCAACGGCATCGAGCACGTCAACCGCTACCATGCGGACGCCGAACGGGTGATTTTCACCGGCGACCTTACCCACTACGGCGATCACACCTCCTACGAGCGGCTGAAGCGGCTCGTCGATCAGATCACGCCGCCGGTCGCCATCACCATCGGCAACCACGACCGGCGCGAGGTGTTTCTTGACGTCTTTGCGGACGCAACGACCGACGAGGGCGGCTTCGTGCAGCAGGCGATCGATTTCCCGGATTGCCGCGCCATTCTCCTCGATACGCTCTTTGCTCCGCCATATGACTACCCGACCAGCCATACGGGTCTTCTCTGCGCCAGGCGCCTTGCCTGGCTCGACCGGCAGCTTACTGAGGCCGGCGACAAGCCCGCGCTGATTTTCATGCACCACCCGCCGCACCGGACGGGCTTTACCGGAATGGATGCGATCCGGCTCGCCAACGAGGCGGAGTTCTACGATCTCGTCAAACGGCACGGCAACGTCCGTCACATCTTCGCCGGACATGTGCACCGCACGATCAACGGCTCCAGCCGTGGCATTCCTTTCTCGATCTTCAAGAGCCCGGTGCACCAGCAGCCTATGCCCTTCGACACGCCCGACACCTCTCTGTCCGTCGACGAGCCGGCCGCCTACGGCATCGCTGTCGTGACCGAAGATGGCGTGCTGGTGCATACGGAAGACTACGAGATTGCCCGCCGGGACGCCGCCATCGCTTGAGGGCCATTTCGGACCGCCGACCTTCATGCTAGTTTGAGGATATGACCGAACCCGTATCCCTCGACGAAACCTTCGACTGCCAGAGCTGCGGCGCCTGCTGCGCGTATTCGGCTGACTGGCCCCGCTTTTCGCTGGAGACGGACGAGGAGCTCGACCTGATCCCGGCGGAGTACGTGTCGACCGATCTCGGCGGCATGCGTTGCGAGGACGATCGCTGCTCTGCCCTGAACGGCAAGCTCGGCGAACATGTCGGCTGCAAGATCTATGCGATCCGGCCGATCGTCTGCCGCACCTGCATGCCCGGCGACGATGAGTGCCTGATGGCCCGCGAGAAGCACTTCGGCAAGGCCGCCTGACGCCGGATCATCCGGAGGATTCGCTAACATTCCGCATCCTCTGCGGCACCACATCCGTAGAACGGTGAAACATTCCGCCAAAGACGAAAAATGCCGGATGGATGTACGGCGGAAGGAAGCGTATTTTCCGCCCACGATCAGGGGCGCGCCGCGCCCTTAGAAACCGCTTCCCGGAGGATAGCGCTCGATGAGCCAGACACCGCTTCACAAGACCACTGCAGAGACCGGCGCTCCGCAGGCTCCGTTCGCCGAGTTCGCTCCGCCGATGCGCCCGCAGAGCACGCTTCGCCAGGCCATCACCGCCGCCTACCGTCGCCCGGAAACGGAAGTGCTGCCGGCACTCGTCGAAGCTGCGACGCTGGACGCCAAGACCCGCGAGGCGGCCGCCAAGACCGCACGCAAGCTGATCGAGGCACTGCGCGCCAAGCACAAGGGCTCCGGCGTCGAGGGTCTCGTGCAGGAATATTCGCTTTCGAGCCAGGAAGGCGTGGCGCTGATGTGCCTCGCCGAAGCGCTGCTGCGCATTCCGGACACCGCGACGCGTGACGCGCTCATCCGCGACAAGATCGCCGATGGCGACTGGAAGTCGCATATCGGCGGCGGCCGCTCGCTGTTCGTCAACGCCGCCACCTGGGGTCTCGTCGTCACCGGCAAGCTGACCTCAACCGTCAACGACCGCAGCCTTTCCGCCGCGCTCACCCGCCTGATCGCCCGTTGCGGCGAGCCGGTCATCCGTCGCGGCGTCGACATGGCGATGCGCATGATGGGCGAGCAGTTCGTCACCGGCGAAACCATCGACGAGGCGCTGCGGCGCTCGCGCGCGCTCGAACAGAAGGGCTTCCGCTACTCCTACGACATGCTCGGCGAAGCGGCGACCACAGCTGCCGACGCGGAGCGCTACTACCGCGACTACGAGCAGGCGATCCATGCGATCGGCAAGGCATCGGCCGGCCGCGGCATCTATGAAGGCCCCGGCATCTCGATCAAGCTTTCGGCGCTGCACCCGCGCTACGCCCGTTCGCAGGCGTCGCGCGTGATGGCAGAGCTTCTGCCGAAGGTGAAGGCGCTCGCGGTCATCGCCAAGAAATACGACATCGGCCTCAACATCGACGCCGAGGAAGCCGACCGTCTCGAACTTTCGCTCGACCTGCTCGAAGAACTCTGCCTCGACAAGGACCTCGCCGGCTGGGCCGGCATGGGCTTCGTCGTCCAGGCCTATGGCAAGCGCTGCCCCTATGTGCTCGACTTCATCATCGACCTTGCCCGTCGCGCCGAACGCCGCGTCATGGTACGCCTCGTCAAGGGCGCCTACTGGGATGCCGAGATCAAGCGCGCCCAGCTCGACGGCCTGGAAGACTTCCCGGTCTATACCCGCAAGATCTACACCGACGTCTCCTACATCGCCTGCGCCAAGAAGCTGCTGGCTGCGACCGACGTGATCTTCCCGCAGTTTGCCACCCACAACGCCCAGTCGCTCGCGACCATCTACGAGATGGCCGGCAAGGACTTCAAGGTCGGCAAGTACGAGTTCCAGTGCCTGCACGGCATGGGTGAGCCGCTCTATGACGAAGTGGTCGGCAAGGGCAATCTCGACCGTCCCTGCCGCATCTACGCGCCGGTTGGCACCCACGAGACGCTGCTGGCCTACCTCGTTCGCCGCCTGCTCGAAAACGGCGCGAACTCCTCCTTCGTCAACCGCATCGCCGACCCGAAGGTCTCCGTCGACGAGCTGATTGCCGATCCGGTCGAGATCGTGCGCGCCATGCCGGTCGTCGGCGCACCGCACGACCAGATCGCGCTTCCCGACAATCTCTTCGGTGAAACGCGCCGCAACTCGGCCGGCCTCGACCTTTCCAACGAAGCGGGCCTGACCTCGCTGACCGCAGCACTCCAGGCGAGCGCTGCGATCGACTGGAAGGCCGTGCCGCTGCTGGCAACAGGTCCTGCCTCCGGCGAAACCCGCTCGGTTCTCAACCCCGGCGACCACCGCGACGTTGTCGGCTCGGTCACCGAGACTTCGGAAGCCGATGCCCGCCAGGCTGCAAGCCTTGCCGCCAAGGCCGCCGCAAGCTGGGCCGCCGTCTCGCCGACGGAGCGTGCCGCCTGCCTCACGCGTGCTGCCGACCTGATGCAGGCACGTATGCCGACCCTGCTGGGCCTGATTTCGCGCGAAGCCGGCAAGTCGCTGCCGAACGCGATTGCCGAAGTGCGCGAGGCGATCGACTTCCTGCGTTACTACGCTGAACAGACCCGTCGCACGCTCGGCCCGGCCCACAAGGCGCTCGGCCCCATCGTCTGCATCAGCCCGTGGAACTTCCCGCTGGCGATCTTCACCGGCCAGATTGCCGCCGCACTCGTGGCCGGCAACCCGGTGCTGGCAAAGCCTGCCGAGGAAACGCCGCTGATTGCCGCCGAAGGCGTGCGCATCCTGCACGAGGCCGGCATCCCGGCTGACGCGCTGCAGCTTCTGCCCGGCGACGGCCGCATCGGCGCTGCCCTGGTGGCCTCACCGGAGATCGCCGGCGTGATGTTTACCGGCTCGACCGAAGTCGCCCGCCTGATTCAGGCGCAGCTGGCCGACCGTCTTTCGCCCGCCGGCCGGCCAATCCCGCTGATTGCCGAGACTGGTGGCCAGAACGCCATGATCGTCGACAGCTCGGCACTTGCCGAACAGGTCGTCGGCGACGTCATCGCCTCGGCCTTCGACAGCGCCGGCCAGCGCTGCTCGGCGCTGCGTGTGCTCTGCCTGCAGGAAGACGTTGCCGACCGCACGCTTTCGATGCTGAAGGGTGCGTTGCATGAGCTCAAGATCGGCCGCACCGACCGGCTCTCGGTCGATGTCGGCCCGGTTATTACCGCTGAGGCCAAGGGCATCATCGAAAAGCACATCGACGCCATGCGTGGCCTTGGCCGCAAGGTCGAGCAGATCGGCCTTGCCTCCGGCACCGAACAGGGCACCTTCGTGCCGCCCACGATCATCGAGCTCGACAAGCTTTCGGACCTCAAGCGCGAAGTCTTCGGTCCGGTTCTGCATGTCATCCGCTACCGCCGCGACGATCTCGACCGGCTGATCGACGACATCAATGCCACCGGCTATGGTCTGACCTTCGGCCTGCACACGCGTCTCGACGAGACCATCGCCCACGTCACCTCGCGGGTGAAGGCGGGCAACCTCTATGTCAACCGCAACGTCATCGGCGCCGTGGTCGGCGTGCAGCCGTTCGGCGGGCGCGGGCTCTCGGGCACCGGCCCGAAGGCTGGCGGCCCGCTCTATCTCGGCCGTCTCGTCGCCACCGCCCCGGTACCGCCGCAGCACAGCTCCGTTCACACCGATCCTGCTCTGCTCGATTTCGTCAAGTGGCTCGACGGCAAGGGTGCCAAGGCGGAAGCCGAAGCCGCCCGCACCGCCGGCAGCAACTCGGCTCTCGGCCTCCACTCGGAGCTTCCGGGCCCGGTCGGCGAGCGCAACCTTTATGCGCTGCATCCGCGCGGCCGCGTGCTCCTGGTTCCGGCGACGGAAACCGGTCTCTACCGCCAGCTGGGGGCTGCCCTTGCGACCGGCAACACCGTCGTCGTCGACGCCGCTTCCGGCCTGCAGGCATCGCTGAAGGATATGCCGGCCAGCGTCTCCGCGCGGCTTTCCTGGTCGAAGGACTGGGCGGCAGATGGTCCGTTCGCCGGCGCGCTCGTCGAAGGTGATGGTGCCCGGGTGCGCGAGGTCAGCAAGGCGATCGCCGGGCTTCCGGGTCCGCTGGTTCTGGTACAGGCTGCCTCGACGGAAGAGATCGGCAAGAACCCCGACGCCTATTGCCTGAACTGGCTGCTCGAGGAGGTCTCGACCTCGATCAACACGGCAGCTGCAGGCGGCAACGCGAGCCTGATGGCGATCGGCTAAACCCGCAGCTCGATAGGCGCTCCCCCGGTTCAAGAGAGCGCACTGGAAGTTCTCCTCTCCCCCACTCTTGGTGGGGGCGAGGAACTCACCCACGCCACCTCATCCCTGTGCCCTGTCACAGGGACCAGCCGCGCCGCGTCGGCGGCGCGAAATAACATCTCAACAAAAATGAGTCTTCTCACGGCACGGACGCGCCGTGACTGGATTCCTGTGACAGGCACAGGAATGACGGTGGAAGCACGCGGCCTCATCTACAGCACCGCACCAAATCCGACACCCGCACCGATCCAAACCATTGTGGCGCTGTCCTTCGCAATCCGTTATCAGCGTTTGAGAAACGGAAGCAGCCATGTTCACCCTCAAGCGCATCGAAACGGCAAGCCAGGACGTCAAGAAGAGCCGGTTTCTGACCTTTGCCGCGCCCGTTGCCGATGAACAGGCGGCAAAGGACTTCCTCGCCTCCCACTCCGACCCCACCGCCAACCACAATTGCTGGGCATGGCGCATAGGCCAGGCCTATCGCTTCAGCGACGATGGCGAACCGAGCGGTACCGCCGGCAAGCCGATCCTCGCTGCCATAGATGGCCAGGAACTCGACCGCGTCGCGGTAGTGGTCACTCGCTGGTTCGGCGGCATCCTGCTCGGCAGCGGCGGCCTGGTGCGCGCCTATGGCGGCACGGCAGCGCTGTGCCTGCGGGCGGCGGAAAAGATCGACATGATCGAAACCGTGCGCGCCACAGTCGCCCTCGACTTTTCCGACATGGCGCTGATCAAGGCGCGGCTTCTTGCCCGGGACGTGACCATTGTCGGCGAGAGCTTCACGGACAAAGGCCCGGTTCTGACCGTGGACCTGCGCAAAGACGAGGCCGAGGCGATCCTCTCAATGGTCGTCGATCTCAGCCGCGGCAAGGCCGTGGTTTCGCTGGACGACTAACTCCTCCGTCAACCAAACCCCGCAGGTCTTCACCCGCACCCAGCCCGCCCGACACGAAGGAGCGCCAGCGAAAAGTGTGCGCGGTTTACTGCGCCCTGCCCCGCTCTAATTTACTCGACCAAGGGCGTCATACTAGAACCGCTCCATCCAGCGTATGCTCGATGACGCACAACAGGAGACAGCACCATGAAGACGAGAGTTCTTGGCAAGACCGGCGCAACCATTTCCGAGATCGGCTTCGGCGCCTGGCAGATCGGCGGCTCCTGGGGCGATGTCAGCGAGGCGGACGGCAAGCGTGCGCTCAATGCCGCGCTCGATGCCGGCGTGACCTTCGTCGACACCGCCGACGTTTATGGCGACGGCCGCTCCGAGAAGATCATCGCGGCGGTGCTGAAGGAGCGCGGCGGCGACAAGCCCTTCGTCACGACCAAGGCGGGCCGCCGGCTCAGCCCGCATGTGACCGAAGGCTATACGGACGAAAACATCGAAGCGTTCATCGACCGCAGCCTTGCCAATCTCGGCGTCGAGACGCTCGACCTGGTACAGCTCCATTGCCCGCCGACCGAGGTCTATTACCGGCCGGAGCTGTTCGGCGCGCTCGACCGGCTCGTCGCCAAGGGCAAGCTCCGCCACTACGGCGTCTCGGTCGAAAAGGTCGAGGAAGCGCTGAAAGCGATCGAATATCCTGGCGTCGCGACCGTGCAGATCATCTACAACATCTTCCGCCAGCGCCCGCACGAGCTGTTCTTCGCCGAAGCGCAGAAGAAGAATGTCGGCGTCATCGTGCGGGTACCGCTCGCCTCCGGCCTGCTCTCCGGCAAGATCAACCGAGAAACCGCGTTTGCTGCCGACGATCACCGCAACTTCAACCGGCACGGCGAGGCCTTCGATGTCGGCGAGACCTTTGCCGGCGTGCCCTTCGACGCGGCGCTGGAAGCCGTCGAGCAGCTTCGTCCGCTGGTGCCCACGGGCGTGCCGATGGCGCAGTTCGCACTGCGCTGGATCCTCGAGCAGCAGGCGATTTCGGTGGTGATCCCCGGCGCCCGCAATGAGGCGCAGGCCCAATCGAACGCAGCCGCCAGCGCCCTTGGCGCTATCGACGGCGAAACCAGGGCCGCAATCGGCAAGGTTTACGAGCGGCTGGTGAAGGTTCATGTTCATCACCGCTGGTAACTGACGCCAGCGCCCGCGGGCGCTGGACCAAGGGAGGCGCAGCCATGACGGATCCCTTCGAGCTGCAACGTTTCGTCGAAGCCCAGGACCGCGTCTATGTCGCGGTTCTGGACGAGCTCGGCCGCGGCAGCAAACGGACGCACTGGATGTGGTTCGTCTTCCCGCAGATTGCCGGCCTCGGCCACTCGCCGATGGCACAGCGCTACGCAATCACCGGACTTGACGAAGCGCGGGCCTATCTCGCCCATCCGCTTCTGGGGCCACGGCTTCGGCAATGCACGGAGCTCGTCAATTCGGTTTCAGGGAAGTCGGCGCACGACATCTTCGCAAGCCCCGACGACATGAAATTCCGCTCGTCGATGACCTTGTTTGCCGAGGTCGACGAAGCCGGGCGCCTGTTCGAGCAGGCGCTAGGAATTTACTTCGAGGGAGAGAGAGATCGGCGCACTCTGGACATACTGGCGCATCGGCAGTGATGTCGAGCGCCTTGGCGCTGGCGGAACGCCGTCTGGCGGCCGTTAGAGATTGGGCGTCGAATTGACCAGGAAGAACAAGATCGTGAAGGCACAGATCGAAAGGCCAGCAACGATCACCAGCAGTTCTTTCATCATGTAGCGATACATCCGGCACCTCCTTTCCTTTAGTGGCCGCGGTACCACCCTGAATATAGGAATTCATTGGGCCGATTTTCAGATACAGGCGTCAAAAGTTCGTGAAGGCGCTCCCGCCTTTTTGTGATCCGGGACTCCCTCTTCCAACGGCTCCGAGACGGGTTCGACGCCTCCACGACCTCTATAAATTATGCTATACATATTCCTTGTCACCTAACCACTTCGTGGCATTGAACAATTGCCTTTCGTGCCTGCCGGCGCGGAGCCTCGGCTCCGCCGGAAAGATCGACGTCTATCATCCGACCAAGCCTTCTAGCGTTCGAAGTAGACGATCATCCGCAAATGACGGTGTTCGTCGACGAGCAGCGTCTCATGCGCGAAGTCCTGGCGCGCACCTTGTGCATCCAGGACGGAGCCGAGGCCGCGGCCGTAGCGATCCATGCCGGGCTGCTCCATCCACTGACGAAACACATGGGAGAGCGACTTGAGTTCGTCGATCAAGGTGAGCATGGCGGGATCATCCCGGGCGGTGGCCAGGTCGGCACGGAACTGGGCAAGCAATCTCGGCGCATCCTCCTGCCATGCGGGCAGCCGATGGCGCATGTCGGGATCGGCGAAAACCAGCCGCATGACGTTGCGATCGCCTATGTCGCGGCTTGAAAAGCCGAACAGGCCGTCGGCCGCTCGGTTCCACGCAATCACATCCCAGCGCAGGTTGAGCACATAGGCGGGACGCGCGACCAGATCGTCCAGCAGCTGCTGGATCCGCGGACCAACGGAGGGCCATTGGTAGGCCTCGGGTGGCGGCGGACGGCCATGGGCAAGCAGGAAAAGGCGGCTGCACTCCGCGTCATCCAGCCTCAGCGCTTTCGAGACCTTGAGGAGGAAGCTCTCCGAGACATGAATGTCGCGGCCCTGCTCAAACCAGACGTACCAGGTGAGCCCGACACCGGCGAGCTGCGCCACCTCCTCGCGCCGCAATCCCGGTGTTCGGCGGCCGCCGGTTATAGGAAGGCCGACGTCGCTCGGCGTGAGCTTTGCCCTGTGCCGGACCAGGAAGTCGGAGAGATCGCTTCGCGTACGTGCAAGGGTTCGGCCAGACAAGATATTGCCCTCAGTAACAGGATAATAAGCAATATTGTAACAGTTCAGATCGTGCATCAATTGTCTCCCTCCTACAAGGAGGTGATGATGTCCGAGAGCAATATCGATCTACCCGAACGCCAGACTGCCACGAGCGGCACGCGGCCTGACGTGAACAGGGCGGGCCTACGTGAATGGTCGGGACTGGCACTGCTTTCCCTGCCCACTGCGCTGCTCGGGCTCGACCTGACGCTTCTGCACCTCGCGCTTCCGGCGCTGGCGGCAGACCTGCGCCCCTCCAGTACAGAGGCGCTCTGGATCATGGATGCCTATGGCTTCATGATCGCCGGCTTCCTCATCACCATGGGTACGCTCGGCGACCGCATCGGTCGGCGCAGGCTGTTGATGGTCGGGGCAGCGGCCTTCGCTGTCGCCTCGATCTTTGCTGCCTTTTCGAGCGGCGCCGTCATGCTGATCGCTGCCCGGGCAGCGCTCGGCGTGTCGGCGGCAACACTCATGCCCTCGACGCTCGCGCTCATCAGCAATATCTTCAGGGATCCCCGGCAGCGTGCGCTTGGTTTCGGCGTATGGGCCACCATGTTCGGCGTCGGCTATGCACTGGGGCCGGTTGTCGGCGGCTTCCTGCTGGAGCTTTTCTGGTGGGGTGCGGCGTTTCTCATTGCCCTCCCGATCGTCCTGCTCTTGCTGATCCTCGGCCCGTTCCTCCTGCCGGAGCATCGCGCCGCCAATAGCGAGAAGCTCGACCTTCCGAGCCTCGCCCTGTCGCTCGCCACCATGCTACCGGTGATCTACGGCATCAAACAGATCGCCAAATACGGCTTCGCGACCGACGCGCTGACCGCCATTGCGGTCGGGCTCGCCGTCGCGATCCTGTTCATCCGCCGGCAACGGCGGTTGAGCGATCCGCTGCTTGATATGACGCTGTTTTCCAGCAAAACCCTTTGCGTGGCCCTGATCATCCTCCTGGTCGGACTTGTCGCCGTCGGCGGCGCCATGCTGCTCGTCGCGCAATATCTCCAGCTTGTGGCGGGATACGCGCCATTCGGCGCGGGGCTGTGGATGGGGCTCGCAGCCTTGGGCATGATCGCGGGCGGGGTTGCGGCACCGCTGGTCGCCCGTCATTTCCGGCCGGGTCATGTGGTCGCCGCCTCGCTCGCCCTCTCCGCGGCCGGCTACCTGCTGATGGCAATCATTTGCGGTGACACGTCGTCTGGTGTCGCCTTGGCCGTTTCCGGGCTCACACTTGCCTATTTCGGCAACGGCACCATTGCCGCGCTCGGCACCGACCTCGTCGTCGGCTCCGCACCGCCGGAGAAGGCGGGCTCCGCCTCGGCGATGACGGAAACCGTGCAGGATCTCGGCATTTCACTCGGCATCGCCATCCTCGGCAGCATCTCGACTGCCATCTATCGCCATTGGATTGCGCGCAGCGCCCCGGACAACCTCGGCCCGGCAGCCCATGAGGCCGTCAGCGATAGCCTGTGGGGCGCCCTGGCAGTGCGAGCGGAAGTGCCGGCAGTCCTCATCGAGGATGCCCGGGCCGCCTTTGTGGCGGGCTTCAACACCGCGGCCGTCCTCAGCGCCATCGCCGTGACCATGCTTGCGGTCCTTTCGGCCCTGGCGCTGCGTCATATCAAGAAACTCGAGCCATCATCCGAGTGAGGCGAGATCGCGGGCCGCGCCATGGCGATTCGGCTTCGCACCCGCGCAGCCACACAACTTTGGAATACCAACCACCACAAGCCGCAAGGCGATATAGCAGCCTGCGGCCGGACGTACGAACGGCCGCCCCGGGAAAACAGCCAGAGCTTTCGAGATGACAGCGGCGGGACTTCAGTCCAAGGTCCATGCCTGGAACGAATTTGGTGATGCAATGCCTTTTGCGATCAGCATCAAATGTATCAACGCGACCGCATCCCCGATCATGGCGCTGTGGGATGAGGCAAGCGGGTTCGAAGAAGCCGCCTCGATGTCGGGATTGCGGTACCCTCCACACCTCACGCTCGCCGTTCTTGACAAGGAGCCAGAGAACGCGAGCGAGATATTCAAAGAGGTTTTCGCGGGTCAGTCACCGCTGTCCATTTCTTTCGAAAGCGTGGGTTACTTCGAAAACGAATACCTAGTTCTCTGGGCACGGCCAAACCACATCGACGCGCTCCTCAACCTGCATGCAAGCTTGCATCGGCACCTGGATCCCGGCGCTTGTCATGAACATTACCGCGTAGGGCAATGGGTGCCGCACTGTAGCCTAGCGACAAAAATTCCCTCATCTCGGCGTCAGCAGGCGATGGAATGGGCGCAACAGAAACGTCTTGCTGTATCGGTGGACTTCGAGGTCGCAGACCTCGTTCGGTTTCCACCCGTTGTTGTCAGGCGGGAATGCAAATTGCGGGCTTAGCAGGAAGATCAGCTAACACTCGCCGCCAAGGGCGCTTTGCGACGCGCAAAGAATACAACCGAGAAGACTCGAATAGGAGTCAGCATCGACAGCTATCGTTCATTGAACTTAATCGAAGAAGCAGCCGCAATTCGCGGCTTTTATTTCAGGTCTTCTAGGGAATAGTCAGCCTCGACTTGAGGCTTGAAGAAGAATGGCGCACCCGAAGAGATTCGAACTCCTGACCCCCAGATTCGTAGTCTGGTGCTCTATCCAGCTGAGCTACGGGTGCTTTCGCCTGCAGCGGTCAAACCGCTTGCGTGAGCGGTTCTCTAAAGGGTCCTTTCGGGGATTGCAAGCGCCGTTCTGGAAAAAATTTCATTTTTACGACGATGGCCCGGCTGACTGTGGACAGTCGCGACGACGGCGGTGCAGCAACGCCCTGAAAAGCAGGGCGTTGCGCAGTGGAAGCGTCTTCAGAAAAAATTTGGCGGCTGCGGCGGCGCTAGCGGCTGCCCGCTTCAAAGGTCGGACTTCCCGTCCGCTACTGGCGAAACTTCGAGCGGAACGCGTCGAGAGGCACGGGCCGGTCAGGGAGTTCGATGCGGAAAAGCGTGCCGGGGGTCGGCTTTTCGACAAGGGCGATCGTGCCGCCATGGGCAAGCACCAGTTCGCGGGCGATCGCAAGGCCAAGGCCCGTGCCCCCGGAACGGGCCGAACCGCGGAAGGCGGCGAACAGGTTTTCCCGCGCCTTGGGCGGCATGCCGGGGCCGGTATCGTCGACGGAGATGGTGACGACGCTGCCGATGCGCATGGCCGACACCGTAAGCAGCCGAGGGCGGCCGTCCTCCGGCTCGTGATTGGTCAGGGCCTGGACGGCATTGCGGCAGATATTGTGCACAACCCGGAACAGTTGCTCGCTGTCCGCATCGACCTCGATGTCGTCCTGCATCTGGATCTGGAAATCGATGCCCGCCTGGGGGTCGATCGCCAGCAGTTCGGCGACATCGGAAACGAGCGGCTTCAATGCCACGAAGCGGCGGTGCGGCTCGGCCTCGGTGGTACGGCCATAGGAGAGGACCTCGCGCGTATACCCGACCGCCCGGTCGATGGTACGCAGCAGGGTCGGAGCGAAGCGCTTGACTACCGGGTCGTCCACGTCGGCCAGACGGTCGGAGATCAGCTGTGCCGACGACAGGATGTTGCGCATGTCGTGGTTGATCTTCGACACCGCAAGGCCAAGTTCGGCAAGGCTCTTCTGCTGCTTCAGCGTCTTCTGCAGTTCGCGCTGCATGCTGGCGAGATGCTGGCCGGCGACGGCAAGTTCGTCGCGCCCCTCCGGCGGCACCAGCACCCGAGCCGGATCGGCCGGGTCGTCGGAAAACTCCTGCATGCTTGCCGTCATGCGCCGAATGGGCGTGATCAGCATGCGGTTGATGGCGAGAAAGATCAGCGCCGCGGTAATCAGCGAAATGACAAGCGACAGGGCAAATACGTTGCGCGAATAGACGAGCATCGCCTTGCGCAGGCTCGCATCCTTCATCAGGAGCTCGATCGTCGCATCGCTTTCCCCGAGCGGTCCATAGACGCGGATCACGCGATCGCCGCCAAAGAGCAGGGTATCGAAGGCATCGCGGATGGCGCCAATGGCGGTGGCATTGGCGACGTCGTACTCGCCCTTGATCTCGAGCGGCATGTCGGTGAGCGCGATCATGCGCGACGCGTCCTTGCGGCGGATAACGATCGCCTTGGTGCCGGTCGCCATCAGCGTGTCCTTCTGGACGCTGCGCGGCAACTCGACATTCTGCAGGCCGTCGACGACGACGGCAGCGGCAGCGGCCGTGTTCAGCCGATCCTCAAGCCAGCGAATGCGCATGGTCGCCACGGACGGCGCAAAGATCAGCACTTCCGCGAGCATGACGAAGACGATGGTCAACAGGAGCAGCTTGCCGGAAAGGCCCCGGAAGAACCCCGCGCTCGTCTTCAGTGGCTCGCTTGCCGTTGCCGGACGCGTCTCTTCCGCCATGCCTTACAAACTTCCCTGCCCGTCGATCAAAACGCCCGAGTCCCTACACAAGCGCCCGAGCCAACGGGCTTCGTGTGAAGGGCGCATAATAGGAGATGCCGAATTGTTTTCCAATCTCGGAGGGAGCCGCCCGAGTGCGACATAGGCGCGGACGTCTTTCGGGGTCGCGCCATTGGCAATCGCTGAGAACCACATCCCGATCATCTCTCTCCCCTCGCATCACCAAGGCAAAATCCTCGACGCAATGCCGCCTCGCTCGGGATCTACCTGCACAGAATCCGGATCGGTGTAAGTCACCCAGGGAACAATTTGGCAATCCTGCGGGGATCGGCGCGCGCCGGCGGTGACGACAGCCGCAGCCGACATTCGAGGCCGCCAAAAACAACGCCCGCGGCACCATGACGACGCCGCGGGCTCAGGGAAACATGCTTTCAAGTGCTGCATGCTTTTACCCTTGGTCGGCAACGACCCAAGGAAACATGCCGTCGCGGAACGAGCCGCCGATCAGAACTCCTGCCAGTCGTCCTTCGCGACCGCCGCAGCGGAACCGCCGCCGCCAAAGGCGCGGGCGACGTTGCCCATCATCCGACGGGCCGGCGATTCGACCGGGCGGGTGGTTTCACGCGCCACGACCACCGGTCTTGCCGCGATATTGTCCACCTTGAAGTAGGCAATCAGGTTGGCAAGGTTGTTGGCTTCTGCAGAGAGCTTGTGGGTGGCGGCATTCGCCTCTTCCACCATCGCCGCGTTCTGCTGGGTCACCTGGTCCATCTGGTTGACCGCGGTGCTCACTTCGCTAAGACCCGTCGACTGCTCGCGCGCCGCCGTGGCGATCGAGTGGATATGATCGTTGATCTTCAAGACGCGGTCCTCGATCTCACCGAGGGCCGAACCGGTTTCCTGCACCAGCCGGACGCCGGTCGCCACTTCGCTGCCCGACTTCGAGATCAGCGACTTGATGTCCTTGGCAGCACTTGCCGCACGCTGCGCCAGCTCGCGCACTTCCTGGGCGACGACGGCAAAACCCTTGCCCGCATCACCGGCACGTGCCGCCTCGACGCCGGCATTCAGCGCCAGCAGGTTGGTCTGGAAGGCGATTTCGTCGATCACGTTGGTGATCTGGCCGATCTCGCTCGAGGCCTGCTCAATGCGGCCCATGGCATCGACGGCATTGCGCACGACGGCCGCAGATTGCGCCGCACTGTGTTTGGCCTCGTTGACCATGACGGTCGCTTCCTGCGCCCGCTCGGTCGAGCTCTTGACCGCGACTGTGATCTGGTCGAGTGCGGCCGAAGTTTCCTCCAGCGCTGCAGCCTGCTGCTCGGTGCGCTTCGACAGATCGTCGGCGGCCGAACGCAACTCGGACGAATTTCCGTTGATCGAGTCCGTCGTCACACGGACCTCGCGCAGAGTCTTCTGCAGGGTCGAGAGCGTCTCGTTGACGTTCTTCTGCAGCTCGGCGAAGGCGCCCTGGTAGTGACCGTTCATGCTCTGGGTCAGGTCACCACCGGCCAGGCTCGCGATCACGCGACGGGTCTCGGCGATACCGGCATCGACGCTGCCGACCAGTTCGTTGACGCTGGCGGCGAACCGGTTGAGATCTTCGTTCTCATAGTTCTTGCCGATACGCTTGGTGAAATCGCCGGCGGCCGCAGCCGCCACGACGACACCGATGCTCGACTGGAGGTCGGCGCTCTTTTCACGCAGCACCGCTTCCTGCGCGTTGAGGTCGCGGACGGCAAGGCCGTTCTGCTTGAAGACCTCGACGGCTTCTGCCATTTCGCCGATCTCGTCCTTGCGGCCGACAAAAGGCACGTCCGCGGTGAGATCGCCGCCGGCCAACTGCTTCATCTTGCCGGTCAATTCAAGGATCGGACGGCTCAAATGGTTGGTCGCGATGTAGAATGCGGCTCCAATGCCGGCGATGAGGCCAAGGCCGGCGATGGCGAGAATGGTGATGATCACGCTACGCTCGAAGGTGGCGGTGTCAGCCGTAACGACTTCAAGCGTCTTCAGGTTGATGTCGACGACGCCGTCGATCTGCTCCTGGAAAGCCTTGCGGTTGGCGCGATTGGCGTCGGTATTGCCCTGCTCGTTGGCGGCCTGCGGCGAAACTTCTTCGCCAAGCCGCGCCGTCTCGACGCGGAAGGTCCTGAACTCCGCGGCGCGAGCGACGAGCGTATCGAAAGACGCCTTCGATTCGGCGGGGATCAGCGGCCGCCACTCGGCAAGCAGCGTGTCGATCTTGTCGAGGTTCTTGCGAATGCCCTCGGCGAACGGCTTGGCTTTCTCGATGGTCGGGGCGGCGTAGACACCACGCGATTCCATGACGACTGCGGTCACCAGACGGTTGAGGCGTTCCGCGTTGAAGGCGCGCGCCGCGACATTCTCGTACTGGTGGAATTTCTCGTTGTATTTGCTGACGGCGACCAGCGACATGCCGGTCACCGCTACCGCCAGCACACTCATAATGCCGACGATTAGATTGATCTTACCGCGTATTTTCATCCCGACCTCCACAAGGCCGCGAGACCTGTCCGATTATCGGACACGCCGCCACCCCATTGCACCGGGGCGACCCTAAAATAGCCGTGGTTAATAAAGCTCGTCGCCGCCAGCCGGCATTCTGGGGAGCGCCGGTTAGAGTTCTGTTTACCAATCTCGGCTAGATGCCCACCTTTTCTTTTTTGCGCGTCTGTCCGGGCCTCTCTCGGGGAGGGTCGGTCACTTTTGTGGGCCTGCCATCACTGAATCGCCGGCCGCAATTGACTTTCCGGGAAATTTCCTCTTATAAGCCGCGCACGTCCGGTCAAGCTCTCCTGCCCGCAAGGCGGAGCCGTGTCCGGTAACGTAAACGCTCCTTGCTACACGCAAACCCAAGAAGGGCCGCACACCGCGGTATTAAATAAATGAAGCGTACCTACCAACCGTCCAAGCTTGTTCGCAAGCGTCGTCACGGCTTCCGTTCGCGTATGGCTACCAAGGGTGGCCAGAAGGTCCTCGCAGCCCGCCGGGCTCGTGGCCGCAAGCGTCTTTCGGCTTAAGCCGAAGTTGCCCGAAACCAGTGTCCGGGCACATGACGTCAGATAAAGACAAAACGACTGTCGGGCGGCTGAAAAGCCGTCCGCAGTTTTTGGCCGTTCGGGCAGGAGAAAGCCGTAGAGGCCCGCTGTTTCTCCTCGAGGTGCTCGACCGCAATGATCCGGAAGGCGAAGCCCGCGTCGGCTTCACCGTTACCAAGAAACACGGCAATGCCGTCGAGCGAAACCGGATGCGCCGACGCCTGAAAGAGGCGGTGCGGCTTTCCGCCGGGTTTGCAATGAAACCCGGACACGACTATGTGATTGTCGCGCGACGCGATCTCCTGAATGCCCCCTTCGACGCCTTGACCCGGGGGCTTGGCGAGCGCATCGAAAACAAGCCGAAACAGAAGCGGCCGCCGGCCGGTTCCAGGAAACCATGATGGAAAAAAACCGCAACTATTTCGTGGCGATTGGCCTGTCCGTGCTGATCCTCATTGCCTGGCAGTTCCTTTACGTCAATCCGAAGATGGAAAAGGAACGCATCGCCGCGGAAGCCCTGCAGGCGCAACAGGCGCAGTCGGCAACTCCGACTCCGGCGACGCCGGGCCAGACCCTGCCGGGCGGCGGCGCTATCCCGGGCGCTGGTGAAAACCGCGACCAGGCGATTGCGAAGTCGGCCCGCGTTGCGATCGACACGCCGGCCCTGTCCGGTTCCATCAACCTGACCGGCGCCCGCTTCGACGACCTGAAGCTCAAGGAATACCGCGAAACGGTCAATCCGCAGAGCCCGGTCATCACGCTCTTCAGCCCTGCCGAGACGACCGACGGCTACTTCGCCGAACTCGGTTATGTCGGCAGCGATGCGACCGGCAGCGTGCCGGGCCCGCAGACCGTCTGGACGCTTTCGGGCGGCGACAAGCTGACCGCAGCGACCCCGGTAACGCTGACCTTCACCAACGAGAAGGGCGTCACCTTTACCCGTACGGTCTCGGTCGACGACCACTACATGTTCCAGGTGGTCGACAGCATCAAGAACGACACAGCCGAGCCGCTCGCGCTTTCGTCCTATGGTCGCGTGACCCGCTTCAACAAGCCGACGACGCCGAGCGTCTACGTGCTGCATGAAGGCTTCATCGGCGTGCTCGGCGAACATGGCCTGCAGGAACTGAAGTACGGCAAGATCGAGGACGAGAAGTCCGTCGAACCCGGCAAGGCGACCGGCGGCTGGCTCGGCATCACCGACAAGTACTGGGCAGCGGCAATCGTCCCGCCGCAGGCAACTCCGTACGACACGCGCTTCACGCACTTCACCGACGGGCGCCCCCGCTATCAGAGCGACTACAAGAGCGACGCCGTGACCGTGGCCCCCGGCCAGACGTCCGAGATCAAGAACCTCATCTTCGCCGGCGCCAAGGAAGTCCCCGTCGTCGACAATTATGAAGTGGCCTATTCGATCCCCAACTTCGACAAGCTGATCGACTGGGGCTGGTTCTACTTCATCACCAAGCCGATGTTCAAAATGATGGATTTCTTCTTCCGTCTGTTCGGCAACTTCGGCATCGCGATCCTGATCACCACGATCGTGGTCAAGGGCCTCTTCTTCCCGCTCGCCAACAAGCAGTACGCATCGATGGCGAACATGAAGAAGGTTCAGCCGAAGATGGAGGAACTGAAGAAGAAGTTCGGCGACGACCGCATGGGCCTGCAACAGGCAATGATGCAGCTCTACAAGGAAGAGAAGATCAACCCGTTGGCGGGCTGCTGGCCGATCCTCATCCAGATCCCGGTGTTCTTCGCACTCTACAAGGTGATCTACATCACCATCGAGATGCGCCATGCGCCGTTCTTCGGCTGGATCCACGACCTTTCGGCGCCGGATCCGACCACGATCGTCAACCTCTTCGGCCTGCTGCCGTTCGATGGCCCGACTTTCCTGCATCTCGGCGTCTGGCCGCTGATCATGGGTGTCACCATGTTCGTGCAGATGCGCATGAACCCGACGCCGCCGGACCCGACCCAGGCGATGCTGTTCACCTGGATGCCCGTCGTCTTCACCTTCATGCTGGCATCATTCCCGGCCGGCCTCGTGATCTACTGGGCCTGGAACAACACCCTTTCGGTGCTCCAGCAGTCGATCATCATGAAGCGCCAGGGCGTGAAGATCGAACTCTTCGATAACCTGAAAAGCCTGTTTTCGAAGAAGCCCAAACCGGCGGAGTGACGCCGGACGGTACGACAATCCCAAAGCCCCGGACCACGGTCCGGGGCTTTTTCGTTTCGGTGCCATCGCGCGACACGCAATGACGTTGACGCGGGCGCGCAGCACGGGCATCAGGCGATATTGAAATCACTGCGCCTCCGCTCCAGGACAATTTGCCATGACCGACCCGTCGGCCACCTCTGCTCCGTTCGCTGCCAACGAGAAGCTTGGCGCCCTGCTTGTCTTCGGTTCTGCCTTCTTCTGGAGTTTCGGAGGGGCCATTGCCCGCTTCCTGGAGATCCCCGACAGCTGGACGATCGTCTTCTGGCGCTGCCTGTTTGCAGGCCTGTTTCTTTTGGCCTTCATGCTGGTGCGCGACGGACCGCGCGGCACGCTGGCACTGTTCAAGGACATGGGCTGGCCTGGCATTGCCGTCGGGCTCTGCTTCACCATCGCCTCGACCTCCTTCATCATCGCCATTTCCTATACAACCATCGCCAATGTCGTGCTGCTTGGCGCCGGCGTGCCGCTGTTTGCTGCTCTGATGAGCTGGGTCCTGTTTCGCGAACGGGTCTCGCGCTTCACCTGGGGCGCGATCACGGCCGTCATCGTCGGCGTCGCGATCATGGTTTCGGAGAGCCTCACGGGCAGTGTTTCGCCGGCCGGTGATGCGCTGGCGCTGCTCATCCCCATCGTCTTCGCGCTGGCGACCGTCATCACCCGCCGCTATCCGCATGTGCGGATGACGCCGGCTACGTGTTTCGGCTGCTTCGCCGCCAGCGCCATTGCGGCAAGCCAATCGTCCGGACTTGCGGTGACCTCAGGCGAGCTCGCCCTGCTCTTCGTCTTTGGCGCCTTCAACCTTGGGCTTGGCATGGCGCTCTTCGTCACCGGAGCCCGGCTTGTACCCTCGGCGCTCGCCGCCCTGCTCGGCACGGCGGAAACCGTGCTCGGTCCGCTCTGGGTCGCGATCATCCACGGTGAAGTGCCGAGCGGCCGGACGATCATCGGCGGCGCCTTCATCTTTCTGGCGCTGCTTGCCTACCTGCTCAACGAGTTCCGGCGGGTGCAAACCATCCCGACACGACCGGTCCGCACGCCGACGCCTTGACATCCACGGCCAAAACCGGGAAGCCATGAGCTTTCTCGATGAAGGACCGACCGCCGATGGCCGAAACCAGAACCAAAGACGACAAGCCGCTGTTCGGCCGGCCGTGGATTTTCATTCGCGGCGTGCCTGCAATGAAGTTCCTTCCGCCCGAGGGCCCGCTGGAGATCGCCTTTGCCGGCCGCTCGAATGTCGGCAAGTCGTCGCTGATCAACGCTCTGGTCGGACATAAGGGACTGGCGAGAACGTCGAACACGCCGGGCCGCACGCAGGAACTCAACTATTTCGTGCCGGACGGCTATTCCGGCGAGGCCGACGACCTGCCACCTATGGCGCTCGTTGACATGCCCGGTTACGGCTATGCCCAGGCGCCGAAGGAACAGGTCGACGCCTGGACCAAGCTGGTGTTCGATTATCTGCGCGGCCGCTCGACGCTGAAGCGCGTGTATGTGCTGATCGACTCCCGCCACGGCATCAAGAAGAACGATGAAGACGTGCTCGCACTGCTCGACAAGGCGGCTGTCTCCTACCAGATCGTCCTGACCAAGACCGACAAGATCAAGGCAGCCGGCGTGCCGAGGCTGATCGCCGAGACGCTCGAGAAGATCAAGAAGCACCCGGCGGCCTTCCCGGAGGTTCTCTCGACATCTTCGGAAAAGGGCGACGGCATCGAGGACTTGCGCGCCGCGATCAACACTGCGATCACGCGCTAGGGTAATTCCGACTTTCGTTCGAAGCGCGGCCCGAGTTGCTCGCTCCCGACAAGACCGATCACCTCAAAGTCTTTGATCTCTGTCACTACCCCGACATGCAATCCGCTCTATCTCTGCGTTGCGTCCAGTTCGGTGGCGTGGCCAGAGATAGGAGAGAGACATGTCCGATTTGATCGTTGTCGGGTTCGATTCCCCCGAGGAAGCCGATAAGGTTCTGGTCCGGCTTGCCGGGCTGAAGAAGGAATACCTGATCGACCTTGAGGACGCGGTCGTCGTCGTGCGCGACACGGAAGGCAAGGTTCATCTGAAGCAGAGCCTGAACCTGACCGCCGTCGGCGCGACGTCCGGGCTGCTCTCCGGTTCGATCTGGGGCGGGCTCGTCGGCCTTCTCTTCCTCAACCCGCTGGCAGGCTTTGCGATCGGCGGCGCCCTCGGCGCCGGTGCCGGCGCTCTCTCCGGCTCGCTGGCCGACTACGGCATCGACGACGAGTTCATAAAATCGCTCGGCAACACCATCCCGAACAATTCCTCGGCGCTGTTCATCCTCGTGCGCAAGGTACAGCCCGAGAAGGTGCTCGCCGAATTCCCGGACCTGCGTGGCCGTGTCCTGAAGACGTCGCTTTCGCCAGAGCAGGAGCAGAAGCTGCAAGCGGCACTCTCCGGTGCCGCGGCAGCCTCGCCGCCGGCCGGGTCGTTCTAAGCCCCGGGAAACACCGGATGCAAGGCGCTCCAGCCGGCAGTGGCTAGCTTGATTTGGCCGCCGGTACGAAGGCAAGCGCCAGGCCATTGATGCAATGGCGCTTGCCGGTCGGTGGCGGGCCGTCGTCGAAGATATGGCCCAGGTGTCCGCCGCAGCGGCGGCAATGGCACTCCGTGCGGGTCATGAGCAGGGACGTATCATCTCGCGTCGCCACGGCACCGGGCAGCGACTGCCAGAAGCTCGGCCAGCCTGTGCCGCTGTCATACTTCGCCTCGGACGAATAGAGCGGAAGCGCACAGCCGGCGCATCGAAAGACACCCTCGCGCTTTTCGTGATTGAGGGCGCTGGTGAAGGGGCGCTCCGTGTCCTCGTGCCGCAGGATCCGATACTGGTCGTCCGTCAGGATCGCCCGCCACTCCGCATCTGTCTTGACGATCTCGAAGGTCTGTGTCGCGCTCGCCCAGGCAAAAGGAGCAAGGCCGCGGATTGCCGCGGCTGCGGCGAACGCGGTACCTGCCATCAAGAACACACGCCTGCTGATCATGGAACCTCCTTCGGCCCCTGTGATCGAGATCAGAACTTTCGCGCCTTGCCGAGTGCAATAAACGGCCCGGTCGGCTGCCCGGTCGGCGATCCTCCAGAGGCCTCGACGCTGACAGCGAAGACCGAACCGGCGGACATTCGTTGCTGGTACAGGGAGGGCACGGCGATTTCGCCCTCACCCGTCTGCGGCAGCACGCCAAGCGAGATCGCAGGATTGCTGCCGTTGACCAGCCAGAGTTCAAGGGACTTCTGCTCGGGCTGGACGGTAGCGATCGGCGTCACTTTCAGATGACCCGTAACCCGATCGAAACGGGCGACGAGATCGATCGCGCCGTTGGCCTTGCCTGATAATTCGGCCACCAGCGACGCCTTGGTCGTCGGCGCGTCGAATAGGCCGGCCATGGATGCGCCGATCACCGTCAGCGTTGCGAGCGAAGCCAGCGCGAGACCGCGCCACAGCGGCAGCGAACGCCAAAGTCCTCCGCGCGGCGGCCCCATTGGTGCGGGTCGCGACTGTTCAAGAAACCGCCGCTCGCTGGCGGAAAGCATTCGGGGCGGCGGAGCAAGCACCTCGTAGGCTTCATTGAAGGAAGACAGGTTGCTCTGCCAACGGTCGACCATGGCGGCAAAGTTGCGATCGGAGACAAGGCGAGCCTCGACCTTGCGGCGATCATCGGCGGACAGAACGCCAAGAACATATTCCCCGGCGATCACTTCGTCGCGGCGGAAATCCCGGCCCTCTGGGGTTGGTGCTGTCATCGCTCCCTACGCTCTCGTACCTTCATGAGGCTACGCCTCAACCAAGACCGCATCGTGTTCAGCGGCGACGAAGACTCCTCCGGTTCCCGGTGAAAAAGACCTCCGCCACACAGTGTTGCGGTCCTTCAAGCTCCTCCATGCAGGCATCGATCCACCTGCCCCTTGCGCTTGAAAACCGCCAATTTTTCCGGATCCGCAGCAGGATCAGACAAATCGCGGGCTTCGTCAATCACGTTCCCTGCTGGTTTACACCTGTCGGCAAGGTAGGGCACGATGCGCCGAGCACCAGCCCTGTCATTCCGGCTTTATCTTGCTCGCCGATCATTCCATCGGTCCGGAACTTGCGCTAAACAGCAGCCGGTATTTTTCGAGGGTACGCCATGTCCGCCAATGAAAGTGAAATCCAGGCACGCCTGCTCACCCAGGCCCTGCCCTATATGCAGCGCTACGAGAACAAGACGATTGTCGTCAAATATGGCGGCCACGCCATGGGCAACAGCGAGCTTGGGCGCGCCTTTGCCAGCGACATCGCGCTTCTGAAGCAGTCGGGCGTCAACCCGATCGTCGTGCACGGCGGCGGCCCGCAGATTGGCGCGATGCTGACGAAGATGGGCATCGAATCGAAGTTCGAAGGCGGCCTGCGCGTCACCGACGAAAAGACGGTCGAGATCGTCGAGATGGTTCTCGCCGGCTCGATCAACAAGGAGATCGTGGCGCTCATCAACCAGACGGGCGAATGGGCGATCGGCCTTTGCGGCAAGGACGGCAACATGGTCTTTGCCGAAAAGGCGCGCAAGACCATCAAGGATCCGGATAGCAACATCGAGCGCGTGCTCGATCTCGGCTTCGTCGGCGAAGTCGTCGAAGTCGACCGCACGCTGATCGATCTGCTCGCCCGCTCGGAGATGATCCCGGTCATCGCACCGGTGGCGCCTGGTCGTGACGGCCACACCTACAACATCAACGCCGACACCTTCGCCGGTGCCATCGCCGGTGCACTCAACGCCACGCGCCTCCTGTTCCTGACCGACGTTCCGGGCGTTCTCGACAAGCAGGGCAACCTGATCAAGGAACTTTCGGTTTCCCAGGCCCGCGCATTGATCGCCGACGGCACGATTTCCGGCGGCATGATCCCGAAGGTCGAGACCTGCATCGACGCGATCAAGGCCGGCGTGCAAGGCGTCGTCATCCTCAACGGCAAGACGGCCCACTCGGTGCTGCTCGAAATCTTCACCGAACGCGGCGCCGGCACGCTGATCGTGCCCTGATTACGCGATCACTCCATCGCTTCAGCGAGCGATGGAGTGATCCAGCACCATGCAGCTCAAACCATGCCATTCCGGGCGCGGAAGCATCCGTTCCCCGGAATTCCTCTAGGCGGCGGCCATTTTATTTGGGCGCCGTCTGTGCGGCGGCAGCATGCTTTCTTCTTCCGCCTCCTGTGGCGCTCCCCAGAATGCCTGAAGTGAAGGCCCCGCATCGAGATGGCGGCGTCGGAACATGAACTCGTAGAGTTCATGGAACCAGACCCTCCGCCCCATGCGGGTATACCAGCGCATGGCGTGGCGCTGCTGCCGGTCACGATGAAGGAAGATGCGCGTCAACGCTTTCGGCCGCACCTGGATCGCAACCTCGATCAGCTTGACGCAACAGAACAGCACAACCGGATGCAGGTGCTTCGTCTTCAACACCTGATGCTTGTAATCCCACTTCCGAATGTCGGGTTCGATAACCGTCCGGCCCTTCGCCAGGCCGAAGAACGGCGTCCACCGGTGCGGCGTCACATACAGGGCCTGGATCTGGTCCGGATCATAGGAAAGCAGTTGCCGGAAGCCTCGCCAAAGATCACTCAGGCGCTCCTCCTCGAAGCCGACGACCCATGTCGCCATCGACAGGATATCGTGCTTGCGCAGAAGTGCGAGCGCCTGCCTGTCGCTGGTGACGGTTCCGCCTTTCTTGATCAGCTTCAGGGTCGCGTCATCAGTGTTTTCCATACCGAGCAACCAAAGGACGACGCCGGCTTTGCGGTAGAGATGCAAGATATCGGCGTCGCGCACGATATCGTCGGCGCGTGTCGAGCCCACGATCTGCACCGGTACGTTTTCGGCGATCATCGCGTTCAGAAATGCAATCCAAGCCTTGGGTGACGAGGTCGGGTTTTCGTCGGCAAGATTGATCAGTTCAACGCCCTGTTCGCGATGAACGCGCGCGATCTCCTTCGCGAAGGCAACCGGGGCGCGGTGGCGCCAGCGTGTCCAGAAGCCACGCTGGCCACAGTAATTGCAAAGATGGGGACACCCGCGCGAGAACTGCAAGACAACGGCTCGTTTTCCGCCCCAATAGCTGTAGTCTTGGTGATCGATCAATTCCCAACCGATGCGGTAAGCGTCGAGGTCCGCGATCGCCTCTGCAGGCCTGGTGGCAACAGGCACGCCGTCGTCTTCACGATAGGCAATGCCGGGAACGTCGCTGAACGATCCTGAGGAGGACAAGGCACGAACGAGCCGCCGTACGGACTCTTCACCCTCTCCCCGCACGATGTAATCGAAGACATCCGTTTCACTCAGGACGTCACGCCAATGGTATGTCGGGAAGACCCCGCCATAGACAATCCGAACCGACGGCATGGCTGCCTTGATCTCTCTGGCGATGCGGCTGGCAGTCGGATGCGCGGATGTCGAGCCGGAATGACCGATCAGAACGAGTTCCGGCCGATGTGCGAGCACCCGTTCGAGAATTTGGGCAAAGCTCAACGGCCCGAACTCACAATCGATCAGCCGCACCTCGTGGCCGTCGTCGATCAGCGGTCCACCAACTGCGAGGAGGCCAAGCGGCGGAAGATGGTCGTCGGGAATGCGGCTCCCGATCGCCGTATGCGGTGGATTGAGAAGGACAATCTTCATAGCGTGTCTCTATGTCCGGAAGGGCCCCAGTCAGAGACACGATAAAACTGAAGATTGCGGAAATTTCGCTTCCAGGCTGTGGCCGAAACCGTACGATTTCGCGGTAAGATGGCGCGCCATGCTCCGCACGGCACGCCCAGCCCTGGGCTCTAGCGATGCGAATAGATCTCCGTCGCCGCGGCATTCAGCTTTTCCATCATCGCCCGATAGGGGCCAGGACCATAACTGACGCGCGAGACCCCGGCTCGGGCGAGCGACTTCAGGTCTGGTGCGGCCGGGCGCATCATGATGTTGACCGGCAGGTTCGAGGCGGCGCAGACCTTGGCGATCAGGCCCTCATCAACCAGCCACGGCACGAAGAAGCCGTTGGCACCGGCTTCGGCAAAGGCCTTGCCGCGCGCGATCGCCTCGTCGACAAGGCCAGCGTGCCGCGACTCATCACCTTCCTGCAGGAACAGGTCGGTACGGGCGTTGATGAAGAGCGGGATGCCCCGCCGGTCGGCCATTTCGCGTATCGCACGGATGCGCGCCGCCTGTTTTTCGACGGCATACACGCCGCCCTTGCCGACCACTTGGTCCTCGAAGTTGATGCCGATGGCGCCGACGTCGAGGATGCGCGAGACGTTGGCAGCGCCGGTTGCCGGATCTTCGGAGTAGGCGCCTTCGAAATCGACGGAAACGGGCAGCTCCGTCGAGGCAACGATCAGCCGCGAGACATCGGCGAGCCAGGTCATCGGCACCTTCTCGCCATCGCCGAACCCATGGGCAGCGGCGACCGACCAGCTTCCTGTGGCAAGCGCCGTGGCGCCGGCATCCGCCACCGCCTTGGCGCTGCCGGCGTCCCAGATGTTGTAGAGCACCACTGGATCGCCCTTCCGATGCAGGGCAGCAAAGGCGAGCGCCTTTTCCTTCTGGTTCATTGCATTTCCTCCACGAACAGGCTGACAGGTTTCGCTTTCGCCTCGTGCCGGAGCAGCCACTGTTTCCGCCAAAGCCCACCGCCGTAACCCGTCAGGGAACCGTCCGAACCTAGGCAACGGTGGCAGGGAATGACAATGGCAATCCGGTTGGAGCCGTTGGCCTTGGCCACGGCACGTGCGGACTGGATCGTAGCGACCTCGCGGGCAATGTCACCATAGGAACGCGTTCCACCGACGGGAATTTTCACAAGCCTCGCCCAGACATTGCGCTCAAATGGCGTACCACCGGGCGCGAGCGGCGTCTGGAATCCGCCTGTCCCGCCTGCAAAATAGGCCGTGAGCTCGCTTTCGATCTGGTCGATCGGCGCCGTCCGGCCGGGGACGATAGCCGAGCGCGTCGCGCGCTTCAGCGCCTCCAGTTCCGTCGGCAACGCCTTGCGTTCATGGAACTCCAGCAAATAGAGGTGTGTCGCATCGGCAACCGCAACCATCGGTCCGAGCGGCGTTTCGATCCAATCGGAGGAAAGCAGGGCCCTTCCCTGGGCCGCCGCCGGCGCGTCACCGAGCAGCCGCTGGAAGGCAGCCCGAAAGCCGCTCGGCGATTGGTATCCCGCTTCGAGCTGGGCATCGATCACCCGGCCGCCATCGGCAAGTTGGCGGGCGGCAAGTCCCAGGCGGCGATGGCGCGCAAGATCGAGAAAGGTGATGCCAAGGCTGCGTTTGAAGGCGCGCCGGACCGTCGAAGGATCAAGCCCGCGGCGCACGAGATCGCCTTCGCTCCAGCGGCGTTCCGGTGCTGCCTCCAGCGCCCGCAGGAGATCCTCGACGAGCGAGTCCTTGGTGCGGATGGAAGCCAACGGCCGGCAGCGCTGGCACGGGCGGAAGCCCGTCTCCAGGCAGGTGCCGATCGAGCCCACGAAGATCGTGTTCTCGCGCTTCGGCTTGCGGGCGGGGCAGGACAGGCGGCAGAAGACGCCTGTCGTCTTGACGCAGACGAAGGCGGCGCCCTCGTACTCTGTGCTTCGCGCAATCAAGGCGTCGTAAAGCGTTTCGTCGGAAGGAAGATCGAACAACATGCTGGCGGTTCTACCATGCCTGCATTTACAGCGGCGCCGGTTTTCGGGCGTCTATTTTTCAGATCAGGACGAGCATCACCACGCCAAGAACGATCAACAGGCAGCCGAAGAGCTCCAGCCGGTTGATCCATTCGCGGAAGATGAAGAAAGACGAAGCGAAGGTGAAGAGCATTTCCACCTGGGCCACGACCTTGACCACGGCTGCCTGCTGCAGCGTCATCGCCATGAACCAGCCGAAGGAAGCAGAGGCCCCGACGAAGCCGACGATGAAGGCCGGTTTCCAGGCAGCCGCGATACGCGGCAGCTCGTCACGCTCGCGAAGCACGATCCAGATGAGCATGACGATAGTCTGCAGAAGGATGACGAAACCGAGCGTATAGCTCGCCTGCATCACGTAGTCCGGCGCCGGAAGACTCGGCGCCAGCGCCAGCGAGGCCGAACGATAGGAGACGGCCGAAAGACCGAAGAAGGTGCCGGACAACAGGCCGATGCCAGCCGTGCGCGAGAATACCGAGGTCACCAGCGTGCGCGGGCTCAGGGTGGTGCGCGCCACCGAGATCAGCATGACGCCGATGACCGAGATGGCGATTGCCACCAGCGTGCCCTCGCTTGCCTTCTCCCCGAGGAAGATCAGCCCGAAAAGGGCCGCCTGAGCCGGCTCGGTACGCGAATAGGCGGTGCCGACGGCGAAGTTGCGGAAGGAGAAGAGATGGACGAGCAGGAAGGTCGCGGCGATCTGCGCCAGCCCGCCGATGACGGCCCAGAGGAAGAAGGTGCCGTTTGGCACCGGCAGCGGACGGCCCGCCACCTGCCAGAGCAGGAACAGATAAAGGAAGGCGAAAGGCAGGCCGAAGCCGAACCGCACGAAGGTTGCGCCGGTCGTGCCCATGACGCCTTTCAGGTGTTTCTGCATGGCCGAGCGGACATTCTGAAGGAATGCCGCGGCGACGGTGATGAGGACCCAGGTTTCCATGGCTGCGAGCGAGAGCAATTCAGGAAGAGTGTGAAACGGTCATTCGCCTGAAATTACATAATTTCAGGGAGTTGGATCGCTTCACTGTTTCAAGGAAGATCAAGCCATCTAACACACAGGTCCGGCTATTGCCAAGAACTCCGGATCTTGGGGTTTCAGTCCGCCTTCTCTGCAGCCTCCACCGGAGTATTGACCGGCTTGAGGGAGAGCGACGGCCCTTCTTCTTCGAAGGTCTTCACCCGCTGATCATAGTGCGGCGAGATCGTGCCGAGCACGCGGTCCCAGAAGGAGAAATAGTTGCCGTAGTTGTAGCGGAACGCGGAATGATGCTGATCGTGGAAAGTCGTGCACAGCAGGGGCGACGGATAACGCGCCGTCGACGCTGCGAAATACTCGAAGCCGCAATGCCCGAACATGCCGTTGAAATGCTCGAACAGCCGGTGCCCGATGAGGATCGCGGGCGGAAACGGGACGAGAAAGACGACGACGGCCGAATAGCTCTGCAGCAGGAAGTTGTCGAAGACATCCTCCGAATAGGTGCTCCAGATCGTCGGCGCGACGCTTTTGTGGTGCAGGGCGTGCAACGGATAGAGCCACCTGGTGTGCAGCAGCCGGTGCATGAAATAGAACCAGGTGTCGTAGAGGAACATGCAGAGCACGAAGAGCGGCACTGCATTCCACCAGGTGAGGTTCCAGGGCGCCGGTGCCCAGCCCTTCTGCTGGGCGTAGAGGCCGATCGTCAACGGCAGGCAGGCACTGAACATCGACGCCAGGCTCTGGCGGATTTCAGCGTTGCGGCGCTTGTCGGAACTGCGCCCCTTCTGGATCTTTCGCTCTGGATTGCGTTGGTTGAACCAGGTCAGGCCGTAGCCCAGGGCAAAGTACGTGACGACGGTGAACGCATAGAATCCCAACAGGAACAGCAGATAGAAACGTTCGTCCGACATTGGCGCCTGCATTCCCCCGAGCCAAAACCGCGTGCTGGAAGATGCCACGCCGATTCGGCAATTCAAAGTGGAATTCTATGCGCCAACATTGCAGCCTCGTGCAGTTGTCCGCGTTTTTCCCATTTGCCGCCACCGTTCCCCGTGTCATAAGGCGGTCATGAAAAAGCTCGACCGCCTGCCGACCCATTCCGACTTCGCCCACGTCACCGACTGGGTGTTCGACCTCGACAACACGCTCTATCCGCATCACGTCAACCTGTTTGCGCAGATCGACCGCAACATGACGGCCTATGTGGCGAAACTGCTGTCGCTGGATCCGGCGGACGCAAAGAAGCTGCAGAAGGACTACTACCGCGACCACGGCACGACGCTGAAGGGACTGATGGTCCACCACGGCATCGATCCGAATGAATTCCTCGAGCAGGCGCATGCGATCGATTACAGCATCGTGCCGCCGGATCCGGCGCTCGGCGAAGCCATCAAGTCGCTGCCCGGCCGCAAGTTCATCTTCACCAATGGCAGCGTCGCACATGCGGAGATGACCGCGCGGGCGCTCGGCATCCTCGACCAATTCAACGACATCTTCGACATCGTCGCTGCCGATTTCGTACCGAAGCCGGCCGGTGAAACCTATGACAAGTTCATGAGCCTGCACCGGGTCGACACCCGCAACGCGGTGATGTTCGAGGACCTGCCGCGCAACCTCCTGGTGCCGAAGGCGCTGGGCATGAAGACGGTGCTGCTCGTGCCGCGCAATCTCGAATACACCTTTGCTGAATCCTGGGAGAAGTCGAACGACACCGACGAGCAGATCGACTACGTGACGGAAGATCTCACCAGCTTCCTGCGCCGTCTGGTCACCGGCCTCTAGGTCACGATCATTTGGGTCGGATCGACCCGAAATCGCTTCTCACAGGTGCGAGCGGGATACCGGCGGGAGGACGACCGCAAGCACATTTCCAAGCCGCTCCGACACAATTTGGCCGCCGAAAAACCCCTTTTCGGCCAATGACTTAAATTACAAAAGTTTAACTGGTACGGCGCGCGGCTCCGTCTATCCTTTCGATCAGGGACAACCCGATCGAAAGGAAGCATGATGCCGAAAAAGACCCTGATCCTCGGTGTGACCGCACTGGCCGTAGCCGTCACCGGAATGGCCGCCCCGTCCTTTGCAGCGCGCGAAAAGCTGACGCCCGAGCAGCGCGGCGAACGCATGATCCAGCGGCTCGACACCAACAAGGACCAGAAGGTCAGCCTGGACGAGTTCCAGGCGCGTGTCGCCGCCAATTTCAAGACCTTCGACACCAATGGTGACGGCCAGATCAGCGCCGACGAGATGAAGGCGAAACGCGAAGCCTTCCGCGAGGCGCGCAAAGCCTGGCGCGAAGCCAAGGACAAGAGCGGCACCGAGCGCGAGGCAGCACTTGCCAAGCTGAAGGAAGTTCACCCCGGCATGCTGCCGGGTCTCCGGCCGAAAGCCTTCAAGCGTGTCGACACCGACGGTAACGGATCCTTGAGCGAGAACGAAGTTTCGAGCGCCGCCGAGACGATGTTCAAACGGCATGACAAGAACGGGGACGGCGTCATCGATGCCGCCGATTTCACCAAGAAGATCTAAACCCGGATGATGACGCGCTCTCCCGCCCGGTGGAGCGTGTCGTCTGCGTGGCGCCTCCCCCTCGCATCGGACGCGATCGCCAGGGGGAGGCGTGAATTCCCAAGAACCAATCCTCCCAAAAAGACAATGCCGCGCGCCAGCTAGGCGCGCGGCATTGTCTTTTCATCTGACGAAGGCGGGCCCGATCGGGCCGCGAACGCTAGCGTCGTCCGTTCGCCATCGGCACCGACTTCGGGTCGACTGTTTCGTAGAAGCGGGAAATGATCTCCCAGGCCTCATCCGCCGTTTCGACGAATTGTACCAGGTCAACGTCGTTGGGCGCGATCGTGCCGAACTCGGCAAGTGCGTCGAAGTTGATGATCGAGCGCCAGAATTTCTCGCCGAACAGAATGAGCGGTACCAGCGCCAGGCGACCGGTCTGCATCAGCGTCATCGTTTCGAAGAGTTCATCGAGCGTACCGAAGCCACCGGGAAAAACGGTGACGGCCTTGGCGCGCAAGAGGAAGTGCATCTTGCGGATGGCGAAGTAGTGGAAGTTGAACGACAGTTCCGGCGTCACGAAACGGTTCGGCGCCTGCTCATGCGGCAGCACGATATTGAGGCCGATCGACGGGGCGCCGACATCGTCCGCGCCGCGGTTGCCCGCCTCCATCACACCCGGCCCACCGCCGGTGACCACAACATATTCCTTGTGACCCAGCTTGGCCGAGTGCTCCGAGCAGATTCGCGCGAACTTGCGCGCTTCCTCGTAATAGACCGAGGCGGCTTCCAGGTTCTTGCGCTGCGTCTCGTTCTTTGCAGCCCAGGCATCACCGCCGGGCTCAGGGATGCGGGCGCCGCCGAACATCACCACGGTCGAGTTGATACCGCGCTCTTCGAGCATCATTTCGGTCTTCAGCAGCTCGAGCTGCAGGCGGATGGGGCGCAGCTCCTCGCGGCACAGGAAATCGTCGTCAATATAGGCGAGGCGATAGGAGGGCGAGGCCGATTGCGGCGTGACCGGAACCGTCTGCGCGCGCTGCCGGCTCTGCGTGCTGTCGGCCAGCGGATCCCAGACCCCGTCCTTGCGGCGCAGCGCGCGTTTCTTCATACGTGCCATAGTGTCGTCTTTCCCGTCGCGTTCCGGACAATCTGCATCTCGTCCGGACGCGTCCTATCCTGTTTCCTCGGTCATGAAGGTCGCAAACGCATCAACGCGTCGCAGCGGCCCTTGCGCATCCTGCACCGGTGCGCGGCGCTGTAGTGCCGGACTCGCCGAGACTTGCCAAGCCCCGGCGGGGCGTATGAACCCGAAAAGCCCTTCAACTTTTCAGGATCACGCTCTACAGCGCCGCGTTCCCTTCAAGGCGCGCAAGGTCGCTGTAGCACTCTGAACTGCTGCATGTTTTTGTCCTTAAATCGATTCCGATTTAAGGAATTATGCAGTAGAGCTTTCGCAGGATAACCGCCGAACTTTAAGGAATTCCGATGAACAACCACGACCTCGCCTCCCTGTCGCAGACGATCGAGACCGCCTTTGAAGACCGCGATTCCATCAACACCGGAACGCGTGGCGCAGTGCGCGACGCCGTGGAAACATCTCTGAACCTGCTCGACAGCGGCAAGGTCCGCGTCGCCGAACGCGGCGAGGATGGCGTGTGGACGGTCAATCAGTGGCTGAAGAAGGCGGTACTCCTGTCCTTCCGGCTCAACCCGATGGAAATCGTCAAGGGCGGCCCGGGCCAGTCCGTCTGGTGGGACAAGGTGCCGTCGAAGTTCGATGGCTGGAGCGTCAACGAATTCGAAAAGGCCGGCTTCCGCGCCGTTCCGAACTGCGTCGTGCGCCGTTCGGCCTATATCGCTCCCAACGCGATCCTCATGCCCTCCTTCGTCAACCTCGGCGCCTATGTCGGTGAAGGCACGATGGTCGACACCTGGGCGACCGTCGGCTCCTGCGCCCAGATCGGCAAGAACGTGCATCTCTCGGGCGGCGTCGGCATCGGCGGCGTTCTGGAGCCGATGCAGGCGGGCCCGACGATCATTGAGGACAATTGCTTCATCGGCGCCCGCTCGGAAGTCGTCGAAGGATGCATCGTGCGCGAGGGCTCGGTCCTTGGCATGGGCGTGTTCATCGGCAAGTCGACCAAGATCGTCGACCGCGCCACCGGCGAGGTGACCTATGGCGAAGTTCCGCCCTATTCCGTCGTCGTCGCAGGCTCGATGCCTTCGGGCTCGACCATGGGCAACGGCCAGCCCGCACCGAACCTCTATTGCGCCGTCATCGTCAAGCGCGTCGACGAAAAGACCCGGTCGAAGACCGGTATCAACGAACTGCTCCGAGACTGATGCGATGACACCGGAGGGGCCGCAGCCGAGCATGACCTGGCTGTTCTTCAGCCCCTCCGGCCGCATCGGCCGTCTGCCCTTCTTTCTCTCCTGGCTGTTCTGGTTTCTGATCGGCGGTTTCATCGTCGCCAGGATGGTTGCCAACGAGGAATACGAGACGGCGCTCGCCCTCTGGACACTGGCGTTCGCCATCTCGGCGATCGTCTCCCTGCCCTCGATCGCCATGCTGGCAATCAAGCGCCTGCACGATATCGGCTATCCCGGCCCGCTCTCGCTCTGTCTGTTCATCCCCGTTCTCAGCCCGGTCGTCTTCCTCGCCCTTTGCCTTTGGCCGGGGGAGCAGGGACCCAACGAATTCGGCGTGCGCAGCGACGAACCCGGCCCCTGACCCTTCGCCCCTGTACAAGAACCGTGCGAGCGCGTATGTAGCGCGCCATGACAGGCCCGCGACGTGTTGGCCACGGCAATTCGCGCCGATGACGATCCGATCGTCCTGGGCATGACGACCGAAATCCGAAAGACAAGATATGACTGAATTCGAAGGGATCGCGCCTGCGATCGCCGAGGCGTTGGCAAAACGCGGTTACAACGAATTGACGCCGGTTCAACAGGCGATGCGCGACCCGGAACTCGCCGAGCGCGACGCGCTGGTTTCCGCGCAGACCGGTTCCGGCAAGACGGTGGCCTTCGGCCTGGCGCTGGCGCCGACGCTGCTCGGCAACGAGCGCCGTTTCGGCTCGGCCGGTGCACCGCTGGCGCTCGCCATCGCGCCGACGCGCGAACTGGCGCTGCAGGTCAAGCGCGAGCTTGAATGGCTCTACGGCGAAACCGGTGCGACTATCGCCTCCTGCGTCGGCGGCATGGACATGCGCACCGAGAAGCGCACGCTCGAGCGCGGCGCCCACATCGTCGTCGGCACGCCCGGCCGTCTCTGCGACCACATCCGCCGCAACTCGCTCGACATTTCGTCGCTGCGGGCCATCGTGCTTGACGAGGCCGACGAGATGCTCGATCTCGGCTTCCGCGAGGATCTCGAGTTCATTCTGGAAGAATCCCCGGAAGACCGCCGTACCCTGATGTTCTCGGCCACCGTGCCGAAGTCGATCGCGACGCTTGCGAAAAACTACCAGCGCGATGCCGTGCGCATCAGCACCGCTTC
This sequence comes from Ensifer adhaerens, assembly GCF_020035535.1. NCBI lineage: Bacteria > Pseudomonadati > Pseudomonadota > Alphaproteobacteria > Hyphomicrobiales > Rhizobiaceae > Ensifer > Ensifer adhaerens. Next base: position 74,138 of record NZ_CP083349.1, on the reverse strand, counting down.
CGAACAGAAGCAGCATGTCGACATCGAATATCGCGCGCTGACCGTTGCTCCGAACGATCGCGAGAACGCGATCATCAACGTGCTTCGCTACTACGAAGCGAAGAACGCCATCGTCTTCTGTTCGACGCGTGCAGCGGTCAACCATCTGACCGCCCGCTTCAACAATCGCGGCTTCTCGGTGGTGGCGCTTTCGGGCGAGCTCAGCCAGAACGAGCGCACCCATGCGCTGCAGGCCATGCGCGACGGCCGCGCCCGCGTCTGCATTGCCACCGACGTCGCTGCCCGCGGCATCGACCTGCCGGGCCTGGAACTGGTCATTCACGCGGATCTGCCGACCAATTCCGAGACGCTGCTTCACCGCAGCGGCCGCACCGGACGTGCCGGTCAGAAGGGCGTCAGCGCGCTGATCGTTCCGGTCAACCAGCGCCGCAAGGCCGAGCGCCTGCTCGACGGCGGCCGGATCACCGCGACCTGGGCACGCCCGCCGTCGGCCGACGAAGTCAGCCAGCGTGACGACGAGCGTCTGCTTGCCGATACGAGCTTGGCCGAGCCGATCCGCGAGGACGAGCAGGCGATCGTGGCAGCGCTGCTCGAGCGTCATGGCGCCGAACAGATGGCCGCCGCCTTCGTGCGACAGTTCCGTTCGGGACGGTCCGCTCCGGAAGACCTGATCGAAGTCGCAGTCGGCGCCAAGCCGCGCCGCGACGAACGCGCACCGCGTGATGATCGTGCACCGCGCGAGGACTTCGGCGCCGACCGGGCCGATTTCAGCGACGGCAGCTGGTTCTCGCTCTCGGTCGGCCGCAAGCAGAGTGCGGAACCGCGCTGGTTGATCCCGATGCTCTGCCGCCACGGCAAGCTGACCAAGCGCGACATCGGCGCGATCCGCATGCAGCAGGAAGAGACCTTCGTGGAAATGACGGCCGATGGCGCCGAACGCTTCCTGTCGGCCATCGGCAAGGACAAGATGCTGGAAAAAGGCATCCGCGTGAAGCCGCTCGCCGGTGCACCCGACCTTTCGCAGCAGCGCCAGGAAAAGCCTGCCTATTCCAAGGACAAGCCAAACTTTTCCAAGGATAAGCCGGGCTTTGCCAAGAAGCGCCCCTTTTCCGACGACGCTCCTCGCAATGACGACCGCGGCGACTTCAAGCCGAAGCGCAAGTTCGAAAAGAAGGCCGGATACTCCGAAGGACCGGCCTACACCGAGGACCGGCCGCCGGCCAAGGGCGCAGACAAGCCCTGGAGCAAGAAGAAGGACAAGCCGCAGGGCGGCAAGGACGGCTTCAAGCCAAAGGCCAAGAACAAGGGCAACAACGCCAAGAACCGTCAGGGCTAAGCTCGACACGAGACATCTCCGACAAACGAAAAACGCCGCGATCCGATCGCGGCGTTTTTCGTTTCAGGGACCGGCAAAGCGGCGCCGTCAGGCTTCGAGGAACCGAAGGCCGGCGACGGCGACGATGATCATTGCAATGCAGGTGATGCGCATCCATGACACCGGATCGCCGAAGAGCACAATGCCGAGCACGGTGATGCCGACCGAGCCGATACCGGTCCAGGCGGCGTAGGCGGTGCCGGCGGGCAGGTCCCGCATCGCGATCGTCAGGAGGTAGACGCTGCCGAGTGCTGCGGCGATGCCGATCACGCTCGGCACCAGTTTCGTCCAGCCCTCCGCATATTTCAGCGCCAGCCCCATGACGATCTCGATGAGGCTCGCCACTATCAGAATGATCCATGCCATGTTTCGTCTCCATTGGAATTCTCACATGGCCTACAAGCTGATAGCATAGGCACCAGATAACAATTACGCACCTTTTGGTAACTATGGAAAATCCCGACACATCAGCGCCCGCGACATCCATTCCCGACGTCTTCGATCCGACCTGTTCGTCACGCCACGCGCTGGAGCTCGTCGCCGGCAAGTGGCCGATGCTGATCATCTCGGCGCTTGAAGGCGGACCGATGCGCAACGCCGCTCTGATGCGCCGGCTCGGCGACATCTCGCAAAAGATGCTGACGCAGACTTTGAAGGAGCTGGAGCGCAATGGCCTCGTGATCCGCGAGGACAAGAAGACCGTGCCACCGCATGTGGAATACAGCCTGAGCCCAGTCGGCCGTTCTCTCAGCGAAACCCTGCTGGTGCTCGACCGCTGGGCGGAGACGCATTTCGGTGCGCTGGATGCCGCACGCGAACGCTACGACGCCGACCGCGGCACATGAAGCTCAGGCGGCATCGAGCTGCGACTGGGCGACGACCTTGACCACCCAATCGGCAAAGACGCGCAGGCGGCTGCTCAGGTGCCGGTTCGGTGGATAGACCAGATAGATCGGCATGGATTCGACCTCCCAATCCTCCAGAACAGGCCGCATGGCGCCGGACACGAGGTCGTCGCGCACCATGAAGCGGGGCGCCTGAATGACGCCGAGGCCGGCCCTTGCCGCCGCGAGATAGGTGGTCGCTTCGTTGGCCGCCACGGTGTAGCGCCCGTTCACCTCGATCTCTTCGTTGCCGCGCTTGAAATAGAACGGCATCTGCTGGCCGGTCTGTGGCCGGAAATAGCCGACGACATAGCAGTTCTTCGAAAGGTCCGACGGATGCTGCGGCACCGCGTGGCGTTGGAGATAGTCGGGGGCGGCGCACGCGACGAAGCTCATCTCGGTGATGCGCCGCGCGATCAGCGACTGGTCCGTGAGCGCGCCGATGCGGATGGCACAATCGACGTTTTCCGCCACATAGTCGACCGTCCTGTCCGAAACACCGAGATCGATCTGGATGTCTGGATAGCGCTTGTGAAACTCCGGCAGCGCCGGGATGACGATCAGGTTGGCAATCGCGCTTGCCATTTCCACCCTGAGCCGCCCCTTCGGCAGGGTCTGGGCGCTCGAAAGACTGCCGTCGAGTTCGTCGAGATCGGTCAGCAAGCGTGCGGCGCGTTCGTAGTAGAGTGCGCCGTCCGGCGTCACCAGCACCCGGCGGGTGGTGCGGTTGAGGAGCTTCGTGCGCAGATGTGCCTCCAAGCCCTGGATGAGATTGGTAAGCGTTGCCTTGGGCATATTCAGCGAAGCGGAGGCGCGGGTGAAGTTTCCGGTCTCGACGACCCGGAGGAACGCGCGTATGGCCGTGAGCTGGTCCATTTTCAAGAGCCGTGATTGTTCGAGAATACGAATAGTGTAGTCAGTTTGAAAAGACTATTCCAGACAGAAGACAATGTTATTCTCCTATCGTGGCTTGTTGTCGCCACATGTGGGTTGAGCTCGGGCCGAAGGCAAGAGAGATGGGCGAACTGTTCAAAGTGGAGACGATGCAGACCGGCCAAGGCTGCTGCACGGCACGTGTCTACCGCGGCGAAGCTTTGCTCAATCCGCCGCCGGTCGTGCTGCACCTGCATGGCGGCTCCTTCGTCGGCGGAACGATCGCCGCCGGTGAGCGTGTCGCCGAGGCGCTCGCGGCAGCCGGAGCGGTGGTGATCTCTCCCGAATACTCCGCGGCCTGCCTCAATCCGTTTCCCGCGGCGCTTGATGTCGCCTATGCCATGTTGTCGTCGATGCGCTCACGCTGCCCGCAGTTCGCGCACAAGAAGTCGTCGCTGTTCGTGGCTGGCGAAGAGGCGGGCGGCAATGTCGCCGCCGGCGCCGCGCTGATGGCGCGTGACCAGTATCTGACCGATCTCAAGGGCCAGATCCTGCTATCGCCGATGCTCGACCCATGCCTGGCGACGGAATCGTTCCGGCAATACTGTCCGCAATCCTCGGCGCAATCGATCGCCGACGGATGGCAGCGTTATCTCGGCCAAAGCGGCGGCTTCACACACCCTTACGCCGCACCGGCCCACTGCACGCGGCTCGCCGGCCTTGTGCCCTCGCTGATTGTGACCAGCGAAGAGTGTCCGATGCGCGACGAGGCCGAAGCCTATGCCGAGCGCCTGCGGCAGGCCGGCGTGACGGTCGAATCCCATGTCCTGCCCGGACGAGCCGGATGGTTGCCGCAAAGTGCGGCTTCCGGCGAAGGCTGGCCGGCACAGCGCCAAGAGATTACCGGCATCTTCTCCCGTTTCTTCCAGAAGACGGGGGCGAAGCCGGCGGAAATGACGGTGCGTTAGACGAGGGCGGCGATCACCCAGCCCATTCCCTCGATCTGACATCGAAAGCAAAGCGCCGGCTCCCAACCGGCAAGGAGAGAAAAGATGACATCGACAGTGACCCGCCGGGCCCTCTGGGGCGCCGGCCTGAGTATCCTTTTGTCTGTCGCCGGCGGTGGTGCCGTCATGCTCGGCCTGCCGCAGCATTTCGAAGCCGACGCCGCCACCGAGACCGCCACGGCGCCACCTCCGGCCGTGCCGGTCTCGGTGGCGCGGGCGCAGTCCAAGCGCATCACCACCTGGGAAGAATTCTCCGGCCGTCTCGAAGCGATCGAGCGCGTGGAAGTTCGCCCGCGCGTCGGCGGCGCCATCCTCAAGGCGCACTTCCGTGAAGGTGCACTCGTGAAGCAGGGCGACCTCCTGGTGACGATCGATCCCGAGCCCTATGCCGCCGCCGTCGAGCGGGCGAAGGCCCAGGTCGAGGCAGCAGAAGCGCGCGTGGCGCTCGCCAAGATCGAACTCGAGCGCGGCCGCAAGCTGGTGACCACCAGCGCCGTGCCGCAGAGCAGCGTCGACCAGCGCGCCAGCGCCTATGACGAGGCGCAGGCGGAAGTGCGCTCGGCCAAGGCCGCGCTGCGCACGGCCGAACTCGACCTGCAATATACCGAGGTTCGCGCGCCGATCTCCGGCCGCGTCGGCCGGCTCGACGTCACCGCCGGCAACCTTGTTGCAGCCGGCTCCGCTTCGCCGGTGCTGACGACACTCGTCTCGGTCGACCCGATCTATGCGAGCTTCAACGCCAGCGAAGAGGTGGTGACCACCGCGCTTGCGAAGCTCGCGGCATCCGCCGGCGGCAGCGCGATCGAGCGTCTCCCGGTGCAGGTCGGCACCGCTGCGGACGACGGCACGCCGATCACAGGCCATATCCAGCTCATCAACAACGAGGTGGATGCGGCGACCGGCACGATCCGGGTGCGTGCGGCGCTTGAAAACGCCGAAGGCAAGCTGATCCCCGGACAGTTCGTCCGTATCCGCATCGGCGAGCCGGACCCCGAGGAGAAGCTTGTGGTCAGCGACCGCGCCATCGGTTCCGACCAGGACAAGAAGTTCGTCTTCGTCGTCGGTACCGACAACAAGGTCGAGTATCGCCAGGTCAAGCTCGGACCGAATTCCGACGGTCTGCGCATCGTCGAAAGCGGCCTGAAGTCCGGCGAGAACATCGTCGTCAACGGCCTGCAGCGGGTTCGCCCGGGCGTTGTCGTCGCGCCACAGCAGGTCGAGGAAACGACCGCTTCGATCGCCAAGTAATGGTCCTGGCTGCTCCCCGCTGAGCGCGGCGAGCAGCCAGCCAAGGCATCACTCAGCAGACTATGCCGCGTGGCGAAGATTTTGCCGCGAACGCCCGAGGTCTGCCTAAAACGTCCCAAGGGGGATACCATGAATTTCTCACGCTTCTTCGTCGACCGCCCGGTCTTCGCGGGCGTCCTTTCGGTCCTGATCTTCGTGGCCGGCCTGATCGGCATGACCGGTCTGCCGATCTCCGAATATCCCGAAGTCGTTCCGCCGCAGATCGTCGTGCGTGCGCAGTACCCGGGCGCCAACCCGGCCGTGATCGCCGAGACGGTGGCGACACCGCTCGAAGAACAGATCAATGGCGTCGAAGGCATGCTCTACATGCAGAGCCAGGCGACCGCCGATGGCCTGATGACGCTGACCGTCACCTTCGAACTCGGCACCGACCCGGACCAGGCCCAGCAACTCGTGCAAAACCGCGTCTCGCAGGCCGAGCCGCGGCTGCCCGAGGAAGTGCGCCGCCTCGGCGTCACGACCGTCAAGAGCTCGCCCGACCTGACGCTGGTGGTCCATCTGATCTCGCCGAACGGCCAGTACGACATCAACTATCTGCGCAACTACGGTGTGCTGAACGTCAAGGATCGGCTGGCCCGCATCGACGGTGTCGGCCAGGTGCAGATCTTCGGCGGCGGCGATTATTCGATGCGCGTCTGGATCGATCCGCAGAAGGCGGCCGAGCGCGGCCTTGCGGCAAGCGACATCGCCAATGCGGTGCGTGGCCAGAACGTCCAGGCGGCGGCAGGCGTTATCGGCGCCTCGCCGTCGGTTCCGGGCCTCGACCTGCAGCTTTCCGTCAACGCGCAAGGGCGTCTGCAGACGCCTGAGGATTTCGCCAACATCGTCGTCAAATCCGGCGCCGAGGGCGAAGTGACCCGGCTTGGCGACGTCGCACGCGTCGAGATGGGTGCTGCCGACTATTCACTGCGCTCGCTGCTCGACAACAAGCCGGCCGTCGGCATGGGCATCTTCCAGGCGCCGGGTTCGAACGCGATCCAGATCTCCGAAAACGTGCACAAGGCCATGGCCGAGCTGAAGCTGACCATGCCCGAGGGCGTCGACTACGAAATCGTCTATGACACGACCCAGTTCGTGCGCGCCTCGATCGAGTCGGTCATCCATACGCTGCTCGAAGCGATCGCCCTCGTCGTCATCGTCGTCATCGTCTTTCTGCAGACCTGGCGCGCCTCGATCATCCCGCTCGTCGCCGTTCCGGTCTCGATCGTCGGTACCTTCGCGGTGATGTATGTCTTCGGCTTCTCGATCAACGCGCTCAGCCTCTTCGGCCTGGTGCTGGCGATTGGCATCGTCGTCGACGACGCGATCGTGGTGGTCGAGAACGTCGAGCGCAATATCGAGCAGGGCCTGTCGCCTGTTCAGGCGACCTACCGCGCCATGCAGGAAGTCTCGGGTCCGATCATCGCAATCGCGCTGGTGCTCGTCGCCGTTTTCGTCCCGCTTGCCTTCATCACCGGTCTCACCGGCCAGTTCTATCGTCAGTTCGCGCTGACAATCGCGATCTCCACGGTGATCTCGGCGCTGAATTCGCTGACGCTGTCGCCGGCTCTGGCCGCCCTTCTCTTGAAGGACCACCACGCGCCGAAGGACTGGCTGACGCGGGCCATGGACAAGCTGTTCGGCTGGTTCTTCCGCGGCTTCAACCGCTTCTTCGGGGCAAGCTCGGAAGCCTACGGCCGCGGCGTCGGACGGATCCTGACCCGCAAGTCGCTGATCATGGTCGTCTATGTGGTGCTGCTCGGCGTGACCTTCACGCTGTTCCGCGCCATCCCCGGCGGCTTCGTGCCGGCGCAGGACAAGCAGTACCTGATCGGCTTCGCCCAGCTTCCGGACGCAGCGACGCTCGATCGCTCGGAAGACGTGATCAAGCGCATGAGCGAGATCGCGCTCAAGCATCCGGGTGTCGAGAACGCCATCGCCTTCCCGGGCCTGTCGATCAACGGCTTCACCAACTCGTCGAACTCCGGCATCGTCTTCGTCGCCCTGAAGCCCTTCGAGGAACGCAAGACGCCCGAACTGTCCGGCGGCGCGATCGCCATGCAGCTCAACCAGGAATTCGGCGCGATCCAGGATGCCTTCATCGCCATGTTCCCACCGCCGCCCGTCCAGGGCCTCGGCACGACCGGCGGCTTCAAGCTGCAGCTCGAGGACAAGAACGGCCTCGGCTACCAGGCGCTCGACGAGGCAACCAAAGCGTTCCTCGCCAAGGCCTACCAGACACCTGAACTGGCCGGGCTCTATTCGAGCTACCAGATCAACGTGCCGCAGCTCTATGCCGACCTCGACCGCGTCAAGGCGCGCCAGCTTGGCGTGGCCGTCACCGACGTCTTCGAGACCCTGCAGATCTACTTGGGCTCGCTCTACGTCAACGACTTCAACGCCTTCGGCCGCACCTACAGCGTGCGCATCCAGGCGGACGCCAACTACCGCAGCCATGCCGACGACATCGGCAAGCTGAAGGTGCGTTCGCAGTCCGGCGAGATGATCCCGCTGTCGGCACTCTTGAAGGTCGAGCAGACGGTCGGCGCCGAAAGGGCGATCCGCTACAATGGCTTCCTGTCGGCCGACATCAATGGCGGCCCGGCACCGGGCTTCTCGTCCGGCCAGGCTCAGGCTGCCATCGAGAAGATCGCCGCCGAAACTCTGCCGCCCGGCATCGGCTTCGAATGGACGGATCTCACCTACCAGCAGATCCTGGCCGGCAACTCGGGCCTGCTCGTCTTCCCGCTGGCGCTGCTGCTCGTCTACCTCGTGCTTGCCGCACAGTATGAGAGCCTGACGCTGCCGATCTCGATCATTCTGATCGTGCCGATGGGCATCATGGCGGCGCTGGTGGGCGTCTGGCTGACGGGAGGCGACAACAACGTCTTCACCCAGATCGGTCTGATCGTGCTGGTCGGCCTATCGGCGAAGAACGCCATCCTGATCGTCGAGTTCGCCCGCGAACTGGAACTCTCAGGCAGCACGCCGGTGAAGGCAGCGATCGAGGCGAGCCGGCTGCGTCTGCGCCCGATCCTGATGACCTCGATGGCCTTCATTATGGGCGTGGTACCCTTGGTGATGTCCACCGGCGCGGGTGCAGAAATGCGCTCGGCCATGGGTGTCGCGGTCTTTGCCGGCATGATCGGCGTCACGGCGTTCGGCATCTTCATGACCCCGGTCTTCTACGTGCTGATCCGCAAGCTCACCGGCGAGCGGCCCTTGAAACACGCCGGAGCCCATATCGAGGCGCCGCATCTCGCGCCGGGAGAGTAAGCCTCTCCTTCCCTTTCACGATCTTCAGGCGGGCCGGATCACTCCGGCCCGTTGAAGCTGCGGCGCTGCGCCTCCGCCCAGGCGCGGCGCCGCATTGCATCCCGCGGGACAAATCGCCCTGCCGCGTAGCGGTGCCCATCCCACGTGACAGTTCACTGACGATCGGATAAACCAGCAGCCTCCATTCCATTGGCTCCAGCGGCCAAGCAGACGGCATAGCGTTAGATGACCCCCACCGATCCAATCGCCAATCTCGCCACTCTCATTCGCTGCCCCTCGGTCACGCCGGCCGAAGGCGGAGCGCTTTCCGCCCTCGAGGCCATGCTGAAGCCGCTCGGCTTTACGGTCGACCGCGTGGTGGCAAAGGACGTCGGCACGCCCGACATCGAGAACCTCTATGCACGGCTCGGTACCGAAGGCCCGCATCTGATGTTCGCCGGTCATACCGATGTCGTCCCGGTTGGCGACGAAGCCGCCTGGAGCCATGGGCCGTTTTCGGCCGAGATCGCCAGCGGCGAAATGTACGGCCGCGGCGCCGTCGACATGAAGGGCGGCATAGCCTGCTTCGTCGCGGCGGTCGCCCGCCACATCGAAAAACATGGCGCGCCGAAGGGGTCGGTCTCCTTCCTCATCACCGGTGACGAAGAGGGACCGGCGATCAACGGCACCACCAAACTCTTGCAATGGGCGGCAGACAAGGGCGAGCGCTGGGACGCCTGCCTCGTTGGCGAGCCGACCAACCCCGACCAGCTCGGCGACATGATCAAGATCGGCCGCCGCGGCTCGCTCTCGGGCCGCATCACCGTCCACGGCATGCAAGGGCATGCGGCCTATCCGCATCTCGCCGACAGCCCCGTGCGCGGCATCCTGCAATTGACGCAGGCGCTGATGGATCCGCCGTTCGACAACGGCACCGAGAGCTTCCAGGCATCGAACCTGGAAGTGACGACGATCGATGTCGGCAATGGCGCGGTCAACGTCATTCCGGCGAAAGCCACCGCCGCGTTCAACATCCGCTTCAACGACAGCTGGACGGCCGAAAGCCTGATGGCCGAGATCATCGCACGGCTCGACCGCGCTGCAGTGGCCGGCAGCCTGCGCCCGGATCGCGCACCCGTCCGCTACGAAATCGCCTGGAGCGAGCGCCCGAGCCATGTTTTCCTGACGCGTAACAATGCGCTGATCGATTCGCTCTCGGGCGCCGTCGAGGCTGTCACCGGCCGACAGCCGAAGCTGTCGACGACCGGTGGCACATCGGACGCGCGCTTCATCAAGGACTATTGCCCGGTGGTGGAGTTTGGCCTGGTCGGCCAGACCATGCACATGGTCGACGAACGTGTCGCCGTCGCCGACCTCGAAACCCTCACCAATATTTACGAGACCTTCGTCCTCCGCTGGTTCGGCCATGCCGCTGCTTGACGAGGTGCTTGCCTATATCAAGGGCCTTTGGCTCTTGGCTCAGGGCAACCAAGAGGGTTTCCGCTGGCTCGATTTCAGCGAGAGCGGCCTCTGGCGCTCGTTCACGTCGATGCTCTGGTGCCTGCCGGCGATCGCCGTTACCTGGGCGTCCTGGCGGTTCTACTATTTGTCGGCGATGCCCGATGGGACGGTGATCGGCATAGGCTTCATCTTCAAGCTGCTGGTCGTCGATCTCGTCAGCTGGCTGCTGCCGCTGGTGCTGATCGCCATTCTGTCCCGTCCGCTCGGTTTTGCAGGAGCAGTGGTGCCGATCATCGTCACCACCAACTGGCTCTCCGTGCCGCTTTCCTACGCGATGGCGGTGCCGGCGGCGATCAGGCTCACCATTCCCGGAAGCCAAGGCTTGACGAGCCTGATCTGGCTGACGCTGCTCGTGGTCAGCATCGCTGTGCTCTTCCGGCTCCTGCGCATGCTGACGGGCAACCAGACGCTGCTGGCCTCGGCGCTGACGGCGCTATTCCTGCTGCCCTCGATGATGATCGGCGACCTGCTGCAGCGCTTCTTCGGCCTGATCCCGAGCTAGAGTGTGACGCGCAACTGTGCGCAGCGGTTTTGCGATAACGACATGCTATAGGATCGTGCTTCAGAGCTTCAGGATCGGCTCGCGATCAGTAATCCACTTGCAGGAAATAAAGCCCATCGGGCGGGGCCACGGGGCCGCAGGCCTTGCGGTTGCGCGCTTCAAGCGCTGCCTGCAAATCGTCCGGCGACCATTTGCCCTCGCCCACCAGCTTCAGCGATCCCGCAAAGGACCGGATCTGGTTGTGCAGGAAGCTCTGCGCCGTCGCGCGGATCTCGATGACGCCGCCAACGAGCGCGACGTCCAGCCGGTCGAGCGTCCGCACCGGGCTCGTCGCCTGGCAATGGGCGGAGCGGAAGGTGGTGAAATCGTGATGGCCGACGAGGCGCTGGGCGCCCGCATGCATCGCCTCATGGTCGAGCGGCTTCGGCACCCACCAGGCGCGCCGGGCTTCAAGTGCCAGCGGCGCGGGCCGTGAGATGATGCGGTAGAGATAATGCCGGCGCAGCGCCGAGAAGCGGGCGTCGAATTCCTCGGACACTTCCTCGGCCTCGAGGATCGCCACTCGCTCGCGCGCAAGGCCCAGATGCGCGTTCAGCGCATTGCGCAGCGTATAGGGCTTCCACGGACGGGTCAGATCGGCATGCATGACCTGGCCGCTGGCGTGTACGCCGGAATCGGTGCGGCCGGCGCCACGGATCGAAACGGTATCGCCGGTCAGAGACAGGATCGCCTTTTCGATCGCCCCTTGCACAGACTCGCCATTGTCCTGCCGCTGCCAGCCGACATAATCAGAGCCGTCATATTCGACGGTCAGCTTGAAGCGCGGCATCAGCCGACCCTCGTGCCGGGCGCAACCGGCGTTCCGCGCAGGAAGTCGGCCGCTCCGAGCGCCTTGCCGCCGGCGCGCTGCAGGCGGGTCAGCCGAACCGCGCCTTCGGCGCAGGCGATCTTCAGGCTGTCATCGAGCACCGTTCCGGCCTCGCCCGTGCCGGAAGCCGGCTCGGAGTTCAGCACCTTGATGCGTTCCGGCTTGCCGGCGATTTCGAGTTCGAACCAGGCGCCCGGGAACGGCGACAGGCCGCGGATGTGATCATGCACCTCGCGCGAAGGACGGGCGAAGTCGATGCGGGTTTCCGCCTTGCTGATCTTCTGGGCGTAGACGACACCGTCCTCGGCCTGGACCGTCAGCGGCAGATCGTCGGCCTCGAGCTTCGCCATCGCCTCCCGCATCAGGCTGGCGCCGACCTGCATCAGCCGGTCGTGCAGTTCGCCACCGGTCATCGTCTCGCCGATCTGGACCGTCTTGGTGAGAGCGACCGGACCGGTATCGAGCCCCTTTTCCATCTTCATCACCATCATGCCGGTCTCATGATCGCCGGCCATGATCGCGCGCTGGATGGGCGCGGCACCGCGCCAGCGCGGCAGCAGCGAGGCGTGGCCATTGTAGCAGCCGAGCTTGGTGCCCGTGAGGATGGCCTCGGGCAGAAGCAGGCCATAGGCGACGACGACGGCGACGTCGGCGTCGAAATCACGGAAGGCCTGGCGATCCGCCTCGTCCTTGAAGTTTAGCGGCGTCAGCACGGGAATGCCGAGGAGTTCGGCTGCCTGGTGCACCGGCGACTTCTGCAGGTCGAGCCCGCGGCGGCCGCCCGGCCGCGGCGGCTGCGTATAGGCGGCAACGATCTGGTGACCGGCTTCTGCGAGCGCTGCCAGCGTCGGCACGGAAAATTCCGGCGTACCCATGAAGATGATGCGAAGCGACAAGGCGGTAACTCCGTCCTCTCAGATCACTTCATGCGGGGAAACGGCGAAATGATCTCATTCTCTGAAACAGGGCAACCCCGGGCGGAAAACCGTTTCACGCTTTTCCTGGAGTCAAATTCAGCCGTTCGCGCGATCTGTTCGCGACCGCTTGCGCGATCGAAGGCTCAGATCGCCTTGGCGCCGCGCGTCTTGGCGGCCTTGGTGAACTTTCGGATCACCATGTCGCGCTTGAGCTTGGAGATGTGATCGATGAACAACACGCCGTTCAGGTGATCGATCTCGTGCTGCAGGCAGGTGGCGAGCAGGCCGTCGGCCTCGATCGTCTGCTGCTTGCCGTCACGGTCGAGATGCTTGACGGTGATCGACGCGGGGCGCTCGACCTCGGCGTAATAATCCGGGATCGACAGGCAGCCTTCCTCGTAGACCGAATAGGTATCGGACGAAGCGACGATCTCGGGATTGATGAAGACGAGCGGTGTCTTCTCGTCGCCTTCCTTCGAAACGTCGAGCACCAGCATGCGCCTGGCGACACCGATCTGGATCGCGGCAAGGCCGATGCCGGGGGCATCGTACATGGTTTCGAGCATGTCGTCGGCAAGACGACGGACGTCCGCGTCGACGGTTTCGATCGGCGTGGAAACCTGGCGAAGCACAGGATCGGGAAGGATGATAAGCGGCTTGATCGTCATGCTGCTCCCATAGCCGATCTTTCCATCGGCGTGCAAGGAAATTGGCTTGCCACCTTCGGCAGCCTTTCCTGGACAGGCCCGCGTTAACCGCACGGCGCAAATGTTCTTGTTTTGATCTACACATAACCAAAGAATCTGTTAGGTTTGGCGCATGGAACCCGCGCCTTTCCCCTTCGCCCAGCCGCTGTTTTTCATCGGCGCCTTGCCGATCACGCTGGGCCATCTCGCGATTGCCGTCGGCCTGGTGGTCGTCGTTGCAATTTTGATGGCGTTTTCGCGGCGACGGGACAACCGCGACGAGGAGCGGCAGGAGCAGATGGCAATGCTGCTCGCCGCCCAGACGGAGATGCAAGGGCGGGTCGCCGCCATGGCCGAAGTCTTCGGCGCGCGGCAGGCGGAACTCAACCAGACGCTCAGCCAGCGCATCGACGGCATGACCCATCGCATCGGCGCGTCGATCACCGAACAGACCAAGGCGACGCACGAAAACCTCAGGCGGCTGCAGGAACGGCTGGCGGTCATCGACAACGCCCAGAACAACATCCAGTCGCTCGCCAAGGACATGGCCGGGCTGCAGGCAATCCTTTCCAACAAGCAGACGCGCGGCGCCTTCGGCCAGTCGCGCATGGAGGCGATCATCGCCGACGGGCTGCCGATGGGCGCCTTCGCCTTCCAGGCGACGCTGTCGAACGGCGCGCGACCCGACTGCACGATCCGCATGCCGAACGGCCAGCCGCCGCTCGTCATCGACGCCAAGTTTCCGCTGGAAGCCTGGAACGCGATGCGTGACGCACCGGATGCCGAACGCCGCCAGCAGATCGCCCAGCTTTTCCGCCGCGACATGGAAACGCATGTGCGCGATATCGCCAGCAAATATCTGATCTCCGGAGAGACGCAGGACACCGCGTTCCTCTTCGTGCCATCCGAATCGATCTTCGCCGAAATCCACGAGCATTTCGAAGCGATCGTGCAGAAGGCACACCGCCAGCGGATCGTCATCGTTTCCCCTTCCCTGCTCCTGCTGTCGATCCAGGTGATTCAGGCGATCCTCAAGGATGCGCGCATGCGTGAGCAGGCGCATCTGATCCAGGGCGAGGTCGCCAGATTGATGGAGGACCTCGGCCGTCTCGACGAGCGCGTGCGCAAGCTCCAGGGCCATTTCGCCATGAGCCAGAAGGACGTCGAGGATATTCTGATCTCGTCCAGCAAACTCACCCGGCGCGGTGCCAAGATCGAGGCGCTCGAACTCGAGGCCGAAGGCGGCATGCAGGAGGCAACCGACCCGCGCGCTGCCGTCGACAACCGGGTGGGGCAATTGCGTCTGCGGGTGGTTGACGAGGACTGAGGCTCTCGGGCACTCTCCGGCCCACTCTCTAATCCGACGGGAAATTTTCACATGATCACTGTTTTTGGGTCCATCAACATGGACCTGATCGCCACGACCGCACGCCTTCCGAAGCCGGGCGAGACCGTCGCCGGGACGGGCTTTTCGACCGCCGCCGGCGGCAAGGGCGCAAACCAGGCGCTTGCCGCACGACGTGCCGGAGCGACAGTGCAGATGGCGGGTGCCGTCGGTGCCGACAGCTTCGCCGAAGGCGCCTTGGAACTCTTGAAGGGTGCCGGCACGGACATGTCGCTGACCAAGACGGTAGATGAGCCGACCGGCACCGCCCACATCCTCGTCGGAGGTGACGGCGAAAACGTCATCGTCGTGGTCGCCAGCGCCAATGCGACCGTCGACGAGGCCGATGCGGTGAAGGCCGTCGACGGCATGAAGCCTGGCGACACGTTGATGCTGCAGCTCGAAATTCCCGCAGCCTCGGTCGAGAAAGCCTTGAACGCAGCCAAACAGAAGGGCGTACGCTCGGTCATCAACATCGCGCCGCTGACGCCGGATGCAGCACGTCTCGGTCGCATGGCCGATATCGTCATTGCCAACGAGACCGAATTCGAGCTGCTGGCCGGCAAGAGCGGCATCAGCAGTGCGGAACGCGAAGACGCGATGAAGGCGCTCCATGCGGAGACCGGACAGACCGTCATCGTCACGCTTGGCGCCGATGGCGTAGTCGCCGTGCACGAGGGCGAAATCCAGCGTGCCAAGGGCCTGAAGATCGAACCGGTGGATACGGTCGGCGCCGGCGACACCTTCTGCGGCTATCTCGCGGCCAGCTTGGATGCCGGCATTGCCTTCCCCGAGGCGTTGCGCCGTGCCGCCGTTGCCGGTTCGCTCGCCTGCCTCAAGCGCGGCGCACAACCTTCGATCCCGCTTGCCTCGGAAGTGGCATCACGCATTTAGTTCGCGACGCGTCTGGGTCGGATCGACCCAGACCTACAATGCGAATGCTCCGCGGAAACAAAGCCGAGTGCGGGCAAAATGCGCCCGCACTTTCTTCCTGCCACGCTCTGGCGCTTGACCGTCTCCAGCCCTTGAAATCAGCGTTTGCGCAATCCGGACAGGCGATGTCGCGGAGATAAAGCTCCGCGCGCAATTTTATCAAAGCAACAGGTAAAACAGCGTCCGCGTTGGCCCAATTTTAAGAATCTCCAGTCTATTCAGGACCCTGAGAGAGCCGGTCGAAAATGACCCGGTTGCCTCCGACATGCCGGTCGGCATCTGACGCTCCATGATGGAGTTCACCCCCATTGCGAAATGCGTCCACCGCAGGTGAAAGTCTGCGGACCTCCCAGCACGTGAGGATTTCATGTTCAAGTTCCAAGCCAAATCGCTGGCGACCAAACTGATCGCGGTGACAGGCGGCACGATCGCACTAGTCCTGCTCGCTTCGAATTTCGTTCTTATCTCCCAGACCCAGGATCGCGTCGAAACGCTGGTCCTCGAACAGGCAAGCGGTGAAGCCCGGGCAATCGCCTCGGACATCGCCGGCGACATCGGCGAGCTTGCAAGTGCAGCGCGCTCGATGGCCGGCATTCTTGGCCGCGCGCATGCCGAAAAGTCGCTGGAGCGCACGGGGGTGATCAATATCCTGAGGGCGAACCTCGAGCAGAACCCCTTCGCCTTCGGAAGCTGGTTCGCTGAGGAGCCCAAGGCCTTCGACGGTCGCCAGGAGGACGTCGTCAACAACAAGGAACTGGGCGGCAACGACAAGGGCATCTTCACGCCCTACTGGTCGAAGAGCCGCACCAACGAAATCCAGTACTCCACTTTCGGCGCCGACTACGCGGCCGAGTGGTACAAACTCGCTGCAAAAAGCGGCAAGGGCGCGATCACCCAGCCCTACACCGCGCAGGACACCGACATCCCGACCGCGATGAGCTCGATCGCCTATCCGGTCATGTCCGGCGACAAGCTTCTCGGCGTTACCGGCGTCGACATTTCGCTCGCATCGCTCGGCGATGGCCTGGCGAAGCTGAAGCCCTTCGATACCGGTCGCGTCTACCTCCTCTCGCAGAGCGGCAAATGGCTGGTGGCGCCGATCCCGGAACTCCTGCTCAAGGAATATGACGGCGAAGGCAACGACGTCGTCAAGAATGCGCTTGCCTCCGGCAAGCCGGGCATCGTCTCCAACCTTTCCTATGATGGCAACGAGCCTTTCGACCGTCTCGTCTATCCGTTCACCCTCTCGGGCGTGAACACCAGCTGGGTCGTGCTCGTCGACGTGCCGCGCACCGCGATCAATGCCCCGGTCAAGGACCAGACCTACATGATGATCGTCGGCGGCCTCGTCGTACTCGGCGCCGTGCTGCTCGGTCTATATCTCGCCGTGCGTGGTTTCGTGCAGAAGCCTCTCGCGGCACTGGTCAAGGACGTCGCCAACCTCAGCCACGGCGACTACACAAAGTCGATTGCCGGCCAGGATCGCTCCGACGAAACCGGCGAAGTCGCCAAGGCGCTCGAAGGCTTCCGCCATCAGCTTGCCGACACCAAGCGCCTGGAGGGCGAAGCCCGCCACGAGCGCGAACAGGCCGAACGCGAGCGCAATCGCTCGGAAACCGAGCGTGCCGAAACCGGCGCCCTTCAGCGCGACATCGTCGCCCGCCTCGGCAAGGGCCTGTCGCACCTGTCGTCCGGCGATCTCGCTTTCCGCATCACCGACGATTTCCCCGGCGAATACGCTCAGCTGAAGCGCGACTTCAACGCGACGATGGAAAGCCTCGAAGAGACGATCCGCACCGTCAACCATTCGGTCGTCAACATCGGCAACGGCACAAGCGAAATCAGCAGCGCCGCCAACGACCTGTCGCACCGCACCGAACAGCAGGCGGCAAGCCTGGAAGAAACCGCGGCGGCCCTCGACGAATTGACTTCGCAGGTCAACGCCAGCGCCGAAAACGCCAAGGTCGCCGCCAAGTCGGTGGAAGTGGCCAGCAGCGATGCCGGACAGTCGGGCGAAGTGGTGCAGAAGGCCATTGCCGCGATGAAGGGTATTGAGCAGTCGTCGCACGAAGTCAGCCGCATCATCGGCGTCATCGACGAGATCGCCTTCCAGACCAACCTTTTGGCGCTCAACGCCGGCGTCGAAGCCGCCCGTGCCGGCGATGCCGGCAAGGGGTTTGCCGTCGTCGCCCAGGAAGTGCGCGAGCTCGCCCAGCGCTCCGCCAATGCCGCCAAGGAGATCAAGACTCTGATCAACACCTCGGCCGGACAGGTGCGCGAAGGCGTCGATCTCGTCGGCAAGGCCGGCGGCGCACTCGAGAAGATCGCTGAGCAGGTCGTTCAGATCAACGGCCTCATCCGCCAGATCTCGAGCTCGGCCTCCGAGCAGGCCGTCGGCCTGAAGGAGATCAACTCGGCCGTCAACCAGATGGACCAGGTGACCCAGCAGAACGCCGCCATGGTCGAAGAGACGACGGCCGCCGGCATGGCGCTCAACGAAGAGGCGCGGACGCTCAACGCGCTGGTTGCCCGCTTCCGCGTCGCCCAGGCCTCCGGTTCGGCGCAGCCCTCCTCGTCCGAGATGCTGCGTGGCACAGCCGAACGCATGCGTGCGGCCGAACGTCCGGCACCGGCTCCCGTCCGCGAGGCGCGGCCGGCTCCGGCTGCAAGCCCGGCACGCAGCAGCTACTCGGCCTCGACGCAGCGGGTACTCACCCAGACCTCGGGCGCCAACGCGCTTGCCCAGGACAATTGGGAAGAGTTCTGATCAACAGATCGAGAAAAAGAAACGGCGCCCTCGGGGCGCCGTTTTTGTTTGATGCTTGGCGATCTGGCGCGGGATCAGATGCGCGCCAGCCGCTCGGTCAAAAGATCGAAGAAGCCCTGGTCGTCGACGAAGCGCATGACCTTGGCGTTGTGCGGCCGGCCGGTGACCTGCCACCAGTCGACAACCGTCATGCCCGCCGTCAGCGGCGACTTGGTCTCGATCTCGACGTTGCAATCCCGGCCGGTGAAAAGCTCGGGGCGCAGCAGATAGGCGATGACGGTCGGGTCGTGCAGCGGGCCGCCATCGGTGCCGTATTTCTCGATATCAAAGCGCTCGAAGAATTCGAGCATCTCCGCCATGGCGATCGCCGGGCGGCTGCCGATGTCGCGGATCTTCTGCACCCGCGCCTTGTGGGTCAGCACGCGATGGGTGACGTCGAGCGGCATCATCACGATCGGAATGCCCGAGCGGAAGACGATATCGGCGGCTTCCGGATCGACATAGATGTTGAACTCGGCCGCCGGCGTGATGTTGCCGCCTTCAAAGAAGCCGCCGCCCATCATCACCAGTTCCTTCACCCGCGGCGCGATCTCGGGCGCCTTCTGAAGCGCGAGCGCAATGTTGGTGAGCGGGCCGAGGGTGCAGAGCGTCACGGTGCCCTCAGTCTCGTTGCGAAGGGTTTCGACGATGAAGTCGACCGCGTGCTGTTCCTCGAGCTTCATCGTCGGCTCGTCGAGCGTCGGGCCATCGAGGCCGGTCTTGCCGTGGACGTGCTCGGCGGTCACCAGCGGGCGGGCGATCGGCTTGTCGGCGCCGGAAAAGACCCGAACTTTCGGCCGATCGCAGAGCTCGCAAAGAACACGGGCGTTGCGGGCCGTCAGGGCCAACGGCACGTTGCCGGCAACCGTGGTAATACCGAGCAAGTCGATCTCTTCCGGGCTTCCGAACGCGAGCATGATTGCGGCGGCATCGTCCTGCCCGGGATCGGTGTCTATGATTATCTTTCTCGGCACGGGCACTCTCTCGTCCTCCCTGGATCACGTTTGGCTGGGTCTACCCGACCCAAAGCGCGATCGATTACAATGCACCGGAGCGGGTACGAGGCCGCATGCGCCCTCCTCGCTTCGCTGTTGGATTCTGCGAGAGCGGACTATGATTTGCGTGCACGTCTGAGGCAAGCGGCTTGCACTCATTGCGCACAGCTACCATATTGCCGCAAGGATGCTGCTGGGCAGGTCCGAACAACGGTCGCTTGATCTCGCAAGGACTTGAGGAATGAGCCGAATTACGCCCTTTACGAGCCCGCTGCTGCTGGGTTTCGACACGATGGAAAAGACCCTTGAGCGTATCGCCAAGGGCAACGACGGATATCCGCCTTACAATATTGAACGCATTCGCGGCGATGCATCGATCGACGAGCCTGAAAGGCTGCGCATCACGCTTGCGGTGGCCGGCTTCTCCGAAGAGGACCTCGAGGTCACCACCGAGGAGAACCAGCTCGTCATTCGCGGCCGCCAGATCGACAATGGCGATCGCGATTACCTGCACCGCGGCATCGCTGCGCGGCAGTTCCAACGCACCTTCGTTCTGGCCGATGGCATGAAGGTTCTTGGCGCCGAGCTGCGCAACGGCCTGCTCTCGGTTGACCTCGTTCGTCCTGAGCCGGTGCGTATGGTAAAGAAAATTAACATTTCAGTCCCAGAGTAGGATAACCGGCGGGATTCTCCCCTGGCCGGCGACCACGGAGTATCACCATGGGACTGAAAGCCATCAGCTCGTCACTGTCGAAGAACGACCTCGCGCATCTGGGCGAAGGCGAAATCGGTTACATCCGGAAAATGCGTTCGGACGAAGTGTCGCGCTGCTTCCCGGAAGCACCCGAGATGGGACCGGGTATTGATCTCTGGGCGCTCTTCGGCGCCGACGGCACACCGATCCTCCTGACCGACAACCGTTCCAGCACCTTCTTCAAGGCCGCCGAGGACGATCTGCGCACCGTCACACTCCACTGATCTTACGCCCGCCATTGACGGTGAGCGCTGACCTCTCGGGATGACGCCGCCGCTCTCTCGAGCCTGAAATTCCGGGCGGAAAATCGCTTCGCGCCCGTTCCTGGGGTTGGTCTTCTGGTCCGCAATTCCGGACGGAAGGCCGCGTCGCACTGTTCCTGGAATTGGAATTTGAAGCGACGCAATTCCGGACGGAAAACCGCTTCGCACTTTTCCTGGAATTGAATTTAGAGCAACGCAATCCCTGACGGAAAACCGCTTCGCACTTTTCCTGGAATTGCTTTAGACGCGCCGGAAAGTAAGATAGGCGGAGCTCCGGCCTTCCCTGCGCGCCTTGGCCTCGTAGCGTGTGCTCGGCCATCCCTCGTAGGGCGTCAGCCAGTCGGCTGCCTTCTGCGCCGTCCATTCGAAGGCCGCGTGATCGCGGCAATGCAACAGTGTCCAATTGACATAGGTGTCGATATCCGAGGCGAAGCAGAACACGCCGCCGGGCTTCAGCACGCGCGCAAAACGGTCGAGATTGACCTTGGACACAAAGCGGCGCTTCCAGTGTTTACGCTTCGGCCACGGATCCGGATAAAGCAGGTCGATCTGGTCGACCGATGCGGCCGGCAGCCAATCGAGGACCTGGGTGGCGTCGTCGTCGTAGAGGCGAATGTTGCTGACGCCGCGATCCTCGATGTGACCGACGAGCTTGGCCATGGAATTGACGAAGGGTTCGACGCCGATGAAGCCGGTCGAGGGCGTTTCGGCGGCGCGGTGGATCAGGTGTTCGCCGCCGCCGAAGCCGATTTCCAGCCGGATTCGCCCGACATCCTGAGGAAACAGTGTCTTCAGCTCCGCCGGAGCAGCGCTCGACAGATCGAGCTTCAGCGTCGGCAGCACGGTTTCCAGATGCGCCGCCTGCCGCTCGCGCAACGGCTTGCCCTTGCGGCGGCCGAAGAAGGCCTCGGTTGCTCTGGCACGGCGCGGTTCGGTCATGTCGTTTGTCCCTTGGTCACGCTGATCCCGGATCAAGCCAACCCAAAATCAAAATGAACGAAGCGGGCGCTCCTTGCCGGAGCGCCCGCCCTGAAATTCGCAAGCGCCTGATAGCAGGCCACTGCGCTATCTTCAATGCGCGGCTTTGCCGGCCACGCCGATCGTTCGCTTAGGCAGCGGCCCGGCCGTTGACGGCGCTGCCCTGGTCGATCGCCGCCTTCAGTGGCTTGACCAGGTCGAGCTTCTCCCAGGAGAAGGAGCCGTCGCGGCCAGCCTTGCGGCCAAAGTGACCGTAAGCAGACGTCTTGGCGTAGATCGGCTTGTTGAGATCCAGGTGACGACGGATACCCGACGGCGACAAATCCATCGTCTTGCGGATGGCCTGTTCGACCTGGTCTTCCGAGACCTTGCCGGTGCCATGCAGGTCGACATAGATCGACAGCGGCTGCGCAACGCCGATGGCGTAGGAGAGCTGGATCGTGCAACGGTCAGAAAGACCGGCAGCGACGACGTTCTTTGCCAAGTAGCGCGCGGCATAGGCAGCCGAACGGTCGACCTTGGTCGTGTCCTTGCCCGAGAAGGCGCCGCCACCGTGCGGTGCTGCACCGCCATAGGTATCGACGATGATCTTGCGGCCGGTCAGGCCGGCGTCGCCGTCCGGACCGCCGATGACGAACTTGCCGGTCGGGTTGATGTACCAGGTGCAATCGTCAGCGATCTTCAGGTCGTCGAGCGCTTCGCGGATGTAGGGCTCGACAACCGAGCGAACCTTGGTGGAATCCCAGGTGTCGTCGAGGTGCTGGGTCGACAGGACGATCGAGGTGACTTCCGCCGGCTTGCCGTCGACGTAGCGTACGGTGACCTGGCTCTTGGCGTCCGGGCCAAGCTTGGCGACTTCGCCCTCGCCCTTCTTGCGGGCGGCGGCGAGCAGATTGAGGATGCGGTGCGAGTAGTAGATCGGCGCCGGCATGAGTTCGGCGGTTTCGCGGCAAGCGTAGCCGAACATGATGCCCTGGTCGCCAGCACCTTCTTCGCCCTGCTTGTCGGCGGCGCTGTCGACGCCCTGAGCGATATGGGCCGACTGGAAGTGCAGCAGCACGTCGATCTTCGCCGTCTTCCAGTGGAAGCCATCCTGCTCGTAGCCGATCTCGCGGATCGCCTTGCGGGCGGCGGACTTGAACTTCGAGGGGTTGATGACGTCGTTGCCGTCCTTGTCCTTCTTCAGAAGGCTCGGCGGCAGGCGCACTTCGCCGGCAATGACGACGCGGTTGGTGGTCGCCAGGGTTTCGCAAGCGATGCGAACGCCCCATGGGTCGACACCGGTCTTGGCGGCCTCACGGTAGACCAGATCCACGATCTCGTCGGAGATACGGTCACACACCTTGTCCGGATGACCTTCGGCTACGGATTCACTCGTGAACAGGTAGTTTGCACGCATGCGGGAAGTCCCCTCAATGAAGAAAAGCGCTGGCATGGTGTTAGTGGTTTTGCGCCCGAAAAACAAGCGCACAACGACATAAATATATCTTTATATCACCACCAAGCCAATCACTTTGGTGCGCCGGCGGAAAAGCGCGCATGAAAAAAGCGGCACAAGAGGCCGCTTTGTTTTCAAGTCCCGACGGGAACGTTGGAACTATTCGCTTTCCGCTTCCGCAGCGAGCGCCTTGACGAGATCGACGAGGCGGCGACGAACCTTCGGATCCGTGATCTTGACGAAGGCACGGTTGAGTTGCAGCCCCTCGGAAGACGAAAGGAAATCCACAACGTAGTTGGAACTGGAGGCTTCCGCCATGCCGGGCTGGCCGGAGGTGTCACCCGGCGCATCTTCGAAGAAGAAGGAAACCGGAACGTTCAGAATGCCCGAAATATTCTGCAAGCGGCTCGCGCCGACCCGGTTCGTGCCCTTCTCGTACTTCTGAATCTGCTGAAAGGTAATCCCCAGACTTTCGCCGAGCTTCTCCTGGCTCATGCCAAGCATCGTGCGGCGAAGACGAATCCGACTACCGACATGAATGTCGATCGGGTTCGGCTTCTTTTTGTTTTCGATCATATCTGCGTTCCCAAACACGCTGTTTCGTTTGATCCACCGCCTCACACGGGAGCGCCGCTCACCGAGGCGACCGCCACGGTGATAAGACAATGCCGCCACAACAAGGACGATGGTGCGGACCACTATGCAATTTTAGGGGTTTTAGGTCAATTCTTCCTAATATTAAAACCAACACGCGAAAACACTGCAACCAGAAGAAGGAACAGTGCACTCAGCCAGAAGATTCGGCTTCGCATAGCGTCGTCCAAAGGCGTAGGCATCTTTCCCGGCAGAAGTGTGTCGACCACTCCCCTATAATTGTAGGACAATCCTACCATTAAAACCCCACGTGCATCAACAATTGCTGATATACCGCTGTTGGCAGCGCGAACAAGGGGTGTTCCGGTCTCGACGGCGCGTAGTTGGGCCTGGTGGAAATGCTGGCGCGGACCGGGCGTGTCGCCGAACCAGGCATCGTTGGTGATGTTGAGAAGCGCGTCCGCACCACGCGCGGCGCCGCCGATTTCGTCGGGGAAGATCGCCTCGTAGCAGACCAGCGGATAGAGCGTCCTGCCACTGGGCAGGGTCAATAGCGAACGGCTCTTCGCCGCCGAAAAACCACCTGGCATCGAGGCGGCAACGGAACTCAGGCCCCAGGAGGACAGCAACTCCTCGAAGGGTAGATACTCGCCAAACGGGACCAGATGCACCTTGTCGGCAGCACCGATGATCTGGCCGCGTCCGTCGATGACATAGATCGAGTTGTAGTAGCGCGGCGGTAGACCGGCGCCCGCATCCTCCGCGCGCACGGCGCCGGCGATGAGGATCTGATCGTCATCGAGCACCTCGGCGATCCGCGCCAGGGCGTCGGGATTGTCGGTCAGGATGAAGGGGATCGACGTTTCGGGCCAGACGACGATGTCCGGTCGCTTGCCGCCTTTTTCGGGGGCAGCGGTGGTGAGCGAGAGATGTTCCTCGAAGACGGCGGCCCGTTCACGATCATCCAGCTTCTTTGCCTGGTCGATCACCGGCTGGACGAGACGGACGGTCAGCGGCGGCTCGGGCGAAGCCGGGGCCGGCTGTGCAAGGCGATAGAAGCCGAAACCGACATGCGCCGTGAGGAGGACGAGGGCTGCCGACAGGCCGATCCGGCTCCCCCTGCCCGTGGCAAGGAGGGCGGGTGCCGCGAAAACGAAGACCGACAGCATGTTGATGGTCGCAAGGTTGACCACGCTTGCGGACTGCATCATCAGCGGCATCGGCATCGCCGCGTAACCGATGGCATTCCAGGGAAAGCCGGTGAAGAGGAAGCTGCGGAGCAGTTCACAAAGGCCGAAGGCCAGCGCAAGCGCCGCGATCCGCCCCACCCCATCGGACCAGAATATCCGCGCGGTCAGCGTCGCAAGCGCATAGAAGAGCGCGAGGAAAGCCGGAAGACCGACGACGGCGAGCGGCAGCGCCCAGGCGAATTCGTCGGCCTCCACCAGCAGCGCATTGCCGAGCCACCAGAGACCGCCGAGGAAATAGCCGAAACCGAACCACCAGCCGATCACGGCCGCCGGCCAGAGCCGCCTGACGATGCCGCCATCCGGATTTCCGCTCGCGCCGTCGAGCAGCCAGACGAGGATGGGGAAGGAGACGAAGGCGAAGGCAAAAATGCCGAAGGGCGGCTGAGCCAGAACCGTGATTAGCCCTGCGAAGAACGCGAGCAATACCCTCGGGAACCCGGACAGAAGCATCACCCTGCCTGCCAGTCTTACCATGCAGCCTCCAGTCGATCCCGGCCGCTAGCCACGGCGCCGGAGCGAAACAACCACCGAATCAATCGGCGCCAGTCTTCCAAAAAACGGGCTGTTTGTCCCCTTCAGGAGGCGGAATTGGCTGCGGAAGGCATGTCCTTCCGTCAGACCAGCGATCCGCCGATGGAGCGGATGGCAGGAGATACGACCCCGCGCGCACGAAGAAGCGCGCGGGGTCGGAGCGACTATTGCTCGTCGGCTGCTGCGGAGGGGGCAGCGCCATTGGTACGATTGACGGGGACCGTCTCCGGAGCGATTTCGCCCTCCGGTCGCGACACGCGGCGGCGTGCCGGCGGACGCTTGCGCATGATGCGAACGCGTTTCACGCGCCGCGGGTCAGCGTCGAGGATCTGGAACTCGAACCCGGGAATGGCCTGCACGACTTCACCGCGCACCGGAATGCGGCCAAGCGAAGCGAAGATCAGGCCGCCGAGCGTGTCGACGTCTTCGAGCTGCTCGCGCACATCGAAGTCGGGACCGATCGCTGCGGCGATTTCTTCCAGTTCAACGCGGGCGTCGGCGACGAAAACGTCGTCCGACGTGCGAGCGAACATCACTTCGTCGTCGTCGTGTTCGTCTTCGATATCGCCGACGACCATCTCGACGATGTCCTCGAGCGAGACGAGACCATCGGTTCCGCCATATTCATCGATGACGAGCGCCATCTGGATGCGGGCGGCCTGCATGCGCTGCATCAGGTCGGACGCCAGCATCGAAGGCGGCACGAACAGCAGCTGGCGGACGATGCCCGCTTCTTCCAGCGACTTGCCGAGATCGACGCGCGAAAGGTCGAAGCTCGCCTTCGGCGAACGGGGCGTTTTCTCGGTCTTTTCGCCGGTAGCCGTCGCGGCAGCCGGCGCCTTGCCGTTGCGGCGACGGTTGCGGGCCTGCTTGGTGACGTAGGAAAGCAGGTCGCGGATGTGCACCATGCCGCGGGGATCATCGAGGCCTTCGTTATAGACCGGCATGCGCGAGCGGCCCGACTCCTCGAAGATCACCATCAGCTCGCCGATAGTGATGCTCTGGTCGACCGCTTCGATGTCGGCACGCGGGACCATGACGTCCTCGACCCTGATCTCGCGGAAACGCAGAATGTTGTTGAGCATCGCCCGTTCGCCGGGCGAGAAGGCCGTGTTGCTGTCGGCATCCGTCTGGAGTGCGTCAGCGAGATCCTCGCGCAAGCTCGACGGGCTTGCGCCCCGCAGCAGTCGCGCGGCGCGGCTCCAGAAAGTCGAAGTGGATTTCGTGCCCTCGTGTCGAGTGGCGGTGCTACTACTGCCCGCCTCCGCCTCTCCGGAGGCCTCTGCCTCCTCGGTCGCCAGCGCGACAGGCTGTGTTTTGTAATCGCTCATCGGTCCAAACTGTTAATCCGGGGTACGATCCCCGTAGGGGTCAGATAAGCCAAGACGCGCCAAAATGCGAGTCTCCAGGCTTTCCATTATTTCGGCTTCGTCATCTGCCATATGATCATAACCGAAAAGATGCAGGAATCCATGCACGAGAAGATGCGTCAGGTGCGCATCGAAAGACTTCTCGAGTTCCACGGCCTCGCGCTCGAGCGTCTCGCGGGCGACGATGATATCGCCCAGCATCGGCCCCGGCATCGCGCCCGGCGTCACCGGGAAGGCGGGAAAGGACAGCACATTGGTCGGCTTGTCCTGATTGCGCCATTCGGCGTTGATCGTCCGAATGGAAGCGTCGTCGGTGAAGACCAGCGACAGTTCGGGCTGCATCTTCGGGAACGGCTGGCCCTCTTCCGCCACGAGGAAGGCTGCGGCGGCTTCCAGCACCGGCGAGGAAAAGGCGAAAAGCGTCTCTTCGTCTGGCCAATCGCCCTCTTCGACGCTGATCTGGATATCCAATGCGGTCATGATCGCGACGACCGCCGATCAGCGGTCGCCCTGCTCGCTTTCATCGTGCACGGCCGTCTGGGCCTCGTAGGCCCTGACGATACGCGCCACCATCGGATGGCGAACGACGTCGACGTCCTTGAAGCGAACCACGGAAACGCCCTCGACACCTCTGAGGATCTGCAGAGCCTCGACCAGACCCGACTTGACGCCGCGCGGCAGGTCGACCTGGCTCGGATCGCCAGTTACGATCATGCGACCGTTTTCGCCAAGGCGGGTCAGGAACATCTTCATCTGCATCGATGTGGTGTTCTGCGCCTCGTCAAGTATGACGGCGGCATTGGCGAGCGTGCGGCCTCGCATGAAGGCGAGCGGCGCAATTTCGATGACGCCGGCGGTGATCGCGCGTTCAACCTTGTCGCCCGGCATCATGTCATAGAGCGCATCGTAGAGCGGGCGGAGATAGGGATCGACCTTCTCCTTCATGTCGCCGGGCAGGAAGCCCAGTCGCTCGCCCGCTTCCACGGCAGGGCGCGAAAGCACGATGCGATCGACGGCGCCGCGCTCCAGAAGCTGTGCAGCATGGGCGACGGCAAGATAGGTCTTGCCGGTACCGGCGGGGCCTACGCCGAAGACGAGCTCGGAACGTTCGAGCGCACGGATATAGGCATCCTGCGTCGGCGTGCGCGCCGCGATGGTCTTCTTGCGCGTCGAAATCTGCGCCATCGTCAATTTGGCTTTGCGCTCCATGGTCGGCAATTGTAGCTGATCGTCGGCGGCAACCGCCATACGGATCGCGCCCTCGACATCAGAGGTATCGATCGACGCGCCGCTCTGCAATCGTCCGTAGAGATAATCGAGAGCGCGGCGCGCCTGATTGGTGGCAACGATGTCACCGGATATGGCGACGGAATTGCCCCGCGGCCGGGCGTCGATGCGCAGGCGCTCTTCAAGTAGCTTCAAGTTCTGGTCGAACTGGCCGAAGAGTTCGCTGGCGAACCGATTGTTCTCGAATGTCAGCACGAAGTGATTGGCGTCTGTCGCAGAGGTTTTCGACTGGCGCGATGATGAAGAGATCAATTCGTGTCCGTTCAAGCGGTTCAGGCTCCTTGTTGTCGGTCCTTACCCGATCATCTCTGCAAACAGGCTGTTCGGCCCGGCCTTGATGATTCGCACCTTTATAATGTCACCGATTTGCGATGCTTTTGCATCAACATTCACGGGCTGCAGCCAGGGAGAACGCCCGACGAGCTGGCCCGGCATGCGCCCTTGCTTCTCCAAAAGCAGGTCGATTTCGCGACCGACGCAGGATTCGGCAAAGGCGCGCTGCTGCGAAAACAGCAAAGCCTGCAATTTTTCCAAGCGTTTGGCTTTCACGTCTTCGGGAACCTGGTCGCCGAGCTCGGCGCCGGGCGTGCCGGGACGCGTCGAATATTTGAACGAAAATGCCTGTGCATAACCCACGGCTTCGACGAGCCGCATGGTGTTTTCAAAGTCCTCGTCAGTCTCGCCGGGGAAGCCGACGATGAAATCACCCGATAGCGCGAGGTCCGGCTGGACCGCACGGATGCGCTCGATCAACGCCAGATATTCGGCCGCCGTGTGCCTCCGGTTCATCGCCTTCAGGATGCGGTCTGAGCCGGACTGCACCGGCAGGTGCAGGTAAGGCATCAGCTTTTCCATCGAGCGATGCGCCTCGATCAGGCTGTCGTCCATGTCGCGCGGGTGGCTGGTGGTGTAGCGCAGCCGGGCAAGCCCCTCGATCTCGCCGAGACGCGTGAGCAGGTCGCCAAGACCCCACTCGCCGCCATCGGGGCCGACGCCGTGCCAGGCGTTGACGTTCTGGCCGAGCAAAGTGATTTCACGGACGCCGCCATCGACCAGCTTTTCCGCTTCCGAGACGATCTGCGCCACCGGGCGGGAGACTTCGGACCCACGCGTATAGGGCACGACGCAGAAGGTACAGAACTTGTCGCAGCCTTCCTGCACCGTGAGGAAGGCTGTGACGCCGCGGGCGCGGGTCTTTGCCTTATCGGGCGCCGGCAGGTGCTCGAACTTGTCCTCGACGGCATAGTCCGTCTGGACGACGCGCTCGCCGTTGCGGGCGCGTTTCAGTGCTTCCGGCAGGCGATGATAGGTGGTCGGGCCGATCACCAGATCGACGGCCGGCGCGCGCCGGAGGATCTCGTCGCCTTCGGCCTGCGCCACGCAGCCGGCGACGCCGATCACCATCTCGCGGCCTTCCTTGGCCTTCGCCTTCTTCAGGTCGCGCAGGCGGCCGAGCTCGGAATAGACCTTCTCCGCCGCCTTCTCGCGAATGTGACAGGTGTTGAGGAGCACGAAGTCGGCATCCTCGAGCACATCGGTCGAGACATAGCCATCACGCGACAAGGCGTCCGACATGCGGTCGGAATCATAGACGTTCATCTGGCAGCCGTAGGTCTTGACGAAGACCTTGCGGGCCGGTGCGCGCTCGTCGCCCATCACGGGCGCTGTCGACAGAAGGGCTGTTTCCTGGGTCATGCCGGGTTCTTTAGTGCAAAGCGGTCTGAAGTTGAAGTATTTTCGGCATGGCCGCCGTTGCCGAAAGGGTTTCAGGCCCTTCCGCGCAAACGATCCGACAACATGCTGCGGATGCGCTGCTCAACCTTCCGGCTTACTTCCTTGCGATTGGTGTGCCGGTCGTAGTCGATGGCCTCACCGAAATCGACGTCGACTTCGATCGCACCTTCCCGCAGGATCCCGAGCAGATGCGGGACCAGTTCGGTATCGCCCGGCCAGGCGGCGATCGGCCGGTTGAAGCGGCCCATCGGCATGCCGTGGATGCCAGTATAGGAGATGGCGACCGGCTGCACGTGCACGAGCCCGGTCGGCGAATGGGGCACGGCGGAAGCCGCAGCACCGAAGAGCGACGTCTTGATCTCCAGCAGACGGTTGCCGTCGGACGTCGTTCCCTCCGGAAAGAGTACGACGATCTCGCCCGCCGCCATGCGCTCGCCGATTTCGCTCACCTGCTTGCCGGTCGAGCGCTTCTGCTCGCGCTCGACGAAGATCGACGCCTGCAGCCGGGCAAGGACGCCAAAGACCGGCCAGCTCTTCACCTCGGACTTGGCGACGAAGACGACATCGGCGACCGAAGACAGCACCAGAATGTCCTTCCAGGAGGCATGGTTGGCGCAGATGAGCAGCGGCCGACGGCGCTCCGCCTCGCCGTGAACCCGCACCTTGATGCCGAGCAGGTAGCAGGCGAGCCGGTGCCAGTATCGCGGCAAACGGCGGCGCAGTTTCAGGTTCAGCCAGAGGCAGACGATCTGGATCGGCATCAGGACGAGCGAAACCAGCGCCAGAAGCGCTGCGAAGATCGCAATCCGTAGCCAATTGATCATCCGGGAAAAGAGTTCCTGCGCGACCTTGGATCACGATGGTCTTGGGCCGAATCCACCCAAAATCATGACGTGATCGACACCGAAAAAGTTAGAGCAGGATGCGGGCGGAATACCGCATACACTTATCCTCATCGCGCTCTTATGCGCTCGGGACTAGCGAAGATCGAGGCGCATGACAAGCGCGGCGGTCCGCTGGCCGGCCTTGTCCTGGTAATAGGCACGGCGTTCGCCGACCTTGTTGAAGCCGAGCTTACGGTAAAGCCCGATCGCCGCCTGATTGGTCTCGTCCACTTCGAGGAACAACGCCTCGGAGCCCTTGACCAGCGCCTCGCGCATCGCCGCCTGCATCAGCCGCCAGCCGAGGCCGGAGCGTGCATAGCGCGGCTCGACGCCGATCGTCAGGATTTCGGCCTCGCCGGCGACGGCGCGCGACAGCACGAAACCGCCGAAGGCCGGGCGGAAGCTGCCATTGGTCTGCCGGGCGACAAAGCCGAACACCGTTTCCTGCACGAGCAGCGCGTGAATTTCGCCATCGCTCCAGGGGGAAGCGAACCGTTGGCGATGCAATGCTGCCGCAGCCAGCAGATCGGCCTCCTCCAGCGGGAAGATGTCGAATTCGGTGCGGCGGGTGAAGTAGTCGGTAAAGCTCATCTCGGTCTACGCTCGGGCAATCGCAAAGCCCGCCTGCGGCTTGGCGTCGGGGCCTCTGAGATATAGCGGTCGCGGCTTGGCCGAGGCTGGATCGGCTGCGGCGCCGAGCGTGGCGACGAAGGCAATATCGATGAATTCGGGGGCCTTGGCATCGGCATCCGGGCCAACGAGATGGGCGCCGGAGCCGCCGATGACGCCATCGAAACTCGAGAAACGCTCGCGCGCACCTTCGACGGAGAGCGCTTCTGGCTCACTGGCGGCGGCACCGGTCGCGTCGAAAGCCTGGACATAGACTTCGTCCCGCTTGGCATCGATGGCGACGAGAACTTCCCTGCCGGGCGCTGCTGCGCGGATGCCTTCAGCCAGGACCGCGAGCGTCGAGACGCCGACGGCAGATTTGCCGAGCGCCAGCGCCAGACCACGGGCAGTGGCCACGCCGACGCGAATGCCGGTGAACGAGCCAGGGCCGACGGTGACCGCGATGCGGTCGATGTCGGCAAGCGATCGGCTGGCCACGGCCAGCGCCTCGTCGACGAATTCCATCAGCCGCTCGGCATGACCTTTGCCGAGATCGGCGCCAGAGCGCCCGAGCACAACGGCGGTTTCGCTGTCGTAGACGGCAGCGGAGCAGCCCGAGCCGGACGTGTCGATCGCAAGTACAATCATTTCAACGCTGGATCTTTCAGACGCCACAAGCCGCAAAGCCGGCGGGGCTTTGCGGCAAAATCGATACTACTCGGCTGGGTCGGGACGCGGACGGAAACCCGCGCATCCTTTCCCTCATATCACCTAGCTCGGACGCCGGACGGCGTCCGGTGTCAGACGGCCTCGACGGCTTCCACCTCGGGAACGAAATGGCGCAGCAGGTTCTGCACGCCATGCTTCAGCGTCGCGGTGGACGACGGGCAACCGGAGCAGGCGCCCTTCATGTTGAGGAAAACGGTACCGTCCTTGAAGCCACGGAAGGTGATGTCGCCACCGTCCTGAGCAACGGCCGGGCGCACGCGGGTCTCCAGGAGCTCCTTGATCGTGGCAACGATCGTCTCGTCGCCCTCGTCGAAAAACTCGTCTTCCTGGTCCGACTGCTCGGCGCGACCGCTGCCGGCCATGATCTGCTGGCCCGACATGAAATGTTCCATGATCGAACCAAGGATCGCCGGCTTCAGGTGCTGCCATTCCTGGCCTTCCTTGCTGACGGTGATGAAATCATAGCCGAAATAGACGCCGGTGACGCCCGGGATCGAAAACAGCCGTGCCGCCAGCGGCGAGCCGGCGCGCGCTTCTTCCTCGTCACGGAACTCGGCAGTGCCGTTTTCCATAACAACCTTGCCCGGCAAAAACTTCAGCGTCGCCGGGTTCGGCGTGGCTTCGGTCTGAATGAACATGTCTGTCTCCGTTTCGCCGGGAGCGACATTCGCCCAGCTCTTTAGAATAGTTCAAAAGAATATAGGAGGATGGCTCCATGGTCGCAAGAGCGCATGAAGCGGGATGAGCAAAAGTGTGCGCGGTTTTCCGCCGCATCCCGCATGCCCGTGAAAACCGATACCGATCAGCTGAGCGCGTCGATCTCCTCATCCGTCAAGGCATCGGGGATGACCGTGACGGGGATCGGGAAGGCTGCGGCCTTGCCGGCGATCGACGACACCAGGGGGCCTGGGCCCTCTTTTGCCGATCCGGCGGCCAGCACCAGAATGGCAATGTCGCGATCCTCCTCGATCGCCGCATGGATCTGCTCGGTAGCGGTCCCCTCGCGGATAACGATCTCAGGTTCGATGCCGATCCGCTCGCGGACGGCCTGAGCCACCTTGGCGAGAGTCGCCTCGGCTTCCTCGCGCGCTTCCGCACGCATGATTTCCTCGACCCCCAGCCATTGCTGGAAGTCGCCATCGGCGATCACATAGAGCAGGACGAGACCGCCATTCGAATTCTTGGCGCGCATGCCCGCATAGTGCACGGCGCGCCCGCATTCCGGGGTATCGTCAATCACCGCCATGAATTTGCGGCGGTGACCTTCAAGTCGAGAGAGTCGGGTCGAGACCATAGGGTGAACATTACATCCCGGGCGAGCCGCCGCAAGCTCTCATTTTCGCCTTTTTGGAGCGCGACCACGAAAGCGAGGGCGGCTTTGCGCCCGCGCCCCGCTCGCCGTGAACTGGGGCGCGGAGACCCTATTTCTCCGGTTTACTGCAGAAAGCCGATGATATCGCGAACTTCGCGCATCGTCTTTTCGGCCCGTGCACGCGCGCGCTCGCCGCCATCCCTGAGGATCGCGTCGATGTGCGCGGTGTCGCCCATCAGGCGGCGCATTTCGGTGGTGATCGGCGACAGGACCTCGACAGCCAGATCGACGAGCGCCGGCTTGAACACCGAGAACTGCTGCCCGCCGAATTCGGCCAACACCTGCTCCTTGGTCTTGTCCGACAGCGCCGCGTAGATGCCCACGAGGTTTTCCGCTTCCGGGCGCCCCTTCAAACCATCCACTTCGCTCGGAAGCGCGTCCGGATCGGTCTTGGCCTTGCGAATCTTCTTCGAGATCGTTTCGGCGTCGTCCATCAGGTTGACGCGCGAAAGGTCGGACGGGTCGGATTTCGACATCTTCTTGGTGCCGTCGCGCAGCGACATGACACGCGGAGTCGCGCCGCCGATCAGCGGTTCGACCGGCGGGAAGTAGGCATGGATCGGCTCTTCGCCGACGACCATGTCGACACCGTAGCCGGCGCTGCGGATATGCTCCATGAAGTCGATGTTGAACTTCTGGGCGATATCGCGCGTCAGTTCCAGGTGCTGCTTCTGGTCGTCGCCGACCGGAACGTGGGTCGCACGATAGACGAGAATGTCAGCCGCCATCAGGCTCGGATAGGCAAGCAGTCCAAGCGAGGCGTTCTCGCGGTCCTTGCCGGCCTTGTCCTTGAACTGCGTCATGCGGTTCATCCAGCCGATGCGGGCGACGCAGTTGAAGATCCAGGCAAGTTCGGCGTGCTGCGGCACCGCGGACTGATTGAAAACGATATGCTTCTTCGGATCGATGCCCGAAGCGATGAAGGCAGCGGCGATCGAGCGGATCTGCCCCTTCAGGTCCTCATGCACGAGCTGCGCCGTGATCGAATGCAGGTCGACGACGCAGTAGATGCAATCGTTGTTTTCCTGCAGCGCCACGAACTTGCGGATCGCGCCGAGATAGTTACCGAGATGGAGATTGCCCGTCGGCTGAACGCCGGAGAATACGAGCGGCTTGAATTCGTTCATGTCGTCCTCAATAGGCTGGTGGAGGGCCCCAGGGCTCTTGTCGCCCATGTTGCTAACGGCATGGCTTATGCACGCAGGATGAGAGGCAATCAAGGGGCTCGGAGAAGCCCCATCACGCCGCCGGTTGCAGCAGATCCCAATGGTTGCCGAACGGGTCGCTGAAGACGGCGACGACGCCATAGGGTTCGTGCCGCGGCGCCTCCAGAAAGACGACGCCGGCGGCCAGCATCGCTGCATGGTCGCGGGCGAAATCGTCGGTGAAGAGGAAGAAGCCGACGCGACCACCGGTCTGGTTGCCGATCGCCGCCTGCTGGCGTTCGCCGTCGGCCTTGGCGAGCAGCAGCGAAGTCTCGACCGCCCCCTTCGGACGAACGACGACCCAACGCTTGCTGTCGTCGAGCCTGGTATCTTCCACGAGGTCGAAGCCGAGCTTGCCGCAATAGAAGGCGATGCCGGCATCGTAGTCCGGAACGACCAATGCGACGCGCGCGATCGTCTGGCGCATCAGTCGCTCGCCTCCGATGCCGCAACGGCCTCCGCCGGTGCTGTCGCCTGGCGCTTGACGCTGCGGCGGATCATGCCGAGGCTGGCACCGCCAAGGCCGAAGGCGAGCGCGAAGTAGACCACCATCGCTGCCGAGACCAGACCGAAGAGGGTTGCTGCCCGCGTCACGAGCGGCGCGGCGGAGGAGAGTTCGAAGGCGAACCAGTCGATCGCGAAATAGAGCGCGGCGGCCATGCCGGCGGCCGCGATGACGAGGCGCGGAATGCGGGTCAACAACGGGATATCCCTGCCCCAATGACCGCGCCAGACGAGCGTTGCAAACAGCAGGACCGCATTGACCCAGCCGGCGACGATCTCGGCGGTGGCTATGCCGCTGGCACCGAGCCGCGGAAACAGGGTGAGCGCCAGCGACACGTTCACGACGACGGAGATAGCAGCGAAGATCATCGGCGTGCGCGTATCCTCTCGCGCGAAGAAGCCGGGAATGAAGGCCTTGATCAGCACGAACGCCGGCAGGCCGAGACCGTAGATCGCCAGGATATGGCCGACGATGATGGTCGATTCCGGCGCAAACTTGCCGCGCTCGAAGAGCAGCCGGACGATCGGCTCGGACATGACCAGCAGCGCGGCCGCGGCCGGCAACGTCAGGAACAGCGTGAACTCGACGGAGCGGTTCTGCAGGTTCGACGCCTCGTTGAGATTGCCGGAGCGAAGGGCACGAGCGAGTTCCGGCAGCAGTACGGTCGCCACGGCGATGCCGACCACACCCAGCGGCAACTGGTAGATGCGATCCGCATAGACCAGCGACGAGACCGCGCCTTCGCTGCTCGAGGCGATGTTGGTGTTGATCAGGAGGTTGATCTGGGTGATGCCGCCGGTAATTGCCGCCGGCAGGGCCAGCACCAGCAGGCGCTTGACGCTGGCGGTCATCTTCGGCCGGCGAAGGCCGATCTTGATGCCGGCGTCGCGCACGGCGATCCAGACGATCGCCAGCTGCACCAGACCGGCCGCCATGACGCCCCAGGAAAGCGCGTAGCCGACGGCCACCGGATCCTGACCCGCATACCAGGCATAGGCCAGCACCCCGATCAGGATGACATTGAGAAAGACGGGCGCAATCGCTGCTGCGAAGAAGCGATGCAGCGAGTTCAGCATGCCGCCCATCATCGCCGCCAGCGACATGCAGGCGAGATAGGGGAACATGATGCCGGCAAACATGATGGTATTGCCGAGCTTTTCCGGATCATCGGCGAAGCCGGGAGCGATCAGTTTGCTGACGATGAAGGGCATCGTCAGTTCCATTGCGATCGTCAGAAAGAGCAGAACGGTGAAGAGGACACCGAAGACTTCCTCGGAAAAGCGTCGCGCGCCCTCCATGCCGTTCGCCTCGATCTCCTTGGCAAAGAGCGGCACGAAGGCGGAGTTGAAAGCCCCTTCGGCAAACAGCCGGCGGAAGGTGTTCGGCAGGCGGAAGGCCGTGTTGAAGGCGTCGGCGACCGGCCCGGTGCCAAGCGCTGCCGCCATGAAGGTTTCGCGGATGAAGCCGAACAGGCGGCTTCCAAGGGTCGCGCCGCCGACGGTTGCAAATTTCTTGACCAGACTCATGTTTCGGCTTTTGTCGTTCTTTGAGCGGAGGAGACGCCCGGTGGCGGCGCGATGATGCCGGAGGGCATGCGGTCGCGGGCTTCGTCACCCTCGCC
Source organism: Ensifer adhaerens (assembly GCF_020035535.1). Lineage (NCBI taxonomy): Bacteria > Pseudomonadati > Pseudomonadota > Alphaproteobacteria > Hyphomicrobiales > Rhizobiaceae > Ensifer > Ensifer adhaerens. Next base: position 37,721 of record NZ_CP083349.1, on the reverse strand, counting down.
GGCCATGACGGCCTTGAGGCGGGCGGCAATGTTCATCTGTCGGTTTTCGCTCGTTACCTTCTGGCCGACGAGATCGGTGACATAGAAGGTATCGATCACCTTCTCGCCGAAGGTGGTGATGTGGGCCGAGGCAATATCGAGCGAGAGATCGGACAACACCGCGGTGATCTCGGACAAGAGGCCCGGGCGGTCGAGCCCCTCGACCTCGATCACCGTGAACTTGTTCGACAGCGTGTTGCTGATCGTCACTTCCGGCGTCACGGTGAAGGCGCGAGTGCGCTTCTTCACCTTCGTTCGGCTGGCGATGACTTCCGGCAGGCGCTTGCGGCCGGCAAGCACATCCTCGATCAGCTTACCGATGCTGGCAGCGCGCCGCATCTCGTCCCCATCCACCGCGAACTCGCGGTTGACCAGGATCGTATCCAGCGCGCGGCCATCCGAGGTCGTGAAGATCTGCGCGTCGACGATGTTGGCGCCGGCGGCCGCGCAGGCGCCGGCAATCACGGTCAGCAGGCGCGGGTGGTCGGGCGAAAGTACGGTGATTTCGGTGATCGCATGAAACTGGTGCGTGCGCACCATGGTCGCCAGCGCCTGGTCGGCGGCATCGGCCTCACGGATGAAGCGCGCATGGCGCACCTGATCTTCGAGCGCGACCGTCAGCAGATAGGGCTGATAGTGCAGGCGCACATAGGCCTCGCGCTCTTTTTCGGACCAGTCCGTCAGTGCGTCGCCAAGCATGGTAGCGGCGTGCGCCGCGCGCTCCTTGCGCGACAGTTCCGAGAAGCCACCCGACAGCAGCAGTTCGGTTTCGTAGTAGAGCGTGCGCAGCAGCTGACCTTTCCAGCCGTTCCACACGCCCGGGCCGACGGCGCGGATATCGCAGACCGTCAGCACCAGGAGCATCTTCAGCCGGTCGAGCGATTGCACCCGTTCGGCAAAGTCGACGATGGTCTTGCGGTCGTTGAGGTCGCGCGTCTGCGCGACCATCGACATCGTCAGATGTTCCTCGATCAGCCAGGCGACGAGTTCGGTCTGCTTCGGCGAAAGTCCGAAGCGCGGGCAGAGCCGGCGGGCCACCTTGGCGCCGGCGGTCGAATGATCCTCCGGCCGGCCCTTGGCGATGTCGTGCAGAAGCACGGCCACATAGAGCGCCTCGCGATCCTCGATCCCGGGCATCAGCTTGGCGACCAGCGGGTGGGCTTCTTCCTCGATGCCGCCCTCGATGCGCGAGAGAACGTCGACGGTGCGCAACAGGTGCTCGTCGACCGTATAGTGATGATACATGTTGAACTGCATCATCGAGACTATCTTGCCGAAATCCGGGATGAAGCGGCCAAGCACGCCCGCCTCGTTCATGCGCCTGAGGATCAGTTCCGGCTTGCGGCGCGAGGTGAGGATCGACAGGAACAGGCGGTTCGCCTCGTCGTTCTCGCGCAGGTGCGGCGTGATCAGGCTCAGCGAGCGGGTAACCTGGCGCAGCGCTGCCGGATGGAACTCGAGCCCGTTGATGTCGGCTATGTGGAAGAAGCGCAGAAGGTTGACCGGATCGCGCTTGAAGATATCCGGACTGGCAAGCGCGATGCGGCCGCCGTCGTCGACGAAATCGAGCGTGCCGGCAATCTTGCGGCTGCGGTGGGTGAAGCGGCCGATGATGCCGGAAATGCCGGGCGCATCCTTTGCCTGCTGATCTTCGAGCGCAGCGCAGAAGATGCGCGTCAGGTCGCCGACGTCCTTCGCCACCAGGAAGTAGTGCTTCATGAAGCGTTCGACGGCCGAGAGGCCGGGGTGATCGTGATAACCGAGCGCTTCGGCGATCTCACGCTGGATGTCGAAGGACAGCCGCTCTTCCGCCTTGCCGGTCAGGAAATGCATGTGGCAGCGCACCGCCCAGAGGAAGTCCTCGGCCTTCTGGAAGAGCTTGTATTCCTGCCGTGACAGCACGCCGAGCTTGACGAGGTCGGCCGTATCCTTGAGCCGGTAGAAATACTTGGCGATCCAGAACAGCGTGTGCAGGTCGCGAAGACCGCCCTTGCCTTCCTTCACGTTCGGCTCGACGAGATAACGCGTATCGCCCGCCTTGCGGTGGCGCTCGTCGCGCTCGGCAAGCTTGGCGGCGATGAAATCGGGGCCGGTGTTGCGCACGATCTCATGGTCGAAACGGGTTTCGAGCTCGGCGCTCAGCGTCTCCGAGCCGCAGATGTAGCGCGTCTCGAGAATGGCCGTGCGGATCGTCATGTCGGCGCGCGAAAGACGAATGCATTCGTCGATGGTGCGCGTAGCGTGACCGACCTTGAAGCCCAGATCCCAGAGGATGTAGAGCATGAACTCGATCGCCGGCTCCGCCCAGACGGCCTTCTTGACCGGCAGCAGGAACAGAAGGTCGATGTCCGAGCCCGGCGCCAGCGTGCCGCGACCATAACCGCCGACCGCGGCGACGGCGATGCGCGAGGCCGGTGGCGCATTGGCGGCGTCGAAGATCTCGTTCAGCACGAAATCGTGCAGTACGGTGATCAGCTGATCCTGCAGCCAGGAAATGCGCTCGGCGCAGAGAATGCCGGCGCCGTCAGCGTTGAACAGCTCGCGCGCCTTGGCGCGCCCGGCGACATTCGCCTGCTTGAAGGCGGCGAGCAGCGCCTGGCGCATCGGATCGCGCTGTTCGGCATGGGCCGAAGCGATGAAGTCGCATTTCGCCCGCAGCGCTGCGACGTCGAGGATCTCGGGGAAAGATATTTCGTGTCTGCCCATGAAGTGCCGAGGGGCGTCCTGTCCGACTGGTTGCGTGGTCGCTCGCGATCAAGCGCTCCTGCATGATCCTTGCGACCGAGGCCGAATAAAGACCACACAGAATTTCGATCGCCGCGCCGGCAAAGGCGCGCGGCGCTGTATAGCCTTTTTACCGACAGCTGCACAGGAAAAAGGCGCGCGCCGCCTCAGCCTGTTTTACGGCTGGCGGGATGTGGGCGGAAAGCCGCACACGGCTTTCCTCATCCTGCCTTGGCGGCGCTCAGTTCCTTCTTCAGCGCATAGAGCGCATCGAGCGCTTCGCGCGGCGTCATGTCGTCGGGGTTGAGCGCCTTCAACGCGTCCTCGACCTTGGACGGGCCGGCGGCCTTAACCTCTTCGCGGCGGATCGCCACCTGGAAGAGCGGCAGATCGTCGATCAGCTGGCTCGCGGGGTTCTTGCGGTCGGCATCCTCGAGCTTGGCGAGTACGTCCTTGGCGCGCGCCACGACGGATGCCGGCAGGCCGGCAAGGCGGGCGACCTGAATGCCGTAGGAGCGGTCGGCAGCACCAGGCCCGACCTCGTGCAGGAAGATCACGTCGCCGTGCCATTCCTTGACGCGCATGGTCGCGTTCGATAGCCGCCCGAGCTTTTCCGAAAGCACGGTCAGCTCATGGAAGTGGGTGGCGAAGAGACCGCGGCAGCGGTTCGCCTCGTGCAGGTGTTCGACAGCCGCCCAGGCGATCGACAGACCGTCGAAGGTGGCGGTGCCACGGCCGATCTCGTCGAGGATCACCAGCGAACGGTCAGTGGCCTGGTTGAGGATCGCCGCCGTCTCGACCATCTCGACCATGAAGGTCGAGCGGCCGCGCGCCAGATCGTCGGATGCGCCGACGCGGGAGAACAGCCGGTCGACGATGCCGATATGTGCGCTCGCGGCAGGGACGAAAGTGCCCATCTGCGCCATGATCGCGATCAGCGCGTTCTGGCGCAGGAAGGTCGATTTACCGCCCATGTTGGGACCGGTGAGCAACCAGATCGCGCCGCCCTCCTCGCCCTCCGGCGGTGAAAGATCGCAGCCGTTGGCGACGAAGGCATTGGCCGCCTGGCGCTTCAGCGCCTGCTCGACCACAGGATGACGGCCGCCATCGATTGCGAACATGCGCGAGCGGTCGACAACGGGTCGGGCATAGGCCTGCTCCTCGGCGAGCACAGCGAGACCGACCGAGACATCGACGGTCGCAAGCGCCAAGGCAGCAGCCTTGAGCGTCTCGGCGGCTGCGACGACCTCTGATGTCATCTGATCGAAGGCCTCGATCTCGATCGAAAGCGCCCGGTCGGCGGCATTGGCGATCTTGCTTTCGAGTTCGGCCAATTCCGTCGTGGTGAAGCGCATGGCATTCGCCATCGTCTGGCGATGGATGAAACGGGCGCGACCGGCATCCGTATCGGTCATCGAGCCCGCATTGCCGGCGGTCACCTCGATGAAGTAGCCGAGCACGTTGTTGTGCTTGATCTTCAGCGACTTGATGCCGGTCTCTTCGGAATATTGCAGCTGCAGCCCGGCGATCACCCGGCGCGATTGGTCGCGCAGCCCCCGGACTTCGTCGAGCTCGGCATTGGCGCCTTCGCAGACGAAACCGCCGTCACGCTTCAGGAGCGGCAGCTCTTCGCCAAGCGTTGCGTCGAGCAGACCGAGCAGGCCGGCGGGCAGCGCATCGATCGCGGCGCGCGCTTCCTTCAGCTCATCAGATAGCGTGCCCGCGGCCATCAAACGCGAAATCGACGCGGACGCATGCAGGCCTGCCTGAATGGCGCCGAGGTCACGCGGACCGCCGCGGCCGAGCGCCAACCGCGACAAGGCGCGCGGCATGTCCGGCGCACGCCTGAGCGCATCACGCAGGTCGCCGGCGAAAGACGGCTGGTCCGCAAGAATCTCGATCGAATCGAGACGCTCATTGATACGGTCCGGGTCGGTCAGCGGCGACATCAGGCGTTCGGCGAGAAGCCGGGCGCCACCGCTCGTCACGGTGCGGTCGAGCGCCTTCAACAGCGTGCCCTCGCGCGCGCCCGACAGCGTCTTGACCAGTTCGAGATTGCCGCGCGTTGCCGGATCGATGAACAGCGTCGAGGCGGCACTTTCGCGCTCCGGCGTGCCCAGCGCCGGCCGTTCGGCAAGCTGGGTCTTTTCGACATAGGAGATCGCCGCCGAGGCGGCGGCCAGTTCGGCGCGCGAGAACGTGCCGAACCCGTCGAGCGTCTTGACGCCGAAGTAGCGGGCGATGCGGCCCTCGGCCGTGGCGCTATCGAACAGAACCGCCGGCTGCGGCACCGCGACGCGGCCGAGCACGTCGAAGACGGGCCTCAGTTCCGGATCGTGAAACACCGTATCGGCGAGGATCAGTTCGCGCGGCTCGATACGCAGGATATCGGCGAGCAGACGGCTTGCGGCGGTTTCCGCCAACCGAAAGATGCCGGTGGAGATATCGATCCAGGCAAGTGCGTAAGCCGGCTCCGATCCGCTTTTGATCCGCGCCAGCGCCATCAGATAGTTGGTCTCCGACGGAGACAGAAGCTTCTCTTCCGTGATCGTTCCCGGCGTAACAAGCCGAACGACATCCCGGCGGACGACCGATTTGCTGCCGCGCTTCTTGGCCTCGGCCGGATCCTCGACCTGCTCGCAAACGGCGACTCGGAAGCCGAGCCCGATCAGCTTCTGCAGGTAATCGTCGGCGGCATGCACCGGCACCCCGCACATCGGGATTTCCTGTCCCATGTGCTGGCCACGCTTGGTCAGCGTGATGCCGAGCGCCCGCGATGCCTCTACCGCGTCCTGGAAGAACAGCTCGTAGAAGTCACCCATGCGGTAAAAGAGCAGAGAATCCGGGTTGTTAGCCTTGATCTCGATGAACTGTTCCATCATCGGCGTTGCGGTGGAACGGCTCTCCTCCGTCGCCAGTTCGGCTGCGGACAACACCTCGCTGGCGCGGTTCGATTGGTCTGTCACGAAATTCATGATTGTTCCGAAAAAAGAGATGGCACACTATCCCCAAGCAATTATAGACGACAACCATAAAGAGGCGCGCCGCAAGGCTCGCCCACAGGAGGATTGAGGAAACATGCCGGCCACCGACAAGACCGATCGCACAATGACGAGCGTCACCGCGCAGGAAGCGCTCGATTTTCACTCGCAGGGTCGTCCCGGAAAGCTGGAGATTTCCCCCACCAAGGCGATGGCCACCCAGCGCGACCTGTCGCTTGCCTATTCGCCGGGCGTTGCCGTCCCGGTCAAGGCGATCGCCGAGGATCCGAACACCGCCTACGACTATACGACACGCGGCAACATGGTGGCCGTAATCTCGAACGGCACCGCCATTCTCGGCCTCGGCAACCTCGGAGCGCTTGCCTCCAAGCCGGTCATGGAAGGCAAGGCCGTGCTGTTCAAGCGCTTTGCCGATGTGGATTCCATCGACCTTGAGGTCGACACCGAAAACGTCGACGAGTTCATCAACTGCGTGCGCTTCCTCGGCCCCTCCTTCGGCGGCATCAACCTTGAAGACATCAAGGCGCCGGACTGTTTCATCATCGAGCAGAAGCTGCGCGAGGTCATGGACATCCCGGTGTTCCACGACGACCAGCACGGCACCGCGATCATCGCCGCGGCCGGCCTCATCAATGCGCTGGCGCTAACCGGCCGCGATTTCAAGACGACGAAGCTCGTCTGCAATGGCGCCGGCGCTGCGGCCATCGCCTGTATCGAGCTCATCAAGTCCATGGGCTTTGCCTCGGAAAACATCATCCTGTGCGACACCAAGGGAGTGATCTTCGAGGGCCGCACCGAAGGCATGAACCAGTGGAAGTCGGCGCATGCCGTCAAGACCGATCGCCGTACGCTCGCCGAAGCGCTCGACGGCGCCGATGTGGTCTTCGGCCTCTCCGCCAAGGGTGCGCTGTCGGAAGACATGGTACGCTCGATGGCACCGCGGCCGATCATCTTCGCCATGGCCAACCCGGATCCGGAAATCACGCCCGAGGAAGTCGCCCGCATCCGCGACGACGCGATCGTCGCCACCGGCCGCTCGGACTATCCGAACCAGGTCAACAACGTGCTCGGCTTTCCCTATATCTTCCGCGGGGCGCTCGACGTGCGCGCCACGACGATCAACGACGAGATGAAGATTGCCGCCGCAGTAGCGCTGGCAAGCCTTGCCAAGGAAGATGTGCCTGACGATGTTGCCGCGGCATACCAGGGCAACCGCCCGCGCTTCGGCCCGCAATACATCATCCCGGTCCCCTTCGATCCGCGCCTGATCTCGGCGATCCCGATGGCGGTCGCCAAGGCTGCGATCGAAAGCGGCGTCGCGCGCAAGCCGATCACCGATCTCGAAGCCTATGGCCGCCAGCTCTCCGCCCGGCGCGACCCGATCGCCTCGACGCTGCAGCGCATCTATGAGCGCGTGCGGCGCCAGCCCAAGCGCATCGTCTTTGCCGAGGGCGAAGAGGTGCAGGTCATGCGCTCGGCGATCGCCTACGCCAACCAGCAGCTCGGCACCGCCATCCTGCTCGGCCGCGAAGAGCGCATGCGCGAGACGGCGGAGCGCGAGGGGATCGACCTCGACCGCCCCGGCATCCAGATCGTCAACGCACGTCTTTCCAAGCGCGTCGGCGCCTATACGGACTATCTCTATGCCCGCCTGCAGCGGAAGGGCTTCCTGTTCCGCGACGCCCAGCGCCTGATCAACAACGACCGCAACCACTTCGCCGCCTGCATGGTCGCACTCGGCGACGCCGACGGCATGGTCACGGGTCTCACCCGCAACTACTCGACCGCGCTCGAGGACGTGCGCCGCTGCATCGATCCGAAGCCCGGCCACCGCGTCATCGGTGTGTCGATCGCGCTCTGCCGCGGCCGCACCGTGCTGGTCGCGGACACCGCCGTGCACGACATGCCGTCTTCGGAGGAGCTTGCCGATATCGCCGAGGAAGCAGCCGGCCTCGCCAAGCGGCTCGGCTATGTGCCGCGCGTGGCTATGCTTGCCTATTCCACCTTCGGCCATCCACAGGGCGAACGCTCCGAGCGGGTGCGCGAGGCAGTCAACATCCTCGACAAACGCCGGGTCGACTTCGAATATGACGGGGAAATGGCCGCCGACGTGGCACTGAATGCCCGCGTCATGGAGCAGTATCCGTTCTGCCGCCTTTCGGGCACGGCCAACGTGCTCGTCATGCCGGCGTTCCACTCGGCATCGATCTCGACCAAGATGCTGCAGGAACTCGGCGGCTCAACCGTCATCGGCCCCCTGCTCGTCGGCTTCGACAAGTCGATCCAGATTGTTTCGATGTCGGCCAAGGATTCCGACATCGTCAACATGGCGGCGATTGCCGCCTACAATGCCGGCATGTGACATTGCCGTTTTGGTACAGACCTGGCGCTCTAAGTCGCCAGGTCGACCGGATTAGTAACAAATCGGCACAACTTATAAAAAGAAGAGCTCGCGTCCCCTGGAGAGAAGAAGCGAGCTCAAAAATTGGCAACTGAACTACGTTTCAGGTGATAAAAGACGGAGGATTTGGAATTTCATGCCGGCCGACCTCCGGAATTGATCGGCCATTCCTCCGTTATTTTCTTATTCTCTCGTCATGAAATCAGAGAAGAACTTGACAATACAAGTCTCTCTTTCAGGCACGAAAGTCAAACTCGTCATTAATATTTGGTTAATCCTGTCAGGCGCCCGTCAGGAGACGGAGGTAGCGAACCGGCCGGCGTCTGCGCCGTAGTAATTGAGGTAGCGGCCGGAGATATTGCTGATCGGCAGCACGATCAAAACATCGGTCGTGTGGAACGCATGATCGACCACGGCGCCGTCGCCAACCATGGCGCCCAGGCGCATGTAACCCTTGATCAGCGGCGGCAGGGCGGTGAGTGCCTTTTTCGCATTGATCGCTTCGGCCGGCATCAGATCCATGGTCCGATGCAGCTCCGGACGTGCGCTCACGGCCCATTCGTCTCGGGCGCGGATGTTGTGGTGTAGGAAGGAAAGCGCCAGTGCGTGCTCCGCCGGAACGACACCGGGGAACGAGCCGCAACCGAACATGGCGTCCATGCCGTATTTCAGGGCGTAGGCCCAGTTTCCCTGCCAAAGCAGCTCCACCGTCCGCTTGGTGCGGTAGTCCGGCAGCACGCAGGAGCGGCCGAGCTCCATGAAGCGTTTGGTCGGATGGCGCGCGAGGAGCTGGTCGATGGCAAATTCGGAAGCCGAGTAGAAACCGCCCGCACGTTCGGCCACGTCCTGGCGCAGCAGGCGATAGGTGCCGACGATCTGATCCTCGGCATCTCCCTCGATCGAGGTGTCGAGAACAAGGAGGTGATCACAGATCGCGTCCCAGCTGTCGACGTCGCGCTTGCGACGATCGGCCTCGGCGCCGACCTGCGCCTTCATCTCCTCGACGAAAACCTTGTAGCGTACGGCCTGGGCGGCATCTATCTCCGATGCCGTGCGTGCCAGCCGCGTCTCGAGATTGGCGATCCTGCCTAGAACGTCAGTCGTCGGGACGGCGGTCTTCTTGCCGATGCAAGCCTGAGAAGTGTCAACCACGTTCGCCGAATCCAGTAGCTCGATGGCCATCCGCGTCATCCCGAATCAATTCTGTCTGCCGGGCTTAGACCACGTTTCTGCAACAACATAGTGACATGAAAGCGGCATACAACCCCCACGCTCCGATGGTTACCGTAACCGCTGTAGAAGTTACCGTTTGCGCAGCAGGCGGGCGATCTCCGACGTCAGAAGCTGCGGGTCCGCGGGCTTCGACAACACGGCGTCCGCGCCGGCATCCGTCAGCCTCTCGCGCATATCGACACGGACATCCGACGTCAGGACGATAACGGGCAGCCGCGGCGCGGATCGCGCGTTCTCATCGGCGCGCAGGCGCTGCAGCAGCGAAAGGCCGTCGCCACCCGGCATGTTGAGATCGGTCACCAACAGCTCCGGCAGCGCACGCTCGCCGGGCGCGTTCAGGGCTTCGGCGACAGCGCCGAAATCGCCAACAACGCGGACCGAATATCCCGAGCGCTGGAGCACGGTGCGCACGATCAGCGCGTTGACCGGATCGTCTTCAGCCAGAAGAATCCCATTCGCCTTGCTCCGAACGGGCGTGGTCGCCGGCTCCTCGCGCAGAACGGGCCGGTTGTCGTTGATCGCGTCGCGCTTCTCGATGCCTTTCAGGCGGCCAAGCAGCACTTCGACCAGAGACTTTTCGCGCAGCGGCCGGATCAGCCAGGCCTCGTAGCCGTCCATCTGGTTGACGGGATGGCTGTTGCGCTCTTCAGGATTGATCAGGTAGGTGCGCCGCACCTCCAGCCGCGCGATGGCCGGCTGCAGCGAAAGCAGCTGCTTGTATTGCTGGGCATGGCGGTGATCGACGATCACATCCGTCAGGGCCGTGCCGCCGGCGAGCACGTCCGCAAGGACACACTGGGCCGCGGCAAGCGTTGTGGCGCGATGGCACCGTCCGCCGAGGGTGGCGATCGTCGCGGCGAGCGCCGCGGAGGCCGGACCGTCCGGCGCCATGACCAGGACATGCGATCCGGCAAGGCAGGACCGACGCTCCGCTGCGACCGCTTCGATCTCGGCAAAGGGCAGGCGAATTTCGAAACGGCTGCCGCGTCCCGGCGCGCTGGCCGCGGTGAGGCTGCCGCCACAGGCCTGCATGATCCGGCGGGAGATGGCGAGGCCGAGGCCTGTGCCCTTGGCCCGCTGTTCGTCGTTTCCAGCCTGCTCGAACTCCTCGAAGATGCGCTTCAGATCCTCGGGCGACATGCCCGGGCCGGTGTCGTCAATCCGGATCCGCACGCATTCGTCGACCGTGTCGGCGCTGACAAAGACGCCGCCGACCTCGGTGAATTTCACCGCATTGCCGATGACGTTGAAAAGCACCTGGCGCAGGCGCGCTGCATCGAAGGCCATCTCGGCGGGCACATCGACGGCGACCGTGGCGCCGATCTCGATGCCTTTTTCATGCGCCCGGTTGGAGAGCATTTCCACCACGCTCTCGATGACGCCGCGCGGATCCTGTCGGGTCGGGCGAAACTGGAAGCGACCGGCCGAAAGCGACGAGAAATCGATCAGATCCTCGACGAGCTGGACCAGCGCATGGCCGGACTGCTGCATGCCGGCGAGGTAGTTTTTCTGCTCGCTCGACAGCCGGGTCTGGCCGAGCAGGTGGCTCATGCCGAGAATGCCGGAAAGCGGGGTGCGGATTTCATGGCTGACGGTCGCGAGAAGCCTCGACTTCGCCTGGCTTGCCTCCTCCGCCCGCCGGCGTGCCGCTTCGCGCTCGCGCGCGGCCTTCGCCTCCTCGGTGACGTCGCGGGCGATGCTGTGGCGCATGAGCTTGCCGCTGGCCGGATCGCGGGCGATAACGTCATGCCAGTCGTAAAGGCGCACGCCATCCGATGCCGCAATCCGGACCAGATAGTGATTGGGTGCGGCCTTCGGCTCGAAACTCAGGCCGAGCGCCGCGCAATTGAGACCGCGGACATCAGGGTGGTCGCAGACCTGATGGAAGACCGCATTGGCATGAACGATCTTTCCGTCCATGCCACGCATGATCGCAAGGTCGCCCAGCGCATCGTGAATGGTCGAGAGCAGCGCGGACGTCTCAGAGCGGTGCCAATCGCGATCCCGGTTCGCTTCGTCACGGGCCTGCCTGCCATCGAACGACCGCATGGCTTCGACAACGAGCAGAAGCACGCCGACGGAGCCTGCCGCTGCGATCGCCGCGGAAAACAGGTAGAAGCCGGCGTTCATGCCGATGACGAGGATAAGACCGGAGGCGACCAGGCCGAGCAGCGCCAGCGACGCCTGGTTGATCGCACGGCGCGTGCCATTGACGGGAGGTTCCTGCTCGCGGGCCGAAGGCGGTGCCTCCACGGCGGGCGGAGCCACCGGCTGCGCGTCACCGGTCCGGTTTCCTGTCCGGAAGCCGGATTCGATCCGCTCCAGCAATCGTGACGGTTCGCTCATGCGATCCGGCTAACACGACAAGCGTTCCGAATGGCTTCAATGGACCGGTAAAATCTTACCGATCTGCCTTTTTCGCGTGCAGCAACTCGTCAAGGATGATCGCGCCGGCGCCGATGGTGATGAAGCTATCGGCCAGATTGAAGACGGCGAAGGACCATGTTTCCGTATAGAAAAGGATGTAGTCGATCACGTAGCCGAAGATCAGCCGGTCGACGAGATTGCCGAGCGCGCCCGCGATGATCAGCGCATAGCCGAGATGGGCGAAGAAGCGGTCCTTAGGCGTGCGCTTCCAGAGCCAGAGAACGAAGGCGACGACGGTGAGCCGCATGCCGACGATGAACCAGCCTTCCATGCCCGACAGCATCGAGAAGGCGACGCCGTAGTTGTAGGTGCGGTAGAGCGCCAGCATCGGCACGACGTGGACCGCCTGATTGAAGGGCAGGTAGAGCTCGACCAGATACTTGATCATCTGGTCGGCGATGAGCGCGAGAAGGATGAAGACCGCGATCGGTAGCGGTCGGGAAAACAGGACCTGTCTCTCGCTCATGCGCGGGCGTCCAGCGTCAGCAGGTGACGGCGTGCCTCGAACAGCATGATGCCGGTGGCGATCGCAAGGTTGAGCGAATCGGCGCGTCCGGCCTGCGGGATGCGCGCGAGCGCGCCTGCCTCACGGGCAAGTTCTTCCGGCAGACCGGCCTGTTCGTTGCCCATCAGGATCACCACCGGCTTCGACTTGTAGTCGACGGTGCGGTAGTCGACGGCACCGGCAAGATGGGTGGCAACCACCTTCACGCCGGCGGATTTCTGCCAGCGGATGAAATCCTCGGCGCTGGCGCGTGCCACCGGCATCGCAAATACCGAGCCCATGGTGGCGCGCACGGTTTCGAGCGAAAACGGATCGGTGGTCTCGCCGACGAGAATGATGCCGGAGGCGCCGGCAGCATCGGCCGTGCGGATGATGGTGCCGAGGTTGCCGGGGTCGCGTACCCGGTCCAACGCCACGTAGGTTTCGCCCAGCTGCGGCTTCAGATCCTTCAGCGCCTGGTAGCGCTGCTCGAAGATGCCGACCACCATCTGCGGATTGTCGCGCCGGGTGATCGTCGACAGCACCTTCTCGCTGACTTCCAGCACCAGACCGCCCTTGGCGAAGGTCTTTGCCGCCACCTGCTCGACATGCGGCTTGCCCTTGGCCGCCTTGGCATAGATCAGCGTCTTGATCTTCCAGCCAAGATCGAGCGCGTCGATCACCAGCTTCAAGCCCTCGGCCATGAAGGAGCGCGTCTCGTCGCGATGCTTCTTCTGTGCCAGCGCGCGGATGTCCTTGATGATCGGGTTGGTGAGGCTCGTGACCTCCTTCACCTGACCGACACGACCGGTGCCGTGCTCGCTTCTGTCGTTCGTCATTGCGGTACCCAGCGGCTGAAGAGTGAGGTCGAAAGCGCCCTGCCCGGCTCCCGGCCGTCAAGCCCGCCCTCGCGGATGATGAGTTCGCCCGACTCCACCCGGCCGCCGCGGCCGCGCATCGTCTCGCGCATTAGTTCATGGATCGAATAGAAGCTCGCCCGGATCGAATAGGCGGTCAGCACCAGGCCGCGCGCCTCCGGCGACAGGATCTCGCGGCAGATGTCGAGCATCGCCGCCAGGTGGTCGAAGAGCTGCCAGACTTCGCCATTCGGCCCACGGCCAAACTTCGGCGGGTCGGTCAGGATGATGTCGTAGCGGCTGCCGCGGCGCTCTTCGCGTTGGATGAACTTCATCGCATCGTCGCAGATCCAACGGATCGGCAGATTTTCGGCGCGCGCCAGCTGCTGGTTCTCCCGCGCCCAGCCAATTGCCTTCTTCGAGGCATCGACATGGGTGACTTCGGCGCCAGCCTTGGCGGCGATCAGCGAGGCGACGCCGGTGTAACCAAAAAGGTTCAGGACCTTGAGCGGGCGCCCTGCTCTTTCCACCTGGTCTTTGACCCAGCTCCAGTGTGCGAGCTGCTCGGGGAAGACGCCGACGTGGCGAAACGAGGTGAAGCGACCGTGGAAATCGGTGCCGAGAAGCTGCATCGGCCAGGTTTCGCCGAGCACGGCGCCGGGAAAGCGCCAGCGGCCCATGCCGTCCTCGTCGGTGTCGCCGGTAAAGATCGCGTCGGCCTTTTCCCAGACGCTGTCGGGCAGGCTGCGCGGCCAGAGCGCCTGCGCCTCGGGTCGCACGATGCGATAGGGGCCATACTGCTCAAGCTTCTCGCCGGCGCCGCTGTCGATGAGATGGTAGCCGGCAGCGTCCGACGTTTCGAGGATGAGCGGTATGCGCTCGGCCGGCTTTTCGCCGGTCCGCCGGGCAATCACCCGCGCCGGCGTTTCCTGGGTCGCGGCCTGCTTGACGGGCCGGTCGCGCGTTTCGGCGACCTGCGCTGCCTGTGGGCGCGCCGGCCGTTCCTTGAAGCCGCCGCCCTTTGGCGCCGCCGGACGCTTCTCTCTGTGGCGACCGCCGCCACGCGCCTCGGCGCCGCGGCCCTTGGCCGTGGTCACGGAGGCATTCTTCGACCGCCGGTCCTTTTCCTTCACGCTGAGATCCCTGGGCTTTGTTAGAGCATGTGCCGCCTGCCCTTCGCACTATCGAGCGCGAGCGGGCGGACGCCATGAGGTTTGTCGCCGCAGCTTCAAGCCGCGGCATCTATTGAAGCTGCAAATAGCATCGCTGATGCTCTTGGCAAAGCCGTTTCCGTTTTGCGAAGATCAGCGAGGGAGAACCCGCCGCAAATTTCACTGGGCCGGAACCGGCTTAGGGACAAAACTCGGCAGCAGGCCTAATGTGTTGCAGTGACCTTTGCGCGCCGATAGCGACGCGCGGCGCTGCACGGGGAGGACAATGCATGGATATGACCGGCGAAGAGCGGATTTCGGCAGGGCGCGACGCGGTGTGGCGCGGCCTCAACGATCCGGAGGTCCTCAAGCGGTGCATCCCGGGCTGCCAGTCGCTGGAAATGACGTCGCCGACCGAGCTTGCGGCGGTGGTGAAGATCAAGATCGGTCCGGTCTCGGCTACCTTCAGCGGCAATGTCGTACTCTCCAACCTCAATCCGCCGGAGGGCTATACGATCTCGGGCGAAGGAAAGGGCGGGATCGCCGGTTTCGCCAAGGGTGGCGCCGACGTCACCTTGATGGAGGATGGGGCGGAAACGGTACTGCGCTACGACGTCAAGGCGGAGATCGGCGGCAAACTCGCCCAGCTCGGTTCGCGCCTCATCGATTCGACCGCGAAGAAGCTGGCGCAACAGTTCTTTGCCGACTTCGGCGCGGCTGTTGGTGGCGAGCAGGCGGAAGCGGCGAGCTGAAGGGCTCGCAGCTCCGCGGCAGCAAACAAGCGGTCAGTTCTGAGGGGCGGCCAACGTCGCCTGGGTGGCAAGCTTTTCAGCTTGGCTACGATGTTTCTCGGCTTCGCGGTGCCATTTCACGGCCTCGTTGGCCTCGGTGCGCGCGCGGCGACGATGCTTTCCCTGACTGAACCAGGTTGCTGCCGCGCCGAGGATCACGCCGACGATGACGGCCAGGAACAGGAAGACGAAGAAGGGCGCGCTGACGGAAAGCACACTGTCTTCCGGACGGAAGGGGTTCAACGCCAGCGTCACGCTCTGGCGGTTGGCGACACTGAGAACGATCAGGATCACGCCAACCGGAATGAGCACAACGATGTTGATCAGTTTCTTGAACATTCAATCGCTCCATCTTGCGGGCGGCCGCATGGTTTCCGGTGGCCACGGGGGACAACGGGCATCGATTGCGCCGGACCGCTGAGACCGAGAAAGATGATCAGTCTTCGTCGTCGCCATTCATGCCGGGATTAAGGCGCTCGCGCAATTCCTTGCCGGTCTTGAAGAACGGTACCCATTTTTCTTCGACGAAAACGGAATCGCCGGTGCGCGGGTTGCGCCCGGAGCGCGACGGCCGATTCTTGACGGAAAAGGCACCGAAGCCGCGCAGTTCGACCCGGTTACCTGCCGCGAGCGCATCTGTGATCTCATCGAGTACCGCATTGACGATGTTTTCGACATCGCGGTGATAGAGATGCGGATTGCGAGCTGCAACAATCTGCACCAGTTCTGACTTGATCACTGTCGCCCCCTCAAATTCTTGTTTGTTTTGCTTTTTCGGTCTGCATTGTGATTGCCGACAGTGTGTCGCCGACGCTTGCAAGAACGCCGGCATCTCCTGGCGGCTCAGGCTGGGTATATGTCGCCTTCCTCATTGGCCATCAACCTGCCAAACCGAAACAAGACCGTCAAGAAACAACTTGTCGCCCGCGATTTTTTCGAGACCGCTCATTGCCGGAAAAGCGTCATATCCCAACATCTTGATCCAGTTGGCGGCGAGCGCGCCGAGGCCAAAAGGCAGGGCCTTTCGCGGCGCTTCCCAGTCGACGATCGGCAGGTCCTTCGATACCTTTTTCTCCGTGAGGAAGGCACGTATTTCGTCTTCGCCGCCGAGCGTGTCTACGAGCTTGGCTTTGAGCGCCTGTCGGCCGGTGAAAATGCGGCCGTCGGCGAGCAGCAGCGCCTCGGGACGCGGCAGCTTACGGCGCTCGGCGACCAGGTCGACAAACCAGGCATAGCTGTCGTCGATCATCGCCTGGATCATCGCCTTCGCCTCGTCGCTTGCCGGATGGAAAGGCGACGGCTCCGCCTTCAGCGGCCGCGACTTGATCGATTCCAGCGACACGCCGAGCTTGTCCATCAGGTCCTTGATCTGCGGGTACTGGAAGATGACGCCGATGGAGCCGGTGATCGAGCTTTCGCCGGCGATGATCGTGTCGCCGGCGAGCGCAATCATGTAGCCCGCCGAAGCGGCGAGCGTGCGCACGTCGGAGACGACGGGCTTCTTGGCGGCAACCTTGCGAATCGCCTTGTAGAGCACTTCGCCGCCATACGTGGTGCCGCCCGGGGAAGAAATGGTCACGACCAGCGCCTTGACGCTGTCGTTATCGGCAATCCTTTGGAGCCGTTCCAGGAGCTCGCGGTCATCCTGGATCAGACCGCTGATGGTGACGCGCGCCACCTGCTGACGGCTGCGACCGACATCGTCTGCAGCGCCCGACCAGGCAAAGATCGCGAACGCTGCAACGAGAAGCAGCCCCGCCACCACCCAGCGCCAGAAGCTCAGTTTCCGGCGAAGGCTGCGGCGGTCGGCGATGGCGAGTTCGTCCATGTGGGTTTCTCCCGAAATGTTGGCGCAGCTTCTGTCAGTTTCCGCGGGAACGTGCTATCTGCGCGCGCAGAGGCATATTCCATAAACGCGCTTGGCCACGGTTGAAAGCCGCGGCTGGCGTTTTCGTGTTTCACCCGAGTTTTTTTTGCAGCAGCATTGTGCAGCAGCAAAAAATATCCATATTTGCGACGACTTACACCAGTGTATGTATATGACCCTTCGACAGGGTCGGCGATAAAAGCAGTAAACCGACAGGCCCTTTCATGTTGAACCACGCGCCAGCCCCGGGCATTTTTGCCGATACGGGTGAGAGCTCCGCCGACGCTTATGCGCTCGCCGCGAGGCATTCCGTGCGCGTCCGGCGGCTGAAAGTCATTCTGCCTGTAGCCGCCGGCATCATTGCCGTGATCTTTGCAGCCGTGTCGTTTGTCAGGGCCTTCATGCCCGTGGACCTGCAACTCGAATCGGCAACGATCGAGGACGGCAAGATCGTCATGCAGAATCCGGCCATCTCCGGCAGAAACAAGCAGGGCATCAGCTACTCCATGAAGGCCCAGCGGGCGCTCCAGGATATCGCCAACCCGGACATCATCACGCTGCAGACGATCCATGCGGAAATGCCGATGAAGGATTCGATGGTCGCAACCGTGGACGCCACCAACGGCATCTACGACCGCGGCGCCAATACGCTCGACATGAACGCCCCGTTCACCATTTCCGTCAATAATGGCCTCAACGCCGACTTCCAGTCGGCCTATCTGGACATCAATGCCGGCGAGATGGAAACGAAGCGACCCGTTGCGATCAGCATGAAGGGCGGTTCGATTATTGCGCAGACGCTGCGAATGACAGATAAGGGACGTATTGTAATATTTGAGGGCATGGTGAGGGTGAACGTCGAGCCCACCGCCATCCGCAAGAACGCGAAATAGGACCCGGTGCACCCCATGTCGGTCACAACCGCCTCTTTATTCAAAATTTCCGCCAGCCTGGCGATTGCTGGCGCCGGCGCTTTGATCATTGCCTCCGGCGCTTTTGCGCAGGCCACATCAAGCAAGATGAAGGGCCTTGAACTCTCCAACGACAAGCCGATCCAGATCGAGAGCGACAAGCTCGAAATCAAGGATCCGGAGAGCAAGGCGATCTTTACCGGCAACGTCAAGGTCGTGCAGGGCACGACGACGCTCCAGGCCGGCAACATGGTGGTCTTCTACAAGTCCGGCGGTGGCTCGGTTTCGAGCGGCGACGCCGACATCGACCGCATCGAGGTCAGCGAGAAGGTTTTCCTGAGCTCGGGCACGCAACAGGCAACGGCGGACACCGGTTCCTTCGACATGACGAAGCAGATCTTCGTGCTGAAGGGCGACAAGGTGGTGCTGTCGGAAGGCAAGAACGTCTTCGTCGGCTGCCAGCTCAATGTCCAGATGGAGACCGGTGAGGCCCAGCTCGAAGCCTGCGGCGGCCGCGTGCAGATCCAGCTCGACCCGAAGTCCCGCAAGCCAAACTGACGTAGACCGCTCGTGCACTTTCCCTTCCTTCACAAGCGCAAACGGGTCCGTAAGCCGTCGGCGACCGTCGCGGCCGTTTCCGGACACGCGGTCGACAAGGCGCGTTACGACGGCACGCTGATCGCGCGTGGCCTGACGAAGGCCTATCGTGAGCGCCGCGTCGTCAACGGCGTTTCACTGGTGGTGCGGCGCGGCGAGGCCGTGGGCCTGCTCGGACCGAACGGCGCCGGCAAGACCACCTGCTTCTACATGATCACCGGCCTTGTGCCGGTCGACGAAGGCTCGATCGAAATCAACGGCAACGACGTCACGACGATGCCGATGTACCGGCGTGCCCGTCTTGGCGTCGGTTACCTGCCGCAGGAAGCGTCGATCTTTCGCGGACTGACGGTCGAGGAAAACATCCGCGCCGTGCTCGAGGTCCACGACAAGAACCTGGAGCGACGCGAGAGCAAGCTCAACGACCTGCTCGGCGAGTTCAACATCACGCATCTGCGCAAGTCGCCGGCGATCGCGCTTTCGGGCGGCGAGCGCCGCCGTCTCGAAATCGCCCGCGCGCTGGCGACCGATCCGACCTTCATGCTGCTCGACGAACCCTTTGCGGGCGTCGATCCCATCTCGGTCGCCGATATCCAGGCGCTTGTCCGCCACCTGACCTCGCGCGGCATCGGTGTTTTGATCACCGACCACAACGTCCGCGAGACGCTCGGCCTCATCGATCGCGCCTACATCATCCATGCCGGTGAAGTGCTGACCCATGGTCGCGCCAACGACATCGTCACCAATCCTGACGTGCGCCGGCTCTATCTCGGCGACAATTTCAGCCTCTGAGGCCGCTTCGCGGGCGATTCCGCCCGCGACCACGCTTGACCAAACCTTCTCGATAAGCAATTTTTGGGCCAATTAATAAGGGCCCGCCCCGGCGAACGGAGACGCACCGCGGCCCAAGAGATTTCTCGGGAGTTTCGCGTCAGCATGGCACTGTCCGCCAGCCTTCATCTGCGCCAGTCCCAGTCCCTGGTGATGACGCCACAGCTCATGCAGTCGATCCAGCTGCTGCAGATGACGCATCTTGAGCTCAACCAGTTCATCGCCCAAGAAGTCGAAAAGAACCCGCTGCTCGAATTTCAGGCGAATGACGATCTGCCAGGCACGCCCGAGCGAAGCGAAGGCACGGCCGGAGACGAGCCTGCCGGTGACGACTTCGTCGCACAGGCCGATCTCTACGACAGCGCGACATCACCGAGCGGCGAGCGGCTCGGAGAACAGCTCGACGCCGATTTCGCCAATGTCTTCCAGGACGACACGGCGCCCCAGCGCGCCGATGCGCCGGAACTGCTCGGCCAGTGGAAGTCGATGCCGGGGGGCGGCGAAGGCGAGGACTACGACCTCGACGACTTCGTTGCCGGCCGCAAGAGCCTGCGCGAGACACTCACGGAGCAATTGCCTTTCGCACTATCCGACCCTTCCGATCGGCTGATCGCGCAGCACCTCATCGATCAGCTCGACGATGCCGGCTATCTCCAGGCCGATCTTGGCGAAGTCGCCGAACGGCTGGGCGCCGACCATGCGGCCGTCGTGCGGGTCCTGCTGACGCTGCAGCAGTTCGATCCGCCCGGCGTGTTTGCACGTTCGCTTGGCGAATGTCTTGCAATCCAGTTGCGTGCCCGAGACCGCCTCGATCCGGCGATGGAGGCCCTGCTTGCCAATCTCGAACTGCTGGCGCGGCGCGATTTCGCGACCCTCAAGAAGATCTGCGGCGTCGACGAGGAAG
The DNA here is from genome assembly GCF_020035535.1 of Ensifer adhaerens. Classification (NCBI taxonomy): domain Bacteria; kingdom Pseudomonadati; phylum Pseudomonadota; class Alphaproteobacteria; order Hyphomicrobiales; family Rhizobiaceae; genus Ensifer; species Ensifer adhaerens. Next base: position 17,502 of record NZ_CP083349.1, on the reverse strand, counting down.
ACCTGATCGACATGCTGGCGGAGATCCGCAAGCTCGATCCGAAGCCCGGCACCAGCTTCGAGACCAGCGTCAGCGAGGCAATCGTGCCCGACATCGTCGTGCGCGCCGCGCCCGACGGCTCATGGATGATCGAGCTCAATCCGGACGCCCTGCCCCGGGTACTGGTCAACCAGGATTATTACGCGACGGTCTCGCGCGGCACGCAGAAAAACAGCGCCGACCAGGCTTTCCTCAACGAGTGCCTGCAGAACGCCAACTGGCTGACGCGCAGCCTCGACCAGCGCGCCCGGACGATCATGAAAGTTGCCACGGAGATCGTTCGCCAGCAGGACGCCTTCCTCGTCAACGGCATCGGCCACCTCAGGCCGCTGAACCTCAAGACCGTTGCCGATGCGATCAAGATGCATGAATCGACCGTCAGCCGCGTCACCTCGAACAAGTACATGCTGACGCCGCGGGGGCTGTTCGAGCTCAAGTATTTCTTCACCGTCTCGATCGGCTCGGCCGAGGGTGGCGACAGCCATTCGGCGGAAGCCGTGCGCCACCGCATCCGCGCGATGATCCAGGAGGAGAGCGCCGAAGCCGTGCTTTCCGACGACGATATCGTCGACAACCTCAAGAAGGCCGGCATCGACATTGCCCGCCGTACCGTGGCCAAGTACCGGGAAGCGATGAACATCCCCTCCTCCGTGCAGCGGCGACGGGAGAAGCGGGCGCTGGCCAAGGCCGCCGGTTTCTGAGCACCGTAAGTTAAGCTGCATTAACTTTTTTGCGACCTCCAATTGACTCTCTCCGACACAGGCGATATGAGCCCGCCGCAATTGCCGGGGAGATGCTCGCCCCGGAAGCGAACCGGTACGACCGGTGGCTGCGACAAGGCGCGCCCGCAAGTCTGAAAGGCTTGGATGACGGGACCGCTTGGAATAGACTGGCTGCGCAAATCACGAACGAGAGAGGAAACTCCATGAGTGTGCGTGTATCCGGTAAACAGATGGAAATCGGCGATTCGTTCCGAGCCCGCATCGGCGAGCAGATCGAGCAGGCCGTAACCAAATATTTCGACGGAGGATATTCAAGCCAGGTCACTGTGGAAAAATCCGGGTCGCGCTTCAGCGCCGACTGCAAGCTTCATCTCGATACGGGCGTGGTTATGCAGGCGAACGGTCAAGCGAACGACCCTCAAGCTGCGTTTGACGCGGCGTCGGATCGCATCGAAAAGCGTCTGCGTCGCTACAAGCGGAAGCTGAAGGATCACCATAACGGCAACGGGCAGAGCGCTGCCGAGGTAGCCTACACAGTGATGGATTCGGTGCCCTTCGAGGACGACGAAGTCCCTGAGGATTATGCACCGACGATCGTCGCCGAAAGCACGAAACAATTGAGGACAATGTCTGTCGCCAGTGCCGTGATGGCACTCGACATGACAGACGAACCTGTCCTGATGTTCCGTAGCCCCGGCAAGGACGATCTGAATATCGTCTACAGACGCAACGATGGAAATATTGGCTGGATCGACGCTGCCAATATCAAAGCATGAGCGGATAGAGGAGCGTTGGCATGCCAGCGCTCCTCTTGCCCATAATCAGCGGGCAGGCCGGAAAAATGTGACTTTTCTGTGCATGGAACCCGCCATGACAAAGATGGTTAGAGCCATTGCGACGCATTTGTGATGATGTTGTCCGGCTCTAACCGGCGAACGAGGACAAAAGAATGGCATTGGCAGGTCTACTGCATCAAAATGCGATCATCCCGGCCATGAGGGCCAACTCGAAAAAGCAGCTCCTTCAGGAATTGGCGGCAAAAGCATCAAAGATCACCGGGCTTCCCGAGCGTGAAATCTTCGACGTGATCCTGCAGCGGGAGCGTCTTGGCTCCACCGGCGTAGGCAATGGCATCGCCATCCCGCACGGCAAGCTCAACAATCTTCCCTCGATCATCGGCATCTTCGCGCGACTGGATACGCCTGTCGATTTCGAAGCGCTCGACGACCAGCCGGTCGATCTCGTCTTCCTGCTGCTCGCCCCGGAGGGTGCCGGCGCCGATCACCTCAAGGCCCTGTCGCGTATCGCCCGCGTGCTTCGCGATCAGGACATGGTCGCCAAGATCCGCTCGAGCGATTCCGCCAGCGCGATCTACACGCTGCTCGACGACGACGCGACCTCGCACGCCGCCTGAAAGTAGCAACGGCGCGCGTCCGCCGGACGCGCCGTGCCTGCGTCAGTAGAGCTGCCGACCGTTCAAATGATCTATGAAAATCCGGAACAGCGCACCCTGGCTTGAAATGCCGAGCCGGCGGTAGATGTTCTTGCGATGGATCCGGACCGTTCCCTCGGCGATGCTCATCACCTTGCCGATCGAAAGGTTGCTGTGTCCCCTGAGGATCAGGCGCACGATGTTGCGCTGCTGCTTGGTCAGCCGGTCCGAACAAAGGCTGTCGAACGCTGCTTCCATGGCATCGTCGCCCTCTTTGGAGGGCGGCGGCGCAAAGCTCTGCCCCTGCTGGCGCCAGTTCGAGCGGACCGCCTCACGCACGATCGGCTCATAGACGCGCAGTCGTTCGAGTTCGGCCGCGCTGAAGGGCTCACCGCCGCGACCGCGCATCAGCGAGTAGGTCGCCTGCAGGCCTCCGTCGAGCGGTATGACGAAGCCGACCTCCTCCACCAGGACGCCCTTTTCCATCGACACGCAGGGATGAACCTCTGCTGACGACGAGAAGTCGGACTGGAAGAACCGGTCCGGTGCCAGCTCACGCATGCGCCAGAGGCCGGCGGGCTGTCCGGCGCAACAGGCGACATAGAAGGGATCGAGCAGATAGGCGCCGCCGAGATAGGCGGAAAGCGCGCTCGCCGATACCTTTGCCGTATAGCCGTCGTGCAGCACGATCGGCCTTGCATCATAGGGATAGGCGAAGGCAACGGAGAGATCGAAGCTGGTGATCGATCGCAGCATCCGGTCGAGCGCCTGGCCGAAATCCTCAGTACCGATCAGACCGATCATCGCCGAGATATCGGCGGATTCCCTTGCCAGCATTCCGGTTTCATCCTCCCGCTCCTCGTATCCCCCATGGGATATCGACAGCCCCTGCTTCGTCAACAATAATTCCCCCGGGGAGAGAGCAACAGGTCGTCGCGAAACGGATCGCCCTGGCGACCGTTGCGACGAACGCCGATGAGGAGGACGCAATGGCAGGCAGGCTTTCAGGCAAGGTGGCACTGATCAGTGGTGGCGCAGGCGGGTGCGGCCTGGCCGCATCAGAACTCTTCGCGCGCGAAGGCGCAAAGGTCGCGATCGTCGACCTGCCGCGCAGCAAGGGTGAAGAGGTCGCGGCATCGATCCGCGCCAATGGCGGAGAGGCGATCTTCGCTCCTGCCGACGTCTCGGTATCCGCAGAGGTGACATCAGCCGTCAAGGCGGTCGAGGCGGCATTCGGCGCCATCACCGTTCTCTTCAACCACGCCGGCATCCTCGCCGTCGGTCCCTTCCTCGAAGTCGAGGAAGACGAATGGGACCGGCTGATGGCGGTGAACGTGCGTAGCATGTTCCTGATGACCAAGGCAGTGCTGCCGGGCATGCTTTCCGCCGGCGGCGGCAGCATCGTCTGCACCTCGTCGATTTCGGCCGTCGCGGCAACGCCGATGGAAGTGCTCTACGACACGACCAAGGGCGCCTGCCACATGTTCGCCCGCGCCATCGCCGTCGAGTTCCGCGATCGTGGCATCCGCTGCAACGCCGTCTGCCCGGGTTTTATCGCCACCGACCACGGCAAGCGCGAGCTTGTCGGCCTTAGCAAATATGGGGTCGACGTTTCGGAGGCGGCCATCGCCGCCCAACAGGGCCGCATGTGCGACCCCAAGGAAGTGGCGAATGCGGCGCTGTTCCTGGCAAGCGACGAGGCGAGCTTCATCAACGGCACGCATCTGTTCGTCGACAATTGCTTCACCGCGGTTTGAGGGAGGGGAAAATGCTTCAGGCAGGTGGACACTGGCGCAACTGGGTCGGAAACCAATCATGTATCGTGCGCCATCGCGGTGCTCCGGAAAATGAGGCGGCGCTGGCCGAAATGGTGCGCGAGGCAACGTCGCAAGGGCTGAACGTGCGCTGCGCCGGCTCCGGCCATTCCTTTACCCCGGTGGCGCTGACCAGCGGGCTCCAGCTGACGCTCTCCAGCATGCAGGGCGTCGTCGGCATCGACTACGCACGCAAGCGCGTCGCGGTGAAGGCGGGCACGACCATCAACCAGCTCGGCAAGGTGCTCAAATCCAACGGCCTGTCGCTGATCAATCAGGGTGATATCGACAGCCAGGCGCTGGCCGGCGCGCTCACCACCGGCACCCACGGGACCGGCGCCAGGCTCGGCAACATGGCCTCGCAGATCGTCGGCATGCGCCTGGTGCAGCCGGATGGCAGCATCCTTGTGGTCGACGAGACGACGCCCGATCTGCTGGAGGCGGCGCGGGTGTCGGTCGGCATGCTCGGCGTGATCTCAGAGATCACGCTGCAGGCGATGGACAGCTACAACCTGCATGAAAAGCTCTGGCGCTGCACCTTCGACGAAATGATCGAGCAGCACGACGAACTGGCCGCCAAGCACCGCCATTTCGGCTTCTTCTGGTGCCCCGTACCGGAAAGCCGGCATTGTTATTGCCTTCCGGACACCGCGTCGGTCTCGACGACTGAAAACACCTCCGACGTCTGCGAGATGAAGGTGATCGACATCACCGAGGAAGCGCCGACCGAGCGCCGTTTCGAGAAGATCGCCTATTCCTCGGAGATCTACCCGATCGAATACGTGCCGAATTTCCACGAACTGGAATATGCGGTGCCCGTCGCCCACGGCAAGGAAGCGGTAAAGGCGGTGCGCAAGCTGATGCTGGAGAAGCACCCGACCTGCATCTACCCGATCGAGTACCGCTTCACCGCCGGCGACACCGGCTGGATCAGCCCCTTCTTCGAGCAGGACTCGATCACGCTCTCGGTCTCGGGCGAGCCGGGAACCGACTACTGGGATTATCTGAAGGACGTCGACACGATCCTCAGGCAGTACGGGTCACGGCCGCACTGGGGCAAGCTGCACTTCCTCGGCGCCGAGGATGTGACCGCGCTCTATCCCCGCGCAGGCGATTTCCGGGCGCTGCGGGCCAAGGTCGATCCGGAAGGCCGTTTCCTTAACGATCACCTGCACCAGCTCTTCGGATAGGGACTGCGCCTGAAGCTGCGCCCATCCTTCTGCCCAAACAAAAACGCCGCGCGAAATTCGCGCGGCGTTTTCTTGAAACTCTGATCCGTTGGATCAGGCGGACGGTGCGTCGCCGTTCTCTGCGGCCACGACCTTCGGTCCGCCCTTGGACACACCGACCATGGCCGGACGCAGAACGCGGTCACCGATGGTGTAGCCGGCCTGAACGACCTGCAGCACGGTGTTGTTCGGCACGTCCGCATTCGGAATCTCGAACATGGCCTGATGGAAGTTCGGGTCGAACTTCTGGCCTTCCGGCTCCAGCTTCTTGACGCCATGACGCTCAAGCGCCGAAAGCATCGAACGCTCGGTCATTTCCACGCCTTCGATCAGCGCGGTGAGACCAGCTTCGGCGGTTTCCCTGGCCTCTGCCGGAATGGCGTCGAGCGCCCGGCGAAGGTTGTCCGAAACAGCGAGCATGTCGCGGGCAAAGCCGGCGACGGAGTAGGACTTCGCATCCTTCACGTCGCGCTCGGTCCTGCGGCGCAGATTGTCCATCTCGGCGGCAAGCCGAAGGTACTTGTCACGCAGCTCGGTGTTCTCGGCCTTGGCGAGCTCCAACGGATCAGGCTCGGCAACCGGCGCAGCTTGAGCAGCGTCGGCAACGTCCGGCGCAGCGTCGTATACCTCGTCGGTGGCCTCGGGTCCGTGCTTGTTCGTATCGTCGGTCATGACGTTCTCCGCAGTGTCGTCTCTATCGTCCTTCGCATTTCCGCGTCGCAAGCGCGAGCCTGCGTCTCAGCAAAAATGCCCAGTGACTGGATTTGAAGCCGATATCGAGGTTTGGGGCCGAAAAATCAAGGGTTCAATCGTGCGCGCGACCAAAAGCGCGCCTTTAACGGGAAAGCCGCGACATCAGTTGCGCGGTATAGTCGACCATCGGCACGATGCGGGAATAGTTGAGCCGCGTCGGACCGATGACGCCGACCGCGCCGACGATGCGATCTTCGCCATCGCGATAGGGCGCGACGATCAGCGAGGAGCCCGAGAGCGAGAAGAGCTTGTTTTCAGAGCCGATGAAGATCCGCACACCCGGCCCGCTCTCGGCAAGATCGAGCAGCTCGATCATGCTGTCCTTCTTTTCGAGGTCGTCGAAAAGCATGCGGAGCCGATCGATGTCCTCGGCCCCTTCCAGTCCCTCGAGCAGATTGGCACGGCCGCGCACGATCAACCGCGCCGGCTTTTCGTCGCCCTCATTGCCCGACCAGATGGCGAGACCGCGCTCGACGAGATCCTGAGACAGCGCATCGAGTTCACCGCGTACCGTCTGCTTTACGTTTTCGAGCTGCGTTCGCACTTCGGCGATCGTCTGGCCGGCGAGATGCGCGTTCAGGAAGTTTGCCGCTTCGGTTAGCTGCGAACTGGTGACGCCTGCCGGCAGCTCGATGATGCGGTTTTCCACCTGGTCGTGCTCGCCGACGAGAACGGCAAGCGCTTTGGTCGGCGCCAGGCGAATGAACTCAACATGCTTCAGCACGGGATCGGCCTTGGCGGTGATGACGAGGCCCGCCCCGCGCGACATGCCCGACAACATCTGGCTCGCCTCAGCCATCAATGCGTCCACCGGCTGGGCGTGGTCGCCGCGCCGGACCTGGCGATCGATCGACGCCCGATCCTCGATCGAGAGATTGCCGACCTGCATGAAGGCGTCGACGAAGAAACGCAGGCCCGTCTGGGTCGGCAGACGACCGGCGCTGACATGCGGCGAATAGATGAGACCGAGATCTTCGAGATCGCTCATCACATTGCGAACGGAAGCGGGAGAGAGCGCCATGGGCAGAAGCCGCGACAGATTGCGCGAGCCGAGCGGCTCGCCGCTCGTCAGATAGGTCTCCACGATGCGACGGAAGATTTCGCCCGAGCGCTCGTCCAGCGCGGCTGCGATTTCCTTAGCTCCGGGATTGCGCAGTACCATGTCACTCCACATTTGCAGGCACATCCTGCCGTGGCCGGAATATAGTGTTCCTGCCGCCTGATGGCAAAAGGGAAAAAACGCCCCTTCGCCCGACTATCCACCGGTTCCCTTTACCTCTGCCATGCTCTAGAAGGCTGACGAGATACGATAGGAGTTGACGATGCGGCCATCCGGCAGAAAAACAGATCAAATGCGCAAGGTTTCTTTCGAGCGCAATTTTTCCAAGCACGCGGAAGGCTCCTGTCTGGTGCGGTTCGGCGACACGCATGTGCTGTGCACCGCCAGCCTTGAGGAAAAAGTCCCGGCCTGGCTGCGCAACGGCGGCAAGGGCTGGGTAACGGCGGAATACGGCATGCTGCCGCGCGCCACCGGCGAGCGCATGCGTCGCGAAGCATCGAGCGGCAAGCAGAGCGGCCGCACCCAGGAAATTCAGCGACTGATCGGCCGGTCCCTGCGCGCGGTCGTCGACCTGCCGGCGCTCGGCGAACGTCAGATTTCGATCGACTGCGACGTCATCCAGGCCGATGGCGGCACGCGCACGGCCTCGATCACCGGCGCTTGGGTCGCGCTCTACGATTGCCTGAAATGGATGGAAGCGCGCAACATGGTCAAGGTCGAGAAGGTCCTGAAGGACCATGTCGCCGCCATCTCCTGCGGCATCTTCGCCAACCAGTCGGTGATCGACCTCGACTACCTCGAAGATTCCGCTGCCGAGACCGATGCCAACTTCGTCATGACCGGCTCCGGCGGTATCGTCGAGATCCAGGGCACGGCCGAAGGCAAGCCTTTCTCGGAAGAGGAATTCGCAAGCCTGATGGGTCTGGCAAAGAACGGCATTGCCGAACTGGTCGCGCTGCAGAAGCAGGCGATCGCCGGCTGACAAAAAGGAACTGACATGGCCCCGGCACTGGAAGGCATTCTCGAGACGGCGCTCTATGCGGCCGATCTCGACGCCGCCGAGGCCTTCTACGGCGGCGTTCTCGGTCTCGACAGGATCACCCGCGCCGGAAACCGGCACGTGTTCTTCCGTTGTGGCCAAGGCGTGCTCCTGATCTTCAACCCGGCCGAAACGGTGAAGCCGCCAGCGCCGGACGCCGCACTGCCGGTGCCTCCGCACGGTACGACCGGCCGGGGGCACATGTGCTTCCGGGTGGCGGCCGAGGCGCTCGACGCCTGGAAAGCGAAGCTGGACGCGGCCGGCATTGCAATAGAAAGCGATCTTCGCTGGCCCAACGGGGCGCGGTCCTTCTACTTCCGCGATCCGGCCGGCAACAGCCTCGAATGTGCGGAGCCGGGCCTCTGGTCCATCGAATGAATACGAAACGAGACACCATGCGCAAACTGGACAACAAGACGCTGATCGTCGCCAGCCACAATGCCGGCAAGATCCGCGAAATCCGCGACCTCATCGGCCCGCTCGGCTTCGAGGCGAAATCGGCTGCGGACCTGAACTTCATCGAGCCGGATGAAACCGGCACCACCTTCGAGGAGAACGCGACGATCAAGGCGCTCGCCTCGGCCAAGGCCTCCGGCCTGCCGGCGCTTTCCGACGATTCAGGTCTCGCGATCGACGCGCTCGACGGCGCGCCCGGCGTCTATACCGCCAACTGGGCCGAGCGCGAGGACGGCAGCCGCGATTTCGCGATGGCGATGGAGAAGGTCGAGAAAGCGTTGCAGGAAAAAGGCGCCACGGCGCCCACACAGCGCGCCGCCCGCTTCGTCTCGGTACTGTGCCTTGCCTGGCCTGACGGCCATGTGGAGCTCTTCCGCGGCGAGGTCGAAGGCTTCGTCGTCTGGCCGCCCCGCGGGAGCCAGGGTTTCGGCTACGATCCGGTGTTCCAGCCCAAGGGCTACGAGACCACCTTCGGCGAAATGAGCGCTGACGAGAAGCACGGCTGGAAGCCGGGGGATGCGGAGGCCCTGTCGCACCGCGCCCGCGCCTTCAAGATCTTCGCCGAGACCTGCCTCGGAGCCTGATTGAGCCGCATGAGAGACGCAACGATGCAGACGGCCACGCTTTCGGCGATCGGTGACGGCATGGATCCCGGCTTCGGAGTCTATGTGCATTGGCCGTTCTGCGCGGCCAAATGCCCCTATTGCGACTTCAACAGCCACGTGCGCCACCAGCCGGTGGATCAGCCGCGTTTCGTCGCCGCCTTCCTGAAGGAGATGGAAGAAGTGCGCGAGCTCTCGGGCCCGCGCACCGTCACCAGCATCTTCATGGGCGGCGGCACGCCGTCGCTGATGGAGCCGGCGACGGTCGACGCGATCCTGCAGGGTATCGCCCGCCATTGGCACGTGCCCGACGGCATCGAGATCACCATGGAGGCCAACCCTTCGAGCGTCGAGGCGACCCGCTTCCACGGCTATCGCGCCGCCGGCGTCAACCGCGTCTCGCTCGGCGTCCAGGCGCTGAACGACCGTGACCTCAAGTTCCTCGGGCGGCTGCACAATGTCGAGGATGCGCTGAAGGCGATCCGGCTGGCGCGCGAGATCTTCCCACGCATGTCCTTCGACCTGATCTACGCCCGTCCCAACCAGACGGTCGAGGAGTGGGAGCGCGAGTTGAAGGAGGCGGTCTCCTATGCGGTCGACCACCTGTCGCTCTACCAGCTGACGATCGAAGAAGGCACGCCCTTCTACGGCCTGCACAAGGCCGGCAAGCTCATCGTTCCCGACGGTGAACAATCGGCGATCCTCTACGAGGCGACGCAGGACATCACGGCCGCCATCGGTATGCCGGCCTATGAAGTCTCCAACCACGCTCGTCCGGGCGCCGAGAGCCGCCACAACCTGACGTACTGGCGCTATGGCGACTATGCGGGGATCGGCCCCGGCGCCCACGGCCGCCTTGGCATCGGCAACGGCAAGATCGCGACCTCCACGGAACGCAAGCCCGAGGATTGGCTCAACCTTGTCGAGACCTACGGTCACGGCATGATCGAGCGGGAATCCCTCGATCTCGAGGCGCAGTCTGACGAACTCTTGCTCATGGGCCTGCGCCTGAAGGAAGGCGTCGATCTCGCCCGCTGGCAGAGCCTTTCGGGTCGCGACCCAGACCCGGAGCGCGAACAGTTTCTGATCGACAACGGCTTCATCGAGCGGCTCGGCAATTCACGCCTGCGCTGCACGCCGGCCGGCATGCTGATCCTCGACGCCGTGGTCGCCGACCTAGCCTGCCCCTGAGGCGGCTAGGTCGAGTTTGCCGACGGGACCCACGGCCCGCGTTTCCTGGATATTCTGGCTTCTTCGCCGGCTACAGGCTCAATCGAACGTTTCACCGGAAAGCGGTGTTGCCCGCATGGATGGCCGCTCCTCGAACGCGTCGAACCAGCGTGTCAACTTCGGGCGGTTGCGGAACGAGGGGAGGTCGCGAAACGTCATCCATGAAAGCGCCGTCGCCAGCGCGATCTGGCCGACATCGACCGCACCCTCGGGCTCCAGCGTCCGCTCGAGCCAAGCGTAGGTCTCCTCGATCTTTTCGGCATACCCCTCGGCCAATGCCGGATAACGCAGATGCTCGGGCCGGCGCTCCCATTCCCAACGGAGCCCGATGCCGGTCTGGGCGAGAACCTGCGCCACAGACTGCAGGCGCAGCGCCCGCCAGCGCGGTTCGCCGCTTTCGGGGATCAGCTTGCGCCCCTCATTCAGGGTGTCGAGATAGGCGCAGATGACGTCGGAATCAAAGATCGGCTCCTGGCCTTCTCGCAGAAGGACCGGGACCTTACCGAGCGGGTTTTCGGCATAGACCTCGTCGTTGCGCCGCGTCGGGCTGGTCTCGTGGTGGATGACCTCGAGCTGGTCGGCAACACCGATCTCGTGGGCAAAGACGAGCGCCTTGCGGGCGAAGGGAGAATGGGTCTGATAGTAGAGGATCATGATTGCCTCGCGGGATTTGGCGTGAATTCCTGTTCCCGTGAAGAGGTATTGCATCACGACCGATAAAGGCGCTCTGTTTTACCGGTCGCGCTGCAAGTTTGTTTCGCAAACCGCTATTTCAGCGGATCACCTTTCAGCCGGTTGAGCTCGATGCCCTTCGCGACCAGGCGGGCGACCTGAGCGTCATCGACGTCGTCGACCTTACGCAGACGGATGAAGGCCATGTCACCCTTGCCGCCGCCCTTCTCCAGGCGGGCATCGAGATCAAGCATCTCGGCCCCGCGCCAGAAGCCGAAGGTCACGTGATCCTTGGCCCCCTTGAGCAGGCAAACCGCCCCACCGGCCTGGTAGACGGGATGGCCCCACTTGACGATATCGGTGAGCCCGCCTGCGGCGTCGAGCGCTGCATGCAAGCGTTTCGCTACGTCTCCTGGGACACCGGAAAGGCCGGCAATGTAGTCTTCGACAGTCTTGGTCATGGTCGTCTTTCGAGCGGTTGGGGGCGATTGTCAGTTCTTGAACGGGATGAGGCTGCGCAGCCGCGGATCTCTGAGCCACAGGCCGCCCCAGGCGATGACGCCCAGATAGAGGCCGAACAACAGATGGGTGAAGAGCGGGCTCCCCGCCCGAAGATGCGTTGCCATGGCGCCGCCAAGGTAGCCGGTGAGCAGGATGGCGCCCAGAATGGAGGTTCTCGGGATGGCATAAAGCACCGTGCAGAGCAGCGTCATCGCGCCGAGCAGGCGCGCCAGGCCCTGGTCTGCCGGATAGCCGAGTGCTGCCATGGTTTCGGTGACGACCGGCAGCGGCACCAGTTTGATGGCACCATCGAAGACCAGGAACAGAATGACGAGGCCGCTCAAGGCGCGGCCGAGGATAACGGACTTTGTTGTCGGCACGGGCAAAACGAGGCTGGTATTCATTGTGATTTCTCCTTGGATCTCGTTGTCAGTCCAAGGACGAAGCCACAAGGCTGCCGCCGACAGCTGCCCGAGTTTTTTCAGCTATTTTTTCGAACCGAGCGTCTTGGCATCCGGTTCCTCGTCGAGCTTGTCGAGCTGCATGCGAATGTAAGCGCATTCGGCGGCATTGGTCGCAAGCGCGATCGCATGGTCGAAGGCGACGCGCGCCTCGCGGACCTTGCCGAGCTGCTTCAAAAGGTGGCCGCTGAGACCGTGGAAATAGAAGTAGCCTGACAGCTTGTCAGCCAGCGGCGCGATCATGGCGAGTGCCGCTTCCGGGCCGTAACGCTTCGACACCGCCACCGCCCGGTTGAGTGTGATCACCGGCGACGGCTGCAATCGCTCGAGCGCCTGATAGAGCAGATCGATCTGTGCCCAGTCGGTGTCTTCGGGGCGCTCTGCCCGCGCATGCAGTGCGGCGATCGCCGCCTGGATCTGGTAGGCACCGGGCTGACGACGGCGCATCGCCTTGTCGATCAAGGTCAACGCCTCATCAATCAGCGGCCGGTTCCACAGGGACCGATCCTGGTCTTCGAGCAGAATGACCGCACCATCCGCGTCGAAGCGAGCCCGAGCCCTGGAATGCTGGATCATCATCAGCGCCGCCAGCCCCATGATCTCCGGCTCCGCCGGGAAAAGCTGCAGCAGTAGGCGCGCCAGGCGGATCGCCTCCTGACAGAGATCCGCCGAGACGCTTTCCAGCCCGTTCATCGCCGAGTACCCCTCGTTGAAGACGAGGTAGATCATCGTTGCAACGGCGGCGAGCCGATCGGAGCGGTCGGCCGCATCGGGCGTCTCGAAGGCAAGGCCGGCGGCGGCAACGCGGGACTTGGCGCGGGTAATGCGCTGCTCCATTGCAGCTTCACTGACGAGAAAGGCGCGGGCAATCTGCTTGACGGAAAGACCTGAGACGATGCGCAGTGCCAGGGCGATCTGTTGTGTGGCGGGCAGCGCGGGATTGCTGCAGACGAACAGCAGGCGAAGAATGTCATCGCGATACTGGGAGCCATCCAGCCGATCAGCGAGTTCGTTTTCCTGATCCTCAAGATCGGAGAGCATTTCCTCGGGCGGCAGCGCCGTCTCGCGCGACTGCCGCCGAACCTTGTCGATCCCACTGTTGCGGCCGACGAAGATCAGCCACGCCGCCGGATCACGCGGCGGCCCGCTCTTCGGCCAGGTCTTCAAAGCCCGGATGCAGGCCTCCTGAAACGCTTCTTCGGCCGTATCGAGATTGCGGAAATAGCGCAGCAATGCGCCCATTGCCTGCGGCCGGGCTGAAACGAGTGCGAGGTCGATCCAGGCTGTGTCTGTCATGAAGCAAGCTCACTGGGTTTGTAGATGGCGAGAGGTCGTATTTCGTAGGAGCCGGCAGCCGGGTTGGCGGAACTCAGATCGCGGGCAAACTCAAGTGCTTCGTCGACAGACGCACAATCGACGACATAGAAGCCGAGCAATTGCTCTTTGGTCTCCGCAAAGGGGCCATCGAGCACGATCGTCTCGCTGTGGCTATGCCGCAGCGTCATGGCAGCGGACGTCGGCAGCAACCGCGCCACCGGCCCGAGCTTACCGGCTTCGGCATATTTGCTCTGCACAGCCGCGAGGTCATGCATGACCTTGTCATCCTGTTCCTTGCTCCAGGTACTCGTGACATCTTCCTGGTTGTAGCAAAACACGGCATAAAGCATGGAACTCTCCTGCTCCTGAATCAAAGACGATGGCATCGACAGATAGCCGACAACCCAGCCGAAAAAAACAGGGCCGGTAGTGCTTTCGCCTACCAGCCCGCTTTGCGTGTGGATGTAAACGTTCAGACGTTCTTGCGGCATTCCAAGTTGGGGTCGACCGTCGGCCGGCGCAAGAGGCGCAGGAGCCGCCCGTCGATCGCTGCGAGCCCCACGGCAATCAACGCCATTCCGAAGAAATGCTTCGGCTCCAGTGTCTCGCCCAGGAACATCGCGCCAAGCAGGATGGCACTGACGGGGATCAGGAAGGTGACGAGCATCAGATTGGTGACACCTGCCGTTTCGAGAATGCGGAAGAACAGCACATAGGCGAGCGCTGTGGAGACCAGAGCGATGCCGACGATCGCCGCCCAGACGTCGAGGCCAGGCATGGTGAGCGTCCAGGGATGATCGACGAGCAGCGACAGCGGCACCAGCATCATGCTCGCGGCCGAGACCTGGCCGGTTGCCGTTACGATCGGTGCCACACCCATGCGCTTGAAGCGGCGGGCAAAGACGCCGGCGAGCGAATAGGAGAGCGCCGCACCGAGAACGGCAAGCTGGGCAACAAGGTTCGAGCCGAGCCCGCCGAGAGCAGCCGGACCGATCATCATGGCAACACCAAGGAAACCGACGACCACCCCGGCAAAACGGTTGACCGTCAGCTTTTCGTCATCCGTCAGCAGATGCGCGACGATCACGCCGAATAGCGGCGTGGTGGCATTGAGGATCGAAGCAAGGCCGCTGGCGATATGTGTCTGACCCCAGACTATCAGCGAGAAGGGGATGAGATTGTTCAGCAGCCCCATGCCGAAGAACGCCAGCCAGACACGTGGATCCCGCGGCATCGAAAGTCCCGCAAAGCGCACAAAAGCGAGCAGTGCGAGCGCCGCGAGGCTGACCCTCAGCGCCACGATCGTAAACGGCGGCAGCGCCTTGACGGCGATACCGATGAAGAAGAAGGAACCGCCCCAGAGGAGAGAGAGCATGATCAACATGCCCCATTCCCGCGCTCCCATGACCTTGGCCTGAACCGGCTGCACCATCGCGACGCCCTCGTTTGTTTGTCTGACTAAACCGAAACGGTGTTGACCGTCCTGATTTTGTGCCATTATTCTCAGCATATTACGCTTCGGACAAACGATCATTTTTCGCTACATGATTGAGTCTAACTAAACCATGACAACAGTTCTTCCTTCCCTAGCATCGCTTCGAGCCTTTGAGGCGACGGCGCGGCATTCGAGCGTCACAAAGGCCGCGCACGAGCTTAATGTCACGCCGGGCGCAGTCAGCCTGCAGGTACGGGAACTCGAGCAGACACTGGGCGTGACGCTCTTCGAACGTCGTCCCAGGCAATTGGTTCTGACCGAAGACGGGAGCATCTATTTTTCGACGCTCCGGCGCGCCTTCCGCATGATGCGGGAGGCAACCGAGGAGCTGACAGCGCGCAAGCGTGCGCCGGTGCTGACGGTGAGCTGCACGCCGACCTTCGCCGCGCAATGGCTGGTGCCCCGGATCGGCGCCTTCGAGCAGGAGGTTCCTGGTATCGATGTGCGCATCAGCACCACGAACCGGCTGACGGATTTCGAGAGCGACGGCGTCGACGTCGCCATCCGGCATGGACTGGGTCGTTATGACGGCCTCGCCAGCGAGCGCCTGATCGACGACGACCCGGTCCCCGTTATCCATCCGGCGCTCCGCGCCAGGCAGCCGCTCGACACACCCAGCGATCTTGCCCGCCATGCGCTGCTGCACGACGTGCATCGTCAGGACTGGCGGCTTTGGCTGGATGCGGCGGGAGCGGAAGGCGTGGATCCCGGGCGCGGACCGGTTTTCGTTAACAGCAACGGCGCCATCGAAGCGGCCAAGGCCGGCGACGGCGTCGCCCTTGTCCGCTTGTCGCTGGTGGCGCGGGAGTTGGCGGACGGCATGCTGGTTGCCCCCTTCCCCGAGGGCGTGATGACCGGCCTTGCCTATCACCTCGTCTATCCGCCGGCCGCCCTCGATCGACCGCCCGTCGTTGCCTTTCGCACCTGGATCATTGCCGAAGCCCGGGCATCGCAGGCCATCGAGGATCAGGCGGTCAAGGCGGCGCAACGACCGACGTTGAAAGCGGTGCGGTAGATGTGAACGTTCAGGAAAACCACGGAACGGTTTCCGCGCGGAAGTCGACGAAACGCAGACATGATCCAAACGGAAAAGGCCCGGAAAACCGGGCCTTTTTCTTGAAACAGTCAGCCGTGACTATTCGTTGATCAGGCGCTTCAGGAGCTCGATCTCGTGGCTGAGCTTGGTATCGCCCGAGATCAGCTCTTCGATCTTGCGCACGGCATGCAGCACCGTGGTGTGGTCACGTCCACCGAAGCGACGGCCGATCTCCGGGAAAGAGCGCGGCGTCAGCGTCTTCGACAGATACATGGCGATCTGCCGCGGCTTGACGATTACGCGGGTGCGGCGGTTTGAGACGAGCTCCTGCCGCGAGACATTATAGTGCTTGGCAACGACGCGCTGGATGTCCTCGATGCGGACACGACGCGGCTCGCCGGCATTGACGAGATGGCCGAGCAATTCGTCGACACGCTCGATCGACAGCTGCGGCTCGAAGGAACGGCGGAACAGGAGCTGGTTGAAAGCGCCTTCCAGTTCGCGACCGCTGGCAGTAACGTTGCGGGCAACGTGGCTCAGGATATCGCCGGGAATGTCGAGCGATCCATCGTCCTGACGGGCTGTGTCCAGCCGGCGCTTCAGCATTTCGAGGCGCATATCGTAGTCGGGGCCGTCCATCTCGATGGCAACACCGCCCTGGAGACGCGAGCGAACGCGGCTGTCCAGCGATTCCAGCTCCCACGGAGCGCGGTCGGCGGCGACGACGACCTGCTTGGCGGAATCGAGCAGCATGTTCAAGAGATGGCAGAACTCGTGCTGGATCGACTTGCCCTGCAGGAACTGCATGTCGTCGATGATGAGGAGATCGATGTTGCGCAGCGACTCCTTGAGCGACAGCGCATCATTGTCACGGATCGCGGTGGCGAAACGCCACATGAAGTATTCGGCCGTCAGATAGACGACACGCGGTGCACGCGCGCTCTGCAGCGCCTGGATGGCGATGGCCTGCAGAAGGTGCGTCTTGCCGAGGCCGACGCTCGAATGGATAAAGAGCGGGTTGAACCGCACGGCGCCGGCGCCGGCTTCCGCGATCGTCCGGGCAGCGGCAAGCGCCACACGGTTCGAAGAACCTTCGACGAAACTCTCGAAGTTATAGCGCTGATCGAGCGGCGAGCCGAAAAGCGGCGCCTGTGTCGGCTTCTGAACGCTGGCAACCGCCGCAGCTGCGACCGTTGCGACCGGCTGGGCTGTCGTGGGACGGCGTGCCGGCGTAGCCGGAGCCGCTTCGGTTGCCTGCGGCAATACATCTTCCTGGGTGGTCGGACGGGCGCCACGGGTGGCCGTGCGCACCAAAATCTCGACCTTCAGAATCTCGCCGTCTTCCTGCTGGAAGATCGAGGTGATGAGATCGAGATAACGATTGTTGATCCAGGACTTCAGGAACGTGGTCGGCACCGAGAGGCGCACGACGCTCTTGGATACGGAATGGAGCTTCAGACGCCCAAACCAGCTTGCAAAGACATCCGGACCGACTTGAGCCTTGAGACGCGCACTTACCCGCTCGAACAGTGCGTCATGCCTCATGTCGAATTTTTCCCCCGCCGCCTGAGATAGATTGCTTCCGGCTTGGAATGCGTCTCCTTCTTTCTGAAGTGCGCCCGCCGTCACCAAATTCATCTGCAT